>QWRD01000020.1 GCA_003670575.1 Chloroflexota bacterium
AGGTGTTCGAGCAAGTTCAGTTCGATGAACTCGGCATCCGGGCTGTGAAGCCCGCCGAGGCCTACCTCCCGCTGATGGCCATTGTCAGGTGGGGGGATATCGCGCGGGAGAGTCCGGTCTCCCGCTCCAGAACCTGCATGTAGGAGTACGGCCCGGCTACCACCGGGCCTTCTTCGTGCCCGCCTGACCGACCACCTGCTTTCTTGGCAGGGGGTCGCGGCCCCACTCGCAGCTGTCGATCGGCAGTGCGCCGGCCGATAATTGCTGGCAGCGGTATTCGTCCCGCCGGACTCGGCTCCGCACCGCCCGGCGTCGCGCAAGAAGCGCAATCCAGTTGGTCCACGTGCCGAGGGGTCGGGTCGATGGTTGCTGAATTCGACCCGTACGAAGCGCTCGAAGTGTCGCGGCAGGCATCGCAAGAGGTGATCAAGGCCGCCTATCGCCGCCTCGCGCGGCGCTTCCATCCGGACTCGGGCGACGCCCCCGACGCTGCGCGTATGGTGCAATTGAACCGAGCTCAGGCACTGATCGGAACGCCCGCAGCACGGATTCGCTTTGAATCGACGGCAGGGGCGGTTCGACACAGCGCGGCACCTCGTCGGCCTGCGGCTGCAGCTTCCGAGCCTCCTCCTCGGCGGTCCCCTCCCCCTCGCGCCCGGACGGCGGGTATGGACGGGCCGCCGCCCGCACAACCGCAGGCTAGCTCCGAGACCGCGTCCATCCGGCAGCAGGGCGCGCAGTCGTCCCGTCAGGCACGTCCGCCGGCGACCCGTCCGTCCGAGCCTCGTCAGCCCGCTACACCCGAGTCTGGACGGCCAACTCCGTTCCCTGCCGATTCACTTCCCCATCAGCCACGGGCGGACACACGCGAGGCGGCCAAGCAAGGAGCAGACGCGGAACTGCCCGGGCGTGCCCCCGGACAACGCCGCAACGACTATCGCTTCCCCGTTTCCTTCCCGGTGCGAGTAGCGCTGACTCGGGACGAGCGTGCTGAACGTGTTGTCCAGGCCAACGCCCTCGACCTCAGCACGACCGGTCTCATGGCACTCGCTCCCGCAGATTGGATCGCCAGCGAAACGCCCGTAAAGCTCTCGTTTGAGTTCGTCGGCGTGCCGTACCTACTCGCTGCCACCGCCACGCGAGTGCGGGGAGACGGATACGCCCCGTCGCGTGAGGTAGGCTTCATGTTCGACGGGATCGATCGGGCAACCCACGAACGATTGAGACTGGCCATCCACCACGCTCAACTCCAAGCCCTCCGCAACCGCGGCGGACATCGGGGTCGTCACCTTCCGTGACCCCCTACTTGGACGGGTCGGTTGCCTGCGACACCGACTGACGACCCGCTATTGCCCCGTCGTGTGTATCCGGGGCGCTGCCACCAACGCGCAAAGCAGCGCCGCAGCCTTGCTAACGAACTAACGTTCTACTAGTATGCCCTCGCCCTTTGGCGGGGGTAATCGATGTTGATCGCGTGTCTGCTGGTGCCTTCTCTCGGGCTCGCCTGCGTGCTGGCGGAGCGGCCTCATCTTGCCTCGCGACCGGTGGCGCTAACTGACATGGGGCAATCGCGCGTGCTGGACTGTACCTCCATGGCGGCGCGGTACAACATCCGGCCCGGATTGCCGCTGCGCGAGGCAACTGCGCTCTGCCCCTCACTCATCGTGGTGGAGGAGCGTCCGGCACGCACGGCGCGGGCCGCAGAAGCACTGATCGAAGCGCTCGGCACGGTGAGCCCACTGGTGGAGGCGGCCGCACCCGGCGAGGTGTATGCCGACCTGCGCGGCCTGGACGGACTGTACCCACGGCGCGACCTGCTCACCCACGCGATCCTTGTGGCGGCGCCGGCGATGCTCCGCCCTCGCCTCGGGCTGGCCGACACCAGGTTCACCGCAGCCATCGCCGCCCGTGCTGCCGCACCGGGCGAGGCACGCGCGGTGGAGCCTGCGGAGGCGGCCGGGTTCCTTGCGGTGCAGCCGGCATCGTGGCTGCCCCTGGGTACGGCAGTGCTGGAGCGGCTCCGGCTGTTCGGCATTACCACCATCGGCGGGTTGGCCGCGCTGCCAGCGCACGCGGTGCAGGCGCAGTTTGGTACGCCGGGCTGGCGTGCGTGGCTGGCGGCACGTGGCGAGGATCCGACGCCGCTGCGGCCTCGCCCGTTCGAGGCGGAGCGCGTCATCGAGGTTGCGCAACACGAGCCGCCGCTGATTGGCCGGGAGGCGGTGACGCTGACGGTGGAGCAATTGCTCGGCCGCGCGCTCCGGCAACCTCGGGCGGTGCGGCGCTTCGTCCGCTCCGTCCGCGTGCGTGCCACCACGGAGGGTGACCAGTTGTGGGAGCGCACGCAGGTGTTGCGTGAGCCGACCGGCGACCGTGACCGCATCTGGCACGCGGTCCGGCCTCTGCTGGAGTACGCCGAGTACCCCGGCCCGATTGCGACGCTGGAGCTGGAACTGGGCGGGCTGACCGCAGAGAGCGGTCGGCAGTCAAGTCTTCTGGACGCCGAGCGTGTCCGCCGTCGGGATCAGATGGACGAGATGGTGCGGCATCTGAAGCTGCGTTACGGGCTCTCGCCGGTGGCGCGCATGGTGGAGGTGGAACCGTGGTCGCGCATCCCCGAACGTCGATGGGCACTCATGGATTACGACCCCTAGGGCTGCCACGCGAGATTGTGGTGGTGGTCAATCAGCTGGGGCTGCCGTCTGCGATCCTGCGTGGCAGCACCGTCCTTGGTATCGCGCAGGTCGAGGAGTTGTGGCGCGTGTCCGAGGCGTGGTGGCGCATCGATGCGCTTGCCCGGACCTACGTCCGGCTGCTGCTGGACAGCGGTCGACTGCTGACGCTGTTCCATGACGACCAGTGCGTTCCCGATGACGGCTGGTACGAGCAGCGGTACTAGCGATGTCACCCACACCCGACACGCCGGATCCCGCGTGGTCATGGGCCACGATGGAGGCTCGGCGTGCCGAGCAGGAGGCGGCGCTGGCGTCCGACACACCGCGCTCGATGGCGGGGCGGGGGCCAGCGGCTGGCTTGCCGCGTATCGCCGATCACCTCGATGGCGTGCAGTACGTCGAGCTGCACGCGCACAGCAACTACTCACTGCTTGAAGGCGCGTCGCACCTTGACGAGCTGGTGACGACGGCGGTCGCGCAGGCGCACCGCGCGTTGGCGCTGACCGATCACGATGGGATGTACGGCTCGATGGAGTTCGCACACATGGCGATCGATGCGGGGTTGCGTCCGATCACGGGTCTGGAGGTGACCGTTGTCGAATCCGACGAGAGTCGCTCCCACCTCACGCTGCTGGCGGAGACTCGCGAGGGCTACGCGCACCTGTGTCGGCTGGCCAGCCTCGCGTTCGGGCTGGGCGAGGACAGCGTAGCGGGGAAAGAGGCACGCCGGCTTGATCCCTGCGTGCCGGTGGAGGTGCTTCGCGAGTACGCGGGGGGGCTGATCGTGCTCACGGGCTGTCGGCAGGGGCGGCTTGCGCAACTGATCGAGACCGGGCGCACCGCGGACGCAGAGCAGACGCTGCGTTGCTACATCGAGTGGTTCGGTGTGGGTCAGCTGTTCGTGGAGCTGGTCGACAACTACGTGTTCGGCGACCGTCCGCGCAACATGGCGCTGGTGCGGCTGGCGGAGCGGTTCGGCGTGGCGGTGGTTGGCACCGGGGACGTGCATTACCACGAGCCTGCGCGCCATCGGCTGCAGGATGTGCTGGTCGCGATTCGGCATCGCAAGACCCTCGACGACTCACATCGGGAGCGTCGTCCCAATGCCGAGTTCTATCTGCGCAGCCCGCAGGAGCAGGCGCGACGGTTCGCGGTGTACCACCCGGACGCCGCCGCCAACTCCGTCCGCATCGCGCGCCGCTGCACGTTCGACCTGACGGCGGACCTCGGCTACCGGTTGCCCTCGCCGCCGGTGCCAGAGGGTCGCACGTCGATTGAGCAATTGGAGCTCATCTGCCGCGAGCGCATTGGCCGCAGGTACGCGCAGCCGATCGAGCGTGCCCGCGCCGAAGCGCGGCTGACCGAGGAGCTGCGGCTGATCGCGATGCACGATCTGGCGGGGTTCTTCCTCGTCTACTACGAGGTGATGCTGCTTGCGGAGGAGGTCGCGCGCGAGGTGCGCGGTCCGAGCCGCGCCCGCTCGGTCACGGAGCTGCCGCCGGGGCGCGGGCGCGGTTCGTCCGTTTCCTCCATCGTCTGCTATCTGATCGGGCTCTCGCATATCGATCCGGTGCGCAACAACCTGTTCATTCGCCGCTTCCTGAACGAGGAGATGCACTCGCTCCCCGATATCGACCTCGACTTCCCGCGAGATATCCGCGCGCGGCTGATCGAGCGCGTGTACGAGCGCTGGGGGAAGGACCACGCGGCGCTCGTCGCGATCTTTCCGACGTACCGGATGCGCAGTGCGATCCGTGACGTGGGCAAGGTGCTCGGGCTCCCCGCCGCTGAGCTCGATCGGTTGGCGAAGCGTGCCGGCCCGTACGGCGATGCCGGCGAGGTGGCAGCGGAGATCGCACGCTCGCCGCAGGCAGCGGACCGGGTGGACGCGCGCGGCTGGCGAGAGCTGGCGGAAATCTCCGCGCAACTTGCCGGGTTCCCTCGACACATGTCGCAGCACGTCGGGGGAATGGTGATCTCCTCGGAGCCGCTGATCGACTGCGTGCCCTGCCAGCCGTCGGCCTGGCCGAACCGCTACCTCTGCCACTGGGATAAGGACAGCATCGACGACGCGCGCATGGTGAAGATCGATTTTCTCAGCCTCGGCATGCTCTCCGCTGTGGAGGAGTGCGTCGACCTGATCGAGCGCCATCGCGGTCGAGTCGTCGACCTCTCGCGCATCAACTTTGCCGACCCGGCGGTCTACGACGGCATCTGCACAGGTGACACTGTCGGAGTGTTTCAGATCGAGTCGCGCGCACAGATTGCGATGCTGACCCGGACGCAGCCGCGATCGCTCGACGACCTGACGGTGCAAGTCTCCATCGTGCGGCCGGGGCCGATTGTCGGTGGCGCGGTCAACCCGTACGTGCGCCGTCGGGAGCAGTTGCGCCGCGACCCGCAGTATCGGCCGGAGATGCCGCATCCCTCGGTGACCGGGGTGCTGGCGGAGACGCTGGGCGTCGTGATCTTCCAGGAGCAGGTGCTCCAGGTCTGCGAGTTGATGGGCGGGTTCACGCCGGGGGAGGCCGACACGTTCCGGCGCGCGATGAGCCGTCGTCGCTCACATGAGGCGATGGAGGCGTACCGCGAGCGCTTCATGCGTGGCGCATCGGAGCGCAGCGTTCCGGCGGCGGTCGCGGCGGGCATGTTCGAGACGCTGCTCGGCTTCGCGGAGTTCGGCTTCCCGAAGTCACACGGGGCGGCATTTGGGCTGCTGGCGTACCAGTCGACCTGGCTCAAACGGTACTTCACGCCGGAGTACACCTGCGCGCTGTTCAACTCCCAGCCAATGGGGTTCTACCCACCGCACGTGCTGACCCGTGACGCGCAGCGCCACGGCGTGGAGGTGCGGCGGCCCGATGTGAACGCCAGCGACGCTGCGTGCAGCATCGAGGCCGACGCCGTGCGCGTCGGCCTCTGCTACGTGCAGCACGTCGGTGAGGCCGGTGGCCAGCGCATCGAGGTGGAACGCGCGCGCGCTGGCGCCTATCGCTCGCTGTTCGACTTCACACAGCGCACCGGGCTGCCTCGACGGGCGACGGAAGCGCTGATCCAGATCGGCGCGTTCGATGGGCTGGGGCTGAACCGCCGGGAACTGCTGTGGCAACTTGGGTTGTTCTCCGATGGGATGCAGCGTTCCGTGCTGCGTGCGCCGCAGGAGCGGCAATTGCGACTGGAACTCTCGACCGGGCAGGACGAGGTCGCGCTGCCTGACTTCACGGCGTACGAGCGGATGGCCGCGGACTATGCGCTGCTCCGGCTCTCGCCGGACGCGCACCCGATGCAGTTCCTGCGCACGGCGCTGGGCGAGGGCGTGCTGTCGAGCCGGCACCTGCAAACGATCACGGGGCGCCGGACGGTGGAGGTGGCAGGGCTGGTGGTCTGCCGGCAGCGCCCGCTGACCGCCCGTGGCATCGTCTTTCTGTTGCTGGAGGACGAGTTCGGGATGGTGAACGTGCTGGTCAGCCGCGAGCTAGCGGCGCAGCAGCGCGATATCGTGCACCTCGCGCCGTTCATCGTCGCCCGTGGTGAGTTGGAGGTGCGTGGCGGTGAGCAGCGCACGCTGGTTGCCACCTCGCTCAGCGAGTTGCTTCCCGCCGATGCACTCGCGATGCCGAGCGGGAAGAGTTGGGCGTAGGTGCGGCAAGCCCAACCCGTTGGGGAATCGCGAGGAGGTCGCTTCCTACTCGCCCTCCCCGGTATCCCTGCGGATGGCTCTCCGACGGGCGTCGGGCCACACGCACCAAGAGGAACTCGGCACTGCCGATGCCGGGAGTGCCGAGTTTGTCCTTGTGCGATCCGCTGGAATCTGACGGACCGCTATTCACAACGTAGTGCGCGCCGAATCGCGGCGCGCACTACGTTGCATGCGCGGGGTGAAGCGCTGCCCGTGCAGCTCAGGCGAAGAGCGGGAGGGCGGGAAACGAGCCTCCCAGCACGTCCTTGGGGTCTGTCGCGAACCACTGCTCCAGCACCGTGGCGTAGACCGATCGGAAGTCCGTGCTGTGCTTCAGATCGCCATTTCCATCAAGGTTTCGGAGCGATGGCGTCTCACCGTACAGCCCACCCGTGACTCCCCCGCCGATGACGAACAGCGGCGTTGCGGTCCCGTGGTCGGTTCCGGTGGAGCCGTTCTCCTTCACCCGCCGGCCAAACTCCGTCCACATCACGGTCAGCACATCCTGATCCATCCCCCGTGCCGCAAGGTCAGCGTAGAACGCTGAGACCGCCTCCGAGACGGCCCTGAGGAGGGCCGGCTGCGTGTTGTCTTGCCCAGAGTGTGAGTCGAATCCGCCGGTGCTGACGTAGCAGATGCCGGTGCCGAGGTTCGAGGTGATCAGTTCCGCCGAGGTACGCAATGCGGTCGCGAGTGCGGTCCCTGGGTAGTTCGCCAGCGGCTGATAGCTCCCGATCTCCCGGCGGAGGTCAACCGTCGATTGGTACGCCTTCGTGCCAGTCTCGGAGACCATCGCCAGCGCGCCGCCATAAGCGGCCTGCTGAGCGAAGAGCCGTACCCAGTCGGTGACGCGGCGGTCGCCCTGGCCTCGAGCGCGCGGGTCGGTGTTCAGGGTGTACGTCGGGATCGAGGTGAGCGCCGGCACGAACGACGCTTGCGAGGTGAGCGACTCCGCCAGCGCGCTGCCGATGTTCACGGCACGCCATGCCTGCTTCTGCTCGAAGCGGGTGGCGTCCAGCAGCCGGCCGAGCCAGCCCGTCGAGGTGTGCTCGGCCATCGAGGCGGTGTGCCAGATTTCCATGGAGCGGAAGTGCGAGCGGTTTGGGTTCGGGTACCCGACGCCCTGCACAATCCCGACCTGGCCGCTGTCGTACAGCGCTTTCAGCCCCGTCATCTCCGGGTGGAGCCCGATCGTCGGACTGAGATGGAGTGCGGTCTCCGGCTTCACGGCGAGGCGAGGACGGGCGTCGTAGTACGCACCGTCCGTGTACGGGACCAGTGTGTTCAGCCCGTCGTTTCCGCCGCCGAGCTGCACGACGACAAGCGCGCGCCGCTTGCTGGTCACGCCCGGCGGCGTGCCCTCCGCGAATACCGCGCGCACGAACGCGGCCGGCAGCACGCTACCGAGCCCGACGAGCGCGATCCCGCGAGAGACGAAGCCGCGCCGCGAGAGCGGCGCAGCGAGCTGCCGCGCGACCTCAACCGGCTCATCGACCCGGACGTTGACGGACTCGACGCCTCTGGTCATCGCGCCCTCCTTACGCCACCTGGTAGAGCGGCATGCACATCGCGAGGTAGATGAGGCCGTGCAGCGTGCCTTCGCGGGCCGCGCGGTCGAAGTTGAAGTGCACGCCGCCGATGTGATCGATCAACACCTCGCGCGAGGCGGCGTCGACGTCACCACCGACGAGCAGGTCGAGCACCCAGTCCACAACCGCCGAGGCGGATCCGGTGACGCCGTTGCGGCGCAGCAGACCGGGGATATCTACGGCGCCGTTACCACCCAACGCGGTGAGCTGCGCGATGAAGTTTGAACGCGCGAGCATCGTCGTGCCGTTCAGCCACGCCTCGCCACCCGCCCAGCCAGCGGGATTCAGCGGGTCGTAGATGCGTTGGCCCATGCGGTTGGAGATCTCGACTTCGGTGCGGCCCTCGGCAGCGATCTCGAGCGCGCGCTTGGCGCCCACGATGAGCTCGGTCGGCGACTTGATGATCGCGCGGTACGCTGCCGGCGCATACATCTCATCGGAGAGCAGGATGGTGCGCATCACCTCGCTGATGGAGCCGGACGTGCGCAGGTATGTCGCGGTGGCGCGCTCGCGGAGTGCGGTATCGCCCTCGGGGCGCACGAACGCGGCGACCAGCTTCCCCGCAATGTAGCGCGCCACGCGAGGGTGCCCAGCCAGCAGATCGACAAGCGTGGCGTCGTTCAAGTTGCCGGTCTGTCCGAGCACCGTCTTCCGCCCGGAGTCGAACAGGTTCGGGCGGAAGACGGCAGTGCGCGCCTCGCCGATGCGCCAGCCCGTGAGTGCGCGCGCCGCCTCCTTGATGTCCTGCTCGGTGTAGCCGTTCCCCTCGCCGAGCGTGTGCAACTCCAGCAGCTCGCGTGCGTAGTTCTCGTTCGGCGCCTGACGCGCATTGGTGCGATTGTCCAGGTAGATCAGCATTGCGGGGTCACGCGCCACGCCGAGTAACAAATCGCGAAACGAGCCGAGGGCGTTTCGTCGCAGCAGCTCGTTCTGGCGGTGCATCAGAAGCGCGCTGTCCACTTTTCCGATCGAGGTGGCGAAGTGATCGTGCCAGAAGTAGGTCATGCGCTCGACGAGGGGCCGCCTGGATCGCGTCATACGGAGGTACCAGGCCGCCCACAGCGCCTCCCGATGCGCGCGCCGGACGCTAGGATCCTGCGGGTCGCCCGGCGCGTCGAATACCGCCAGCACCGGTGCGAGGGCACTATCGACGACGCTATCGTCCACGAGCCCCGGTCGCAGCAGCCGCTCGACGGAGCCGTCCAGCTCGAGGGCCACATACTCGCCCAGTTCGGCCGCGGAGTATCCGAAGCCGGTCCGACGAAGCAGGTGCTGGATGCGCTGGCGAGTGGTCATCATCCCTGCCACGGTGCCCCCCTTCTTCCGTTCGCAGACGCCGCGACGACATTCCGTCCTAGAAGCATAACGATACGGATCAGAAAATGTTCGTCGGCCCAGTTCGCATCGGCGGGTCCTGAGCCGGCACCCCGGGAGTGCGCCCTCCTGAGCCCCGCACGGATGCGCCGGTCGGCTGGAACACTCAGTGGGCTATGCCGTGCCCCGAGGCATCGGGCCGAAGGCATCGCCAGCCCGAGGACACTGTGGGATCTCTGCGGGAAGTATCTGGGTCGGGTGTCGCTTGGCGACCACCGGCGGCCCATCGGTGATGACACGGCTCGGGGGCGACTGGCGTTTCGTCGGTGTGGCCGGTGCCTGGACATTCGCCGATGATGCCACGCCTCACATGACCCGCTATGGCGGCGTCGTCGCTGGTGGTAGGTGGGCGCAGATCCAAGCCCCCCGAGGCGACGGGCGCTGGGCGGCAGGTGAGGCGGTCTCGATGGCCGCAACTGATACCATCACCGCGATTTCCGACAGTATCTCGCGCCGGCCACCGGAAGGAGTTCTCGTGATATCGAACGCAGCGTCTCTCGGAGCGCCTGAAGAACTTGTAGGCCGGCTGATGGAACAGGCGGTTGGCTCCCTGGATCTGTTCGCGCTCTATCTAGGCGAGCAGCTCGGGTACTACCGAGCACTCCACGAGGGCGGCGCTGCGACATCGGTGGAGCTCGCGGCGCGCACCGGTACCGTGGAGCGGTACGCCCGGGAGTGGCTCGAGCAGCAGGCGACAACTGGTCTGCTGATGGTGGACAATGCGGCCGCTGCTCCGCACGAGCGGCGGTTCAGCCTGCCTGCTGGGTATGAGCAGGTGCTGGTCGATCCTCACTCGCCGATGTTCTTTGCACCGATCGGGCGGCTCCTCGTCGGCTCCGGAATCCAGGGGCCTGCGCTCGTCGAGGCATATCGCCGCGGTGGTGGTGTGTCATGGGCGCAGTTCGGCGACCTAGCGCGCACGGCACAGTCGGATTTCAACCGTCCGTTCTTCGAGATCAGTCTGGTCGATGGGTACCTATCCCAGATCCCCGAGGTGCGAACGGCGCTCAGTCAGCCAGGTGCACGCGTTGCGGAGGTTGGGTGTGGTGGTGGCTGGGCGTCGATTGCGATCGCCCAGGGCTACCCTGGGGCGGCTGTCGATGGCTTCGACATCGACGGTCCGTCTGTGGAGATGGCGCGCCAGAACGCGCTGGGCGCTGGCGTCGAGGCGCGCGTCCACTTCCACGCGAGTGACGCGGCGGCCCTTGAGGCGACGGGCGCATACGACCTCGTATGCGCGTTCGAATGTGTGCACGACATGCCCGATCCGGTTTCGGTGCTGCACGCGATGCGCGGGATGGCTCGTCCGGGGGGCACTGTGCTCGTGATGGACGAGCGGGTCGGCGAGTCGTTCGGCAATTTCGGCGACCTGCTAGAGCGATTCTTCTACGGGGTCTCGATTGTCATGTGCCTTCCTGACGGCCTATCGCACATGCCGTCCGTAGGTACGGGCACTGTCATGCGCCCGGCGACGCTCCGCGCGTACGCGCAGGCTGCTGGGTTCCAAGACATTGAGGTGCTCCCGCTTGAACACGAACTGTTCCGTTTCTACCGGCTGGTCGCGCCCTGATCGTCCAGAACTCTGGGGGCGTCCATCTGGACCGAGCCACCATGTATGGATCGTGGATGGCGGGAACGTCGGCGCCCTGGACAAGCACGCTGGGCCCCCGGCGGTGCAACTCGCGCTCTGCTAGTTGGGTTTCGAGAGGTCGAGCTTCATGCCCTCGTGAGAAGGTACGAAGCCCAGGTCTTCATAGAATCGATGGGCATCATTGCGGCGCTTGTCTGTTGTCAGCTGCACAAGGTGACAGCCACGCTCGCGTGCCCGATCGATCGCCCATACGAATAGCTCGTGACCAAGGCCCTCATTCCGGTATTGCGACGCGACGCGAACGGCCTCGATTTGAGCCCGCCATCCCCCCTGGTAGGTCAGGTACGGAAGAAAGGTGAGTTGCAGCGTTCCGACCGCTTCACCGTCACGCTCGGCAATCACGAGCTCCTGGTGGGGGTCCGCATCGATCGCTTGGAAGGCAGCGAAATACGATGCGGGTAACTCGGCGCCTTGCGCTTCCCTGTGAGCTCCCAGGTCATCGTCAGCGAGCATTGCCACAATCACAGGGACATCGGCGCCGGTAGCCCGCCGAAATGTGAGGGGGCCGTGGTGACGTTCGTTCATGAAGCCATTATGCGACCACACACACGTTGCCATCGCGCGGAGTGCGAACCGACACCGTCTATGACCAGATCGTGGTGCCTATGAGGGGCGGCCTCGCCGTGCGGCGGTTGAGGGTCGCGAGCAGCGGTGGCGCAGTCCCATCGGCGCAGGGCGTATAATCCGGCCCGGAATCGATCCACCGCCGGAGGCTTCCCATGATGGTTAGCGGTTTCGCAAAGGCGGCGGCCGGAGCAGCTGCAGC
Organism: Chloroflexota bacterium; assembly: GCA_003670575.1. GTDB lineage: Bacteria > Chloroflexota > Dehalococcoidia > UBA2979 > UBA2979 > RH-chloro-G1. The sequence goes on from QWRD01000020.1 coordinate 11,735, forward strand.
CCTCATCGCGCTCGTGGTCGGTAGCCTACATGTCGCGCTTGCCGCGACTGGGGATATCAGCGGCCCGGTCCCGAGCACCGGATTCGGCCTTGTCGTCTGGGGCGGCGGCCCCATCGAAGCGCTGGTGTCTGCAGCGGCGGCGAGGGGCTGCCCGCTCGCGTCTATCTGGGTCACGGCCGGTGGGTCGACCTCAGGGTTCGTGGGCTACGTAAGCGGCGCGCCGGCTTTCGTGAACGCACCCTTCAGCGCGCTCTTTCCGACCGGAGTGCCAGCCAACACGGCGATGATCATCGTCTGCGCGACGCCCGCCGTCGCGGGGACGAGCTCGCCCTCGCCCACGACGAATTCTTGTCCGGTGACCTCACTGCGGGCCGCCGCCGCTGCGCGCGGCTTTGCGATAGGCATGGGGGGGCTCAACCAAAGCAGCCTCTACATGATCCGAGACCCGAACGCGCGGGAGACACTGCGCTGTGCTGCGACCATCGTGACCGACAACGGCTTCTACTGGCAGACCGTCGAGCCGAAGCAGGGTCAGTTCAACTTCGCTGTGGGCGACGAGATGCTCGCCTATGCCCAGGCCAACGGCATGGAAGTCCGTGGGCATGTGCTTGTCTGGCACCAGTCGCTGCCGCCCTGGTTGGAGGGCGGGACCTTCACGCCGGAGCAGCTCAAGGCGATCCTGAAGACGCACATCCAGACGATCGTCGCGCGGTATCGCGGGAAGATCCGTGCCTGGGATGTCCTCAACGAAGCCATCGACGACAAGGGAAACTTGCGCGACACGATCTGGCTGCGAGCCCTCGGCCCGGAGTACGTCGAGCTCGCGTTCCGCTGGGCACGCGAGGCGGACCCGGACGCACTCCTTTTCTACAACGACTACCGCAACGAGGGCTCGGGCGCGGTGTCCGACCGCCAGTACGCGCTCGTCCTGGACCTGCGGGCCAGGGGCGTGCCGATCGACGGTGTCGGACTGCAGATGCACCTGGTATCCGGTGGCGAGAACGTCTACGCGAACGCACGCGCCGCCGCACTCGCCGCGATGAGCACAAACATCGCGAGGCTCGGCGCCTTGGGCCTCGCGGTGCAGATCACGGAGATGGACGTCTCCGTCCTCAAGCTCCAAGGGGACAAGCTCGCCGTGCAGGCCGCGATCTATGCAGACGTGCTGCGCACCTGCATGGCCGCGCCGTCCTGCACGGCCCTGCTCACGTGGAACCTCGACGACGGCCACACCTGGGTCACTGGCCGGTACCCAGGAAGTGAGAATGACGCGCCGCTTCTTTTCGACCGCCAGCTTCGTCCGAAACCCGCGCTCGAGGAGCTTCGCAAGGTCCTCGCCGCGCGCTGAGCGGGTTCAGCCCTACCGTCGGCCGCAGCGGGAGTAGCGGGAAGCAGCGGGAGTGCGGGGAGCAGAGTGCCAGAGACCGATCCGCTATCACCCGGTCGTGTGCACCGATTCGCATCTCCTGCGGCGACGCGAGGGCGTAGAGAGCGCCGATGAAACGGGGCGCCACGGCCTGAGCTGCAGCGGCTTCGGTCAAGGCGATTGGGGTGGCTAGAGGGGGTTGAACCCTCGACTCCTGATCCACAGACAGACGTGTTACCGCTACACCATAGCCACCACGGGTGGGTGGACATCATAGCAGCCGCGGGGAGCACGATTCCGTGATCGTGGGCTGGTCACCGTAGCGGCCGAACGAACGAGCGTTCTATAGTCTGGTGACGCGACCCATGTGGCAGGGAGGGACTGAGGTGGCCATCAGCATCGAGGTCAGGGACGGCATCGTGTTTATCAGCTTCCCGCTGGACAACGACGAGGGGCTGAGTAGCTCGGGGAAGACCCGAATCGTCGCGAGCACCCACGGCAACCAGCAAATCGAGGACACGGGCGTGTTCCTGGGATTGAATGCCTACCGGTCGGTGAAGCGCCAGGGAAGCTAGCCCCACGGCGAGCCAGACACTCGGAAGGACGCCGTGCGACTGATCCACTTCGCAGCCATTCTGGCGCTCGCCCTGATGTGGGGCGCCTCGTTCATGTTCGTCGCTGTCATGGTGCGCGAGATATCTCCCGTCGCTGTTGCATGGATCCGCCTCGGGGGCGGAGCGGCGGTGATCCTCGCGATTGCGTTCGGCCGCCGGACGCCGGTCCCCAGGACGCTGGGTTCTGTCAGAACTCAGGACCGGAACGTGCCGCCGGTCGGCTCCATCGCGCCGTCTCGTTACGCGGCGCTGAGGCTCCCGATCAATTCCCGCCAGCGGAACATGAACAACTCGCGCCGTGCCAACGATGTCGGAGCGTTGTCGATTCTGAAGTAGTTGTGGACCTCGTCGAACGCTGTGCAGAACCGGGACGCTGACTCGATATTCGCGAACCCCAGCATCGGGTAGTACCGCTGTTTCAGCGGCCGATGCGACTGTTCGGTCCGGTTGTTCAGATAGCGATCACGCCGATGGATCGCCTTCCGACCGCAGATCCAGCGGATCGCTTTCGGGTATGACCCGTGGTGGTCGGTCGTGACCCGTAGGGGCCGGCGACCAGACACCTCAACGAGACGCCGCAGGAATCGTCGGGCGGCAGACCGGTCGCGATGTTCGCTAAGCATGGAGTCGAGGAGTTGACCGTCACGATCGATCGCCCGGTACAAGTAGCACCAGCGCCCGGAGACTTTCACATAGGTCTCGTCGATGTACCAAGACCGGCCCGCCCGCCCGCGGCGGCGCGTCCGAAGATCGGCACTGATCAGTGGCGTGAAGCGGAACTCCTAGGCGCGGATCGTCTCGTGGCTGACGGTGTAGCCACGCTGGAGCAGGAGTTCCGATACGTCCCGCAGCCCAAGCTTGTAGCGCAGGTGCCAGAGCACGGCGAGCAGCACGATATCAGTCGGGAACTGAAGCTCGTTGAACGGCGTGCCGGTGCGCTCGTTGAAGCGTCGTTGGCAGCCAGCGCACGAGGACCGGCGGTAGCCAAGCGCCGTCCGTAGCCTTCGCCGGTCCACTGCGGTCGATTGGCAGTGCGGACACGTCATCAGCAGGCTGCTCGTCTCAGTTCGACGAGGCTACACTCAGGCCCGACCCTGAGTTCTGACAGAGCCGTTCCGACAGAACCCTTCCATCATGTATGTGGCCGTGAACTGACGCCGCGCTCGCCGTTCTGTCGTTTCCATTCGGACATCCTTTCGGGGCTATACGCCATATCCTGGGTGTCCGTCAGATGATCGACGCAACTCCAGCAGAGATATAACCGGAAGTTGTGGATGTGTGGGCTGGGGGAGAGCGTGGCGTACCTTCCTTCGTGACCAAACGAAGAGGTGCCGGCGGTTGCAACGCTGGCAAGGAAGGCACGCCGATGTGGAGTGTAGAGACGGATGCTGCTGCGAGCACGGAGTTGCGTGCGGGGCTGGACGAGC
>QWRD01000021.1 GCA_003670575.1 Chloroflexota bacterium
GGCCGGTGGAACTACGGGCTTGACCCCGGCTACCGCCACCAGCGGTTCTGTTACTCTAGCTGGCACCCTAGTTGTCGCCAACGGCGGCACTGGTGCAGCCACGCTTGCCCTGAACAACGTCGTTCTTGGCAACGGCACATCGGCGGTTCAAGTAGTCGCCCCTGGCGGTAGCGGCAACGTCTTGACTTCGGACGGCACGACTTGGGCTAGCACTGCTCTGAGCAGTGGAGCGGTTACGACCTTTACTGCTGGCACCACGGGCCTTACGCCATCGTCTCCAACCGCAGGCGCGGTGACGCTCGCCGGTACGCTCGCGGTCGCCAACGGCGGCACGGGTCAGTCGTCCGTGCTTACCCAATATGGCGTTATCTACGGCTCCAGCTCGACCGTCCAGGGCGTAACCGCCGCCGGTACGACCGGCCAGATTCTTGTAGCGACCACGAGCGCGGCTCCATCATGGGGGACACAGTCGGGCGGCGTGACGTGGTCGGCTATCAGCACGAATACAAACGCTGCTGCCGGATCGGGATATATGGTTAGCACCGGGGCTGGCGTCGTCACCTTGACCTTGCCAGCGTCCCCGTCGGTAGGCAATTATCTCTCCGTGTGTGATGCGGCGGGGACATTCGCAACCAACAACTTGACGGTTGCCAGAAACACACAGCTCATCCAGGGCAGCGCGACGGATCTCACATGCGCTATTAACGGACAGAGCTTCGGCTTGGTGTACCAGGGCGCAACGAATGGTTGGAGGATTACTCAGTCATGACGACGCTTTCTGATATCCAAAGAGGGGCTCTCGGCCTCGCGACGACAGACTCCCCGACCTTCAATGGCCTGAGCATCGCCACTATTACTACTGGTGGGCTAGTGGTTGGCGCTGCCACTTCTCCGGTGACATCGCTGAACCCTGCAACTGCCGGTAACTCTGTAATCGACAGCGGCACCGCATGGACTTCGGTTGCTAAGAACTGGTCCTACCGAAACCTTCTCATCAACGGCGAGATGAAGGTGGCGCAGCGCGGTGCCAGCTTCGCCACGATTTCGACCGCCCAGTACACGCTCGACCAGTGGAAATACACGCTGGACGCGACCACTGGCGTCATCACCGTCACGCAGAGCACGACCGTCCCCAGCACGCAGTTCACCAACTCACTCAAGATTGACGTTACGACCGCCGACGCCTCCATTGCGGCCGGTGACATTGCCGCGTTCCAGCAGCTCATTGAGGGGCTGCGGTGCTCGCGCGCTGGCTTCGGTGGATCAGGCGCACAGAACTTGACGCTGTCATTTTGGGTGCGCTTGGACAGCACGTCGCTGTCTTTCCCAGCCACGCTTTCTGGATCGATCCAGAACAGCGCGCAGAACCGCTCGTGGCCGTTTGAATACACCGTCACTGCCAATGCGACGTGGCAAAAGATCACGACGACGATCACTGGAGACACCACCGGTACTTGGCTCAAGACCGCTGGCATCGGCTTGATCCTCAATCTCGCCTTGGCCTGCGGTTCCACGTACACAGGAACAGCCAACCAGTGGAACGCGGCGAACGATTTTGCCACGTCCAATCAGGCCAACTTCCTCGGTCATATCGATAACGACCTGTACCTGACCGGCGTGCAGCTTGAAGTCGGCTCTATCGCCACCCCGTTTGAATACCGCAGCTACGGCGAGGAGTTGGCGCTATGCCAGCGGTATCTCTGGCGTCAGACACGTACTGGCACCGGCGACCCAATCCCTGCATCCGGCTATTGCCGCACAACCACTGGAGGAGAGCTTTATGGGCGTCATCCAATGCCAATGCGCGCCGCCCCTACATTCTCTGTATCCGCCGCTGGCGACTTCCGGCTTCGCTCGCTGGAACTGTCAACTGACACCACGGCCATGAGTGCGGGAACAAACATTGAGAGTTACCAAATTGCAGTGACGGTCGCCGCTGGCCTTACCGCTGGAAATGGCGCTGGACTGGACTTTGATGCGACGGCGGGCGGCTACCTTCAGTGTTCGGCGGAGCTTTAACCCATGAAGCAATATCAACTTACTAAGGGCGGCTCCTACCAGATCGACAACATGTCGATCCCACCGGACCCCGACAACACCGACTACGCGCGGCTGCTCACTGAAGTCGCCGCTGGCACCGCCGAGATCGCAGAATACGTCCCGCCTCCGCCGACCTGGGACGGCGTCCGCGCAGAGCGCAACGCCAAGCTGGTTGCTTCTGATTGGATGGCTACTCAGGACCGCACTATGACGCAAGCCGAGAAGGCTTACCGGCAAGCCCTGCGCGACATCCCGCAAACGTTCGGCTCACCGGCAGAAGTCGTGTGGCCCTAATGGACTCGCAGCTACTCGTAAACATCGGCGTCGGCGTTGTCCTAGCCGTAGGCGGCTGGATCGGCCGCGAGTTGTGGGGGGCCATGCAGGCCATGCGGGTGGACATCCAACGCATCCAGATAGACCTGCCGTCTACTTATCTCAGGCGCGATGAGTTCGCCGCTGGTCTGCGCGAGATCAAGGAGATGATCGTCGGCATCTACACCAAACTCGACACCATGAACGAACGGAAGGCGGACAAGTGACAACCGGCCTGACGTACGCACAGTATGTAACACAGATAGCGACACTCGCCGTTGTCGGGGAGTCGGATGGTGCGTTCGTGGAGATCCTTCCGCAGATGATCACCTACGCCGAGAATCGCATCTATCGCGATCTCGACTTCCTGTTCACGTCGACAACGAACTCTTCGTACGCGCTCTCCATTGGGAATCGGTCCCTGACCATCACGCAAGGGACGTTCGTCGTCACTGATCAGATCAACGTGATCACGCCGTATACGACAACGAACCCCGAACTCGGAACCCGTGTTCCGTGTCTGCCGGTCACCAAGGAGTTCTTGGACACCGTTTACAACAGCTCCTCGGCAGCGAATCGAGGAGTGCCGCAATACTTCGTTCCGTTCAACGATAACGTCTTCCTGTTTGGGCCGTCGCCAGACGCGACGTACACCGTAGAGATCGTCGGGACGTATCGCCCTGACAGCCTATCTGCCACGGAGACAACCACGTTCATCTCCACCTATCTGCCTGATCTCATGATCATGGCTTCGATGATCTTCGTGTCCGGTTACCAGCGTAACTTTGGGCGCTCGAATGACGATCCGCAGATGGCTGTGACGTATGAGAGCCAGTACAAAGCCCTATTGATTGGGGCCGAGGTTGAAGAGGCGAGGAAGAAACACGAAGGATCTGGCTGGACATCGCAGCCTCCGGCACCCGTCGCATCACCCTCGCGAGGGTAGAGCATGCCGCACGCGGCTCTTAGAATCGTCCCTGGCGTAGATCAGAACAAGACGCCAGCACTGAACGAAGCGGCGATCTCCACGTCGCAACTTATCCGTTTCATACCGGATAAGAACGGGATCGGTCTGCCTCAGAAACTTGGCGGATGGACGAAGTTCTTCCCCAACACTATTGGGTCAACCATACGCTGCTTGTGGGCGTGGGCCGACCTCAACATCAACAACTGGTTGGCCGTCGGGGCTGAAGAGTCCCTGAATGTCATCAATGATGGCGTTCTGTCCGACATAACACCGCGCACGTTCACCGATAATGTGTCCGTGTTGGTTTCGACCGTAGACGGATCCGACGTTGTCGTAATCGAAGATGTCGGAAGCGCCATCTCATCGTTCGACAGCGTGTACATTCAGACCCAGATATCGGTCGGCGGGTTGGTCCTGTACGGGACATACGCCTGCACCGCGATTGACGCCGATAACTTCTCCATCCTGTCCACAGACGCGCTTGGCGCTAGTCTTGCAGCGACCGCGACTGTTGTTGACGCAGGCACCCTTCCTGTCTTCGACACGATCCAAGATTCTGCCCTCGTTGAAGTGACGATGATCGGTCACGGGTACTCTACCGGCGACTCGTTCCCTGTTCTGGTATCGACCAGTGTTGGCGGCTTGACAATCTACGGAAGCTATTCGGTTTTCGTGATAGACGACGACACCTTCCAAATCGTCGCCAGCAACCAAGCAGCATCCACCGCGTCGGCCACGGTCAACGGCGGTGATGCTAGGTACTATTTCTACGTTGGCTACGGACCATCCTTGGTCGGGTCTGGATACGGGCGCGGTGGCTACGGCATGGGGGGCTATGGCGGATCGACTACGTTCGTCGTCGGTACCCCGATCACGGCGGACGACTGGACGTTGGGCAACTGGGGCGAGATCCTAGTCGCCAACCCGCTTGACGGCCCGATCTATGCGTGGAGCCCGTCCACGCGCTTCGACAATGCGTCCGTTATCACAAGCGGCCCGGCGGCGAACTACGGCATGTTTGTCTCAATGCCGCAGCGCCAGATCGTCGCGTGGGGATCGACCTTCACCGGGTTCATCGACCCGCTCCTGCTGCGCTGGTGCGATATCGGCAACTACGACTCTTGGATCGCTACGGTCACCAATCAGGCTGGTTCGTACCGCATCCCTCGCGGATCTAAGATCGTCTCAGGGCTGCAGGGTCCGCAGCAGGGCTTGATCTGGACCGACGTGGCCTTGTGGGTCATGCAGTACATCAACCAACCGTACGTGTATGGGTTCAACGAGGTCGGCACCGGATGCGGCCTGATTGGGCGCAAAGCTGCCAGCGTCATGGGCGGCATCACCTACTGGATGAGCCAGTCTCAGTTCTTCCAATACGCTGACGGCGTGAAACCAATCCCGTGCCCAATATGGGATGTCATCTTCCAAGACATCGATATGGACTTTGCGGACAACATCCGCATCGCCACAAACAGCCGATTCGGCGAAGTTACTTGGTACTACCCGATCACCGGGAGTGCTGGTGTGCCGTCCAAGTATGTGAAGTACAACGTGCTGCTCGGCGTGTGGGACTTCGGCACCTTGGCGCGCACCGCGTGGATCGATCAATCCGTTTTTGGCGCCCCAATCGGGGCGAGCGAGAACCAGTACATCTACCAGCATGAGACATCGCCGGACGCCGACGGCTCTGCCATGATTTCTAACTTCACCACCGGCTACTTCGCCACGAACGATGCGGACGTGAAGGTCTTCGTCGATCAGGTCTGGCCGGACATGAAGTGGGGGTACTACGGCGGGGCGCAGAACGCGAACGTGCAGATTACGTTCAATGTGACCGACTTCCCTGGTGATACTCCGACCGCATACGGCCCTTACACCCTGACGCAGGGAACGAAGTTCATCACCCCGCGCTTCCGCGCTCGCCTTCTGTCTATTGAGGTCGGCAGCAGCGACCCAGGGTCGTTCTGGCGGCTTGGCAATGTCCGCTACCGCCTCCAGACTGACGGTAAGTTCTGATGGCTAGTCTTGATGACATTCTCTCAACGCAGAAGAACGGCGTTGTCTCGATCAACCAGATTGGTCAGATCTTCCAGCGGTACATAGGCACACTTACGTCTGGCGCCGTTGCGGCTGATACGCTGGTTGTTATCGGCAAGGGCCGTCTGGTAAACTTCTCTATTACGGTCGCCGGGTCTACGGATGGCATGATTCACAACGCCTCCAGGATCGCGGGCGCTAGCGCCAGTAACGCCATGGTGGCAATACCGAAGCCCGGCGCGAGTGCTGACAGCCCGCACCCAGGCGTGGGTGTGTTTCCAGTGAACGCCGTATTTGATAGCGGTCTAGTGATCATTATTGGCGCTGGTCAACAGGTCAGCGTCACCTATTCTTTGGGGCAGCCATGAGCATACCCAATATTGACGCCGCCTTGTCCATCGCTCGCCAGCCGGTCTCCAGCAGCGTCCGCAAGGTCCACGCGGGGGCGATCCATAGCCCCGTGGCCGGACGCACGGACCACCTGCCGATGCACGTCGCAAGCGGGTCGTATGTGATCCCTGCCGACATCATCTCGGCGATGGGCGAAGGAAACACCATGGCCGGGTTCAGCGTTGCCAAGGACATCTTCCCTGGCCCGGTTGGGGCGATCCCGTCCACCGTGAACTCCGTACCTATCGTGGCTGCAGGTGGCGAGTACGTCATTCACCCGGATGGGGTGTCGGAGCTGGCTGACGGGTCCATGGACGACGGCCACAAAGTCCTTGACGAGTTTGTCAAGCAGATGCGCGCCAAGACCGTCAAGACTCTCAAGGCGCTTCCTGGCCCAAAGAAGGATTGAAGATGGCCGAGGCCCCGAAGGTGTACGTCGGCAATAGGGACGACGTGGATGCCGTTATGGCACTCGCGCTGGCAGGCAGCGAGGAGAACGGGTTTGTGGATCCGAGCCCAGCTCGGATGTTAGCCGAAATCTGGCCCGCCCTCACGCTTGACAATGGCATCGTAGGTTTGATCGGAAAAGACAGAGGAAACCTTGAAGGGGCAGTGTTACTTCGCATTGGGAAGATGTGGTATTCTGACCAGGAAGTTCTTGAGGAAAAGGCGATCTTTATCCACCCGAACCACCGAAGCTCTAAGGGTGCGAGGGCGCGTTACCTTTGCCAGTTCAGCAAGAAGATGTCCGACGGCCTTGGGTTGCCTCTGATCATAGGCGTCCTGAGCAATTATAGAACTGAAGGAAAGATCAGGCTGTACCAGCGGCAGTTTGGAAAACCCAGCGGGGCATTCTTCCTGTATGGGGCCAAAACCGGGTTCGTGAAGGACGAGGCTGATGGGCGGAAAAACTAGCAATAGCTCCAGCAGCGTAGGCATTCCGGAGGAGGTAATGGCGCGCTATAACGCCGTCAACGCTCGGGCGGAATCTGTCGCCTCGCAGCCGTTCCAGCGGTACAGCGAGGATCCGAATGCCTTCGTCGCCCCTCTCACGGAGACGCAGGCGGCTGGCATCAACAACGTCAACGCCAACGTCGGCAGCACGCAGCCGTACTTTCAGGGCGCTACGCAGGTTCTCACAGGCGCCGCGCAGGCGGCGGTGCCGTACTATTCGGCTGCAGACGAAAACATCTTCGGCGCTCGATCTGGCGCGCAGCCCCTTCAGGGCATGGCAGCCCAGAACATCTATGGCGCACAAGCTGGCGCGCGCCCCCTTCAGGGCATGGCGGAACAGAACATCTATGGCGCACAAGCTGGCGCGCAGCCGTACCAGGGCCTAGCCACCGGCTACGGTGTCGCTGGCGCACGCGGCGTTGACCCAGGCAATCTTGACATTCAGCGGTACCAGAACCCGTACATCGAGAACGTGGTCGGCGCGACACTCGCCAACCAGCGCCAGCAGCAGCAGCAAGAGCAGTCCGCCATGACGGGGGACGCTATCTCTGCCGGTGCCTTTGGCGGCGACAGGGCGGGGATCGCGAAGGCAAACCTTGCGCGGCAGCAGGGGATGGCGTCTGCACAGACGGAAGCCGGTTTGCGGAGTCAGGCATACTCAGAGGGCCTCGGAGCCGCCCAGCAGCAACAGGGCATCGGCCTCTCCGCAGAACAGGCCAACCGCGCCGCCCAGGCACAGGCTGCTGGTCAAATGGCCGCTATTGGGCAGCAGGGCTTCGGCCAGGGCATCACAGCGGCCCAGGCGCAGCAGGGGCTCGCCCAGCAGGGCTTCGGCCAGGGCCTGTCTGTCGCTGAGGCCCAGCAGGGTCTCGCCCAGCAGGGCTTCGGCCAGGACATGTCTGTCGCCCAAGCGCAGCAGGGACTCGGGCAGGGCATCTACGGCATCGGCGCTGGAGTCAGCCAGGGGTTGGCTGGGCTTGGCTCTGGGCAGCAGGATGCCGCCCTCACTGCAGCGCAGGCGCAGCTCGCCGCCGGATCAACAGAGCAGCAGACGCAGCAGGCTGGCCTGTCGGCCATGTACAACCAGTTCCTGCAGCAGCAGGGATACCCTTTCCAGACGACGCAGTTCCTGTCGAACATCGCTCAGGGCACTGGCGCTCTTTCTGGATCGACCACGCAACAGCAGCAGCCGTCTTCTTTCTTCTCGGACGAGCGGCTCAAAGAAGACATCGAGCCCATCGGCGAGACGTACGACGGGCAGAAGATCTTCAAGTACCGCTTCAAGGGACAGCAGGGGAAGCAGATCGGTCTCATCGCGCAGGATGTCGAGCGCGATCACCCAGAGGCAGTCGGTTCATCGCAGGGATACAAGACCGTCGATTACGACGCGGCGACGAAAGACTCCGCGAGCATGGGCGGCAGCGTGACCCAGGACCGCGCTGGTCAGGCGTACGCTAAGGGCGGCAAGACTGCCGACGACACCATGGCTATGATCATGTCGATTCTGGAGCAGCATCGGCAGGCATACCCGTATGGCAATTCCGGCCTGTACGGCATCAGCGACCTTGAGAAATACGGCCCGTTCAAGACGACGCTCGACACGAACCGTCGCAGTCCTCCTGAATCCAGTCGCGTCGAAATCCATCCCTTGGACTACGTCGTCAACAAGCCAAGCATTGAAGACAGCGACCAGTACGCTAGCGGCGGGCGCGTGAGCAACGATGCAGTGGACGATTACTTCGCGCGCATACTCGACGCCCGCGAGGCGATGTACGCGGGGGCTCCCTGGAACCCCAAGGGTGGCGTCGGCGGGTTGAACATCCCGCAGGGCGCTCCGCAAGTGCGCCAGCTCATGCGACCGGAACGCATCTCCGACATCGACAGCGGCATGCAGCAATCCATGAAGGAGTTCAATTCTGCGGCTGAAACCGGCGAGTCCATCGCTAAGATGTACGGTACCGGTAAGGAGGCATACGAATGGTTCAACCCTCCAGCCGCTGCCAAAGCCTACGGTGGCGTTACAGGCTTGCCGTACAGCAGCGCGTCCTCGCAGCACGTCCCAGAGGACGAGACGGTGCCGTTTGAACCGCGCGAGTTGGAGAAGCCAACGTCTGGTACGACAAAGGGCAGCAGCGGCGCTCAGACTCTTGGCGACATGGCGACCATGGCCAAGCTCGCAATGATGTTCATGAGCAACGGCGGGGTCGCTGGCCGAGCCGGATATTTCAATGGTGGGAACCCTGGTATTGGCCTAAAGGAATTTGACGATCTGACAGACGGAGAGCGAGCCAATTACTATGCTGCTCTTGCTGCAGAGAACCCCGACACGGCTGGCGACAACGATGCGCCGTTGTCGCGCGGGCTCACCCCGGCCGACCCCGGAGATGCTGGTCTGGAGGCGCGCGCTTTGTCTCCAGCAGAACTCGCTGCACGCATGTATGACGTGTCGTACACCACCGCTCCGAAAGGCGGTCTGACGGGCGTTGCCCCATATACGCCGTTGACGCCGGGTCCGACGGGCGTCCCCAAGCCCACTCCGGGCGTTTTCTATGGTCCACCCGCCGCTAAGCCTCAGGGCGGGCCGCACGTACAGATTCCAGGAATGGGGGGGAGCACCACAGCGCGGGCATTGAATCCATTGAATCTAGGAACTCCCACGGCTCCGGCTCCGGCTCCGACCCCGGCTCCGGCTCCGGCTCCGGCTCCGGCTCCGACTCCGACTCCGACTCCGGCTGCGGCTCCGACTCCGGCTGCGGCGACACTCGGCTCGATCCGGGGCCTTGCTCCAGCTCCGACTATGGAACCTCCCGCTGCTGCCGTAAGCAGACCAACAGTTACGCTCGACCCAATCTCTGTTCCTGCGGAGAGCGCGCCGCCGGTCCCCGGCGTTGCTGGTGCTGTGGTCCCGCCGCCGCCGCCGCCTAAGACTCGCAATGTTGAGAGCTGGCTCGTGCCGCTTTTGTCTGGCCTTGGCGCTATGGCAAGTTCGCCTAGCCGTTACCTAGGGTCGGCGATCCTGCAGGGCGCTGCCGGTGCCGCTGCCGGTTACGAGACTGTGCAGAAGAACATCGCTGATCGCGCCCGCGTAGGGGCCGAGACTTCCTTCACGTTGACGAACGCTGAAAGTGTTGCCGCGGCGATTACTGGCGGGGCGGTCGTTAAGAATCCGGACGGCACATTCAGTCTGCGTACTCGTAACGCAAACGGTTCGTACACGCTTAACCAGCGTGTCCCTGCCAGCGAACTCCATACGTACACCGTTGGTCCCGGCGTGGGTCAGGTGGTGGGTGGCGGCGGAGTTCCTCCGCTGCGGGTCCCCGGCGCTGCCACAGCGGCTCCAGCACTGACAGCGGCGCAGTCGGCTGCCGGGTTGACTGCCGATGTTGACGAAGTCATGCGTAGTGAGGCCGCGCAACTCTCTAATTTTGGGGATACGGGGCGCAACTTGGCTAATCCAGGCGATAACCCGTTCACTGGAGCAATGAGCGCGGCGGCTTCGGCTAGACAACTAACTCCAGTAATCAATCAGCTAGCGAAGGCGCTCAGAGACGCCCCCTCCGGCGTGCCGCAAGAAATTCTCTACACAAAGGTATTGCCCGGGTTAAACTCAGTCTCTGCTATGGTCGGCGTCAGACCACTAGCGCCGGAGACAATCAAAAAAGGTGAAGAGGTCCATAAGTTGAACGCGCAACTGGCGCTGATTAAGGGCGCAGGCGGTGACTCTAGGTCGGTCGCAGCCTTGGAGGCTGCTTTTGCTGGCATCCCCACCGTCGGTACATCTGTCGCTGGTAAGGCTGCGTTGATTGCCGATGTGATGACGCAGAACATGCTGTCAATCGATGAAGGCAGATTCTTCACCGAAGTGCAGAACCGATACGCGGATGCTTACCAGCTTCCTGGACAACATGCAGCGGTCGCCGGTCGTGGCCTGCAGCAGGCGTTCTACAGCAGCGCGATGCCGCGTATCGCGCAGGATAAGGCTCTCATCGAGGACATGTTCCAAGACGAGTATGGCAATGGGAACGAGACGATGTTTGAAGCCATCTTCGCACGGGGCGGCCGGTTGTCCCCTAGTGACATCAAGACGATCAACGATAGGTACAGTGACGATAAGTATGGTCCGAACCCTGCGGAGCGCATAGCCAGATACTTTGGCGGAGGGCGGTAGCTTGGAAGACATCACCCCAACTAGACCGTTGGTACCCAACTCTGGGCGCAGCGCCAGCGCCGCCCCGACTGCGGGCGACATAGCACCGACGAGAGCCCTTGGGGAGCGCCCAGAAGAAGCAGAATACTCTCACCCACTTAATCACGGCCCCAAAGCCGAAGACCCAGAGCTTACATGGCTCCAGACAGGGGTGGGGTTCGGCAAGTCTATCGCCCCTTCCACTGGCCGCGTGGTTGTTGATATCGCCAAGGCTGTCGCCAGCCCTGTACAGACGGGTAAGGCTATTGGCGCTCTCGGTAGGGGAGCTGTGTCTAAGGCTTCCGGCGCTCTTGGTGTCGCGCAGGACGCCAAGCAGAAGATTGATGACGAGGCCGTCGTCAACGCCCTGATGGATCATTACAAGCAAACTTATGGGTCTATGAAGGGGCTCAAGAACGCTCTAGCCACTGATCCGGCTAACGTACTCCTGGACTTGTCGACCGTCTTCACAGGTGGCCTTGGTACAGCCGCCAAGGTGGCCGGGAAGACCAGCGCGGTCGGTAGGGCGCTCGACATAGCAAGTAGCGCCGCGCGGTTTGCTGATCCAATTCAGACTCCCCTTCGCATCGCTGGCTTGGGTGCGGCTCCAGTCCTGCGCATGTTGTCTGCTGGCGCCACTGGCGTTCCGATGAAGTTACAGAAGAAGGCTTTTGAGGCTGGCGCTAGTGGGGACCCAGTTTTGCGTGCAGCGTTTACAGACTTCGCTAGCGGCAGGGGGACAGCCGAGGATCTCTTTGCCGCCACGCAGACTGCTGTGTCCTCTTTGGCGCAGAAGGCTAGCGACAAATTCATGACTACCAAGGCTGGCTTAAGTGCCAAAGCCCCAGAGTGGAAGCCGATTGACGACGCCATAGTTGCGGCGCGCAAGGATTACAATATCGGCGGCGTGCGTCACTCAGTAGCATTCAAAAAAGAGCATGAAATGCTCGATGAGATTGAGAAAATCGTCAATGACTTAAAGTCTAACCCGGCCGCTCAGAACATCGCCGAATTCGACAAGATGAAGCGGGCGATTTACCAAGTCGGGGCCGATGGCGGAAATGTGACGGGCACTGGCCCAGCCATGAAAGTCTATGGCGCCGTGAAGGACTCCATCATTAAAGAAAGCCCTGAATACGCTAAACTCATGGAGCAGTGGCAGGGCCACCTCGTTGAGATGAACAATCTCCGCGCGGGTGTCGGTTCTAACCGAACGGCAGCATCGACGGCTCTGGCAAAGATGCTCAAGTCCGCCAAGACCTCAGGCAAGGGGAATCTTATCGACCGCATCGGGGAAGTGGATAAGAGCATCCCTTACATGCTCGCGGGGGCGGCGTCCTCCCCGCCTATGCGCGAAGGACTGCTTGGCCAATGGGGCCAATACGGTGGGGCATTGACTGCTTTGGCCGCACCAACGTTTATTCCGCATATCGTAGGGGCCGCATTGGGGAGTTCCCCGCGCGTGTCTGGCGCTGTGAACTATGGCCTGGGGAGGATTTCGCCACTCGGTAAGTATGTGACGCCATCTCTGTACGCTGGAAGCATGGCAGACCGCGCTAATGCAGAGGCCAAACAGCCAATAATCAACTCCAGCGAAAGCCCAATGGCGTCTCGTGCGTATGCAGGGGCCCAACCAGATCCCATCTGGAATCGGCTCCTCATCGCCGAGAGCGGCGGCAGGCAGTTCGACAATAGCAACAAGCCGATCACGTCGCCCAAGGGAGCGGTCGGCATCGCGCAGGTCATGCCGGGCACCGGCCCGGAGGCCGCGAAGCTTGCCGGGCTGCCGTGGGACGAGAACCGTTTCCGCACTGACGCCAAATACAACGAGGCCATCGGCCGGGCGTACTACGACAAGCAGGCGCGCGATTTCGGCAGCCCGGCCGCAGCACTCGCAGCCTATAACGCCGGGCCAACGGCTGTCCGTCAGGCGCAGCAGAGGGCGAGCGCGGCTGGAAGCAGCGACTTCCTCTCCTACCTCCCGAAAGAGACTCAGAACTACGTCAGGAAGATCCTCGGCCCACAGGCCAAGGCAGCATACGGCGGTCGCATACAGCGTGCGTCCGGCGGTCGGGCAGGAATGAACCATGCGGCCATGGCAGAGAGGCTTTGTGCCATGGCAGCGCGCAGCAAGAACGCTCTCGGGAGGGCGACCAAGCCCCTGCTCCAGACCAGCGATGACGCCATCGCTACGGCGCTGGCCGTCGCCAACAGGACGATCTGAGGTAGACCATGGCTAGTTCATTCACGACCAACAAGCGGATCGAAAAGCCAGCGAACAACGACGACATCGATACATGGGATGTCCCAGTAAATGCTGACTGGGACATCATCGATGAGGCGTTCGGCGGCAGGACGGAATTCAACGTCACTGGACTGACTGCAACCCCAGTTATCCTGACCTATGCTGAGTACCGTCCTGCACAGTTCTCGTTCGTTGGGGTGCTGTCGGCCAACGTGACGTACGAGATTCCGATTAACATCGGAGGAACGTGGGTCGTCAACAACGCGACTACCGGGTTGTTTACACTACAGATCACCTCCGACGGCGGTGGCACTTCTGCCACGCTGGCGTCTGGGTCGTCCATCGTTGTCTGCGACGGAACGAATGTGCGCCACGCTGTACCGTCCACCGCGTCCCCTGGCGGCGGTGTTGCGTGGTACTTGGTGACTAGCAGCCAGACCGTGGTTGCGGCTGCTGGCTACATCGTGGACACGACCAGCGGGGCGATTACGCTCACCCTCCCCGCAGCCCCTTCCGTGGGAGACTATGTGGCCGTGTGCGACGACGCGGGAACCTTCGCCACGAACAACCTGACCATCGGGCGTAACAGCCTGAACATCGAGGGGGTTGCGGCAAACCTGACGTGCAACATAGACGGTCAGAGCTTCGGGTTAGTCTACGGCGGCGCGGCTCCCGGCTGGCGCGTGGCGATCTAGCGAGGGCGGTCTTCCGTCTTGCCGCGCGGCGGCGGGTTGTTGCTGTGCGTCTGGGCCTTGCCGATGTGGGCTGTGTTCAAGATGAGCTTGCCCTTGTACTGCCAGTCCTGACCATCTTCTTTGCGCTCGTTCATGTTGTAGAACTGATCGACTAGGATGAAGCAGAAGTCGTTCAAGATGGAACACATCTCTGCCTCTGACTTGGCGTGGTGGTCGGCAATGACCTGATGAACGAGGCCGCCCTTGAACGAACCCATGTTCATGGTAAACAAAAACCGCATAAAAAGTTCCTTTCGATTACACCCAGACTAGTTAATTAGTTACCTGATCTGGAGGAAGTCAACAGTTAGGCAGGATATTAGGTCCCTGGCTGGTCATGTCTTCACCTCCTCTATGAAATCCTTATAGACGTATGCGTCCCTGTCTCTCCCTTTCGTCGGGATCTTGATCAGATGGACGTCTCCAGACTCTACAAGGTTTTTCATGACATCGATGAAATCACGCTCAGGCATCTTCCCGACTTTTGTGCGCTTCAGCTCGCGGGCCGTTACGCCGCGCTCGCGCCCCTTGGCGATGGCGTTCCTGACGTTGCGGATGATGCGGGCAAAATTGCTATCGACGATCTCGTCCTTCGCGCCCAATTCCATTCCCGTGATCGTCACGCGCGATAGCTCGCACGCCCACAGCATGATGTTGGCGTCGATCAGTAGGGTTGACTGATCGATGACGTTCTTTTTGTCTTCGCCGACAATGGCCTTGGCAGAGCAAGCGCGGACTAGCGCAAACTTTA
>QWRD01000022.1 GCA_003670575.1 Chloroflexota bacterium
AGGGGTTACATGTGCACCTTGCTAGAAGTAACCATATTTCAACATGAAATTGGAGATTTGCCGAGTTTTCGCAGATTTCCCCATTGACAGGCGGCGAGATACCGATTAAGGTTACGGAAAGAGGCAGCAGCCTATCACAGTTAATTAACTTGTCGTCACAAAAGTGCTGGGGTGAATCTTAAAATTGAGGTCGCAATTTCTGTCAAACAATTAATCGTTCAATTCTTTACCAATAAGGAGACCACTTATGAATCAAAATCCAGCCGTATCTCAGAGCACTAGTTTAGCAGGAGGTGCCTTAGCAGCAGGACTCCGCATTCCTCTTACGTACGTCATCACCCTCGTCCCGGTCGCTGCGGCGCTCAATATCGTTGGCGGTACTATCAACGGCGCTCTAAAGCTGCCGACCTTCTTAGACATGATCGGCACGGCTGTTGCTGCAATCGTGCTCGGCCCATGGTGGGGGGCATTGGTCGGTGTCATTACCAACCTGGGTGGATCGCTTATCAACGGCCCCATCGGAATTCCGTTTGCACTTTGTAATGTTGCAGGTGGGTTGGTCTGGGGCTACGGCATCAGATCATTGGGTATGGGCTCGAGTCTGCCCAAATATTTCCTCCTCAATATTATCGTCGCGCTCGTTGTATCCGCCGTGGCAGCGCCGATAGTGATCTTCGTATTTGGTGGCGCCACCGGCCACTCTTCTGATGCCATCACAGCTGCGTTTGCACGCGCCGGCCAAGACCTAATCACTTCGGTGTTCGCCTCGAACATCCTAGTCTCGCTTGCAGACAAGATCATTGCTGGATTCGTGGCATTATCAATCATTGCTGCGCTGCCCGCAAACCTCACGCACGGCATCAAAATACCAACCGCGGTTGGCATGCGCGGCGTCATGATTTCAGTGATCGGCGTCGTGATCGGAGTCGCTATTGTGCTTGTTTACATACTGATCACCCCGGCGTCCTGACCGATTGCCACTTCAATAAAAGGAGAATATTAAATGTCCATTCAAGATCCATCTGAAACTATTCGAACTGTCGGCCCGCGAGAAGGTCTTGGGGCCGGCATAATCGCCATTGGCCTTCTCTCGGTGGCAGTACCGTCAGTAGTTGATCAACTTCCGTCCGTAGCAAACGGAGGAAGTGCGGAGTTCGCACTTTACGGCATGAGTGTAATGATTGGGATTTTTGTGATAATCGCCGGCGTAATGACCTTCTTCATAAAGGATTAACCAGCCGACGCCATCCCGCAGCTTCGCGCAGTTTCCCCGCCTCGGGTGTCATTAGACACCCCGGGCGGGGCTTGTAAATTTATCAAATACCACCAATTAGGGCAACGTGGCTAACGATCCGATAATCACGATAACAGGCATGAGCTTCAGCTATGCTTTGTCTGACCGCCCCGCGCTCGACGCGATCGATCTCGAAATCCACCGCGGTGAATACGTCGCTGTGATGGGTCTCAATGGTGCTGGAAAGACTACACTCGGATTATGCCTGAATGGGATTATTCCCCACATGCTGATGGGCCAACAGACTGGAACCGTGCGAGTGGACGGGCATGATCCGTCAATACGGGTAGTGCGTGAGATGGCCCGTACAGTCGGAATAGTATTTGATAACCCTGAGTTTCAGATGAGCCAGGTTACCGCTGCCGAGGAAGTAGCCCTCGGTTTGGAAAACTTAGGAGTTCCAACCGTGGAAATGCCTGATCGGATCGCGCGTGCACTGCGGCTGGTTGGCCTGGATGGGTTTGAGGATCGTGCCCCCATGGGCTTATCCGGAGGACAGCAGCAACGGCTCGCCATTGCTTCCGTATTGGTAATGCGGCCATCAATTCTTTTTATGGACGAGCCAACCTCCAACTTGGACCCACTCGGTAAGGACGAGATCTTCGAGATCGCCCAACGCCTCAATCGCGACGAGGGAATGACTGTCATAGTGGCGGAGCATGAAGTGGAGGTCCTCGCAGAGTATGCCGACCGCATTATCGTTATGCATCAAGGTAGGATTGCACTACAAGGAACGCCGGCTGAGGTATTAAGCCAGGTCAGCGCCCTTTCGAAGCTGGGATTGCGGAGTCCTCAAGTCACAGAGTTCTCCCAAGCCCTGTCGGGCCCATCAGGCCACCTGCCGATCACCACTGATGAGACGTTACGCTGGCTCAAGGACCGGGCCTCAAGAGCGCCAGCTTAATGATAAGCCTCCACGAGGCGAGTTACACTTATCCAAACGGCGGAGTAGTAGCTCTCGATAGCATGTCAGTCGAGGTCGGGGAGGGCGAAATTGTGGGCGTCATGGGCCAAAACGGTTCAGGTAAGACTACCTTTACCAAGCTTCTCAACGGGCTTCTGAGACCAACGTCAGGAAGCGTCTTCATAAACGGGCGCGATACCTCCCGTTACTCTGTCCAAGCTTTGGCCCCGCATGTTGGCTATGTCTTCCAGAACCCAAATCATCAAGTCTTCGCAAATACCGTCGCTGAAGAGCTTGCATTTGGCCCACTCAATATTGGACATACACCAGAAGAAGTCGCAGAGCGCGTCGCCGAGGCAGCTGAGTTCTTCGAGTTGGGTGCAATCATGCAGCTCCACCCCTACCGTATCAGCTTCCCGATGCGGAAACTCGTCGGGATCGCCTCGATCTTTACGATGCGCCCGCAGGTGTTTATTCTTGACGAGCCAACAACTGGCCAAGACCACAAAACTAGCAGCGTAATTGATCGGCTCATCTTGCGTCTCGGCGAGCGTGGCAACACTGTAATCTGCGTATCCCATGACATGCCGCTGATTGCCCACGTCACAAAGCGGGCATTAGTGATGTGGAATGGCAAGCTAATAGCTGACGCCCCGCCTCGCGAAATCTTCTCTGACAAGCTGATAATGGAGCGGACGCACCTGACTCCGCCCCAGATCACGCAGTTGTCCATGCGCATGCCGGGCCGCGCGTCCCGTCCTGGCGCTCTCTCCATAGCCGAACTTGTCGCTTCGGTGCGCTCCGAGGCGATGGGAGATCCAATCTTGCCCCGGAGCACTCATATCTGATGCAAGGCCTCAATGTCACTGCCACTCACATCCGTGGCACCTCATGGCTACATAGACTAAATCCCATCTCAAAACTTGCGTGGGTCCTCGCAGTCGTGTTCTTCTCTTTCGCATCTTACAATCCGTTCCCGCTTTTCGCGATCGCCTTGCTTGGACTCTTGATGGGATTCACCGCCGGAATCTCCAAGCCGCTCATGCGAATACTGTTGGTTTTCGCCCCACTGACCGCATCGGTAATAGTCATCCAGACTCTCGCTCCCGCAATTTGCTCAAACACCTGCACTACGGCGGCACAATTAGGGCCATTCACCCTCTACCAGCAGGGTATGTCCCACGGTCTGTCACTCGTCTCACGTGTTCTGGCGATGGAGATTATTACGCTCGGAGTGTTGATGACCACCCATCCATCTGACCTGTTCGCCGCGTTTGCAAAGCTGCGTGTCCCGTACATTCTGAATTTCATGATTTCCATGACTCTGCAGCTTATCCCGGTTCTCCAGCGCGAGGTCACAGTAGTGCTATCTGCCCAAAAGTCCCGCGGAATGAAGAGTTCCGGTTTTGGGTCTATCGTGCCCTCTTTCGTACCGGTCTTTGCGGGTGCGTTTGAGCGCGTTCAGCAGCTGTCGATCAGCTTGGAGTCTCGCGCATTTGGTTCGACCGGAGCCAAGACTTCATACAGGCAGGTTGAGTTCGGACTTTTCGACGCGATAATCACGGTGATCGGCCTTTTAGCCGGTGTCATCGGTACAATTCTCGGCTTTACATTGTGGAGCGCCCATAAAACACCGTCGCTAGTCTTGACTCCGGTCCTCACAATTGCGATCTTCCTGCTCGCCGCAATTCTTTTTGTGGGCACAATCCTTGCGGCCATCGTAACTATAGCTCGAGCATAAGCTAATGACTCCTTCCACCCAGTCAAATGAAGCAGCCCAGCACCACATTGCGCTGCGCCGCGGTGACGTGGGCCGGTACGTCCTACTGCCGGGCGATCCCGGACGTGTCGAGCTCATTGCGCGCCATTTCGACAGCCCGGTGTTCGTCGCCTCCAATCGAGAATACGTTACGTGGTCAGGCAAACTTAATGGAGTATCCGTCGCCTGCACTTCCACCGGCATCGGCTGTCCCTCGACTGCAATAGCCGTGGAGGAGCTGGTGGCTATCGGCGCAGACACATTTATCCGCCTTGGTACATCTGGAGCGATGCAACCAGACATCACGACGGGGGAGCTTGGGGTCATCACGGGCGCAATCCGGGACGAGGGAACTAGCCACCACTATTTGCCGCCAGAGTTTCCGGCCGTCGCCGATATCAATGTGACGGCTGCGCTGCGGGCTGGCGCAGCTGCTACTGGACACCCATTCCGGCTCGGCATTGCACAGTCCAAGGACTCATTTTTCGGCCAGCACTCCCCGGCCCGAATGCCTATCGCCCCTGAACTCAAGCGTCGCTGGGCAGCTTGGACAGCAGGCGGAGCAATCTGCTCAGAAATGGAAGCGGCCACACTATTTATCGTTGCGGCTGTTCTCGGCGTACGCGCGGGTGGCTTGATGCTGATCTTCAATAATCTTGATGGCCGCGAAGTCACTCCCGAGGAGCGTGAAGGTGCCGACATTGAGCGCGCTATCCATGCAACGATTTCTGGTTTGCGGATTCTTATTGCCGAAGACGCCCGGGGCGGCCGATGACCGGAGCCATCATGCATCACATCGCGCTCCGGCACGGTGACGTTGGTCGCTACGTACTACTCCCAGGCGATCCAGGGCGTTGCGAGCGAATCGCGCGCCGATTTGACGACGCGCGGCTCGTGGCGCGCAATCGCGAGTACGAGACGTGGACGGGGACACTCACTGGCGTGCTTGTGTCAGTGACCTCCACCGGCATTGGCTGCCCGTCTGCAGCAATCGCGGTAGAGGAGCTGCTGCAGTGCGGTGCTGACACCTTTATACGGGTGGGGACAGCTGGAGGTATGCACCGTGGTATGCAGACAGGTGAACTCGCGATAGTCACAGCGGCAATCCGCGACGAGGGCACGACGAGCCATTATCTGCCGATGGCGTTTCCCGCGATCGCCGACCTCGACGTCGTTTTAGCATTGCGCGAAGCAGCGCGCCGCACCGGCGCACGGGCGCGCGAAGGCGTAAGCCAGTCCAAGGACTCGTTCTATGGCGAGATCGAACACGAGCGGATGCCTTTGCATGAGCGTCTAGCAGAGCGCTGGCAGGCGTTCATTGCGGGCGGAGCTATTTGCTCCGAAATGGAAGCCGCGGCAATTTTCATTATTGCTTCGATCCACCGGGTGCGGGCCGGCGGGATTATGGCCTGTGTGGGAAACCCGGACATGACCGAGGCCCAGGTGGCGCACTCAATGAAAGCCTTTGATCTCGATGAGGTAATCAATACGGCGGTAGAGGGGCTGCGCGTGCTTATCGAGCGTGATGCGGAGGCGGGAGCGCGCGCATGACCGGCCTGCGCGACCTCGTGTTCGACACTGCAGACCCGGGGTTCGTAGCTGATCCGTATCCAGCATATGCCCGTGTACGCGAATCGACCTCGGTGTGGCACCCGGCAGGTGACCATCTCTGGTATCTGACGCGCTATGCTGACGTCCATGCCGCGTTCCGGGATCGCCGACTCGGGACAAGCTTTCTACACCGGTATACACCCGAAGAGTTAAATCTAGCGCCAGGCATCCCAGTTTGGCGCGATCCGCGCTGGAAAGATTTCGCCGCTTTCGAGCGCTGGGAATTGCTAAACTTGGAACCCCCAGCCCACACACGTCTGCGGCGGCTCGTAACAGAAGCATTTACTCCGCGCGCAGCAGAGGGCCTGCGCCCAAAAATTCAAGAACGAGCCCGTCGCTTGCTCCAAACAGGCCGTGAGATAGGCTCAATAGATCTGGTCGCGTCATATGCACAGCACTTCTCAATCGGAATTATCTGCGAGCTAATCGGTGTGCCTGAGGACGATCACGCGACCATTCTGAAGCTCTCAGATGCCACCATACGTATGTACGAGCCTGCGCCCTCCGAGGAGTTGCGTGCAGCAGCCAACTCGGCTGCCGGAGAGTTCCGACGGTATCTGCTAAAACTCATAGCACTACGACGACGACGCGCCGCCGATGACTTGCTCACGGCGATGATCGGGGCGATGGTCGATGGCGAACGACTAACTGACGACCAAATTGTCTCGACTTCGATGGTACTGCTGATGGCCGGTCACGAAGCGGCAGTGAATGCCACTACTAATGGCATCGCGGCTTTTGCGGCCCACCCCGGCCAGTGGCAATTGATTCGGAGCGGGGAGGTTAGTCCGCGTTTAGCACTCGAAGAGGTACTCCGCTACGACCCTCCGCTCCAATGGTTCGAACGCTGGGTGCTAGATGAAAAGTTCGAGATCAATGGTGTAACAATCCCGCTCGGCGCGCGGGTAGCACTCGTATTGGGTGCGGCCAATCGCGATCCTCGCAAATACGAGGATCCAGACCAGTTCGACATCCGCCGAGCCGACACGAACCACTTATCATTCGGCGGCGGCATCCATTTCTGCATAGGGGCACCGCTCGCCCGGCTGGAACTCGAGACGACGATTACAGAGCTGTCCCGATCCGAGGCAGAGCTCGTGATCATTCCACCGACAATCCGCCGCCCTACCTTCCAGTTTCGCGGCTACGAACGGTTGGTCATCGCCCTGTCTGAGATTGCTGAAGACTAGATAACAGTGCTGAATGTGGGGGGCGCACAACGCGGAGTAAATGCATCAGTAACAATTGCCGCGGTGGCCGCACAACCGGCAAGCGGTAACAAGATCAGTCGTGCAATGTCTGCTCCGACCGACGTGATTGCCAATCCAGCGACTGCAGCTCCAAACGCAATGCCGACTGCCGAAGCAGATACCAGCACTGTGAATGCGGAAGTTCGGGAGTGCGCCGATGTCACCTCTGCCACAAGAGCATTCGACTGAATGAATGTTGGAGCAATCGCAATCCCCGACAGCGTTGAAGCAATGACAAACTGCCAGTAGCCATCTACTAGCGCAGAAGGGATGACCCCAATCGCATAAACCAGCATTGCACAGGTGAAGCGCCGCCGCACAGGTACAACCCAAATCTGCGCACCAATAACGATTGCGCCCACTAGACTCGCTCCAGAATTTACCAAATATACTAGGGCGGCTCCTTTCGGTAGCCCAAGCGCACTGCAGTAGGCCAACTGGAGAACCTGCGCAGCCCCGAGTGCCCCACCAAGTGCACCCACCGACAACAGAAGGCCTATTCCTGCCGGGAACTCTAGTCGCCACGATACGCCAGTAGAGTGAGGATGCGGCGCTGGCAGGCTCCAACTGGAAGTGATACCGATTGCGCCGACCATCAAGAGAAGCATAGAGACGAGAATTGGCATCCCGACAAACCCAACCGATGCAAGAATCGCGACCACGGCTGGACCAAATAAAAACGAGACTTCGTCATTGATCGATTCGAGGGCTTGGGCAGACTCCAAGTTAGGCACGCGCTCCCCGAGCACGGCCCAGCGCGAACGCGTAAGCGATCCAATATTTGGCTGAGTTGCGCCAACCAGACCCGCGAGTGGGATAAACAATGGGGTCATCGATTTGAAATGCAAACTTCCTACGGCCAGTGCCGCCGCAAAGCATGCCACGACTGCTAGAACTCTCGCAAGCGGTAGCTGACCACGGCGATCCACCAGTCTGCCAATGGCTGGGCCAAAGAATGCAGCAGCAAACGAATAAGCCGCTGCAGCTGCTCCGCCAATGGCATAACCCATCTTGGGGTCGGCTTCCGCCGCAGCAGCAACGAAACCGATAGACAACATGGCCATGGGAGCACGTCCAATGAGACCGAACATTACAATGGTTGGTCCACCGGACTGCGCCAGCGGACCGCTGTAAGCAGAGAGGAGACGGCGCATTACTAACTAGTACATTGTTGTGCGTGTAAGGTGATGCGGCCAGAAGGTGGCGTGATAAGACTTCCAGAGGCGGTAATCCACCTGTGGAATGACCAGGTGCTTGTCAACCGGCCTAAGCAAATTTATGGCATCCGTCAGGAGGGCGGTTGCGTAGATCGTGTGGGCGCGGATCTCAATCTCGTCTGAGCTGTCGCGCGGGATCAGCATACCGCCATTAATGCGGTCCTCGAGGTCAGGTGAGTACTCAATGATGCCCATCAAACGCAGGGCCACGGGCACAATATAGTCCGCAAACGCCGTTATCCGTGAAAGATCACTAAAGCCTACCAGGCCGAGCCTTATATATAAAGCGTGGAGCGACCAGAGACTGAGCTGGGCAAGCTTGTAGAATTGAACTCGGTGGCCATTATAAACGCTGCAATCCTCAAAACGCGGAAAGTCTGCGACAAGCCGCTCCAGCATCCCGTTACCGGCGGCATAAACAGCCCGGTCGCAACTTGCCGCCCAAATGTGGAACTTACCGCTGAAACGTTGGACCAGAGTCTTACCAATCTCGTTGAGGATGGCCACTCGCTCGTCAAGCATCGGCATCTGAATTGTGCCCGCAAACAAATTACCCAAGTCCGCCTTAGTCACTGCTGCCATCCATGATCCGTCAAAAATCGGCACGCCCGTACTCCACGCCCGGTGGACACATGCAAGCATTGCCTCTGAGTCCACATAACGGTTACCACGATAGTCGAGTTGGAACTTTACCGACGAATCGAAGTCCGTAAAGGCGAAATTGAGCGCAGACCCAAACATCACCAAGTCGACTAGGACATCTGGATTATTTCCAAAGTCGAACTGAAAGGAACCGTCGGGGAGGCCAAACTCCTCATAAGCCATCCAAGCAGCAACTTGTCGTATTCCTTCATCCAGAGTGCGCACGTTGCGCGATGCCTCAATAACGACCGCAGTTGAAAATAACACCTCGCTATCCCAATGATTGATCACAGGCCTGTTCCTCCATGCGCAATACGACTACGGCTTCGATCCCATTTTTGCTCAATTTACCTTCTGTCGCGACAGTTTTGATGCATTCGGAAAAACATCTGCAGCGCTTCATGTTTTGTGCGAACGCGAGGCCTGCACAAATCCTGCTTTTGTACTAGTCATTATGGAAATTCACGCGTATTTGAGTCGCCACTTTCCCTAGCTTGCTAGCTACAACTTGTGACACGCGACGAGCCTCAATGCGTACGACTATGCGCTCCCGCAGATATGGTATTTTTCAATGCATCTCCAACAACCAATCCGTGGCCGATCCATAATCTCGCGGCGAAAATCTCTCTTCAACAAATTTTAGCATTATAAGTGGCGGCGCAACAGACTCTCAGGACAGCATCACGCCACCCGCTCCTACCCGCCTAACACCAGATTGCGCAGCATGCCAATGCCGCCGATGGTGATCTGCACATCGTCGCCGGGCTGCAGTGTAAAGTCATCCGGCGGCACTAGGCCGGTGCCCGTCATGAGGAAGACACCCGCAGGAAATGCGTTGTAGCGCCCGAGGTAGCCGCCCAGCTCCGCAACCGTGCGCTTCATCTCGCGCGTGCTAGTCTCGCCAACAAACACGGCAGCCCCGGCCCGCTCGATGCGCAGCCCGATGGTTGCGCCG
>QWRD01000023.1 GCA_003670575.1 Chloroflexota bacterium
TATAAGCCCCGCGTGACCCCAAAAACCCCGCCGTACTTACCGACATCCTCGCCCAGAATCATGATTTTTTCATTGCGGCGCATCTCTTCGCCAATACCTTGATTAAGTGCCTGCGCGTATGAATATTCCTGCATTTACGTGATGCTCCTTATGGCAACAATTGTAACCGATACCATACATACCGTGACCGTCGCTCCTCTTCGCTGGAACTCCATTAGTAATTGCATTAGTGGGTTAGCGCAATCGATGTGGATTTAGGAGCGGTCGAGCATGGCGCGGCTCCCTATTCCTGAAATAATCGACCCAGTGCGCGACGATTTTGGCGCAAACGCTATACACGCTTGCCTCCGCAGGCGTTGCCATTCGCAATTCAATTACCGACCGAGCCATCACATCTCGTCACAGCGGCATCAACCGGGCATTCTTATGGACTTTCATTCGCAGCACGCCTTGGAAACCGGTACATGTTCGCTTCAGCCACCCCGATTCGCCGCAAATGGACAATCTGCTGGTAGCCAATATTTATCTACGAAACACCAACAAAAGTTGAGGACGAGCTTACGATCAAATGTCAACCGCTCGTAAGACTATAATGCTCTATAGAGTCCTGCAATACCAAACATAGGGAGATAATTTTATGGAAACAGGCAAGCCATTGCGATTAGGTGTTATCGGTTGTGGTTTCTTTGCGCAGAACCACTTGAGCGCATGGAAGGAAATCGAAGGGGTAGACCTTGTAGCAGTTTGCGATGTTGATCCACCCAAGGCGCAGCGCGCGGCGTCTTCGTTTGCGGTTCCGCGTTTGTATACGGATGCTCAGGACATGTTTTCCAAAGAACATCTCGATTTTGTCGACATTGTGACCCTTCCTCCTAGTCATCGCCCTCTTGTGCAACTTGCTGCAAACAATGGAGTGGGCGTCATCTGTCAAAAACCAATTGCCTGGACGCTCGAGGATGCCCAAGCTATGGTCGAAGCATGTCGTCGGGCGCAGGTACCATTCATGGTTCACGAGAACTTTCGGTGGCAAACACCGATGAGGGAGCTGAAAAGGGTAATTGATAGTGGCGCGATTGGGCGGCCATTTTTTGGCAGGATTAGTTGGCGTACCGGCCACGATTTATTTGCGGCCCAGCCGTGGTTGCGGGAAACACCCCGCTTTATCGTGATTGAAGTGGCTATTCATCTTTTGGATCTCGCTCGGTTTCTTTTTGGAGATCCTCAGACAGTTTTTTGCCACACTGTGCGCGTAAACCCTAGCATCTGTGGTGAAGACGTTGCCACAATTGTACTCACCATGGATGGGTCAACGTGTGTAGTGGACTGTAGTTCGGCTACTCACAATGAACCCGAAAACTTCCCCCAAACTTTGGTGACCATCGAGGGTTCACAGGGGACGGCTTATTTGGGTGCCGATTACCAACTACAAATTATGCACTCCGGCTCCTTAAAGGTGCAAACTGTCGCGATACCCGCGCATGCGTGGGCAATAGCTCCGTGGCACGTGGTCCAAGATAGTGTGTTCAATATCCAGCGCCACTGGGTGGAGTGCATGCAACATGGCCGCACACCTGAAACAAGCGGGGAGGACAACTTGCGCGTGCTGGAACTAGTCCTAGGCGCGTACGAGTCAGCTGAAAATAACATGGTAGTTAGGCTGGTATGAACATAAATACTGCAAACATAAGTAATATTCTTCATTTGGGAAGAGAAGCAGCACTGCCGCCGCAAATAAAACTGAATGCGGGCCCTCTGTCGCTTGTTTTTGAAGCGGGAGACCTGCGCTATATCGCACTGGACGACCATGAAATTTTGCGCCGAGTGTACATTGCCGTTCGGGACCAAATGTGGGGAACAGTACCCCCAGTGTTGTCAAACTTACAAATAATTAAGAGTAACTCATCATTTGACATCACTTTTGATGTCGACAACAAACAAGCTGATATTGATTTCTTCTGGCGCGGCAAGATTAGCGGTGACGCACAGGGGACAATCAAATTTATGATGGACGGCGAGGCCCGGTCCAACTTCATGCGCAGCCGGATTGGTTTTTGTGTACTCCATCCGCCGCAGTTGCGTGGCGTCAATTGCCAGATTGGACATGTGTCCGGCAAACACGAGACTGCTTTATTCCCCAGCCTTATAGCGCCGCAGCGGGTAGCCGACGGCCAAATTCACCCGGTTTACCCTTTCGCCGATATCCGTTCATTGCAGTATGAAATAAAGCCCGGTGTGCGGGCAGAGATTCGGTTTGAAGGAGATGTCTTCGAAATGGAAGACCAGCGCAACTGGACCGATGCTTCATTCAAGACTTACTGCACACCGCTGCACTTACCGTTTCCTGTTGAAGTTCCTAAGGGGACTAGAGTGTCGCAATCAATCACCGTGACCTTGAAATGTGGAGAGGGCGAACTGCCTAGTGTGAGACAAAAGCCAATTGGGTCACCAATATCCGTAGAACTTCAGGGTGCATCAGGTGAGCAACTCCTTCCACAATTGGGTTTGGGCGTAGCAAGCCATGGGCAGCAACTAAGCCCTGTTGATTTCGCCCGCATGCGAGCTCTTAATCTTTCTCACCTACGTGTGGAGTTATATCTCGGGGACCTACATTACGAAGCGAAACTACAGCAAGCTTGGGAAGAGGCTAAGGAAATAGGAATTGGATTAGAAGTGGCAATCACTGTAACTGACCATGCGACTGCCGAGCTCACCGCGTTGCGGGCAGCGGTGGATAGAATTCAACCGGTCGTCAAAAGCTGGCTTGTGTTTCATGAGCGAGAAGAGGTTTCTAGTAGGGCGCTGGTGATAAGTGCCCAAAATTGTCTGTCCAGTTACGATGCGCGCGCGGAAATTGGTGGCGGCACCAATGCCTATTTCACCCAAATCAACCGAAACCCGCTGCCATTAGACGTGCTTGGTATGGTGAGTTATTCGATTAATCCCCAGGTTCATGCATTTGACGAGGCTTCACTGGTAGAAACGCTAGAGACTCAGGCCGCGACAGTAGAGTGTGCCCGGAAACTTGTTGGCAAGGCGCATTTACAAATCAGCCCTGTAACACTTCTGCCGCGCCTTTCGGTTGCCGGAATGGGACCAGCTCCTGTAGCTACCCCGGGTCAACTGCCCCCTCAAGTGGATGTCCGCCAGATGTCGCTTTTTGGAGCGGGTTGGACAGTTGGTAGTCTAAAGTATTTAGCTGAAAGTGGTGTCGATAGCTTGACCTATTACGAGACCACCGGTTGGCGCGGCGTAATGGAAACTGAAACTGGATCGCCATTGCCAAACATGTTCCGGTCACGGCCGGGCTGTGTCTTTCCCGTTTACCATATAATTGCGGACTTCGGGGAGTTTGCTGGCGGAAATGTCATTCCGACAGCTTCAAGTGAAAAACTGTGCGTGGAGAGTTTTGCTATGCAAAAAAATGGCAAAATACGAGTTCTTATTAGCAATCTCACTCCTGAATCGCAGCGCGTCGTTCTTCACAACGTAGAGGGACGAGTGCGAGTGCGTCAGCTAGACGAGTCCAACGTAATTGATGCAATGTGCTTGGCGGAGGAGTTTCGAAACAATGCAGGAGAAGGCAAAGTAGTCACGCATCCTCTTGAGCTATTTTTGCGACCCTTTGCGACCGTGCGGATTGACACCATGTAATATGGTTGTTTATTGCGAGTGGGTGGCAGATGGGCGTCAATGAGAACCTCATCAACAGCGGAGTTTGATTTTGCCGAATAAACGCCTTGAAGGAAGGGTGGCTTGGGTCAGTGGCGGTGCATCAGGTATGGGTGAAGCGGTCGCCGAGCTTTTTGCCGCGGAAGGTGCGTGCGTTGTGGTTGCTGACATTCAGCAGGAACGTGGACAACTTTTAGCTGCGCGTATCTCTGCAAATGGGGGGTCAGCCCACTTCTCCTATTGTGACGTCACACAAGATATACAAGTTAGGGCTTCTATCGACGATGCAGCATCACGTTTTGGGGGATTAGAGATTCTAGTCAATTGTGCCGGCGTGGTTCATGTTGGGCCGTTGCACGAATATACCGAAACCAACTGGGATGCCTTGATGTCCGTCAATTTGAAACCCATTTTTTTTTCATTGAAGCACGCACTGCCGCATTTCAGGCTGAGCCGGCGAAGTTACATAGTCAACATTGGATCGGTAGGTAGCTTTGTTGGCCAAGGCCTTACTCCGGCATACATTGCTTCCAAACACGCAGTGCTTGGCTTGAGCCGTTCGATCGCATTGGACTATGCTGCATACGGACTACGCTGCAACTGCATTTGCCCAGGCATAACCGACACGCCGATGCTGCGGTACCACCTGAGCACTACTGCTGACCCGGCAGCTAACCTAGCCGCCCGCTTACGGCGCGTGCCAATGGGGGTAGCTATGTATCCGCGCGATATAGCCCGCGCCGCCCTTTTCCTTTCTTGCGAGGATTCCTCGGGGATTACAGGCACCTCGCTCGTGGTCGACGGCGGTTATATTGCTGCCGCCGAGTGGGATACCGCCGCTCCTACGCAATTCATGAAGGACCCACTTTGAAAACTAGACTTGCGTGCGCTGATTTTACTTTTCCGCTTTTGTCTCACGACAAGGCTCTGCAGCTCATCTCACTGCTGAACTTTGAAGGCGTTGATATTGGTCTCTTTGAGGGCCGCTCTCATCTATGCCCGTCGAATGAGTTCAGAAATATTCCGCATGCCGCACGCATATTGCGAAATAAGCTTGATGGCCATGGTCTCAAAGCCGCCGATATCTTTCTACAAATGGCACCTGACTTTCAGTCGTTGGCAATTAACCATACCGATGCACGGCGGCGAAGAAGAGCGCGTGATTGGTTTCTGAAAATTCTTCCTTATACAGCGGAATGCGGTGGCAGGCACGTCACTATTCTGCCGGGAGTTCATTTTAAAGAGGAGTCCCGGGGCAGTTCATTATCGCGGTGCGTGGATGAATTGGCCTGGCGCGTTGCCCAAGCTCGTGAGTACCACATTACATTAGCCGTGGAAGCCCATATTGGCTCCCTAATCCCGCACCCCACGCTGGCCGCTGAACTCATCAAGCGAGTACCTGGCCTAACCCTGACACTTGATTACACCCACTTTACACGGATTGGTCTCGCCGACTCGTTGGTAGAGCCTCTTATCAAGCATGCCAGCCACGTGCACGTTCGCGGTGCGCGTCGCGGTCGGCTGCAAGAACGGTTGAAAAACAGCACAATCGATTATCGACGGGTTATGAAAAGTCTGCAGCGGGTCAACTATAAGGGATGGATCGGAATTGAATACGTTTGGATAGACTGGGAGCATTGCAATGAGTGCGATAATATATCGGAGACAGTTCTTTGCCGTGACTTTATCCGCAAGCATGCACACTCATAAGCAGGACTATTATTGTGGAAGTACTTGGCTTGGTGCTCTGCCGTGATAATATAGGCGGCCCCTTTTCTTCTTCGAGGCTGTCAAGCTATAGAAAGTGACAATAGAATATTACTCGGGATGCTACGGGACTATAGGGGACTGTTGGGTAGCATCTGCCGGAAATGGCTCAATTGCAGGACTGCAAGCTGTTTTTCTGATTTGGCGACCATATAAGATAGTTACGCGCCCGGTGCGCGTGACCCATCAGTTGACACAAGAGAGTGTTCGATACCTGAAGTAATCAAGGATACAAGCATGGGCGAAACAATCCTGGAAAGTAGTCGTGAATTTTTCAATTTGGTCATTAAACCAATTTTGGAAAAAGAGTTTCCAGTCGAAAACCGTCAGGCATGTTTCGGATTCTTTGGTTATGGCTCCGAGGTGTTGAAGCAGGACGACGCTTTTTCCAAAGACCATCATTGGGGCGTGCGCGTTAATGGGTTGCTGCCGGAAAAGGTGTTTAAAAATCGCAACGAAGAAATTCAAGAGGTGGTCCGAGCCCAACTGCCGGATACATGGCGCGGACAGTCGCTCACCGGCAAGCTTTCAGATGGATGGTGCCTGTCATTGTCGAGCTTTGAGGATTATCTCGTGCAAACGCTCGGGATAGACCATGCCCCCAAAACTCATGAGGAATGGTTGGGTATTCCGGAAGAAGACATTATGCACATAGTTGCAGGCGAGGTCTGGCACGACCACTCTGGACGCTTCACAGCTATCCGGCAGACTCTTGAAGGTTACTATCCAGAGCCGGTGCGCCTGCGGCGGATTGCGCACTGGTGCCGCTATTTTTCCGGGATGGGCACCTACGCGCTCAAGCGCGCAATTTTGCGCAGTAACGAGCTCTACGCGACGACTGCATTTGCCAAGGCAATCCGGCTGGGGATACAGCTGGCTTTTCTACTAGACAAAAAGTTTTTTCCATATGACAAATGGCTTTTGGTTTACTTTGATCGACTGCCGCGCCTTGCCACTCCCTTGCGCCCACTCGTCAACGAAGCGGTGTCACTTTCTACGGGATGGGACCGTAAGTTGGAACTCCTAGATACCATGGCCGATATTCTCGACGTTACAATGGTGACCGATGGAATTATTAGACCGCATCCAAAATTTTCAGGTTCGGCTACTTCCGGTTATCGAATAACCGAGCATGCATACGCCGAGATCATGCAGGGCCTGCCCAAGCAAATTAGGACTATGGTGCCCGTATGGGATCAGATTTATCTGGAGCGGTGGCATAGCGGGTATGTAAGCACTCTTGATCTGGCTGCGTGGGACGAAATTTTGAACTTGACGCCCGTCAACGAGGAACCAAAATGAACTCCAAAGAACGCGTGCTGGCGACAATGCGCCATGAGCCCACAGACCGTACGCCGATAGATTGCTGGCTTTACCAAAAGCAGTTTGTTGAAAAATTAGAGGCGGACTTTGGCCCACGCGACAGGTTTTGGGATGAGTTTAATATTGATATCAATATCGGCTTTGTGCCGTGGCCTAATCAACTTGGAAAGAAAGTGGATGTTACCGAATTAGAAACCATAGACCTAGGAGATCCGCGTGACCCGCGATGGCTGGAGCATAACAATTGGGCATATGACTTTGCCGGCTCGAACATCAAGGATGCGGTCGCCCGGTACGGCGATCGCCGTGCGGTGATCGCACACATGTGGGGCATGG
This sequence comes from Chloroflexota bacterium, assembly GCA_003670575.1. Taxonomy (GTDB): domain Bacteria; phylum Chloroflexota; class Dehalococcoidia; order UBA2979; family UBA2979; genus RH-chloro-G1. Next base: position 7,096 of record QWRD01000023.1, read on the forward strand.
TGGAGGGTACGAGTTCATTTTTGGGTATTGAGAACTGTTGGAGAAATCTCGCTGAACATCCAAGCCTGATGCTGGCGTGGTTTAGCCGCTACGCAGACTGGTTGTGCGGGCTTGTGGATAGTTTGGCAAGCGCCGGTGTCGACGCGATCACGCTCTCTGACGACTGGGGAAGTAACAAGACAATGCTCTTCTCGCCGCGCATGTGGCGGCGCATGATCAAGCCATATGCAGCCCGGGTAGTGCAACACGCGCGTGGGCGAGGCTTGCCTGTAAATCTCCACAGTGATGGGTACATCTGGGATATTATCGATGATTTGTTTGAGATCGGTTACACCTCGCACCATCCAGTGCAGGAAAGCTCCGGTATGGTGCCGGCGAGCATTAAAGAGAAATACCGGGGCAAGTTGGTGATATACGGCTCGCTGGATGTAATTGATGGCCTGCTGAAATATGATCATCAGGCTCTCGCAGATTACATTACCAAGAGGTTCGAAGTATACGCACCCGGTGGTGGCTTTATCTTTAACAGCGGGCATTTCGTCCAACCTGACATTCCGCCACTGAGGCTGATCAGGGCTTACGAGACAGTAAATGAATTAGCTCCGAAGTATGGCGCTTAGCGACGGTTCAGTTCCTTCAAAAGTCTTTTGGATTGGCTCGGACCATCCATTTGATTTGCAGGAAGCCTATCTTTGCTTCCGGAATACATGGCAAGTAAGCCAGCAAACCACACCGTGGAGTCTGTTCATAAGTGCCGATAGCCGGTATAAGCTGTGGGTCAACGGTCAATTCGTTGCGCGTGGCCCGGCGCGCAGTTGGCCGTATGCCCAGTGCCTGGATCGCCACGATATTTCCGCGCATATTCGGCTCGGGCAGAACAGTCTTGCCGTACAGGTCTACCAACCAGGTTACTCTCATTTTGCGTATGTTTATCGTGGTGCTGCAGGGCTAATTGCGTGGATGGTCAACGAAAACGATGCCTTGCTGCTGACTGATTGCTCATGGCGTACGCGCCGCGATTTCTCTTTTGCGTCTTTAGTGCCACGTGTTTCGATTTACGGCACTGGGTTGGAGGACCGCAATTTGGCCTTGGATGATGACTGGCA
>QWRD01000024.1 GCA_003670575.1 Chloroflexota bacterium
GCGCATTGAACCTTGATGCTGCATGGCTGGCGATGGCTGGCGCACTGGCCGCGGCCAACGCGGACACTTGGTCCACCGAGCTGGGGGTGTTGGCGCGCACATTGCCGCGCCGCATCACCAATTGGAAGCCGGTGCCAACGGGCACCTCCGGCGCCATCACCGGCTGGGGGGTACTGAGTGCAATCTGTGGCGCTGCAGTGATTGCGTTATTGGCGGGTGCGGCAAGCTGGCTTACTGGCTCGGCCCGCAGTCCGGCGGCAATTGCCCTGCTGCCAATGTGCGGCTTGGCCGGCGCTTTGGTAGACAGCTGGCTGGGTGCAACCGTGCAGGCTAGCTATCAATGCGGGAGATGCGAAAAGATAACGGAGCGATACCCGCAGTGTAAATGCGGTGGTGCCACCAATTTGCAATCCGGCTGGCATTGGCTGGGCAACGACGCGGTTAACTTTGCTGCAACAATCACCGGGGCCGCTCTGGCCGCAGGCGCGGCACTGCTGTTTGCGGCTTGAGGAGCGCTAACGGTACGCGCGGGCGCGCCAGCTGGCTGCGGAAATTCTTGCGCCGTTTGCCAGAACATGGAAACCGCAGATCAATCAACTTGCCAAGGCGGGCGCAAATTTTGAGATTACCCCCGATGCCACTCATAATGCGCTGCGCCCCACGGTCAATCCCAACCCGACGTTCACCGCGCACACAATGACCTTATTCATGCGTGCACCAAGCAACCATTCGCGCAACCGCTTGCGCTCAGATCTCATACGGTAGAACTCTATTCTTGAGAGACTAGATACAAATGTACTCGACGCGCGCGGCGATTCGCATCTTGCTCATTAGTGGACGTTGCTCTTGTTTTGATTGCGTGGCGCATTATCTCGCCATGGCACACGGTGCTGACCCCGCTGATGCGCACGTTGTTTTGAACGTCGAAATATTATAAAAGTATGCCATTGCGAGGGCGATGTACTTTCACCCGCAGCTATCGCCCACAATGTGACTGAGATTGCTGCGTCGACAAAGAACGCCTTCTCGCAATGACATCAAAGCATTACGCAACTGGTTCAAAATTAACCGCCACTAGCGGAAACGCTTCGTCCACGAATTTTTCGAGGGTAGGGCGTTGTTTTGCGTGACTGTAATATTTTGCCAGCACATAGATCGCCGAAGCGGCGACAGTAGTGGGGAGTTCGGTTGACACTTTTGTGTTCGCTTGTCCGAGCCAATGAGTAAGTAAACCATATATCTGTTTCTTGATCGAACTCTCCATAAGCGATTCGAATTGCTGGCTACGATAGGCCCATTCTTTATTCGTTTGTAATTGGAATTCAACAACAACGCGAATCAAAACCTTGAGGTTTTTAGAGGAATAGCGACAGCCACCCAATGTCCGTTTTTCGATCTCCGTTCTAAACAACATGTTGACGGTGTGATCGAGCAGGGCGTATTTATTGGGGAAGTGCGCGTAGAAAGTAACGCGGTTAATTAACGCCTTTTTGGTCAGGTCCTGCACTGTAAGGGCTTCAAATCCTTTTGTTTTGAGAAGATGCTTGAAGGCATCCAGGATCAGGTTTCGCGTGCGTGTGATGCGGGGGTCTTCCTTTTTAAGGTTAGGCGACATTTTCGCTCCTGAGTGGCTTAGCCAACCAATTCAATCTTTTGATGGGTGACAAGAAAAAATATGGGCAATAAGATAAACGACAGACGGTGGTCACATTACAACTGTAAATTGCCACATAATTCAAGGAGAAATCAAGATGAATATTGGTCTATGGATCGTGCAAGGATTGTTAGCTGCAATGTATTTGATGGCTGGAGGGATGAAGGTTTTTCAAGTTGAAAAAACGAAGGCGCAATATCCCTGGGCACAGACTCGTTCGGATGGATTTATTCGCTTCATTGGGATCTCGGAAATTCTTGGCGCACTGGGAGTTATTTTTCCGATGATAACGGGTATCCTGCCATGGCTGACAGTTCTAGCCGCAATTGGGTTGACCATCATTCAAGCGTTGGCAATCTTTACTGTACATCTACCCCTTAAGGAATTTAACGTGATTCCGATGAACGTTCTCTTGCTTGCTTTATCGATTTTCATTGCATTCGGCCGCTGGGATTTGTTCCTTAAATAACAACCTGTAAAAAACACTAAGGAGTTCACGATGCCCAAATTAACAGTGGATGGATACGGCACATTTGAGGTGGCGAAAGGCAAACGGCTGGTTTTGGCGCTGGAGGAGGAAGCCGGCGTGGATCAGCTTTACGCCTGTGGCGGCAATTGCCGCTGCACCACCTGCCGGGTGGAGTTTGTGGCCGGTGAGCCGCAGCAAATTACCCAGGCCGATAAGGACAAGCTGGCTGAGAAAGGATTGACTGGCGTGCGCCTATCCTGTCAAATCCAGCTGAACAACGATATGCATGTACGCGCAGTCAGCCGCCTCGAAGGCAGCGGCCGCGCCGATGCCGGCTCAAAGCCGGATGCGGCAATTCACCCGGACCCGGTATGGGTGGCGAAGGCCTAAGCCGCGTGCACTAGAACCAAGCTTATAAAACATAGCGCGGCCGGTAAGCAAAATCGGCTGCGCTATGTTTATGTGAGAGACCCTTCAGCGCCAGTTCCGGCTACCTGAATCACAGTTAACAAAACCAGAGGACCGGAATGATCGGGCCACAATCGACTACACGCCGCATTTTGTTGCCGGCGAGCCTCGGCGCCAGCCACGGCTCCAAATTCTGCCACACCATCTGGTACGCCGCAGTCCGCTCTGGCCGCCGGCGATCGGCACGCGTGCGTCCCCGGCCGGGCCGCCGAAGGTGAGCCAGACGGTGAGAATCACTAGCGCATGAGGCACATCCCACACGGTGAGTCGGCCGGCCGCAGGTGGAATGGCCCGAACGTTACCTACGCTCAGCCACCAAGAATAGGATGTCGCGAAGGTTCAGACGCACATTCCAGTCGAGTAGGTGCGCGCCCTTGAGAACACGATAGAGCCCGTGCTGCTGCCGCTTGATAGTCAGAAGAATATAGGCCATCGTGTCCACGCTGCGGGTCATCCCCTCATGGCGCACGTACTTGATCCGGAAGCCGAAGCGCTCGAGGAGCCGCGCTAGCGTCGCTCTGGAGAAATAGTGCAGATGTGTGGGCGGATGAATCTGCCTCCAGTTGGCTCCGCGCATGCGCGCCATCAGACTCTCGATGTCGCCGGTCGTGAGGGCCAGCACACCGCCGGGCTCGAGGATGGCCGCGGCCTTCTTAATGTACATGTCCGGTCTTACCAGATGTTCGATCGTGTCCCAGAGGCAGACCACGTCGACGAAGCCGTCGACGCGATGGTCGAGGAAGTCGCCTGTGGCGACCGGCAAGCCGAACGACTCGCGTGCCATCGCGGCCGCGTCGGCGGCGATGTCGATGCCCTCGACGCGCTCGAAGACGTCGCGCGCGACTGAGAGGAAAAAGCCGTACGCGGCGCCGATTTCGAACAGCCGCTTCGAGCCTGGCGACGGCACGAATCGCCGAAGCCGCGCGAGTCGCGCCCGAAACTGGCGCTCGAGCAGGGCGCGCTCCGCGACGTAGTCGCGGTACTCCTCGCCCGCGAAGTAGCGGTGGGAGTACAACTCCGCGAGTTCGTCTTGACTGATCTGGAGGTCCGCCGAGACGAAGCCGCACTGCCGGCATCGAACCAGCCCGGGAATCGTGGACGGTCCGTACGGGCCTTCGCAGACCAGGCAGGCCGCAAGGGTCATCGGCGACGGCCTTCGATGACCTCATCCACGACGTAGAGCGGCCGTCGTTTGACTTCATCGAAGATGCTTCCGAGGTATTCACCCAGCACGCCGAGGAACATGAGCTGCAGACCGCCGAGCAGCAACGTCACCATGATGAGCGACGCGTAGCCGGCCGGGAATCCGCCAACCCGGACATATTGCACCAGCAGCCACGCGGCGTACAGGGCGCCGAGCACTGAAATCGAAAACCCCGTGATCGTCGCAAACCGCAACGGCACCTTCGAAAACGAGATGATGCCGGCGACTGAGAAGGCAATCAGCCGGCGCAGGCGGTACTTGGTCTTCCCGGCCGCCCGTTCCGCGCTGACGAACGGCACCTCGCACCGGTTGAAGCCCACCCATTGAAACAGGCCGCGCAGGAACGGGTGCTGTTCCCGGACGTTCGTCTGGAACACGTGCACGACGCGCTGCGAAATCAGCCGGAAATCGGCCATGCCGTCTTTGATCTCCAGCGGCGAGAGCGCGTTCTGCAGCGCATAGAACAGCCGTGACGTCTGCCGCTTGAACCAGCTCGTGTTGCCGCTGTAACGCCGGACCGTCTGCACGACGTCGAACCCCTGTTCGAAGCGCGCGAGCAACTCCGGAATCACGGCGGGCGGATGCTGCAGGTCCGAGTCCATCATGATCAACGCGTTGCCCGACGACTGATCGATCGCCGCGACAAGCGACCTCTGATGTCCGAACCGGCGCGACAGGTGCACGACCCGCATCCCGGCGCATCCATCGGCGAGACGCCGCAGTATGTCGAGCGTGCCGTCTGTGGAGCGATCCAGCACATAAATGATACGAAACTGGTACCGATCCACGAGGCGGTCCAGCTCCGCCAAGAGCGCGCGATGGAACTGCTCGATGCCGTCCGCTTCATTGAACACCGGCACGGCGATATCAATTGTCTTCATGCGCGGACCATCTCAATCGTCTCTTGCAGCCCTTCGGTGAAACCGATGCGAGGCCGCCACCCGAGCGCGGACCGAGCGCGCGACACGTCGGCGATGACATCGAGGATCTCGTTCGGGCGGACCGGCCCGGATACGTGAAGCAGCTTCCGGCGCCCGGTCATCTCGCCGACGCGCTCCGCAATGTCCCGCACGCTGTGCGATTCGCCGCTGCCCGCATTGTAGGGGCCGCCGCTGGGAGCCCGGAGAGCGGCTACGATGAGTGCGGCCAGATCGTCCACATGTAAGTAATCCCGACGGGGCCGATCATCGGCGACCGTGATGGCGTCGAGCGACGGGTCGAGCGCCTGGCGGATGATCGTCGGAATGAGAAACCGCGTGTCCTGACCTGGACCGTAGAGATTGAACGGGCGCACGACGGTGGCGCCGACGCCGAAGCGCGTCTGATAGTCCTCGACGGCCCGCTCAGCTGCAATCTTGCTCTCCGCGTACGGATTGAAGGGTTGGAGCGGATGGCTCTCATCGATCGGCAGCCGTTGCGGCACACCGTATACGTACGAGCTCACGTGGACGAGCGTCGCGCCCGTCTCGCGGCAGTACTCGAGCACGTGCGACGTCGCCAGCACGTTGTCGCGATGGAACGGGGCCGGGTTGCTCCAGGCGTCGGGCACGAACGTGCGACCGGCCAGGTGCACCACGTGACGGGCGCGCGGCCATGTCGGCCGTGCCTCGGCAAGATCCCCGTCGCTTCGCACTCGCTCCAGGACTACGCAGCCGGCGTCGCGTAGCGCGCGCACAACGTGCGGGCCGACGAATCCGCGGGCGCCCGTCACAATCACTAGGTCAGCCATGGGGCAACAGGCGCGCTTCCATGTCGGTGAACTCCTCGACGGCCTGCGCGTGGTCGTCTGGCCGGCCGATGTCGAGCCAGTAGCCGTGGTGTGAGTAGATGTTGACCGGGTCGTTGCGGCGCAGCAGATCGAGCATCAGCGCATCGAAGCTGTAGGCGGTGTCGGCCGGCACGAGCGACAGCACATCGCGGTTGACGACATACACCCCCATGCTCACGATGTACTCGACCGACGGTTTCTCCTCGAACCCCACCAGGCGATGCGCGTCCACCTTCAGGACGCCGTAGTCGATGCGGTGCCGCCGCGTCGCCGCCGCCACCGTAAACCGGCAGCCCGACTCGCGATGGCGCCGCCAGAGGTCGGTGAAGTCCAGGTCCGTGAGAATGTCGCCGTTCATCAGCAGAAACGTGTCCGGCAGATCCGGAATCAGCCGCAGCGGTCCGATCGTCCCGAGCGGCTGGGATTCCAGCGAGTAATCCAATTGGATGCCCCATTGCCGGCCGTCGCCGAAATACGCCTGGATCAGATTCGCGTGATAGCCCACCGCGACCGTGACGCGACGCACCCCACACGCCGCCAGCTGGCGTACGAGGATTTCGGAAATCGGATACTTGCCCACCGGCACGAGCGGCTTGGGCAGGACGTAAGTGTAGGGCCGGAGGCGCGTGCCTTGTCCGCCGGCAAGAATGACGGCACGTTCACACATTGTAGAGATAGCTCTTGTAGCGCTCGAGCCGACCGGGCTCGCGGAACCAGGCCACCGTCCGCGCGAGACCGTCTTTGAACGAGACCTGCGGTCGAAAGCCGGACGCTTTTTCGAGTTTGCTGCCATCGCATCGAAGCCGATGCACTTCGCTCGCGGCCGGACGCAGCCGCTCAGCCGACTCCACGCTGCGCGCCTCGACGCCGAATTCCGCCGCGATCATCTTCAGCACATCGCCGATGGAGATCTCCGAGTTGGATCCGATGTTGTAGACCTCTCCGGCGCCCTGCTCGACGGACGCGACGGCAACCAGCCCGCGGCAGGTGTCTTCGACGAAGGTGAAATCGCGCGTGGTTCTCACGTCGCCCAGCTCCACGTCCCGGCGTCCCGAGGCGAGCTGTGTGATTATGGTTGGAATGACCGCCCGCGCGGACTGCCGCGGACCGTACGTATTGAACGGCCTCGCGACCACCACCGGCAGGCCGAACGCATAAAAAAAGCTCTGCGCGACCGCATCAGCGCCAATCTTCGTCGCGCTGTAGGGCGACTGCGGTGTCAGCGGATGCGCCTCGTCGATCGGCACGTACCGAGCGGATCCGTAGACCTCGCTGGTAGACGTGTGCACGAACAGTCTGACCCCGGCCGACCGCGCCGCCTGGCAGAGATGGAGCGTGCCGCGGATGTTGGTATCCACGAAGCTGTCTGGCGCGGCGTACGAGTACGGAATCGGGATGAGCGCCGCCAGATGAAAGACGACTTCGATGTCACGCAGCAGGCCGTGGCAGAAGTGGGCGTCTCGGATGTCGCCTGATACGACCTCGACCTCGTTTCGGATCGGGGATTCATCGAGCCAGCCCCAGGAGTTGAACGAGTTGTAGTATGCGAGGGCGCGCACGCGGGCGCCGGCGACCGCGAGATGCTCCACTAGTTGGGATCCGATGAAGCCGTCGGCGCCCGAGACGAGGACGCGCAGGTTGGCGAGCTGCATTAGACCGCGCTAGTCTATCGTGAGCTCTATGTCACGCATATGAAGTTCAAGCGCCCATGCACCGCCACATAATACACCCCTGCCCCGCAATTGCCAAGTAGCACCCTGCGCTAACCCCCACGCAACCATTGGCTAGGAGTCAGAGACTACATTTATTCAATTTAGAATGAATTGACCAACCTAACAAGCAGAAATTGGCCAACTTCTATACGCCGGCATTGGCAGTCCATAACTCTCACTGCACCCTGCCAGCGCCTGCACCACACCCACTCACGCTCCGCCGCATGTGCCATTTACGAGCCGCAGATTTATAACCCCAAGGTCCGCTCTGGCCGCCGGCGTTGGTGCACCGCGGCGCTGCGCGCCGCCGCCCGCGCAGGGACTTTTCTTTAGCCCCAGTCGCGCAGCACTTGGCGCGCTGCGTTGTGGCCGTTGAGGCCGGTGCACCCACCGCCGGGGTGCGTGCCGGCACCGCACAAATACAACTGCTGGATGGGCGTGCGATATTGCGCGCAATCGGGCACCGGGCGCATGTGCAGCGCCTGATCCAGCGTCATCTCTCCGTGCGTCAAGCTGCCTTCCGGCAGTCCGTAATTGCGCTCCAAGTCCAGCGGGGTTAGCACCTGACTGTGCAGCAC
>QWRD01000025.1 GCA_003670575.1 Chloroflexota bacterium
CTGCGCTGGTGCTTGCTAGCTGTGCCAGTCCCGCGCCAGAACCTGCTGCACCGGCGGCTCCTGCTGCGCCTGCGGCCGAGATGGCCAAGGTCATTAAGGTCGGTGCACTCTATCCGCTGACCGGTGGGGATGCTGGCTGGGCGGGTGATCCCTACATCAAATCGCATCAATTGGCGATTGATGAGATCAATGAAGAAGGCGGCATAGCCTGTATGGGCGGCGCCAAACTTGAAATGGTCAAAGGTGATACCAAAGGCGCAGCTGAAGCCGGCAACGCCGAAATGGAACGATTGATCACCAAGGAAGGTGTAATAGCTGTATTTGGTTCCGCATTGAGTGGAACAACGCTTCCTGCTTCAGAAGTTGCCGAAAAATACACAACCTCATATATTGTTCCGAATGCTCTTGATGGGACAATCAGTGATCGTGGTTTGAAATATATATTCCAAACCGTGTCGACCCTGCAAAAGTGGGGAGCTGCGGATGTTGCCTGGGTTAGTAAGAATGGTGCAAAGACAGCGGTAATCACCGTACCCAATCACAGTTTTGGAAAAGAATCTGCAGACACCTGGGTAGCGGGGATCAAAGCCGAAGGTCTAACCCTATTGGATAACTTCACCTATGAAGCGAATACCAATGAATTCACAGATACGATCTTGCGTGTAAAGCAGTTGGATCCGGATGTCTGGTTCCTTTTGGGTAATTCTGAGACACCTCAGCTAGTAAAGCAAACCAAAGAACAAGGTTACTATCCCAAGATGGGCATAGTCACACTTGGATCCGGTTTTGCTACGACGATATTCCTGAATGAAGCCACCCCAGCATTAGCAGATGGCATCATTGTTACACAGGATTTTGCTCCAAAGAGTGCCCTGAATGTAGACCCAGCCTTCATGAAGAAATTCAAAGATTACACTGGACAGGAATTGGGCGGAACCTATAACACGACGTATGCTTCGACGTGGCTATTAGCAGCTGCATTGGAGAAATCCTGCTCAACTGACGCGAAGAAATTGGCAGAAGTGTTACACAAAGAAACATTCACAAATCCTCATTTCGCCTTCCAGTGGAAAACTGCGTCATTTGACGAAAATGGTCGATTGAAGGAAGCCAATTCCGTTATTGCGCAGTGGCAAAACGGCGAGCAGGTTGCAATCTGGCCTGATGATCTCAAAGCTGCTGAAGCAGTCTGGCCTGTTCCAGCCTGGGATAAGCGGACTGGCCCATTAGTGGGCGCAAAACCAGGTGCAATGGCTCCAGCGAAAGCACCAGAAAAAATTGCAGCTCTTTTTATGGGACCAACAACGGATCAATCCTGGAATCAAATGGGATTTGAAGGTATAAAAAAGGCTAAAACAGATTGTGGTGTTGATTATGCTTTTACCGAAAGTGTAAAACAAACCGAGTTTGAGGAAACTTACCGTAATTATGCTCAACAAGGCTTTAAAACAATCATTGGGCATAGTGGTACTTTCACAGATGCGGCAAAAAAGATTGCACCTGAATTTCCTGATGTTAATTTTATTGTAATTAATGCAATTACAGGAAACGGTAAAAACCAGAGCGGTATCGCTTCTGACTATTGGCAAATGGGTTACCTGGCTGGCGCAGCTGCATGCCAGATGACTAAAACGAACAAGGTCGCCATTGTAACTGCAGAGAAATTCCCAATGGTCGAACCATCATTCGGATCGTTCCCATTAGGAGCGAAGTCTTGTGGTAAAGATGTAACAAGCGAAACTGTGCTCACTGGTAGCTTTGAAGATGTGAACAAAGCTTATGAAGCCACAACAGCCTTGGCCGCAAAAGGTGTGGATGTTGTCTGGCATCAACTCGATTCTGCTGACCAGGGAGTTTTTTCGGCAGCAGAGGATAGGGGCATCTTCGCTATAGGTTTGTATGGTGATCAAAGCTCGAAATCACCCAAGACAGTTATTGCAAGTGTCTTTGTATCACCCACTACCCAAACCTATGAAGCTGCATGTGGTAGGGTCAAACCAGGCGTTGCCGGTATGATTGATCTCAATAATGGTATGCAAATCGTTATGACCGATTTGATGTCTGCTGATGCACAAAAAGCGGTTAAACAAACAATAGAAGATCTGAAAAGCGGGAAGATAAAGAAGTAAGTTTTTGGTGATTGAAGACAACGCTATCCAGAAATAAATGGATAGCGTTGTCAATTTTTGAAGAGAAAACGAAGGAAAGAACAAGCCCTCATGTTACAGATGAAGGGAATCACTAAAAATTATCCTAGTGTCATTGCCAATGATAAAATATCATTTGATGTAAAAATTGGGGAGATTCATGCTTTACTTGGTGAAAATGGCGCCGGTAAATCAACATTAATGAATGTTCTATATGGATTACAAAATCTGGACAATGGGGAAATTTTCATCAATGGACAACAAATTCATATTTCTTCACCAAAAGTAGCTGCGGATGCGGGAATTGGTATGGTGCATCAGCATTTCATGCTTGTCGAAAACATGACTGCTCTCGAGAATGTTATGTTAGGACTTCACCAGGCGAAGCCCCCACTTCTCGATATTAAAGGGACACGCGAAAAATTTAATAGTATCGTTGAAAAATATGGTCTTGTGGTAGATCCAGATTTACCTGTTTGGCAACTTTCGGTAGGCGAGCAACAATGGCTTGAAATAATTAAATTATTATTTCGTGACGTGAAATTGCTAATTCTGGATGAACCTACAGCTGTATTAACGCCAGCTGAGGCTCATCAGTTATTTACAACATTAAGGTTTCTGATAAGTGAAGGACGGTCAATTGTTTTTATTACTCATAAATTGGACGAGGTTCAAGAAATTGCAGACCGTATTACCGTTTTACGTGATGGAAAACTAGTTGGGACTTTAAATAAAGAAGAAGCCTCTTCATTCCAACTTTCTACAATGATGGTGGGACGGTCGGTTACATTGGAAAGAAGACCTCGCCCAATTATTACAGAAAAATCACCTGTAGTGGTTATTGAAGATTTGCAATGCAAAAATGAGCGTGGTCTTACGGCGCTGAAATCAATAAATCTCACCATGTATTCTGGTGAAATTCTAGGTGTCGCAGGCGTTGATGGAAATGGTCAACGTGAATTAGCCGAATGTATTACTGGTTTACACCTTCCGACACATGGAAAAATAAACATATTGGGTAAATTAGTATCGAAAGTCGTAGACGATTCCTCTTTGTTAGGATTTATTCCAGAAGACCGCCACCGTACTGGTTTAATTCTTGATTTTACCGTTTATGAAAATTTGGTTATGAGGACATATAAGGATCCTCCGTTTGATTGGCATGGTAAGACAAATTGGGGCAAAGTTAAGACCTTTGCTAAAGAGCTGATAAAAAGATATGATATTCGGACCCCAACCGAGATAGTTTTAGTCAATACACTTTCTGGAGGTAATCAGCAAAAAGTTGTGGTTGCACGAGAAACGAATGGTCAACCATCCGTAGTTATTGCTTCTCAACCTACGCGCGGATTGGATTTGGGTGCAATTGAAACCTTACATGAGTTACTAATAAAAGAACGAAATCGTGGTGCTGCTGTGATGTTCATTTCAACAGAATTATCAGAAGTAATGGCATTGAGTGATCGGATTATTGTTATGTTTAATGGTGAGATCATGGGGGAAATGGATGGTGAGAATGCAAATGTTCTTCATGTTGGGGAGATGATGATGGGTCATCGAATTGAAAACTAATAGAAATACAAAAGAGGATATAGTGAAAAAAGAGTATCAAATTAATCAATTACAAATAAATAGTCTGGGAATAATCGACTTTTTGTTGGCTAGTTCACGTCCAATTTTCTCAGTGATTATGGCTTTTCTTGTTTCAGGTGTAATTATATTAATTCAGGGGATAAATCCTATTGATGCTTTCTCGGCCATTATTAGAGGTGCATTTGGCAACATTGGTTCGATTGCCAATACTTGTGTGAGGGCAACTCCATTACTAATTGGAGCATTAGGAATGACTCTCGGCATTAGAGGTGGTATTTTTAATGTTGGTGCAGAAGGTCAGCTTTACATTGGGGCAGCCGCAGCAACTACGGTTGGATTGCTCCCTTTACCTGTCCCGAGCTGGCTGCACATCACACTTTCATTGATCGCCGGTATACTAGGCGGCTCACTATTTGCAGTTTTGCCAGCTTTCCTAAAGGCATATCGCGGGATCAGTGAAATTGTTGTAACAATCATGCTTAATTTTGTTGGGATCTATTTTGTAAGTTATTTAATTCATGAACCTAATTTAATCGGCAAAGCAGATGCCAGTTATGCCCAATCACGTGATATTCTGCCATCCGCTGCCTTGCCAGTCTTGATTAAAGGAACAAGTTTACATTTTGGAATAATCATTGCGGTGGTTCTGGCACTAATTTTGTTTTCTGTCTTAAAGTATTCAAGATTTGGTTATCGAACTCGCATGGTGGGGGCTAACCCGGAAGCAGCACATTATGTTGGTGTAAATGTAAAAAGATCCATTTTCACAACATTCTTAATGGTAGGCGGCTTTTCAGGATTAATGGGCGCGGTGGAAATTTTGGGATTTAAGCACAGTATTTTCGATTATTTTTCAGGCGGCCTGGGTTATGATACTGTTGCGGTATCCTTGTTAGGTGGAGTAAATCCGCTTGGGGTTATTGTTTCAGCATTTTTCTTTGGAAGTTTACGGGCGGGCGGAAACCTGATGCAACAGACGGTTGGTGTTTCTACTTATATGGTTCAGGTGATCCAGGCTCTGGTTGTGTTGTTTATTGTTGGAATAGGTTTTATGAAACCAAGAATTAGAAAACAAAAATCGACGACTTTACAGCCAATTGAAACAAACAATTTGGAAGGCTAATTATGGAATTCTTTTATTCACAGATCACCCCATTTTTGCAGGCCACAATTCGAATGGCAATACCACTTATCTTAACCGGAATTGGCACCCTTTATACCGAAAGGGTCGGGATAATCAATATTGGTGTTGAGGGCAGCATGTTAGTGGGAGCTTTTACGGGTGTTGCAATTGCGCTGATAACCAAGAATTTCGCTTTGGCTGTGATTGGTGCAATAGTCGCCGGTGGACTTCTTTCTTTGATTTTTGCATATCTGGCAGTCAGCAGGCGTGGTGATCAAATGGTAACTGGATTTGGGGTAAACCTTTTGGCTACTGGTTTGACATTAGTTTTGTTGCCTTACCTAAATGCTATTCGAACCAGGACGGTTTTGTTTCCTGTTATCGATGCCGGGTTTCTTAAGGATATTCCATTACTGGGTCCTATGATATTTGATCAATCGATTGGTGTCTGGATGGCATTAATTTTGACTCCAATGTCTATGTGGGTTTTATATAAAACTACCTGGGGGTTAAGTTTGAGGGCGGTGGGGGAAAACTCAAAGGCAGTTGCTACAGCCGGACTCTCTGTCATTAAACTTCGATATATTGGTGTTTTGCTGGGTGGACTATTTGCCGGTCTGGGAGGAGCCTTTTTGGCTTTAAATAATATTGGTTTTTTTGTTGCAAACATGACACAAAGCCGTGGATTTATTGTTCTGGCTGCGCTGGTTGTTGGCAAATGGAACCCACTTTATTTTGGCATAGCCTGTATATTATTCGGAGCGGCAGATGCATTGCAGCTTAGGGCGCAAGCTTTCGGATCAGTATTACCTTATCAAGTTTATTTAATGCTCCCGTATTTGCTAACAATTGCTGCTTTGGCAGGGTTGGTGGGAAGAACTCAAGCTCCCAAAGAATATGCAAAACCATATGATCCAACCCAAGCTTAATCTTTATACCGCTGTCCAAATTTGCAATATTTTCTTTTATTGAATGAAAATATGATATTCAGCTTCTGCAATAATATATATATTTTTCAATTTGGTATATGCGTTTAAGTATATATTTTAATGGAATTTCTTCTGGAGTATTGTAATGTGGGGGTTTGTAAAGGCGCTTATTATTTAGCATAATTACACCTCTACTAAAATTGAAAACAAGAATATTAATATTTTGGTTTAGGTTGTTTGAAAAAGAGACTATGATCGAAAACTATGTGCAATACTTGTGATGATGATTTACGGAGACTCAATGAGTCAAAATAATTTATGGATGGACATGGCCTAGCCTTAGATATAACACGCTGCGAAACAAAATAAAGTTCTGATCTTTGTAGTCGGTGCTGTTGAACAACACGGCCCGGCTTTGCCTACAAGTGTTGATGTACTGCTGCCGATGGCAATTGCAGAAAGAGTAGCGAAGCAAATAGACGGCGTCGTTTCACCATGCGCAAATTATGGTTACCAATCACTTTTAAGAGCTGGCGGCGGTTCGTTTTTTCCGGGTAGCCTTGGATTGCGGGGTACGGTGGTTATTTCAATGGTCACTGGTACTATGACACAGTCGATCCAACAGGGGTGGCGGCGGATTGTGGTGCTAGATTGGCATTTGGATAATGTCCCCTTTGTTTTTGAAGGGGTTGATGAAGCTCTACGTGCCACTGGTGATATTCCCGGCCTAAATATTGTAAAAATTGATAATCCAAACGGTTTGGGTGTGGCAGTACAACCTGGGTTACTACATCTTTTGTTTGGTCTTGATTTTCATGGCTGGTTTGTTGAGCATGCTGCAATTTGGGAAACTTCTGCCATGCTGGGTGCTTTTCCGATTAAGGTGCAAACCGAGAAAATTGTAGATGGACGTCTCCCTGAACCAATGGACTATGAATATTGCCTGCACCGATTCACGGTGCTCCTTTTAGCGGTGTTTTCTGGAAAGCAACTCAAGCCAGTCGCGAAAAGGGTGAACGTATCATAAAAGCAGTTAGTGATGGCGTTATTGATGTCATAAAGAAAGAGTTCGAAATATTATTTATTACTTTAGCACAGGAGATACGCGATGGCCACATTAATTAGGAATGCTCGTATCCTGACAATGGATAACAACTTCACTGAATATCAATCGGCAGATATTTTGGTCGAAGGCAGTAAGATAACTGCGATTGGTGAGGATTTAACTGTTCCTGAAAGTAGTGCTAGCCTTCAGGTAATAGATGCATCAGGAAAGTTAGCCATGCCAGGCTTGGTAAACGGCCATATTCATTCTCCCGGCAACTTCATGAAAGGTGCACTGGATGTTAGGATGACCACCGTGATGCCCAGCGCGCGGACCGAGATGAGCGCCTACGCACCGCGCATCATCACCATCAAGATATACCCTGTGAAGATCCGCGACATCTGATGGCGCGGCAACGTCAGTTGCCAGTCGAACAGGTGATGGCGACTTTGTGGCTGGACAAAACTCAATTGGCCGCGCGCTGATTGCATTCTGTTTGGGCCGGTAAAGCGGCCGCGCCCCGCTGTAAAGAGCCGGCTGCTTCTGTGCGGTTGGAAATTGTGCTAGGTGATGAGCTTGAGCTGATTGGCTATCGCATCGACGCATTGCGAACGGGCAGCTAGGCGCTGCAGCTAACCTTGTGGTGGCGCGGCGTGCGGCCGGCTACGGAGGATTGGACAGCTTTCTTCCATATCACGCCCAGCGCCAACAATGCCGAGCTTGTGGGTTAGCTGGAC
>QWRD01000026.1 GCA_003670575.1 Chloroflexota bacterium
AAATTGTAGCTATTATTCTCCACCTCGCCGTGGTCGGTGCGTGAACCGCTGTTGACGTAGACCCATCGCCCATCGGCACTGACCACGATGCCATTGAAGAGATGATCGAAGGGCGTGGCGCTGAGGGGGTAGGGTTCGGTAGCCGCAAACGTTTCCCACGTCCACTGCCCGGCCGTGAGGGTTCCACGCCGAATCAGGGCTTGGGTTTTGAGGCGCTTAACCACCCGATTGGCGACGACATACATCGCCCCATCTGGCCCAAAGGCCAGGCCCGAGGGCACCCCATCGGTGACGATGTCGGTCAGCGGGATAACCGGTTCGACTGAAGCCGAACCGCCCATGGTCACGCGGCTGATGCCAGTGGCCGGGTTGAGCACATACATCTGCCCATCAGCTGGATTGAGGGCCAGGCGAATATGGCCCACGCCCAGTTCCAAGACTTTGCGGAGCACGATGTCGTTGCGAAGCAACACCGGTCCAGCCGCAATGGGCCGCACTTCGGGGCGGGCGGTGGGGAAAGTCGGGTCGGTGGGCCCAAGGGGTATGGGCGCCGGACCCTCGCAACCGACGAGCCATATCAGGGCCAAGACCACTCTGCCGAGAGCAGGCCAACGTCTAATGCTTATTAATCCCAGCTTTGTGGGCATTCGGTTTATCTCTTATTGTGTATAAGGCGACTTGACTTTAGGAGACAATTTCGCATAAACTCGTTGGAAGCGTGCGTGCGTGGTTAACCTTCGGCACGGTAACACATATGGCGACTTTGAGTGTGAGATGGCTCGTACACTTCGATAAGAGCGATTGATCAGATAAAAGTCTAGCCGGTTATGTAAAAAAATGCAACGCTGTAGATGCGAAGGAGGTGGTTGTCGAATCCGACTCATCCTATTTGTTTTCCTTACGTCTTGACGAAGCCGACCTATACTTTCTGAGGAGATTAACATAGTGAATAAATTTAAGTTGTTGAACATAATCGCGCTCGCCGCGATCGTGTTGGTCGCTTGTGGCGGTGCCGCCACTACCGAAGCGCCAGCAGCCACGAGTGCCCCAGCAGCCACGAGCGCCCCAGCAGCCACGAGTGCCCCTAAAGCCACCGCGGCCGCCGAAGCCACCACCGCTCCCGAAGGCGGCCTGCTCGATGTGCCGCGGAATCAAACAGTTAACCTGGGCTGGACGATTAGTTCACCTATTGGCGTAACTAATCCCTGGGCCAACCCCGGCTATACCCACCAAGAAGGCAATGTCTTCATGTGGGAGCCCCTAATGTACTTCGCCATCTTCGCCGACAAGGAAGTTCCCTGGTTGGCCGACAGCATGGAGTACACCAAAGCCGATTTCACCGAACTGACCATCAAACTCAATGCGGACGCCGAGTGGAGCGATGGCACCCCGGTGAGCGCCAAGGACGTGGCATTCACCTTTAACGGCCAGTTGAAGAATGAGAAACTGCCCTACCATGCCGCGTTCGACCAATTTGTGGCTAGCATGGCGACCCCCAACGACAAGACCGTAGTTGTGACCTTCAAGATTCCGGCCCCTCGCTTTGCTTTTGAAGTGCTGATGCTCAAGTTCGACACCGGCATTCCAATTGTGCCCGAGCACATCCTGGGCAAAGAAGCCGATGTCAACGCTTATGAGGGCGGATTAGACATGGTTCACTCTGGCCCCTACAACCTAGTGCAGTGGGATGCCAACCAGAAGATCTACGATCTGCGTGAAGATTGGTGGGCGGTAAAGGCTGGCCGTATCGCCAAGCCCGCCGTCAAACGCATCGTCATGACCAACATTGGCGGCGCCCAAGTTGGCGGCAACATGGATATCGTGATTCAGCGTTTGGTCAATAACGAGTTCGATGCCATCCTCGATGTGCGGAGCTCGGTGGCCAAACAAGTCCTAGATTCCAACGCCAAAGTTACCACCCACACCGGCAGTGATTCGCCGTATGGGTATCTTGACTGGTGGCCTAACTCGCTCTGGATGAACACCCAGATCGAACCCTTTAGCGATGCTCGCGTTCGCCGTGCCATCAGCCTAGTCATTAACCGTGACCAGATTGACGAAGTCCTCTATGATGGTGCAGGCGTCAGTACAATCTACCCCTTCCCGCTCTACCCCGGCCTGCAGAAGTTTGCCGACAGCGCCGCCGTGAAAGCGCTGGAAGCGAAGTACGAACCGCGCAAGTTTGACCTTGAGGCCAGCGCCGCCCTGATGACCGAAGCTGGTTTCGCCAAGAACGGCGACGGTTTGTGGGCAAAAAATGGCGCGACCGTGCCCGCCGTCATCAATGGCTTTGAAGGTATTCACGCCGACATCGTGTCCGTCTTGGTGGAAATGCTCATTAAAGGCGGCTTTGACTCTGCCATTGACTTTAGCACCGACGCTTACACCCACATGGCTGATGGTACACCCGGCCTGTATATGTTTGGCCATGGCGCCAGCCTGCAAGACCCCTACGCCGCCCTGGAACTGTTCCATGGTCGCTTTAGCGAACCCATCGGCACCACGGCCGGTGGCAACCGGTTCTCGCGCTATGACAACCCCAAATACGACGCCATCCTTGATAAGATGGCGCCGCTAGGTTCCGATGAACCCGAGTTCTCGGAATTGGCCGCGCAAGCGATGGAAATCTACTGGGCCGACCAGATTGATATCCCGGTCATCCAATGGCTCCACCGGATTCCCTACAACCAGACCTATTGGAAGAATTGGCCGACCGTCGCCAATCCGGCCATGGGCACAAATGGCGCCTTCTGGGCGCATACCGGTTTGCTGGTCATTACCAGCCTGCAACCCGCTCAATAGTTTGTGTTTTGAATTGCATGGCACGCCACAAACGTGCCATGCAACGTTTCAGCTCTTGGCCCTGAGGGTTTCTGCAAACTCTGTTTGCACATACCCTTAGGGCTTGGTTGGAGCCTAAATACTATGACCATTCAAGTAATTGTTCGCCGTTTGCTATTCCTCATCACAGTGGTTTGGTCAGCCTCCACCATCACCTTTTTTATTCCCCGTATTTCTGCAAAAAATCCCGTGCGCGAACGCTTCGCGGCGTTGTCGCGCTCAGGCGGCTTTGCGCCTGCGGACATGGAGAAAATCATTGCGGCATATAACACCAAATTTGGCCTCGACAAACCGGTGTTGGAACAATATGTGGATTACATCGCCAGCATTGCGCGCTTTGATTTAGGCGTGTCGTTTAATCTCTATCCCAAAACCGTGATCGAACTTATCACGGAGTCACTGCCGTGGACCTTTACGCTTTTATTGGTGACGACGATCTTGTCCTTTATCCTCGGAAACCTGCTGGGGGCGGTCGCCGCTTGGCCACGCGCGCCCCAATGGCTCCGGGCAATCGCCACCCCCTTTATTCTCTTGCAAGGGGTGCCGCCTGCGATTATGGCGATTCTGCTCTTATTTTTCATTGCGTTTAGGCTCAAATTGGCCCCGCTCGGTAGTGCTTACTCTACGGGGGTCATTCCCGATTGGTCGTCGCCCGCCTTCATCTGGGACGTGGTGCATCATCAATTGCTACCGGCTTTGGCACTCTTGTTAGGCTCGATTGGGGGTTGGGTCTTGTCCATGCGCGGCATGGGGATCACCATTCAGGGCGAAGACTATGTCAACTTTGCTGAACACAAAGGCTTGAGTGGGCCGGTCATTTTCAAAGACTATTACCTACGCAATGCCCTCTTGCCGCAAGTGACCGGGTTGGCCCTCGCCCTCGGCACTGTAGTGACGAACGGCGTCATTATTGAAAATATATTTGGTTTGCCGGGTCTGGGGCGGGTATTAGGAGCTGCCATTGGCTCCAATGACTTTTTGGTCATCTACGGGGTGGTGCTGTTTATCACCATCGCCGTCGCTACCCTGATGGTGTTTGTCGAATTTCTCTATCCGTTGTTGGACCCACGCGTCCGAAACGAATAACAATAAACCCTTCGGATTTGTTATTGTTATTGTTGAAGGAGCTTGTATGACCACCACGACTCTGGATCGCACGGCATTTCTCCAACCCAGCCCGATGACCCTCATGGGGCGCTACTTGCGGCGCAACAAAAGCCTGGCTGTGGGCTTGCTCATTTTGCTGTTGCTGGTCCTCTTTACAGCCAACGGCTTGGCCACGGTTGACGCCGAGAACGCCTACCCGTTATCAGTCAAAACCAAACAGGTCCCCAGCGTGGAATTTCCATTGGGCACCGATTATTATGGGCGCGACTTGTATGTGGCCATGGTGGTGGGCTTGTGGCAGACCGCTCTCATCGGTGTGCTCGCCGGCGCATTGGGGACCTTGGTTGGCGTCGTCTTGGGTTTTATCTCGGCCTACTTTGGGGGTTGGTTGGATGCCGTTATCAAAGGCATCTGCCAAATCCTGACCCCGATTCCCGCCTTTCTCATCCAAGTCATCATCGCGGGCTCGCTCGACAAACGCGATGTCACCATTTACACGATGGCGTTTGTGGTGGTGTTATTGGCTTGGATGGGGCCGACGCTTGTGATTCGCTCCCAGGTCCTTACTATGAAAGAGCGCCAATTTGTCGCCGTGGCCAAACTCTCCGGCATGGGCGACCTGGGGATCATCTTTCGCGAGATTTTTCCCAATCTGCTCCCCTTCATCGCCGCCGCTTTTGTCGGCCAGGTCTTCTTCGCGGTGTTTCAATCGTTCTATCTTGCTGTGCTGGGGCTTGGCCCCTTGCGCGAGCCTTTGCTGGGAAACACAATTTGGAACGCGAATGGCGCCAGCGCCTTTTTCAACAATTGGTGGTGGTGGCCCATGGCCCCGGCGTTCGCGTTGGTGCTGATTCTCGGTTCATTAGCCCTCATCAATATGGGCATGGACGAGATTGCCAACCCGCGTATCCGCCGCACCGAGTAAGACTTAATACGCTCGCTGTGGTCGCGAATAACTGCTGAAAACGTGGCTGCCCCAAAAATTTGTTTTGGAAAACCCGCGTTATTCATGTTCTCGCTTGGCCACTATCCCGCAAGTTACACTGGCCGGTGACCGATGCCTATACCCCGTAGGAACGCCAAATGACTCCCGTCCTCGAAATTAAAAACCTACAGGTGACGTATTATACGGATGCCGGCCGCGCCCGCGCGCTGGATGGCGTCAGCCTGTCGCTCCTGCCCGGCGAAAAGCTGGGGCTGGTCGGCGAATCGGGTTCCGGCAAAAGCACGATGGCGCTGGCCATGATGCGGATGATTAAACCGCCGGGCCGCATCGAAGGTGGCAGCGTTATTGTGGATGGCACTGACCTCACCCAACTCACCGATGAGCAAATGCTCAAGGCCCGCCTGAGCAAAATCGCCTACATCCCGCAAGGGGCCATGAACTCGCTCAACCCCGTCCTGCGGATTGGGGCTCAGATGACCGATGCCATCCGCGCGCACGACCCGAAAGCCTCGAAGGCTCAAGTCGAAGAACGATGCCTGGCTTCGCTCGAATCGGTGGACCTGAAGCGCGATGTCTTCAAAATGTATGCACATGAGTTGAGCGGCGGCATGAAACAGCGGGTGTGCATTGCCATTGGCATCTTGCTCCAGCCCAAAGTCATCATTGCCGACGAACCCACCAGCGCGCTCGATGTGGTGACGCAACGCCAGGTGATGGAAACTATTGACCGCGTGCAAAAACAAATCGGCGCGGCGGTCATCCTCATCGGCCACGACATGGGCCTGATGGCTCAATTTGTGGATAAGGTGGCGGTGATGTACACCGGCCGCATCATGGAATTGAGCACCGTGCGGGAGATGTTCACGGACCCCAAACACCCCTACGCCCAGGCGCTCATCAAGAGCCTGCCCAACTTGGAGAACAAAGGCGTGTTCCAGGGCATTCCGGGCCTCGCGCCTGCATTGTTGCGCCTGCCTGGCGGATGCTCGTTCCATCCGCGCTGTATCCAGGTCATGGACCATTGCAAGACCCAACGGCCCCGGGACAGCACCCTGGCGGGCGGGCGCACAGTAGAATGCCACCTCTACTCGGAAAAGGCCTAACCCATGCCCCATCTTCTCGAATTTAAGAACGTCACCAAAGTTTTTTCGCGCGGCCTGCTCTCCCGCACTTCCACCACCGCGCTCAACAATGTCTCATTCACGCTCAACGAAAACGAACCCACCATCGTCACGGTGGCGGGTGAGAGTGGCAGTGGCAAGACTACCTTGGCCATGTTGCTGTTGGGCTTCCTGACCCCCTCCTCTGGCCGGATTTTGTATCAGGGTCAGGACATTCACCAACTTCGCGGCGACGACCGGATGGCCTTCCGCCGCGAAGTGCAGGCGGTGTTCCAAGACCCCTTTGCGGTGTTCAATCCGTTCTACACGGTAGACCATTTGCTCTCGGTGCCCATTGACCGCTTCAAGCTGGCGAAGACGAAAGCCCAAGCCCGCAACAAAATGGAAGAGGCCCTCAACGCCGTGGGCCTGCGCCCCGAAGATGTGCTGGGCCGTTTCCCGCACCAGCTCTCCGGCGGGCAACGCCAACGCATCAACGTCGCGCGCGCGCTGGTACTCAAACCCAAATTGCTGGTCGCGGATGAACCCGTCTCCATGGTGGATGCCTCCCTGCGCGCCAATATCCTGGAAACGCTCCGCGATATGCAACGCGACTTTGGGGTCTCCATCCTGTACATCACGCACGACTTGACCACCGCCTATCATGTGGCCAAGTCCATCATTGTCCTCTATCGCGGCTCGGTGATGGAAGCGGGCGATGTGGACAGCGTGATTAAGCGCCCGCAACACCCGTATACTCGCCTGCTGATTGACTCCATCCCCTGGCCCGACATCAATCGGCGCTGGGGTGAGACCGAAATTAAGGCCAAAGAAATGGACTTGGCTGACCACAGCGCCGGCTGTCGTTTCTATGCGCGGTGCCCGTTTGCGATGGAGAAGTGCAAGATCCAACCCCCGCTCTTCCGCCTTCAGCCCACCCAGGCTGCCTTGTGCTACCTACACGAACAATACCCTCAAATTGCCCCGGAAAAATTGACCGAACTCCTACCCGTGTGACTCCCGAAACTGGGTCTCCCCCAGCCCCTGTTTTTTTGTTACCTGTCCAACATTTTGCTGTTATTTCCGGCGTGAGCCGCAAGAATAAGGTTACCGCTGATTTTTACAGATAGAAAATTTAAGCGCCCAAGCACCCCCACTTAGTTCGCTGTGACCCCATGCTTTCTACTTTCGATCTTGCGCTAGCTACCAAGCAACCATTGTCTTGGAGTTTGAGACCACATTTACTTAATTTGGGAAAGGATTGACCGTCCAAACAAGCAGAAATTACACAATTTCCATCGAACAGTATCTGCAGTCCCCAATTTCCACCGCACCCCGCCAGCGCCTGAACCATACCCACCCATGCGCTTAGCCGCACGCGCGCGGCGCGTCCACATATAATGACCCGCTTCCGCCGCAAGGTTTGCCGCCTCGTTAAACTCTAGTTCAGGAATTTCCTCAAACACCCCTTCCGGAGCAGCCAGCTGCTGTCCATTCATTGGCAGCGGTGGTGAGCGCGCCGATGCGATTGCTGATGCAGTTGTT
>QWRD01000027.1 GCA_003670575.1 Chloroflexota bacterium
GCCACATTTGATGCGCACGGCTGGCGCTCGCTTGTGCCTTTTGCCCACAGCATGAGCACGAAAACCTACACCGCCGACGGCTTGTTTGACTTCACGAGTGATGCGGCGGTCGAATCACTCAAGCTGATGAAGCAGATCATGGCGTTTGCAAACCCGGATATTCTGCTTGAGGGCGCTACCGATGGTGGTGTAAATGGAACTCCTGATGAGGTCGCTTTTGCATCGCAAAAGGTTGCCTATTACACCAAATACTTTAATGCTCCGCTGCGCATGGCTGCAAATTGGCCGGATCCCAAAAAACTGCAGATGGGCGGTCTTCCTAAGTTTGCAAATGGCGAGGGAGCCACAGTATTTTGGACAACTGGGTCATGCTTGTTTAAGTACGGACAGAATAAGGAAAAAGCTGTCGAATACATCAAGGCGCTCACGTCAAATGAGCAGATTTGGAAAGATTCTATTGCCGGCTCAGCCACTGCACACCCGGGCCAACTGCCACCGTACAGCTCACTTTATAGTAAATGGGCATCGGAAAAACCGGACTGGATGCAGCCATTCGTGGCGTTAATTCGAGATCAACTCGATCGCGCCAAAGCTATCGACAACCACGAGTTCAGCCTAACCCAGTTTGTAGTCGGAAGGCCATATTGGGAAAAGTATTTGAAGGGTGAAGAGGCGGATCCCAAAAAGGCTTTGCAGGCAGCCAAGGATGCTGTTGCGGCTGAAATCAAGAAAGCTGCGTAAATTCGTTTCCTTTGGGAATAGGGGTTGACTCTGTGGTGAAGTCGACCCCTATTTTCTGAAAAACGTATATTTAAGGTTCAAGGGGCTATATTTTTGGTGAAGATTGCCCCCAGCTGTTTTATCACTTTTTCCTGGGTGCCGTGCTTCTATGGCTTCTCGTGAGACCCGAAGTGGTTTGAAAAAGTTGACTCCAGATAGCCACCAGCACCGCAGCC
Organism: Chloroflexota bacterium; assembly: GCA_003670575.1. Classification (GTDB taxonomy): domain Bacteria; phylum Chloroflexota; class Dehalococcoidia; order UBA2979; family UBA2979; genus RH-chloro-G1. The sequence continues at coordinate 957 of QWRD01000027.1, forward strand.
GAGCACGGACAAAATCCCGGGCCAACGGTCTGTCGAATTGGATTTTTCTTGTTCCGATGATGTTTTTTTTCATCGGTTATCAGGTTTACCCTATTTTGCGCGTTTTGTGGATGAGCTTCACGAACTATCGGTTTTTGAGGCTCACGCCGGCTGAGTGGGTTGGTTTCGATAATTATCGGAATGCGTTGGTGGACCCCATCGTGTATACCGGTTTGTTACGGGCCGCTGAATTTACCGTACTTTTTTTACCAGGTACCATTCTGCTGCCAATGTTGTTGGCGGTTCTTATCGAACGGGTCGAGCATGAGCGGCTCGCCTCTCTCTACAGAATTATCCTGCTCATACCGGCGGTAATTCCTGGCACACTAATTTTTACTTTGTGGAAATGGATGTATGACTTCCACATTGGCCCGATCAACTACATTTTGATTCAATTGGGTTGGTTTACCGAGCGCACTGCTCCGCAATGGCTAGGTGGCACAGCGCTTACACTGCCAGCTGTGGCAGCTTTTGAGGTTTGGTGGGGATTGGGGTATCACACCATGTTTTTTCTTGCGGGACTGGCAAGTATCCCGAAAGACCTAACCGACGCTGCGCGGATCGATGGTGCAAACGAGTGGAAGCTGTTTTGGTATGTGACCATGCCACGTTTGCTTCCAGTCCTATCGATCTTGGTTGTGCTGCGATTTGGATCTGCAATGTCGGTTATCGAAGAGTACCTGATTTTTGGCGGATACAATCGTGCTTCACCGACCTATACATGGACGGTGTATATGTACGATTTGGCTTTTAAAATTGGTGACTGGCTTCAGGGCTACGCGGCTGCAATCGGGTGGATCGGTGCATCTGCAATGATGTGTGTAGTGGGTGGAATGCTTTACCTGTTTCGCTCGCGAGACTAGCGTACTCGCAGTTCGATGACACTAAGCACGATTCTTCTCGAAGGAGTTTTTTGCTTATTATGGTGTGGGCCTCCAAGAGTTTTGTGATAATCACAGTAATACTGCCCAGGGATAATATGAAAGTTACACAAATTGCGCGGTGGTATGCATGAAAACCGGCATCTTTTTGCGCCATCTAACGATAAATTTTTTCCTAGCTATTATCGTGCTTCCATTGCTTTGGGTATTACTGCTATCAATTAAGTCCATGCCTGATGCCTACAGCGGCACGCTTTGGCCCGATAAATTTGACTTTAGTCATTATTGGTATGTGGTGACGAAAATTGAAACGCTCCCGCGCAACATGCTCAATAGCATAGTCGTTACACTTTCTACGGTTGTCATCACCACAGTATGTGCAATTTTAGCTGGCTATGCGTTAGTTTACGCGCGAATGCCTGGCCGGATTGCTGTGATCTCTGTGCTTACTGCGTCGCTATTTTTTCCAACCAAGTTGATATCTTTAATAGCTATTTATGAAATTCAGCGCTGGCTTGGATTGATAAATTCGACTCTTGGTTTAATTCCCCCTTATGTGACTTTGAATTTGGCAATCAGTGTTTTGATAATGCGGGCAATTTTTGAGCAGATTCCGGTTGAGCTGATTGAAGCCAGCCGGCTCGATGGCTGTGGTCCGTGGGGTACGCTGATTCGGGTTCTACTTCCGTTGACCGTAAATGGCATAGTTGTTGTTGCGATTGTGAACTTCGTTACCGCGTGGGGTGAGTTTTTGCTTGCGGCCACACTAACGAATGATCAGGCTGTTCGCACAATGCCTGTAATTCTTGCGTCCGTTTTTGGAGGAATGGGGCAATGGGCATGGCCGCGCGTTGCAGCCGTGTATATTCTCTTGGTCCTGCCGGGTATTACTTTTTTTGCCCTGCTGCAGAGACTCTATTTCAAAGGTTTGACTGAAGGCGCGTTGAAACTTTAATTTCTCGTCGCACACGCGCGTTTAATCGTATGTTTCGTGATGCATTTTGATCTTTTGATCAAGGGGGGTGAACTGGTTGATCCGGGAACCGGGCGCCATGGTTTCTTCGACATTGGGATCTTCCGCGGACTGATAGCATCGGTTGACCGGAGTATTCCAGCCGCAGCAGCACTACGCACAATCAATGCGACCGGGATGATTGTTACACCCGGTCTGGTGGATATGCACACCCATGTTTATAGAAATGCAACTTTTTGGGGCATTCACGCGGACCCGGTGGCGGCGCGAACTGGGGTAACGACCTGGCTGGATGTTGGCTCGGCAGGTTCCTACAATTTTCAGGGTTTTAGGGAGTGGATTGCCAAGCCCTCGATGGCTCGGCTCTACGCCTTGTTAAATATTTCATCGATTGGTTTGACTGCCAGGACTTGGGAACTTGCTAATCTCAATTATTGCGATGTGGATTTGTGCACCAAAATGATAGAAGCAAATGCTGACTTGATCTTGGGAGTAAAGGTTCGGATTGACAGACTTACAACGGGTGGAAGCGGTATCGAGCCGCTCCGCCGCGCGCGGGAGGTGGCCGACCGGGTGCAGCGGCCAATGATGGTTCATATTGGGGGCGGCCCACCCAGTTTGGATGAGGTTCTGGTGCACATGCGCCCCGGCGATATCCTGACGCACTGCTTTACAGGCCATAATATGCGCATTGTGGATGATGCTGGACGGATAAGTGATGCGGTCAAGCAGGCTTGGGGCGCCGGCATCGTTATGGATATCGGGCATGGCGCTGGCTCTTTCTCGTTCGAGACTGCACAATCGATGATTGGCGCAGGCTATTTGCCCGACGTAATTTCTTCTGACATTCATCAACTAAGCATTCATGGTCCTTTATTTGAGCTGCCGACTTGTATGAGTAAATTTTTGGCGCTAGGAGTAAGCCTTGTGGACGTGATTCGCGCTGCCACCGTGCGGCCGGCGCAAGTCATGGGGATGGCAAATCACATCGGCGCTTTGCGCGTCGGTGCCCCGGCCGATGTTGCGATGTTCGAGATGCTTGAGGGGGACTTTTCTTTTTACGATGTTCACATGAACCGCAGAAATGGCAGGCAGTTTTTGCGCAACACATTGACGATAGTTAATGGTCGGGAAATGGCGCGTCAGCCGGATGGTCAGGCCGCCCCCTGGATTGACCTAAGTGAAGACCAGCGCAATCTGATCAAGTGGGGTCACACTCCGGCCGCCTTTGGGGCTTGTCTGTGACTTCTGCGGTGAAGGAAATTGAAATGCACCAATGAGTAGGAAATAATTTGTGGACAAAATAATCCGAGTTGGAGTAGCTGGTGCTGGATTTATCGGTGCGGTACACGCAAAGGCATATATGCAAATACCGGGCATCAAGCTGGTGGGGGTGGCCGACCCGGTTGCGGTAAAGGCAGATTCATTGGCAAATGAAACTGGCAGTCAATCTTTCCAAAACTACCAGGATTTGCTAAGCGCCGGAATTGATATTTTGAGTGTGTGCCTGCCACCTCGCCCCCATTTGGAAGCTGCTCAGGCGGCGGCCCGTGCGGGCGTTCACGTGTTAATGGAAAAGCCAATTGCTCGCAGTGTGGAAGAAGCTGATCGGATGATTGCGGTGTGCCGTGATGCTGGTGTGTACATGATGACTGGTTTCACCCACCATTTTTATCCGGAAATGCAGGAAGCCCGCCGGCTTGTGCAGGCGGGGGCCATCGGCAAGCCTCTTACCGTTCTGGATAGCATGTCCATTACCTATGGATTTGTGCTTCCCTGGTACCGAGAAAAAGATGTTTCCGGTGGTGGAGTATTTATGTGCAATGCTGTACATGGCTTTGACAGGGTTAGCTGGGTCTTGGGGCAGAAAATTTCGGCCGTAGCTGCGCAAATTGAGCAGACAAGTGGAAATTTTGGAGAGGACTATGGCTCTGCTCTCGCACGATTTGATGGTGGCGCCCAAGGCACTTTCTTCCAACATTGGGGCCCGTACCGCACTGTGAGCTGCGAAATGAAAGTCTACGGACAGGATGGAATGCTGCATGTCAGATCGTGGGACTCGATTGAGCTGCTTGCCGGAAAGAAACATTCTGTGCAGCATTTCTACTACCCGGATCATAGCCTGTCCCAGCGTACGATGTTGGGTATGGTTAGTGAACTTACTGAAATGATTGATGCAGTGCGCCATGGGCGCCAGCCTGAGCCAACTGGCGAAGACGGGCGCACATCGGTGGCGCTAGTACACCATGTTTATGATGCCGCAGCCCGTGGCGTTTGGGTTGAGGTCGCTTGATGCGGGTGCTAACTTTATGAATAATCTACTTAGTCTTTCGGGCAAGGTTGCCATCATTACCGGAGCTAGCCGCGGCATTGGCCGGTCGATTGCTGATCTTTTCGCCCAAGCGGGCGCTCGGGTTGCGCTAATGTCGCGCTCAGCCGAACAGCTCGAGCAGTCCGCCGGGTTACTGCGAAATAATTATGGCACTGACTGTGCTGTGGTAGTGCCCGCCGATGTTGCGGTTCAAGCAGAAGTTGAAGCGGCGGTGGCGCACGTTGCGAACCTCTGGGGGTGCGTGGATATTTTGGTAAACAATGCAGGCCTCATTCATTTTGGCGCGATCGACAAAGTTGCCCCCGAAGATTGGGAGCGCGTGATCCGTGCAAATTTGACAGGCACCTTCCTTTGCGCCCGGGCTGTCGCGCCCCTAATGGTGGCCCGGCGATCCGGAAAAATTGTCAATATCGCATCGGTTGCCGGACAGACGGGCGGCATATCTGCTGGGGTAGATTACGCCGCCTCTAAGGGCGGCATAATCGCGTTTACTAAAGCGCTCGCGCGCGACTTGGCACCACATGGTGTGACAGTTAACGCAATTGCGCCGGGCCAGATTGACGCGGATCCAAATCTGCTTACACCGGAGGCACGCGCGCATGTGATGAAGCTGATTCCGCTTGGCCGGCTAGGTGAGCCATGCGAGATCGCTTACGCAGCACTGTTTTTGGTTTCGCAAATGGCTGCATATATTACCGGTGCCACCCTTGATGTGAACGGTGGGATTCTGAGACGGTGACCTGTGGGGCGGGATGAAGTAAGGTATACGATTTGCCATCTTCAAAATTAGAAGTTAAGCGAACCGCGCCACGGCTGCTTGTGCCAAGGGTGCCCGCGAGCTGGGACCTTAGTGCTGATCTCTTGAGCTGGCGGTGGGACGAAGTGCCGCAGCTGCCACCATTTATCCTAGCCGATGGGAGCGGCGTGGCGCAGCAGCAGACTATCGCTCGAGTGTGCCGTGACTCGCGCGCCTTGTATGTACGCTTCGATTGCTTCGACAGCGATATTTGGGGTACCTACACGCAGCGCGACGACCCAATCTTTGACGAAGAGGTAGTCGAGGTCTTTTTGAGCTGTGGGCCAAAACTGGCGCAGAACTACTATGAGTTTGAGGTAAGCCCCAATGGCGTCCTGCTTGACGCGCGTATCCATAATCCAACCGCGCTGCGCCGGGATCTGCAAGTGGATTGCACTTGGGATTGCCCCGGCCTACGGTGGCAGGCCACCCGAAATGACAGCGGCGGTCGCTGGCAGGCGATCCTGGTCATTCCTTGGCCGTCTATCAGTGGGGTAGACAGCTCGGCGATACTCTTTCGCGCCAACTTTTATCGAATTGAACGATCGCGCGGCTCCGGGCCTGAGTTCAGCTGCTGGTCGCCAACATTTACTGCCCCTGCAGATTTCCATAAGCCCGAATATGTTGGGATGTTGGACATTGGGGCGATTAATTGATCCCGAGATGTAGGAGATTTGTGTGTGACAAACATTGATTTGCTTCCATCGGATGCCAGATTGGAGCGCATCTTTGAGGGTTGTGCATTTGCCGAAGGACCAGCCGCCGATGCGGAGGGCAACGTCTACTTCTCTGACGCCCCCAACAACCGGATCATGCTTTACCGTGTTGACGGCAAGACTGTGGTATGGAAGCAGCCCAGTCAAACTGCCAACGGCATGAACTTTGACCATTTAGGTAGGTTGGTTTCCTGCTGTGCGGGTGGTGCCACTTACCCGGGCGGTGCGAGATCAGTGTCGCGATGATATGAACTTGATGGGACGGTGACCAAC
>QWRD01000028.1 GCA_003670575.1 Chloroflexota bacterium
ATTATGAAGGCCAACTAAAGAGTAAATAAAATGACTGAATCATTGAAAACACCTTCAAATATAAAGCCTGCTCGAAGACGCTTTACGGGCATTCAGACCCAAACGCTGATCTTAAAATCGGTCACTACTTTATTTCTGGCGGCTGGCGCAGGGATCATCATGATTCCTTTCCTTTACCTCCTCTCCACCTCGGTCAAAGATCGCGACCAGCTTCGTCAAAGCCCGCCGCCGCTCATCCCGATGGCGGCAAATACGGTCAACATCAATGGTCAGGACGAACCGCTTTATGAAGTCACCATGGACGGGAAGACCAGCCAAATGGCATTGATCAAATTCCGACCTGCCGGCAAGGCTTGGTTCGTCGATCCAGCCAACCCCGATCAGACCCATGAATTGGTGATCGCGGATCATAAAGAATTGCGTCATGTGGAATTCCATTTTGAAAATTACCCTGAAGCCCTAAAACAAATGAAGTTCAACCAGCTTTTGATGAACACATTGCTGGTCACCTTTCTTGGAATGGCGGGCATGTTGTTCTCCTGCTCGTTAGTAGCCTATGGCTTTTCCCGCTTTCGTGCGCCGTGGCTGAATATGCTTTTTTTGCTATTGCTGTCTACCATCATGTTACCGAGTCAGGTGCGGTTAATTCCAACCTACGTGTTATTCAACAAATTAGGCTGGGTAGATACACTGATGCCCCTGATTATTCCGCAATTCTTTGCGAATGCGTATGATGTTTTTCTACTCCGCCAGTTTTTCATGACCATTCCGCTTGAATTGGATGAAGCCGCCAAGATCGATGGCGCTTCACCGCTGCAAACGCTGATGTACATTATTATCCCGCAGGCACGCCCGGCATTGGTCTCCGTGGCAATCTTCCATTTCCTTTACGCGTGGAATGATTTTTACGAACCGCTCATTTACCTGCACAGCCCCGACCATTGGACTCTGGCTGTCGGTTTGCAAACCTTCAACGCGTTGTACGCCGTCAACACCAACTACATCATGGCGGCTTCAGCCGTGATGATCCTGCCCCCAATTATTCTTTATTTTTTCGCCCAAAAGATCTTCACCCAAGGCGTCGTTTTTACGGGCATCAAAGGCTAAACCGATTCGACCGCTGACCGTTGACTATAGACCGCACTTCACATGCGGTCATCTGTCTGAGCAGTGGTCATTCCACACGACACTTGAAGCCTAGAATTTGACACATGACACTTCACAACTTCCTCTGGGGCGCAGCGACCGGGTCCAGGTCGAAGGTGCATGGAACACAGACGGCAACGGCGAATCTATTTGGGATCGCTTCAGCAACACATCCAAAAAAATCTTCGATAACTCCACCAGCGACAGTGCCCGCGATCACCATCACTGCTATCATGATGACCTCGCCCTCATGCGCCGCGTTGGCCTCAAAGTCTTTCGCTTCTCTGCCTCGTGGACGGTTGTTCTGCCTCTCGGGCGCGGACACCTTAGCCCACGTGGACTCGATTTCTATGAACGCGCCAGTCTTATCAGCGCCACGCAGAATATTGAAAACGGGCCTAGTTCAGATGAATACACCGAAACGGGCTAGGAAGTTTCCGCGCCTGCCCTGCGCCGGATGGTTGTGAAAGTAAAGAGCAAACACAAAGTGTTCCCGATTTACATCACCGTAAACGGCTCGGCATTCAAGGACGAAGTCAGCGCGGATGAAAAAGTCCACGGTCCGCGTCGCCGCGATTACCTGAAACAACACTTCACCCAAACCCGCCTCGCTGTGCTTGACGGCGTGGAAGTGCGGGGATACATGGTCTGGTCGCTGCTCGATTACTTTGAATCGGGGCAGGGTGGTACCTAACGTTTTGGCATCATCCGCGTGGATTATGAAACCCAGAAACGCACGATCATACATTCCGGTGAATGGTATGCCGTGGTCATTCGTGCAAATAAGATCATGGAATATTGTATGACATCAACTAAGATCACAGTCATTGGTGCAGGCTCGGCATCTTTCGGAGAGAATACTCTCTCTGCCATAATGCGATCCAAAAAACTACGTGGTTCCACGCTCGCGCTGGTGGACCTCAACGAACAATCGCTCAGTATCGTGAAACGGCTTGCAGATCGACTCAACCAGGAGTGGGATGCTGGTCTGGTGATCGAAGGGTACAAGCGTCACCAGGATGCATTGCCAGACAGTCATTTCGTTGTCTGCGCGATCGAAGTCGGCGCACGTGAGAACCTATGGCAAAAAGATTTTGAGATTCCACTCAAATATGGCGTGCGCCAACCCTATGCCGAGAACGGCGGACCTGGCGGGTTTGTGCATGCAGCCCGCAACATTATTCCGATCGTAAGCATTGCGCGCGATATGGAGAAAGCTTGTCCAGAAGCGTGGTTCATTAATTTCACAAACCCCATGGTCCGGATTTGTGACGCGGTCAATCGGCACAGCAAGGTAAAGGTTGTTGGGTTGTGCCATCAAATTTACATTGGCTATTGTTATGTGGGTTTGGTGCTTGGTGATGAACTCGGCTTTAAGATTCCTAAAGGCATCCTGAATATGAACGCAGATGTGAGTCAACGTCCACTGCGTAAGATGGTTGCCCAACAAGCAGTGAAGAGGTTGGATATCCGCGCTGCCGGTACGAATCATTTTTCATGGATTCTTTCCATCATAGACCGCGAAACGGGCGAAGATCTGTACCCGCGGTTTCGTGAACGCTACTCCTGCTTCAATCTAGATTTCGAGCCGCTTACCCGCCGAGTGTATGATGCGTTCGGATTGATGCCTGTCCCTGGCGATTCGCACTTGTGTGAATACCTGCCCTGGCTCAGCAATCCTGTAACAAAACCGTGGGAAAAGTACAAGATACAACTCTATGATTGGGAACTGATGGCTTCCCTGCGTGAGCTTGAACATGATCGCCTCAATAAAATGGCGAATGGAGATACGACCATTGAAAGTTTGCTGGACAGCGATAGCGAAGGTGCATTGGAAATGATCGAGAATTTCACTTGTGGAGGAACCCATTACCACCTTGCGGCGAACCTGCCCAATGTTGGGCAGATATCGAATCTGCCCATGAATACCATTGTAGAGACCCCGGTGATGGTAGATGGTGCGGGTATTCATCCTGTTCATGTGGGCGGACTTCCCCCAGCCGTTGCTGAATTATGCCGCCGCGAGTTGTTCATTTCGCAACTCAGTGTGGATGCCGCCGTGGAAGGTTCGCGTGAAAAAGCCCTGCAGTGCCTGCTCCTCGACCCGGTCATTACGGACATCGAACAGGCAAAACTCATCCTTGATGATTACCTGTTATCTTTTAAAGTATATCTCCCTCAATTCTGGCTATGATAGAAACTGGGATTTCTGATTTATAAATGGCTGGCTCAATCACTTCGAGCATAATCTCACTTTAACTATTCACTGTTTCAGGTATTGGCAGGACTATTGGAAAACTGCGCAGATGAAAATTATGACACTTACTAAAGGAGCCGATTCTTTCATTCAGCAGGCGGCGCAACTCTTAGTGGATGCATTCCGCCAGCATTGGGCCGATACATGGCCGTTGCTGGAATATGGGCTGGCGGAAGTTCACGAAATGTTGGAGGCAGAACGCATCTGCCGCGCGGCTATGGATGACGAGAAAAAACTACCCGGCATTATTGGCGGAATTCTGCAATATGGCGGGCTGATGTGGGAGCTGCATCCGCTGGCGGTGCCACCAGAAATGCAAGGCAGGGGAATTGGTAAAAACTTGGTCGAAGATTTTGAAGAGCAAGTTCGCGCGCGCGGCGGATTAGCGGTCACCCTTGGGCCGGATGATCAAGACAATATGACTTCACTTGCCAATATTGATCTGTACGAAACCTGTGGGAGAGGATCAGGGGTATTCGCAACTACAAAAGACATCCCTATCAGTTCTGTAAAAATGGGTTACGTCATCACAGGCGTTGTTCCCGATGCGAACCTAGTTGGCAAGTCCGCTAGTATTACGTCAAAAAGAGTTGTGATGTGAAACAAATTTGGAATCTCCCCAGAGTTGATCAATTACCCGTGTCTGACATCGAAGAGAAACGACCTGTCCTGCTCGTTACGTCCGCGCTAGCATGGAACGCTGTCCAAGAAAATCTGCGTGGCTTGAACATCGTTGAAAAGATTGAAGTCACCGAATCAACAACCGAATATTGGGATAATCTCCAATCCAATATCGTAAATCTGAAATCTGAAATTCTCTACGCTGTCGGCGGGGGATTAGTCGCTGATGCTTCTAAATACATTGCCTCCAAACTGAACCTGCCGCTCGCCGTTGTTCCGACCGCCCTCTCGGTGGATGCCTTCATCACCGCCGCATCAGGCATCCGCAAAGATGGCTGTGTGTACTACATCCAGACAAAAGTCCCAGAAACCCTTATCCTTGATCTGGGTACCATCTCCAAAGCACCTGCCTCAATTCGCGCCGCTGGCATCACGGACGTCATGTCTATTGCCACTGGCGCATGGGACTGGAAGTTCGCCCATGAACAAAACAAGAATCCGCAAGGCATGGAGTTCATCCCCTGGGTGTACGACAACGCCCAATCCATTTTCAGTGGCGTGCTCGATTGCGCCGAAGCGGCGGGACGTGGCGACCGTGACGGACTCAAAACGCTCTACGATTGTCTCGCCATGGAAGTTCAACTTTGCAACCAAATCGGTCATTCCAGACCCGAAGAAGGCAGTGAACACTACTTTGGCTACGCTGTTGAAAATGAAATGGGACACGGTCTCCCCCATGGGGACCTAGTCGGCCCCGCCATTTTGTTGATCGCAGAACTACAAGGCCAAGATACAACGAAATTAAAAAAAGCCCTGAAAGCCTGTCATTTGCCACTCAACAATATTCCGCAGTCGATGATTGACCACACGCTAAAAATTCTCCCCGCCTATTGCGAAAGACACCATCTTTCCTTTGGGATCGCACATACCTTGTAATCAAGTCTAAAAGGAAAGAAGTGAAAATCGCATTTGCAGGAACGGGCTACATCAACAAAGTCCATGCGCAAGCGGCGCAGAATTTGGGCTTGGAGTTGGCGGCGGTTGTGAATAACAAAGCGGACTCGATGATCGAGTTTGGAAAACGCTTTGGCATCTCGCGTCAATACGAAACTGTGGAAGCCATGTTGAAAGACGGCGGCGCGGATGCGCTGGTTGTATCCACACCGAATTATCTCCATGCGCCGCAAACGATTGTTGCACTCAATGCAGGCGCGCATGTGATGGTCGAGAAGCCGATGGCGATGAATGCCGATGAAGCCGAGCGGATGAACGATGCCGCTGCAAAATCAGGTGCGACGTTGATGGTGGCGCATTGCTGGCGCTTCGACCCGGATGTGTTGTGGCTGAAAGAACAATCCGCAAAGCTGGGTAAGATTATTCGCACGAAAGGCTATGGCGTGCATACGCATTGGGGTCCTTCGGGTTGGTTCACGCAAAAAGAATTTGCGGGCGGTGGTGCGCTGGCGGACATGGGTATCCACGCATTGGATACTGCCCGTGTTTTACTCGGTGACCCGCAGCCTGTTTTAGTGTATGCCAAGATTGGAACCTATTACAAAGATTTCGATGTTGACGATACAGGAGTCATCATCGTGGAATGGGATAACGGTGCAACATCGTACATTGAGTCAGGTTGGTGGCAGCCGCACAGCGACGGCCCTGAAGCGGCAACGCAGTTGTATGGCACGCAGGGCTTCGGTCAGTTGTTTCCGACCAAGTTGGTAATGCCAAGTGCCCAGAAACTAAAATTCGATGAAATCGAAGCGGGCTTCAATTTCCCGCGCAATGAACATTGTCCGCAGAGCTTGTACGACGATCAGTTGAAATATTTTGTTGAATGTATCGAGAAGAAACAAACACCCGTTCCTGGTGGACTCGAAGGTTTGATAAATATGAAAGTCGTGGATGCGGCGTATGAGTCGAGCCGCACCGGGCAGGTTGTAAAAATCAAATTCTAAAATATACAAATTCATCATTTACCATTTCCGAAAGGCAGATATGACCATCGAAACCATCCTCCCCATTCCTGATATTTTTTCAGCCAAACGCATCCTCTGCATCCAACCGCATTACGACGATAACGACATCGCCGCGGCAGGTATCCTCACCCAGCTTGCCAAAAACGGCGCAGAGATTTTCTATCTCACCGCCACCGATGACCTCATGGGCGTGGTGGACACATCGCTCTCCGATGCCGATGCCGCCGCAACGCTGAAGCGTGATCAAGTTGCGGCGGGCAAGATCGTCGGTGTCAAAGAGCAGTTTTGGTGCGGCTATCCTGATGCGGGCGAATACAACTACTTTGATCTGCGCCGCGATTTTCTCAAATATATCCGCATGCTCAAACCCGATTTGGTTTTTGCCCCAGACGCATGGCTGACATATGAAGGACACCAGGACCACATCCAAACCGGACTCGCTGCTGCAGAAGCTGTCATGTTCGCGGGGCTGACCAAAATCGCTTCCTCCGACCCAGCAGTGGATGCGGCTTACGAGGAGCATGATATTCTAGGGATCGCTTTGTACTTCACGCGCGAGCCGAACTACATCGCAGATATTTCAGCCACATGGGAAGAAAAGATCGGTGCCGTGCGCTGTTATGAAGCGCAGTTCGATGCACCCGGCATGGATCGTCTCATCATGGGATTGGATGCGAAATCTCAACAAGTCTCGCGGGGACAGTCTTTTGCGCGCGGTGAACCAATCACAGTATTACACACCAGCGCGTTGCACGTAGGAAAATAGAATGACTATCGAAAGTTTATTACCGAGTCCAAATATCTTTGCAGCCAAACGCATTTTGTGCGTCCAACCGCACTACGATGATAACGACATGGGGGTCGCAGGCACGCTCACTCAACTTGCAAAACTTGGCGCCGAGTTGATCTATCTCACCGTCACC
>QWRD01000029.1 GCA_003670575.1 Chloroflexota bacterium
ATCCATCCAGGCACCGAAAACTGAGCCAGTCTCTGTTGCGAAAATAGAGGGTACAGACCAGATGCGTTTGACGTTGCAGGCGGACGCCGCCAAACGGCTTGATATCACGACGGCACCCGTTCGTGAGGAGACGATTGTGCAGACCCGGCAATTCGGAGGCGAGGTTATAGCGGTAACTGCTGACACAGGAGTAGCGATTGTACAGGTGAATCTCACTGAGAATGATGTGAAAAGCGTGCAGCGAGACGTACCGGCATTTGTTCTCCCTTTGAGTGGCGGTAGCAAAACAGCTCGCGTTCAAGCCCAGCCGGCCACGACAACGAGCCCGTTTCGCCTCTCTGGACCCTTCGGGACGACTTTCTACGAGATAAGCAACACGGATATGGCTTTCGTGCCCCAGCAACTTGTCTTTGTCGAGATTCCTCTCGCAGGCAGCGGAGAAACACGAAAGATCATTCCGTACGCTGCGCTCCTGTACGATCCCACGGGCAAAACCTGGGTGTATACAAACCCGACGGAACTTGTCTTTGTCCGACAACCCATCCTGATCGAGACCATCGCGGGAGACGATGTGATTCTGGGCGATGGGCCACCGACCGGCACCTCAGTGGTGACGGTCGGAGCGGCTGAACTGTACGGTGCCGAGTTTGGGGTTGGCAAGTAATTGCCAGGGAGACTTTCTTGATGCGTTGGATTGTCGAAGCATCCCTGCGGTTTCGATTCCTTGTCGTGGGTTGCGCGGTGATGTTGCTGATCTACGGCATCACACAAATCGGCGGCATGCCAGTTGACGTGTTTCCGGAATTCTCGCCGCCCAAGGTCGAAATCCAGACGAGTAGCATCGGACTTTCGGCAGTCGAAGTAGAAGAATTGGTCACAGTTCCCCTAGAACAGACGTTGAACGGAGTGCCGGGGCTTGCTGTGATGCGTTCCCGGTCGGTTCCGGATTTGTCGGATATCGTTCTCCTCTTCAGACCTGGGACTGATGAAATCCGCGCCCGGCAGTTAGTGCAAGAACGCCTTCAGACGGCTCTGCCCACGTTGCCGACTTGGGCAGAGCCGCCAGTCATCGTTCAGCCCATGTCCTCGACCAGTCGCATCCTGAAGATCGGGATTTCTTCACAAGAACACGATTTGATGGATCTTTCGATGGTTGCCTATTGGAAGATCAGGGCGCGTTTGTTGCGCGTCTCCGGCGTCGCCAATGTTCTGATCTGGGGCGAGCGCAGCAAAACGCTGCAGATTCTGGTAGATCCACAGCGTTTGCGTGATCACAATGTTACCCTTACTGAAGTCACCGACGTTACCGCGCGTTCCTTATATGCTGGGACACTCCCATCTACCTACGCATCGGTCATTGGTGCTGGCGGGTTTATTGATACGCCAAATCAACGCATCGGTGTGCAACACAAACTTGCCATCCGGGAGCCTGAAGCGCTCGGTAGAATTACCATTAACGATAGAGTCAAAGCGCCTGACACGCCGCTGACACTGGCTGATGTGGCGGATATCCAATGGGGGACAGTACCCCTTACCGGCGATGCTGTGATCAACGGCGGACCTGGGCTTATGCTCGTCGTGCAAAAACTACCCTGGGCGAACACCTTGGATGTAACGCAGGGCGTCGAAGCCGCCATAGACGAAATGCGCCCCGGCTTGCCCGGATACGCAATTGATACGACCCTCTTTCGCCCTGCAACGTTTGTAGAACTGGCGATTGACAATCTCACCGAATCGTTGCTCGTCGGCGGCCTGCTCGTCGTCCTGATTCTCTTGTTGTTCCTATTCGAGTGGCGGGCCGCGTTGATCAGCGCGACGATCATTCCATTGTCTCTGGTATTCTCTCTGCTGGTGCTTTCCCGGAGCGGTGCAACCATCAACGTGATGACTCTGGCAGGGCTTGCGATTGCCATCGGCGCGGTGGTGGACGACGCCATCGTGGACGTTGAAAACATCGTGCGACGTCTCCGTCAGTTGCGCCAAGAGGGCAGGACCACATCGATAATGAGAACTGTAGCCGATGCGTCACTCGAGGTACGCAGCGCGATTGTCCACGCCTCATTGATTGAAATATCGGCTCTGCTCCCGGTCTTTTTCTTGGATGGACTCTCCGGTTCGTTTTTTCAACCACTGGCGCAGGCATACGTCGTCGCCGGGCTGGTATCTCCTTTGATTGCGCTGACCGTCACCCCAGCGCTGGTGTTGATTCTTCTGGGCAATGCGCCGATTAGTCCGCGTCCCGCCCCCATCATACCCTGGTTGCACCGAATGTATGACCGGATACTCGCACCAATCGTTGCGCAACCCCGCCGCGCGTACTTTGCCATGGGGGCAATCGTGTTGGCCGGGCTTGGCGTTGTACCGTTCTTGGGGCAGGATCTTCTGCCTGCGTTCAAGGAACGCGATTTTCTGATGCACTGGATTACCAATGCGGGCACATCGCAGCCGGAAATGGTCCGCATCACGCAACGCGCCTGCACAGAACTGTTGTCAATTCCCGGCGTCCGCAATTGCGGCTCTCACATCGGTCAAGCGACGTTGGCAGATGAGCCGTATGGGATTAACTTCACCGAGAACTGGGTCAGTATTGAACCGTCGGTCGACTATGACGCGACGGTCAGGAAGATCCAAGAGACGGTAGATGGGTACCCGGGGCTTATCCGCGACGTCCAGACGTATCTGAAAGAGAGAATCAGGGAAGTGCTCACGGGATCAAGCGATGCCGTCGTCATACGAATTTATGGAGAGGACTTGCATCTCCTACAGTCTAAAGCGCAGGAAGTGCAACAGGCTTTGAAAGACATTGACGGGATCGCCGACTTGAAAGTCGAAGCCCACGCTGACATTCCGCAAGTGGAAGTCGAATTGGATCCCGCTGCTGCCGGGATCTATGGCATTAATCCGGGCGATGTTCGGCGGGCGACCTCACTCCTGGTGGCTGGCGAAAAAGTCGGTGATATTTTCCTTGATGGCAAGAACTACACTGTCACCGTCTGGAGCAGACCGGAAACGCGCCACAGCGTGACCAGTATTCGCGAGTTGTTGATGGAGACACCGGGGCGCGGTCGTGTGCGATTGGGGAAAATTGCCGATGTTCGTATTCAGCCGACCCCTAATGTGATTGAACGGGTGGGACAATCGCGTAAACTCGATGTCTCGGCGAACGTGCGTGGCCGTGCGCTCGGCGCAGTCGCGCAAGATGTCGAGCGCGCCATGCGATCTATCGAGTTTCCACTGGCATACCACGCCGAAGTACTCGGCGAGAATGTCGAGCGGCAGGCCGCGCAACAACGATTGCTCATCGCTGGGCTGGTTGCGGCGATCGTGATTCTCTTTCTCCTTTACACCTCTTTCCAAAACATGCGTTTGGCTCTGCTAACCTTCTCGACTTTGCCCTGGGCATTCGTGGGTGGTCTGCTAACCGCGTTCTTTATCAATGGCGGTATCCTGACGTTGGGATCACTCGTTGGGCTGTTTACAATTCTGGGCATTGCGACGCGCAACGGGATTATGATGATCAGCCACTTTCAGCATTTGGAAGTAGAGGAAGGCGAGCCATTTGGCCCCGAGCTGGTTTTGCGGGGAGCGCGCGAGCGGCTCTCACCGATTCTGATGACAGCGCTGACCACCGGTCTGGCACTCGTGCCTCTCGTGATTCGCGGCGACATTCCCGGTCAAGAAATCGAGTATCCCATGGCAATCGTGATTCTAGGTGGTCTGCTCACTTCGACATTGCTGAACTTGTTAATTGTGCCTTCTCTCTACCTGCGCTTCGGTAAGCGTTCGTATTCGACGAAACCATCCTAACACGAACGGCTCTTAAGCATCCTGTACCGGGAGGTCAAATGCGCGGAATTATCGGAACGAGCATGCAATTTCGATTCTTACTTATTGTTCTCGCGGCGGTATTGATGGTCTTTGCGATCACCCAGCTTGGCTATATGCCGGTGGATGCCTTGCCCGAGTTCTCACCACCATACGTGGAGATCCAGACCGAGGCCGTTGGATTGTCTGCCGAAGAAGTCGAGCAGTTGATTACTCTCCCCTTGGAGCAGAACTTGCTCAATGGCGTGGCTTGGCTGGACAAGATACGCTCCGAATCGGTTTCCGGGCTGTCGTCGATCACCCTCCTCTTTGAGCCAGGAACTGACACAAACCGCGCGCGCCAGATGGTAGCAGAGCGACTTGCGCAGGCATCGGCGGTCTTACCCCGCGTGTCAAAAGGCCCCGTCATGCTTCAGCCCACATCGGCAACTGGCCGCGTTCTGGTTGTCGGGCTTTCCTCAAAAAAGCTTTCCGCGATTCAGATGTCAGTACTCGCACGCTGGACAATCACGCCCCGCTTGCTGGGTGTGCCCGGCGTGGCGAATGTGGCGACCTGGGGAATGCGGGACAGACAGTTGCAGGTGCAAGTTGATCCCGAACGCCTGAGCGCCTACCATATCCCGTTGCGCGAACTGATCCAAGCTGTTGGGAACGCGCTGTGGGTTTCCAACTTGAGCTTTTTGGAAGCGTCCACGCCCGGCAAGGCAGGCTTCATCGACACGCCTCAACAAAGATTAGGAATCCAACACGTATCGCCCATCGTTTCGCCGGAGACTTTATCCCAAGTGACTATGCCGGGCAGAGGCACGCTCCTGATCAATGAGGCAGAAGTCGACTTGTCCGGAATAGCTATTAAACTAGGCGCTGTGCATGTAAGCGATGTGGCGGACGTAGTGGAGAATCACCAGCCATTGATCGGCGATGGCCGCGATCGTGACGGGGCGAGCCTTCTGCTGGTCATCGAAAAACTGCCCGGCAGTGACACCGTGAAGGTAACTCACGCAGTGGAGAAGGCGCTTGCCACGCTACGCCCGGGCCTGGGCGATATGGAGATTGACTCGACTCTGTTTCGGCCGGGAACTTTCGTTGCAGAGGCAGAGAATAATCTCGTTCGCGTCGTTGCGGCCATGTGCGTGATCATCGTGCTGATGGTCGGAGTCATTTTCTTCAACTGGCGTGCGGCGCTGACCAGTCTGATTACAATCTCGTTATCTCTGACCGCTGCCATGCTTGTCCTCTATCTGCGCGGAGCGACGTTGAACCTGTTTGTCGTGCTTGGTTTAGTGGTTGCGATTGGGGTTATCGTAGCTGATGTCATCATTGATTATGAGAACATCGTCCGGCGGCTTCAACATATCCAGAGTGGAAAGCAATCTCAAGCGCCAGCAATCGTTATTCTCGATTCTTTGCGCGAGACTCGGGGCGCGCTGCTTTTTGCGACACTGATCTGCGTACTATAGTTTTTCAGATAAAGATTTGCAAGGCATTCTCTCTGGTGATTCGTATAGTTGTCCAGGGAGAATCTGCAAATCTTTATCTGAATGTCTATAGCTGTCTTGCCAGTTTTTGCGCTGCAAGGGAGTCTTGGTCTGTTTTTCCAAGCAGTCGCCGTCTCCTTTGCGCTGGCCGTATTCGCGTCCACGCTCGTTGCTTTGATTGTTACGCCGGCGTTGTTCGTAGTCTTGTTTCCGGGCATGACAAATACACCGGTCAACCATACTGCATCGCGAAATACTCGATGGTTTCAAGCGCGCTATGACCGCTTGCTAGATTGGACGATCTCCAAACCACACATGTCGTACGTGACGGTTGGCATTCTTGCGGTAATGGGGCTAGGGGCGCTGCCTTTCCTTCGCCCCGCGCTGCTGCCGACGTTCAAAGAGCCGGAGATTATTGTCCAGATAGAGACGGCAGCCGGCACATCCCACCCGGAAATGGTTCGACTTACGGATAGGGTGACGGGTGAATTGGGAGCCATACCGGGCGTCCTCAATGTGGGCGCGCTTATCGGGCGCGCCGAGTTTGGAGACCGAGTGGTAAATATCAATTCGGCTCAACTCTTGGTCAAGATTGCTCCGACAGCCGATTATCGTGCGACGGTCGAAGCGATTGATACGGCGATCAACGGATACCCAGGGGTCAAAAGTGAGTTGCAGACCTACCTGAACCAGACAATCAGCGTTGCGGATGCGGAAGCAGATGCCCCAGTGGTCGTGCGTGTTTATGGGCAGGATTGGACGATTCTCCGCGACAAGTCAGAGGAACTGCGCCAGATTCTTTCCGGGATTGACGGTGTTGCCGATTCGAAAATTGATCTTCCCAGGGAAGAGCCGACGCTGGAAGTCGAGGTGAACCTGACCGACGCTCAACGTCATGGCGTCAACGTCGGCGATGTGCGCCGGACTGCATCGACACTGGTGAACGGACTCCACGTAGGCAGCCTGTACCAGGAACAAAAAGTGTTCGATGTGGTAGTGTGGAGCACCCCCAAGACGCGTGGCAACCTGACGGATATTGGCAACCTGTTGATTGACACACCGTTTTTCAAGGTGCCAGTGCGTCTTGAGGACGTAGCGGAGGTGCGCTTTGTAGCGCGTCCAAGTGTCATACGACACGAGAATGTCTCGCGCTACGTTGACATTGGCGTCAATGTGAAGGGAAGAGATGCCGGCGCGATCGTCGGTGAAATCCAAGATCGCCTGCGACAATTCCAGTTTCCACTCGAATACCATGCGGAAGTGATTGGAGCATACGAACAGCAACAGGCAGCGCAGAACCGCCTGCTTGCCTTTGCGGCAGTCGCGTTGATCGGAATTCTGCTCCTGCTGCAAGCCGCCTTCGAGAGCTGGCGTCTGGCGATTCTATCTCTCTTAACGTTGCCTCTCGCACTTGTCGGCGGGCTAATAGCACTCGCCACTCTCGCCACTGTGGAGGCACAGAGTGTGTCGCTCAGTGCCGCCTTCGGACTTCTCACCGTGTTCGGGATCGCGGCACGCAACCAGATAATGCTCATCCGTCACCTCCGACAATTGCAGGCGAATCAAAAGCAAGCTCCTGGCCGAAAGG
>QWRD01000003.1 GCA_003670575.1 Chloroflexota bacterium
GAGGAACGAACGGACGAGCGATGACAGTGACCACGTCGGGACCGTGGTCGCGAGCGGTGGGAGTGTTGAACTGCGGGAGGCGGCCTGAGCCTGCATCTCCCGGAACAGGCGCAGCACTTGGGCGGGCGCGACGCGAGCCAACTCATCGATGAGTGTCGTGAAGGCGTCGGTGTCGGTGCGCGATACCGACGGTTCCGAACCCCCGCCTGGCATGAGTAAGTCGCGCAATCGCTCGTAGAGCGCGTACGCGCGAGCGAGCGCCGCCGGATCCTCGGCAGTGGAGGCGTCCCCCTTGGAGGCGACGGTCTGCAGCGCCTGTGACTCGAACGCGTCCTCAATCGAAGCTGGCGGCGGTGCCTGCGGCTCGTCGGCGGACGCCTGCTCGGCCGTCGGCGCTGCGACCGCGGGAGGCGGCGCCAGCGAATCGTGAGCACTCCCCGCTGCTGGGGGAGGTGACGACTCCGGCTCGGCCGACGATGGCGCCGCGAGGAGGAGCGAGGTCGGCGGCTTCGGGGCTCCCGGTCCTAGGCGGGATGGCGTCGTCCCAGGCTCGTCCTCGGCGAGCGCGGGCGGCAGCGTTGGCCGCGTCGGCGGGTCGTCCGCGCCCTCATCCGGCGCCGACGGTCGCGCGAGGAGTTCGCGATTGGCGAGCGGCGGCGTCGTCGAGGTGCGAGTGGCGTCGACGGCAGTTCCGGCGGGATCGGACCGCGTTATGAGTGCGCCGATGAGGCGCACCATTGGAGCGCTTGCCGTGCCGTCTGCGATCACTCGCTCGCCCGCGCGAGCGAGTGCGGCACGGTAGCCGTCTGCGCCGAGGCCGCTGCGCCGGCGGAGCTCTTCCAGCACGGGTTGCAGTGCGTCCTCGGCGGTGCGCGGTGGCTGTCCGGCGTCGACGATGGCGCGAAGCAGCAGTTCCCACAGCAGCGTCCGCAGCTCCAGCTCCGGACGGTTGGGCAGTCCAAGGTGGCGCCAGAGCGCGATGACGTCGTCGACGATGGCGCTGCTCACGCCCGCGAGCAACGGCGCCAACACCTCGGTGGCGCGCACCAGTAGAGGTTCGGGGAACTGCCGGACCAGGCGGGCGATGGTGTCAGGTGTGGCCACGTCGCCACGCAGGAGCTGCGTCAGTGCCTCGACGTCTCGTTCCAGCAGGCGCTCCAGCGTCTCCTGCAGGCTGGCCGCGGTGACCGCAGTTGCGGCCGCGGGGAGGGTGCCATGTCGCAGGTAGAACGCCAGATGCGCGCGCTCGCTCTCGGCGGGAGTGAGCACGGTGACGCCGTCCAGCGTGGCGCCGGGGAAGCGGACGGCGTCCAGCTTCAACACCAACTGCTCACGCAACTGCCGCTCCAGGCGCGCCTCGAACTCATCGAGGTAGCCGTCGCGCGGCAATTCGCCCAGGTCGATGTCCAGTTCGTCGATCCGCACCACGATTGCGGGGTCGGAGAGCTCATCCAACAGCCGCTCGACCAGCGCCACAACGCGCTGGCGCGCGAACTCGCTCATCGGCTGCTCCATCGCGCGTGCGTCCCCCTCCGAGGGGAACGCGACGTCGAGGATGAGGTGCTCGATGGAGTGATGCTGGTTCACGGTTTCCCTGCTACCTGGTGTCATTGCGTGGAGGCGAGGGCGCGCGCGCCGCTGCAAGTACTGCGTCACCGAATACTCTCACGCCGCGGCGGTCGTGTGACCTTGATGCCCGGTATCGCGGGCGGGCCGGCACTTGACGGCGCTGGGGCTGCCCGCGCAAGATCGCATCCAGCCACCGCGAGCATTGAACCCTCGACGCCGCGTATGAACGACGGAGAGCCCGCCGATGCCGCCAGCCGCTCGCCTGACGGACTTGCACGTCTGCCCCATGTTCACCGGGCCCGTGCCGCACGTCGGTGGGCCGGTCATCGGGCCGGGCGTGCCCACGGTGCTCATCGGCGCGCTGCCCGCCGCTGTGCTGGGCGACAACTGCGTCTGTGTCGGGCCGCCCGATAGCATCGTCAAAGGCTCCGCGACCGTCATGATCAGCGGGAAGCCCGCCGCGCGCATGGGCGATTCCACCTCCCACGGCGGCAGCATTGTGCTGGGTATTCCCACCGTGATGGTGGGGGGCTGAGGCGCGCGATGGTGCAAGCGAGCGACGACGCAAGTTGGATGGGGCGAGGGTGGGCGTTCCCGCCAGAGTTCGATGTTGAGACGCGCGGTGCCGTCATGGCGTCCGGCGCGGACGACATTCAGCAGAGCCTCTTGATCCTGCTCTCCACGTCTCCGGGGGAGCGGGTCATGAACCCGGCCTACGGCTGCAATCTCCGCGCCATGGTGTTTGAGAACATCAGCGAGCCGAATGTCACGCTGATTCGCGATGCGATCGAGCGCGCCGTGCTGCTGTTCGAGCGGCGCGTGCTGCTGAACAGCGTGGAGGTGGATACCGACGAGGCACGTGACGGCGTGATATGGATCCGGCTGGACTACACGATCCGGAGTACGAACAGCGCGGGCAATCTGGTGTACCCCTTCTCCATCCAGGATGGCACGTCCGGCCTCGGCTCCGTCGTGCCCGCGTCCTGACGCCACCTGCAGCGTCGTCCACCGGCGAGTGCCGCGCAGTGTCAGTAGCCGCCTCGAGGGTCATGCGCAGGTCATGCGCGATGCGGTGTGCGAGCGCACCTGAGGCCTCGGCGTGCGAGACGAGGGCGGCCTGACCGCGCGTCGCCGGTATTCGCTAGGGACGACGAAGGGGCGCCCTCGCCGGCGCCCCTTCTGACATCTCGACGATCCCCCCGCCGGGGAGCCGATCGGCGGTGACTCACTAGGGGTGAGTCATCTCCTCCGGGCGCACCCACTCGTCGAACTGCTCTGAGGTGACGTACTCCAGCGCGAGCGCTGCTGCCTTCAGCGTAGTGCCCTCGTGGTGCGCCTTGTGGGCGACCTGCGCCGACTTGTCGTAGCCGATGTGCGGTGCCAGCGCGGTCACGAGCATCAACGAGGACTGCATGAGCTCCTCGATGCGAGCCGTGTTCGCCTGGATCCCCACCACCATGTTGTCGGTGAAGGAACGCGAGGCGTCCCCCACCAGGCGGATGCTCTGGAGCGTGTTGTACACGATCAGCGGCTTGAACACGTTCAGTTCGAAGTGCCCGGTGGCACCGCCGATGTTCACAGCGACGTCGTTGCCCATGACCTGCGCGCAGACCATCGTCAGCGCCTCGGACTGGGTGGGGTTCACCTTGCCCGGCATGATCGATGAGCCCGGCTCGTTCTCCGGCAGCATCAACTCGGCAATACCGGCGCGCGGCCCGGAGCCGAGGAAGCGGACGTCGTTGGCGATCTTCATGAGCGAGACCGCGATGGTCTTGAGCTGGCCGGAGAGCTCCACCTGAGCGTCGTGGGCGGCCAGCGACTCGAACTTGTTGGGAGCCGTGATGAACGGCAGTCCGGTCATGCGCGCGATCTCGGCGGCCACGCGCACCGCGTACTCCGGGTGCGTGTTCAGTCCGGTGCCGACGGCCGTGCCGCCCAGCGCGAGCTCGTACAACCGCTCGAGCGTGGAATGCGCCCGCGCGATGCCGTACGTGACCTGCTGTACGTAGCCGGAGAACTCCTGGCCCAGCGTCATCGGGGTGGCGTCCATCAGGTGCGTGCGACCGATCTTCACGATGCCCGCGAACTCATCCGACTTCCGCTGCAGTGCGTCCCGCAGGTAGGTGAGGTTCGGGATGAGGTGATGCGTGACCTGCTCGGCGGTGGCGATCGCCATCGCGGCCGGGAACACGTCGTTCGAGGACTGCGACATGTTCACGTGGTCGTTCGGGTGGATCGGGCTCTTCGAGCCGAGCGTGCCGCCGAGCATCTCGATGGCGCGGTTCGAGATCACCTCGTTGGCGTTCATGTTCGTTTGCGTGCCGGAGCCGGTCTGCCAGACGACGAGCGGGAACTCGGTGTCCAGCGTGCCGTCGATGACCTCCTGCGCCGCCTTGCGGATGGCGTCGGCGAGGCCAGCATCAAGCTTGCTCAGCTGTTGGTTCACGGTCGCCGAGGCATGCTTGATGATGCCGAGCGCGCGGATCAACGGGCGCGGGAAGTGCTCGTCGCCAATGCGGAAGTTCTCGATGGAGCGCTGAGTCTGCGCTCCCCAGTACACATCGGAACGCACCTGAATCGGCCCAAACGAGTCAGATTCGGTGCGTGTCTCAGTACGGTCAGTGTCGGTGGCCATCAGTATCCCTCGGTACTGCCGCTGTGGTGCGGCTACTTCGGCGTGGCGGCGACGAGCTCAAGCACCGCCTTGCCGGCCTCGCGGATCGCCTCGACCTCGTTGTCGGCCAGCGGCGGCGCGTACACCTTCTGGATGCCGCCCGCGCCCACGAGCAGGGGAGCGCCCACGTACCCGCCGGTCACGCCCCATTGCCCGTCCAGCAACGTTGCGCAGGGAAGGATGCGCTGCTCGTCCAGCAACACGGCATCCACCATCTCGATGGTGGCGGCGGCCGGCGCGATGAATGCAGAGCCGGTCTTGAGCAGGTCGACGATTTCAGCGCCACCGCGCTTGGTGCGTGCGACTACCTCATCGATCTTCGCCTGGGTGAGCAGCATGCTCAGCGGCACGCCGCCGACGGTGGCGTTGGAGACGATCGGCACCATCGTGGCCTCGGTGTGTCCACCGAGCACCCAGGCGCAGACGTCCTTCACGGACGCGCCGGTCTCCATGGCGATGAAGGCGCGGTAGCGCGCGCTGTCCAGCATGCCGCCCTGGCCGATGACGCGCTCCTTGGGGAAGCCGCTGGCGGTGAGTGCCACGTGGCACATCGCGTCCATCGGGTTCGCGAAGATGATCAGGACCGCGTCCGGGGAGTGCGTCACGGCGTTGGTCACGACGCTGCGCACGATGCCGGCGTTGGTGCCGAGCAGATCCTCACGCGTCATGCCGGGCCGTCGCGCGACGCCCGAGGTGATGACCACCACGTCGGAGTTGGCGGTGTCTTCCCACTTGTTGGTGCCGGTCACCGTGGTGGAGAACCCGGTCCAGGGCGCGGACTCTGCGATGTCCAGGCCCTTGCCCTGTGGCAGCCCCTCCACGATGTCGATGAGTACGACGTCGGCGTAGCCGCGTGCCGCCATCATCTGGGCCATGGCGCCGCCTGTGTTGCCGGCGCCGACGAACGTTACCTTCTTGCGCATTGTGTGCTCCTCCGCTCGCGTCCCTGGCGCGCTCCACGCGCGTCCTGTTGGCATAAGCAGATGTGCCGGGAGTTGTGCCCGGCCCATCGTTTCTTGCGTACCGCTTACTTCATCGCTGCCTGGAGGCCCTCGTCGAGCTTGTCCAAGAACTGCTGCGTGGTGAGCCACGGCGCGTCCGACCCGATGAGCAGCGAGAGGTCTCGCGTCATGTGACCACTCTCGACGGCGCCGATGCAGACCGTCTCCAGCGTCTTGGCGAACGTCGCGAGGTCGCCGTTGTCGTCCAGTTTGGCGCGGTGCGCGAGGCCACGGGTCCAAGCGAAGATCGACGCGATCGGGTTCGTGGAGGTGGCGTTGCCCTTCTGGTGCTCGCGGTAGTGGCGAGTCACGGTGCCGTGCGCGGCCTCCGCCTCGACGGTCTGGCCGTCCGGCGTCATCAGTACGGAGCTCATCATGCCGAGCGAGCCGAAGCCCTGCGCGACGATGTCCGACTGAACATCGCCGTCGTAGTTCTTGCAGGCCCATACGAACGCCCCGCTGGACTTCAGCGCCTGCGCCACCTGGTCGTCGATGAGGCGGTGCTCGTACCACATGCCGCGAGCCTTGAACTGGTCCGCGAACTCCGCGTTGAACACCTCTTCGAAGATGTCCTTGAAGCGGCCGTCGTAGGTCTTGAGAATCGTGTTCTTCGTCGAGAGGTAGACCGGCCAGCCGCGCTGCAGCCCGTAGTTGAACGAGGAGCGCGCGAACCCGCGGATCGACTCATCGAGGTTGTACATGGCCATGGCGATACCAGGCTCAGTGAACTTGAACACCTGGTACTCGGTGGCTGCGCCACCATCGGCCGGGGTGAAGGTCATGGTCAGTTGGCCCGCGCCGGGGATCTTCACGTCCGTTGCGCGGTACTGGTCGCCGTATGCGTGACGGCCGATGACGATGGGCTGCGTCCAACCGGGCACCAGGCGCGGGACGTTCTGGCAGATGATCGGCTCGCGGAAGACGGTGCCACCCAGGATGTTGCGGATGGTGCCGTTGGGCGACACCCACATCTTCTTGAGCTTGAACTCCTCTACGCGCGCCTCGTCCGGGGTGATGGTGGCGCACTTCACGCCCACGCCGTACTGCTTGATCGCCTCAGCGGAGTCGATCGTGATCTGGTCGTTGGTCTCGTCGCGCTTTTCCATGCTGAGGTCGTAGTACTTTAGGTCGATGTCGAGATAGGGGAGAATGAGCTTCTCGCGAATGAAGCCCCACATGATCCGCGCCATCTCGTCGCCATCGAGCTCGACGACCGGGTTCTTCACTGGAATCTTCGCCATGGCCCGTCCCCCTTCTCAGTCCACCTGTACTCAGTCCATCGATCGTTGTGCGTCAGACCCAATTCACCGCCGTGCGCATTCCTCGCGGGATGCCTACAGTGGGATATTCCCGTGCTTCTTCGCCGGCAGTGATTCCGCCTTGGAGCGGAGCATGTCCAGCGCGTGCGCTATCTTGGCCCGCGTCTCTCGCGGGTCGATGACGTCGTCAATGTAGCCTTTTGCGGCTGCGATGTACGGGTGCTCAATGCGCCGCTTGTAGTCGGCGACCAACTCGGCGCGCGTGGCGTCCGGGTCGGCGGCGGACTGGATCTCGCGGCGGTTGATGATGTTGACCGCTTGCCCGCCGCCCATGACGGCGATGGCTGCGCCCGGCCAGGCGTAGTTCACGTCCGCGCCGAGGTGCTTGGAGCCCATGGCGTCGTAGGCGCCACCGAAGCCCTTGCGGGTGATTACCGTGATCTTCGGGACCGTTGCCTCGGCGTACGCGTAGAGCAACTTGGCGCCGTGGTTGATCACGCCGCCGTACTCCTGCGCGATCCCGGGCAAATAGCCGGGCACATCCACCAGCGTGACCACCGGGATGTTGAACGAGTCGCAGAACCGCACGAAGCGTGCCGCTTTGCGCGACGAGTCGATGTCCAACACACCACCGAGGTACATCGGCTGGTTGGCGACGATGCCGACGGTGTGCCCGCCGATGCGGCCCAGAGCCACCAACATGTTCTGCGCGAACGACTCGTGAACCTCGATGAAGTCGCCGTTGTCGACGACACGCTCGATGACGTCGCGGACGTCGTACGGCAGCGAGTCGTCGTCCGGGACGATGTCGAGGATGTCGTCGATACGGCGCGACGGGTCGTCACCGGTGTCGACGGTGGGCGGGTCTTCCATGTTATTGGAGGGAAGGAAGGAGAGCAGCCGACGCACCTGATCCAGGCACTCCTGCTCCGTGGGCGCGGCGAAGTGAGCGACGCCGGACTTGGCGGCATGCGACATCGCGCCACCCAGCTCCTCGAACGTCGTGTCCTCGCCGGTGACGCTGCGAATCACGTCGGGGCCCGTGATGTACATCTGGGAGGTGCCCTCAACCATGAAGATGAAGTCGGTGATGGCGGGCGAGTAGACCGCGCCGCCCGCACAGGGCCCCATGATCACGCTGAGCTGCGGGATCACGCCGGAGGCCCGGACGTTGCGCAGGAAGATGTCGCCGTATCCAGCCAGCGAGCCGACGCCTTCCTGGATACGCGCCCCACCGGAGTCGTTCAGACCGATCACCGGCGCGCCGGTCTTCAGGGCGAGGTCCATGAGCTTCGAGATCTTCTCGCCCATGACCTCGGACAGGGAGCCGCCGAAGAGCGTGAAGTCCTGCGCAAACAGGTAGATCAGGCGTCCGTCGACTTTGCCCCAGCCGGTCACGACCGCGTCGCCGTAGAAGCGCTCGCTGTCGGATTCGTTCTCGTCCCACTGCACAGCCAGCGCGTCGATCTCCTCGAACGTGCCGGGGTCGACCAGCATCGCGATGCGTTCGCGCGCAGTCATCTTGCCGCGCTCGTGTTGCGCGTCGATGCGATCCTGTCCGCCGCCGAGCGACGCGCGGCGCTTGAGCTCCGCCAGGTATTCGAGCTTCTCTTCAAATGGCATGAGGTGCGATGTCCTCCCGGGGGAAGGAGTGGTTGAGTGCAGCCAAGAGACTGCAACCGGCAGAGTATCAAACCTAACGACGCGCAGCGCCAGCGCCCGGGCGGATTTGGCTACGATCGGATGGACCCGCGGGCTTCGTCAGATGCTCAGCGAGCTGGAGGAATGATCAGTTTGTCGCCGATCTGGAGGCTGACGAGGCTGGCAGGCGTACGGTTGTTCGCCTGTGCCAGTTGTTCCAGCGTGATACCAGCTCGGATGGCGATGGCGTTTGCATTGTCTCCCGAGACGACCGAATAGACCTGGCCGCCTGACGCTGCCGCACCGGAGGGGGCTGGCGTGCCAGTCGCAGCACCGGCGGCAGGCGTGGAGGGGCGCGCAGTCGCCGTGGCGCTGGCCGAGGGGGTCGCGGTGCGGGTGGCGGTCGCAATGGGTGTCGCAGACGCGAGCAGTGTCGCGCCGCCGGGGATGATCAATTCCTGTCCGATACGCAGCGAGGCCGCGTTGGTGAGGTTGTTTCGCCGGATCATCGCCTCCACCGTCGTGTCGTATCGGGAGGCGATCGCCAGCAAGGTGTCGCCGGCCGCCACGGTGTACGTCACCTCCCGGCTTGGGCTGGGGGTGGACGCGACCGCGGGGTTGCCGGCTCCGGCGGCAGTGGCCCCGCCGACGCCGGTGCCGGCAGTTGTGCCGGCGCTGGTGACAATCGTGGGCTCGGGCGGGCGGGCATACGGCGTCGCCGTCTCGATCGCGTTCGGCCGACTCGCGGGTATCGCGTCGGGGGTGGTCGTGCCACATGCGACGGCTGCAATTGCACCGGCGAGGGCGAGCAAGGTGGTCAGCGAAGCGTGGCGCACCGGCATCTCGGTCTCATGTGTCGGGGAATGTTTCGCGTCATCGTACGCGCGCATTCCGCGCCCGGACAACCGCTCATCGCGTGGTGAGCGCCGCCAGGACCTCGGCTGCGATGTCCAGGAATCGCGCAAGGTCGTCGCGACGGGCGTTGTCGAAGCTGTCGCGGCCGCTGTGAATGAACGGATCGTCGCCCGCGTAAAACATCAACGCTGGTACGCCCGCTCCGGTAAAACTCGCGTGGTCTGATGAGGCGTTCGTCCCGACAGATGCCGTATACGGTATCTCCAGTCCGTGCGTGAGGGCGATCGCCGACGCGCGATCCGCGAGCGTCTTGTCGCCGATGAACGACGGGCGGGTGAGCTTGGCCACCATGTCGAAGTTCAACATGAACTGGGCGCCCTTGACGGCGTGCGTTCGCACGAACGCCTGAGAGCCCACCAATCCGACCTCCTCCGACCCGAACGCCACCACGCAGACACCGTCCGTGCGGCGTGCCCGCGCCAGCTCCAACAGCAGCGATACGCCGGATGCGTTGTCCTCGGCGCCCGGACCCAACGTCACCGAGTCGTAATGCGCGCCCATGTAGGCCGTGCACGGCGCGGCGGACGGTCGTGCGAAGACGTTCTGCGACCGGCCGCGCAGCCTCGTGCTCGCGGATCGCGCGGTGACCGTGCGCCCAGCCAATGCGCGAAGCACCTGCCCGCCCTCTTGGGACACTCCGAGCACCGGGATGATGATGCCGGTGGTGTTCAGGTCACCGTTCAGTGGTCCCGGCTGGTTGTTCGCGATCACCAGTGCGGCTGCGCCGGTGGCCTGTGCGGCGTGGGCCTTCTCCGCGAACAGCACCTCGCCGCGATTGACCAGCACAACGGCTCCGCGGGAGGGCACCGTCGCCAATTCCGGTGCCCTCCCGAATTCACCGAAGACCACCGTTGCGGTCGCTTCCCCCTCCAGCGAGCCGCCGAACGGAGTTCCGATGGTGATCGAGCCGTCGGGGAGTTCGATGCCCCCGGTGCGGCGGATCGGCGTGTCCACCTCGAACGATTCGAGCGTCGCGATGTATCCGGCGGCCTCGAGTTGCGTCTTCACGTATGCCGCCGCGTTGCGCTCGCCGTCGCTGGTGGAGGATCGCACGCCGATGTCGGCCGCCAACGCCTTCAGGTGCGCCATCGCACGGTCGACATCTGGCTTCGACGATCCGGCATCCGTCGGCGTCGTGGCCGCCGCTCCGTTGGTCGATGGCGGCGTGGTGGGCGCGTCGGTGCGACCGCAGGCCATGAGTACGGTCGCGCACGCGAGGAGGCAGCAGAGCAGCGACGAAGCGCGGAATGGCACGCGTGCACCTCTCGGGGGAGCGAGGGCTTCCTCGTCAATCATGCGGGATCAAGGTCAGTACAGCCCCTGTATGAGAACGCGAGCGGCACCGCCTCGGGATTCGTCGAGGCCGGGCGCACCGACGATCAGCGACGAGCGTAACGCGCCCACCATTGCCGCAGCCGCAGCATCAGAGACGGCTGTGACGTGTACTGCATGCGATGCCCTCGCCAGTACTGTGCGGCCACCGAGTTGTCGGTGGAGCGCCCGAAGAACATGAGCGTGAAGGACACCAGAAAGAGGATGATCCCGCCGTACATCAGCCAGGGCCAGGCGAGCGGCACCACGCGCCGGAAGAACATTGAGCCGAGGATCATCAGGAACGCCAGCAACATCAGCTGTGAGAGCGATACGCCGGACATCGCGCGCATCACGCTCCGCTGCCATGCGCTGACCCGATCGCCGAGTCGTCGCAACGCGCGCCGCCCGGAGCGCACCCAGCGGCGTTCCGGCGGAGGGAACTGGTCGATGTGCGCGAGGATCTCGTTGATCTCCCGTTCAAGGCGATCCTGGCGACGCTCGTCTGGCATCGATACCCCCGGTGCAGGGTCTACGTCCTGCTCTCGCCGCACGCGCGACGGGCTCTGGTGCAATTGTACCTCGTGCCGATCGCGG
Organism: Chloroflexota bacterium; assembly: GCA_003670575.1. GTDB lineage: Bacteria > Chloroflexota > Dehalococcoidia > UBA2979 > UBA2979 > RH-chloro-G1. Next base: position 10,968 of record QWRD01000003.1, read on the forward strand.
AGTTGTGATTATCCCGCCGCTGGCGATTCGCCCCAGCCGCCACCGCCCGGCGTCTCGATGCGCAGGCGGTCGCCGATGTGCACCTCCACGCTCGCTCGCGCGCCCAGGTCGATGACCTCGCCGGTCGCGCGGAGCAGCGTGTTCCGCCCTGGCTGGCCCGGGCCGCCACCTGCGAGCCCCCACGGGGCCAGCGCGCGCCTCTCGCTGACCACCGTCACCGTGGCGTCGTCGTGGAAGCGGTAATCGCGGATCAGGCCGTCGCCACCCGGATGGAGGCCGGCCCCGCTGGAGCCCTCGCGCAGTTCATAGCGTTCGACCGCGAAGGGGTAGGCGAGGGTAAGCGCCTCGATCGGCGTGTTACGCGTGTTCGTCATGTGTGTGTGCACAGCGGAGCGACCCGCACGATGCGGCCCGCCGCCTGCGCCCCCGGCGATCGTCTCGTAGTACGCGTAGGGGCGGCCGCGCGCTCGATCGGTGCCACCGATGGTGACGTTGTTCATCGTGCCCTGGGAGGCCGCCGGGATGCGCTCCGGCACCGCCTGCGCCAGCGCACCGAGCACGACGTCCGTCACGCGTTGCGAGGTCTCCACGTTGCCCGCGGACACCGCCCGAGGTGGCCCCGCCGCCACAACGGAGCGCTCCGGCAGGGTGAACCGCACGGCGCGGTAGCAGCCCTCGTTGTCCGGCGCGTCGTCGCCAGCCAGGCAGCGCACGACGTAGTAGCAGGCGGAGCGCGTCACCGCCGCCACCGCGTTCAGCGAGGTATCGAGGCTCTCCGCGTCCGTGCCGGTGAAGTCGAAGTGCAGCGCCTCGCCCTGCACCTCTACCGCCAGCCGAATGGCGAGGCCGTCGGCACCGACCTCCAGTCGATCCTCGAACGCGTAGCGGCCGTCCGGGAGTCCGGCGATCAGTGCGCGCACGACGCGCTCGCCGGAGTCCAACAGTCCGGCGAAACGCGCCCGCAAGCCCTCGATGCCGAAGCGGGTGCACACCGCCTCCAGCCGGTGCGCGCCCAGCGCCGTCGCGGCGAGTTGTGCGCGCAGGTCGCCTCGACGCTCCTCGGGCGCGCGCGAGTTGCGAACGATCAACGCGAACGCCGACTCCTCCAGCACGCCGCCGCGCACCAGTCGGATGGGCGGGATCACCAGCCCCTCCTGCAACAGTTCGCGCGCGATCGGCATGGAGCCGGGAGCCATCCCGCCGATGTCCGCGTGGTGCGCGCGCGTCGCGACGAAGCCGATCAACTCGTTGACGGCGAACACCGGAGCTACCGTCGTGATGTCGGGAAGGTGAGTGCCGCCGAGGAACGGATCATTGAGCGCGTACACGTCGCCCGGCAGGAACGGCGCGAGCACGGCGATCGCGCGAACCGCCTCCGGCATCGCGCCCAGATGTACCGGGATGTGCGCGGCCTGTGCGACCATCGATCCCGCCGCGTCGAACACGCCGCAAGAGTAGTCGCGCCGCTCCTTGATGTTCGGGGAGTACGCGGTACGACACAGCGCCTCGCCCATCTCCTCGGCGACCGAGGTGAGCGCAGCCTCGGCAATCGCGAGTGCGGCGGCGGACAGCGGTGCAGTGCTCGCGTCGTCGGTCATGCGCGCTCCAACAGCAGATTCGCATGCGCGTCGACGGTCGCGACCCAGCCAGGCGCGACGACCGTAGTCGCATCGAGTTGGGTGATGATCGCGGGGCCCGTGACGTGCTCGCCGGCGGCGAGACCGTCGCGCACGAGCAAACGTGTCGCCAGCCGCCGACCGCCGAACCACGCGTGCACTTCGCGTTCCTCGACGGCCGCGCTCGGCGCTGGCGTCCATGACGCCACGTCGTGCGCCATCCCTTGTTCGCGTGCGGTCGCGCGGACGTTAACGACTTCTACCGGTGCCGCTGTGTCGTGATGCCCGAAGCGTGCCTGGTGCAACGCATCGAACGCAGCGCGCGCCGTTGCGAGGTCGGGCGCCGCATCTACGGTCACGGTGAGTTCGTACGACTGGCCCGCGTAACGGAGGTCCAGGCCACACGTGATGTCGGCGGTCGCGCTGACTTGCTCTCGTACCTCGGCCGCGACCGCATCGAGCGTTGCGCGCAACACGTCGGTCGATGCCGCCGCCAGTGGCACGAGCACGGAGCGCGCGAGGGTGGCAGTGAGGTCGCTGGCCGCAGCACCCAGCGCCGCCAGCACCCCCGGCAACGGCGGCACCAGCACGCGCGGCATGCCGAGCGCGTCCGCGAGGTCGCACGCATGCAGCGGACCCGCGCCGCCGAACCCCACGAGTGTGAACTCGGCCGGGTCGTAGCCGCGCTGCACGGAGACCACGCGCAGTGCGCGTTCCATGTTCGCCGTGGCGACCTCGATCACCGCCTGCGCCGCCGCCTGCGGGTCGCCACCGAACGCGTGCACGAGGCCCGACGCGGCGACGCGCGCGCGTCGCTCGTCGAGGCGCAGCGATCCTGCCAGCAACGCGCCGTGCCCGAGGTGTCCCAGTACGACGTGTGCATCGGTGACGGTGAAATCCTGGCCGCGCCCGTAGCAGGCGGGACCCGGGTCGGCGCCCGCCGAGCGTGGCCCGACGCGCAGTACGCTGCCTGTGTCCAGCCGCGCGATCGAACCGCCGCCCGCCCCGACGGTGTGCACATCAACGGAGGCGGTGCGCGCGGAGAAGCCCGCGACCACGATCTCCGCGCGCTGCGGAACCGTCCCGTCGCAGAGCGCTACATCTGTCGAGGTGCCGCCCATATCGAACGTCACGATGCGATCGAACCCGGCGCGGCTCGCCACCGCGAAGGCGCCCGCGACGCCCGCGGCAGGCCCGGAGAGCAGCGTAGTAACGGGTAGCGCTGCGGCGCGCATCGGATCGGCTGCGCCGCCATCCGACTGCACAATGCGCAGCCGTCCACCGCCGTGCTCGCGCAGCCCGTCCTCCAGTCGGCGCAAGTAGCGCGACATCAGCGGGCCGACGTACGCGTTGAGCGCCGTGGTTGCGGTGCGCTCCACCTCGCGGTACTCCGGTGAGACGCGCGAGGAGAGCGAGAGGTAGAGGTCCGACGGCACCGAGTCGAACAGCGCCTCCAGCGCCGGGTTCGCGTACGAATACAGCAGCGACACTGCCATCGCCTCCGCGCCCGCCTCCTCCGCCTGCCGCACGAGGTTGCGCACCTCGGAGTGGTCGGGCGCGAGCTCCACGGAGCCGTCCGGTCGCAGCCGCCCGTGCAACTCGAAGCACAGTTCGCGCGGCACCAGTGGCTCCGGGGTTTCGGGTTCCAGATCGTAGATGTCGGGGCGAGTCTGCCGCCCGATCAGCAGCAGGTCGCGCATGCCCTCGGTGGTGACGAGAGCGGTGCGCGCGCCGCGCCGCTCGATCACGGCGTTGGTCGCCACCGTCGAGCCGTGCACGAGCAGGTCCGGGTGCGCGCCCAGCGTCGCGATTCCCTCGAGGATTGCGCGCGCGGGATCGTCCGGCGTCGACGGGCGCTTGTGCACATGCACCACGCCGTCCTGCCACAGCAGGAAGTCGGTGAACGTGCCGCCCACGTCGACGCCGAGAATCTCCGTCATGCGGGCGGCGTCTGCTCGCGCGCCGACTCGGGGTCCGCGGCGAGGGCGGCGTGCGCGGTAGCGAGGTGTTGCTGATACGCGAGGCGCTCCGGATCGGACGCATCGAGGCGCGACTCAAGCACGTGCAGGAAGCGGTTGAAGTGGATGCGCTCCACCTTGAACGCTTGCGGGTCATCGAGCAGCGCCTGCAGGCGGCGGGCGAATAGCGGGAGCGCGCGCGCCAGCGAGTCATCGGGGTTCGTGGCGTCGATGGCGGCGACGCACAGCGGGTGCACGGACCCGCGGAGACCCTCGATGCGCAGCACCGTCTCCCGCTGCAGTGCGGCGATGAGTTCGCGTCGCGCCTCGCCGGTGGCTTCGGTGATTGCGCCGAGGAACGCCAGCGGTGCGGGCGCGTCCGCGAGGTACGCGAGCGGCGCGATGCGCGTGCGCAATTCCGCGGGCAGGCGCGCGAGCGTGCCGGTGAACGCCTCGTGCACGCTTGTCGCATCGATGCCGTGGCCGGCGCCGTCGTGGAGCGCGGGCAACTCGATCGCGTTCGCGCTTTCGCGCAGCGTGGCGAGCAGATCCTGCGCGTCCGTGCCCGGTATGCCGAGGCTGATCGCCACCGATTCCAGTGCCAGCGGCAGTTCGCCCATGGCGCGCGCGATCTCGCGCAACGGCCGGTCGCCCGATTCCTGGTATCCGCGTGACCACAGCAGCGTGACCGCGGCCTCCTCCGTGAGGGGCGCCACGTGCACTGCGGCGGCGCCGGGCGGCAGCAGGTTCAGGCGGCTGTCACGGGTGGTGACGAGCAACCGCACTGCGCCGATCTCCTTGAGGATCGTGTTCACGAGGTCGAGGCTTTCGAGGTTGTCGATCACAAGAGTCGTCTCGGACGGCATCGAGTGCAGGCGCGCTGCGACGAGCGCTGCGCGTTGCAGCGCGCTGCCGGTGGCGTCCACTCCCAGGGCTGGCGCCAGTGAGGCCAACATGGGTTCCGCGGTCGGCGCGCCCTGCGCCCAGAAGCCGACGGCACCGAGGTGATGGCTCACCTCGGCGGCCAGTTGCGACTTGCCGCTGCCGGGCTCGCCGAACGCGACCACGATGCGGCTCATGGTCAGCGCGTCCCGGATGCCATCGACCAGCGCCTCCCGGCCGACGAAGCCCGCGCCGAGCGTCGGCGGGCGACCCAGCCAGGCAATCACGGGGGCCGATGCGGCGGTCACGCTGCTGCTGGTGTGGGAGGAGAGGGCCTTGAATATCTCGTGGCGGAGCTGGTCGGCGGTGGAGAACCTCGCGGTGATCACCCCGGAGTCGTTCAGCAGGCGGCTGCGGAACGCTCGCTGGCGGTCCGCCGTGGCCGCAATGGGAGGGGGAGCACCGATGTCCGCTTCGTCCGCCAGCAGGAAGACGTAATGAGGGAGACCGCGCTCCGTCGCCGCCTCGAACTCGATCTCGACGTATGAGAGGTCGGGGCGGTCCGGGATCACGGAGCCGTACCACGGCCCGATGATGCCGACATACACATCGCACGCCTGCACCTCTTCGATGCAGAAGGCGGCCGGCTGCTTGTCCTGCGCGCCGAAGTACGCCATATCCACGATGGCGTCGCGCGCCTCGCTCACGGCAGCCTCGGCGGCGGCCATAAACGTTTGGCCGTCACCGTACTCACGGAACTCCCGCGTGTGACTCAGGAAAACCCTGCGAGCAGCATGCGCAACCATTTGCCGATAATATACACATTACGGGAGCGATCGGGTTACGGTTGGGTTAAGCCCTCGCCCCGCCACGGCGGTTCGCGTCTCACTGGTGCGCGAGGATCCGCCCAGTCGCACGCTGCGAAGATCACGCCGATGCTGGTGACTCCTATCGCGACCACGAAGAGGACTACCACTACCTGTCGCGCCATGACAGTCCTCCATCCTGCGTCGCCGCATCGATCCGAGCACCGGCGACGCGCGCGCGGGAGCCGTTGGCACGGGGGAGTACGCCGCGTGTCCCAAGTCCGCCCGTCCTTGACCCACGCCGAGGCTGTCCGCTAGCGTATCTCACTCACGACCAAACATTCGCACCCAGTTACAGGAGCATCAGACGATGCCGGATACATACGTCGCCCAGGCCCGCACCGCCCTCGGGAAGGCTGCCACCAAGCTCCGCCGCGAGGGGACGCTTCCCGGCAACATCTACGGCCGCGCGCTGCAGTCGCAGGCGGTGCAGATGTCGTCCCGCGATGTGATCGCGTTGCTGAAGGCCCACGGGCCGAACACGCTGATCCAGCTCCAGGTGGAAGGCGAGCCGCAGGCGCGATCAGTGGTCGTGCGTGGCGTTCAGCGTCACCCGGTGAACCAGACGTTGGTGCACGTGGACTTCTACCAGGTGGACATCTCCCGCCGCATCCAGGCGCACCTGCCGGTGATGGTCATCGGTGAGGCGCCGGCAGTGCAGATTTACGCGGGCGTGCTGCTGCTGGCGGCCGACACGGTCATCGTCGAGGCGCTCCCTGCTGAGATGCCGACCCACGTCGAGGTGTCCGTCGACTCCATCACGGAGATCGACGGCGCGGTGACGGTCGCGGACCTGATCCTGCCGGCTGGCGTCACCGTACTGACACCCGCCAGCGTGATGCTGGCACGCGTGACCCGTGGTCGCGTGGCCCCAGCGCTTCCGGGTGCTGCCGTCGCCGAGGGCGCGCAGAAGCCGTAGTCCGATCCATCGGAACCGCGCCCCGGCATTGCGGGGCGCGGTTCCGAATCGCCGCCTCTTTGCTCTCGTATCAATGCACCGACGTGCAGCGACGTGCAGCGACCGCGCCCCGCAATGCGTGCCAGTTCGCGTTTAGGCGAGCGTGAGGGCGTCGGCGCGGGTGGCGAAGTCGGTGCGTAGCTGGCCGCAGGCGGCGGCGATATCCACTCCCCGCTCCATGCGCACCGTGGCGTTGATGCCCTCGGCGAGCAGGGCCTCGTGGAACGCTCGCACGCGCTGTGGTGACGGTCGACGCAGTCCGGCGCCTGCCGTGGGGTTGTACGGGATCAGGTTCACGTGCGCCTGGATGCCGCGAATCCGGCTGGCGAGGCGGCGCGCCTGCTCCTCGGAGTCGTTCACGCCGTCCAACAGCGCGTAGGCGAACGTCACTCGCCGCCCCCGCCGCTCGATGTACTCGCGAGCGGCGGCGACCAATTCGTCGATGGTGGTGCCGCCGGCCGTCGGGATCAGGCGGCGCCGCAACGCGTCGTCCGGCGCGTGCAGCGAGATCGTCAGCCCGACCTGTAACCCCTCGTCCGCCAGGCGGCGGATACCGGCGCGCAGCCCAACGGTGGACACCGTGATCCCGCGTGCGCGCATGTCCAACCCGTCCGCGTCCACCAGCCATCGAATCGCGGCGAGCGTCGCTGAGGTGTTGGCCAGCGGCTCGCCCATCCCCATGAACACCACGTTGTTGACTCGCCCCTGTCGGGTGAAGTGCAGCACCTGCGCGACGATTTCCGAGGCGCTGAGGTTGCGTGTGAATCCCTGCTGCCCGGTGGCACAGAACACGCAGCCCATCGCGCAGCCGACCTGCGTGGAGACGCATACGGTCACGCGGCCGAGCGCCAACGGCTCGTCCGGGTCGTACGCCATGCGTACCGCCTCCACCGCGGCGCCGCCGCCGAGGTCGAGCAGCACCTTGGTCGTGGCGCCATCGTCCGCCGCCGTGGTGGCGAGCACAGGAGGCGCGGACAGCGTGAACTCGGTGGCGAGGCGGGCACGCAACGCCGCCGGAATATCGGACATCGCCTCAAAGTCGGTTACGCCACGCTTCAACGCCCAACGCGCGGCCTGCCGGGCGCGATAGCGCGGCTCGCCGAAGCCGGCGAAGAGCGCATCGAGTTCCGCGAGCGAGTGGTCGAGCAGTGGTCGAGGACGTGTCGTCCCATTCATTGCTTCGAGTGTATCAGTGGGCTGCGTCATGACGGCTCTCCACTCGGGCTACCCAGACGAGCACCGACGAATTGCTGGTCACCTCGCGTGTATTCCTCGATGTCCAGGGCGCGTTTCCCGGCGCGCTGTACCTGGAGCAGCGCCAGCGCTCCCTCGCCGCACGCGACAACAACAAGGGCGCGGCGGCCGGGGAGCAGGGCGGTGAGGTCGCTGCCATCGCCTCGGCAGACCGTACCGGGCGGGGCGTGGGTGTCGAGGTTGGGGAGCGGCCATGCCTGGTGGACGGTGAACTGCTGGCCGAGGTATCTCGTCGTGGCGAGGGGCCACGGGTGGAACGCGCGCACCTGCCGCCACAGCGCCTCGGCGGGGCGTGACCAGTCCAACACGCCATCGTCCTTCGCGAGACGGGGCGCGTACGTGGTCTGGGCCTCGTCCTGCGGCATCGCGGTCAGTTCGCCGCGCACCCAGCGCGGCAGCGCATCGAGCATGGCCTTCGCACCGAGGCGCGCGATGCGATCGGTGAGCGTGCCAGCGGTGTCCAGCGGCTCGATCGTCGTGCTGGTTGTGGCGACCACCGGGCCGGCGTCCAGCGCGCGCACGACGAGCATGATCGATGCGCCCGCCTTCGCGTCGCCCGCCAGGATCGCCGCTGCGACCGGCGACGCGCCGCGATGCCTCGGCAGGAGGGAGGCGTGCACGTTCAGTACGCCGTGCGGGAAGGCGTCCAACAGGTGCTGCGGCAGGATGTGTCCGGCGGCCGCCAACACGCCGACGTCCGGCGCGAGCGCTGCGATGGCGTCTGTGGTGTCACGGCGGATGCGTTCCGGGGTCAGCACGGGCAGTCCCGCCTCGATGGCGAGCGCTCCGACCGGCGTCGGTTCCGCTGCCCCGGATCGGCCGCGCGGGCGTGCCGGCTGCGTGACGACGAGCACCACCTCGACGCCGGGGGTGTCGAGCAAGCCGCGCAACGTGGGCAGGGCGTAGTCAGGGGACCCGAAGAAGACGACACGCATGGGGACCTCGCGTCGATCGTACCAGCGAGGCGGGGTTACCGGCCTCGTCCGCCGACCGACGGCTCTGACCGCCAGCGATAGACCTCGCGGAAGCGGTCGGCGGGGTCGAACAGCACCCCGCCCGCGATCCCCTCGAGGTTGCGCGGCTGTACGTAGATTCGGCGTGGATATTGGAGGATGACGCTCGGCGCCTGGTCGATGAAGCGCGCGGTGAATCTCGCGTACTGCTCACGGCGCTCGGCGGTGTCGAGCGTGACGCGGGCCGCTTCGAGGGCACGATCGGCATCGGCGTCGTGGAAGCCGGCGATATTCCGCCCGCCCGCGCCGATCTGCGAGGTGTGCCAGCCGCCGTACGGGTCCGGGTCGACATCGGTCTGCCAGCCGAAGAGCAGAAGATCGAAATCGCGCGGGTCGATGCGATCACGCAGTAGTTCGCCCGCGGGGAGCGCGCGCACCGTCACCTCGATACCCCGTGGGCGGAGCTGGTTGGCGACGGCGCTGGCCAGTTCCTCACGCTCCACGTCGGCGTTCGTCACGAGCTCGAGTCGTAGCCGCGCGATCGACTTCGCCCTGATGCCATCCGTACCTCGCGGCCAGCCGGCGGCGTCGAACAGTGCGTCTGCCTGATCGAGCCTCGGCCAAACGCCGGGCGAGTACGCCCATGTCCCGGGCACGATCGGTCCGTCGCCGACTAGGGCCCGAGGTGTAGCACCCGTCGCGGCGATCAATGCCTCGCGGTCGATGCTGGCCGCAAGCGCGCGACGCAGCGCCGGGTCCGCGAGGATGCCGCGCTGGTTGTTGAGATACAGCGCGGTGTACCCACCAACCACCAGCGGCGTCGGCCGTAGCAGCGGGCGCGCGGCTACGGCCCGCGCGAGCGCGTCATCCGCGCCTTCTGGGAGCAGCGCCGCCTGCACCTCGCCACCGCTGACGGCACGGGCGAGTGTGTCCCGGTCGGGGTAGAACCGCAGTACCACGCCACTCAGCCCCGGCACGCCGAAGTGGTAGCTGGCGTTCGGCTCCAGCACCGCGCGCGTCGCATCGAGCGAAACGAGCCGGAACGGCCCGCTACCAACCGTCGAGGCTGCCCGCGATGCGTCGGGTAGCTGCGCGGGCGATAGGGATCTCAGCAGGTGCGCCGGCACGATGCCCAGCGCCGCCTGTGCCAGGAAGCCCGCTGCGGGCGCAGGGAGCCGCATGAGCACCGTTTGAGGGTCAGGTGTGACCACTCGCACGCCAGACCAGCGTGCGGCGAGCGCCGGGGCACCTGCGAAGCCGGGTGCCTGAACGGCCGACACGGTGAACGCGACGTCGGCGGCGTCTAATTGCTCGCCATCATGCCAGCGGAGGTCGGGGCGGAGATGGAACGTGTAGGCGAGGCCGTCCGGCGTCACCTCCCAGCGCTCGGCAAGATCGGGGACCGGAGTGCCGTCGGCGCTGATCCTCGTCAGGCCGCTGAACAACAGCGCGGCCAGGTCGGCGTCCGGCGGGTTGCCGCGCGCAAAGAGCGGGCTGGGGTGGAGCGGGCGTCCGAGGATGCCTTCGACATAACGGCCAGCGCTGGCGTCGCGGTCTGCACCTCGTGTGTACCAGCCGAAGGCCAGCAGGGCGATGCCGCCGACGAGCACCAGCGCGTACAACAGGCGTGTGAAGGTATGCCCGGTGGAGGGCAGACGTCTCACGTCGGCATGCTGCAGTGCGGCTGGAGCGTTGGGCGCCTCACGGCTGGGGGCCGCGCTACGACGCGGCGACACTCCAGGCCGAGAAGGCGAGGAAGACGATGACCAGCACGATGGTCATGCGGTGCATGGTCCGTTGCATCCCGCGTCGGGTGCGGAACTGCGAGTCCTGTCCGCCCAACGCCGCGCCGAAGCCCGTTCCCTTGACCTGCAAGAGCACGAGCACGGACAGCACGACTGAGATCATGATCTGCGCGATGCTGAGGTAATGTCGGAGTTCCATAGGTGGTAGAGGCTACCTGTGGTGGCGCGTGGGGGCAAGGCCGACCCGTCGCGACCGTGATTCGCCGATGCCTGCGCGCTACGTGCGAGGTGCTCCCGGGCTCGCGATGGCTTCCGCGTACACGCGGAGGTCGCGTTCGTAGTACTGACGCATGACGGCCGCCGCCAGCCGCTCCGAGTCGTGGCGGTAGCGGTGATCCGGCGCCACGAGGTCGGCGAGCACCAGGCGCGCGCCGCCGTAGTCCACGTCACCCGGCGCCAGTACCGGGGTCGACTGCCACTCGCCGGGGAGCGGTTCGGCAGGGAGGTTGCTGTTTGCCAGCACCACCTGCGCGATGTCGTCGCGCCCGAAGTGGCGGCGGATCGCGGCGTAGTGGTCGGCGGCGTTGTAGCCGTCCGTCTCACCGTGCTGGGTCGCCACGTTCGAGATATAGACCTTGTGTGCGTGGGAGCGCAGCAGCGCCTCGCCGAGGCCGCGCACCAGCAGGTTCGGCATCACCGAGGTGTACAGCGAGCCCGGCCCGATCACGATCAAATCGGCATCCAGCAGCGCACGGACCACCTCGGGATTCACGTGCGCATCGGCAGGCTCGATGGCGACGCTGCTGACCGGCGAGCCGGCGTGCGGGATCACGGACTCACCGCGCACGGTGCGGCCGTCCTCCAGCGTGGCGACCAGCGTGATGTCCTCCAGCGTCGAGGGCAGGATCGCGCCGCGAACGGCCAGCACCCGCGAGGTCTCGCGGATCGCGATCTCCATGTTCCCGGTGACCTCGGACATCGCGACGATGAACAGGTTGCCGAAGGAGTGGCCGGCGATGCCCTCGCCCGCGTGCTCACCGAAGCGGTATTGGAACAACTTCGTGACCAGCGGCTCGGCGTCTGCGAGCGCGGCGATGCAGTTGCGGATGTCACCGGGGGGGATCACGTGCATGTCGCGGCGCAACAGCCCGCTGGAGCCACCGTCGTCCGCCACCGTGACGACGGCGGTGAGGTTGCTGGTGTACTGCTTCAGCCCGCGCAGCAGCATCGATAGTCCCGTGCCGCCGCCGATCGCGACGATCTTCGGGCCGCGCCCCTGCGTGCGGTTCGTGTAGATCTGTTCGAACAGTTGGTCTTGCTGGCCAAGCGGCAACACGGCGCTGACGATGGAACGGTTGAGCCGCCACGCGCCGTACACGGTGATCCCGGAGGCCACGCTGATAAACAGCAAGCCTCGGATCCAGCGCGGGATGAACTGCAGCGTGACGGTGCCTACCCAGGTCGGGAACGTGAAACTCGCGTACACCTCGCGCAGCAGGTACGCGAAGCCGAGGCCCATGATCACGACGCCGATCAGCAGCACCAGCAGCCATCGCTTGATGTGCAGCCCGACGTAGAGCCACTTGGTCAGATTGGAACGACTCACTAGCAGCCTCACTTGCTGCCCCGCCGCTCTCGGGTATACGAGCGCGGACGTGCCTCGGTCAATGGCGAGCACACCCGCACGCGCGTCGGTCCATACACGGTGCTACGCATCCAAGTGCCTGCGCAGTGCCTCGGCGGCGGTGTTGGCGTCGGCGCGGCCGCGCAGTTGGCGCATCACCTGACCGACCAGGAACTGGATGGCGCTGGCCTTCCCGCCGCGATAGTCATCGGCAGGCTTCGGGTTGGCGGCGATCACCTCGACGGCGATGCGGTCGATCTCAGCGTCGTCGCGCACCTGTCCCAGGCCGCGCTGCTCCACGATGGCAGCCGGCATCTCGCCGCTCGCGAACGCGAGCTCCAGCACCTCTTTCGCGGTGGTGCCGGTGATCGTGCCAGCGGCGGCTAGTTGAACGAGGTCAGCGATGTGCGCGGGCGTGACCTTGATCTCGCTCCACTCCAGTTCGCTGCCCGCTTCCTGGCGGCGCAGGCGAGCGAGGTCGCCGATGATCCAGTGCGCCACGTTGCGCGCGCGTCCCTGAACGGCGCTCTCGCCGTCGACGCCCACCGCGGCGAGGCGCACCGCGTCCTCGTACTGGTCGGCTTCCAGCCGCGACTCTGTCAGCAAACGGGCGTCCGCCGAGGCGAGTCCGTACTCGCGCTCGAACCGCTCGCGACGGGCATCGGGCAGTTCAGGCAGCGTGGCACGCCAGGCCTCGGCCTGCTCGGTGGTGACGGACAACGGCGGCAGGTCCGGCTCCGGGAAGTAGCGGTAGTCGTGCGCGCCTTCCTTGGAGCGCTGGCTCGCCGTCTCGCCCGTGGCGTCGACGTACCCGCGCGTCTCCTGCGCGATCGCCCCGCCGGCATCGAGGATGGCGGTCTGGCGCTCGATCTCAAACTCCACCGCTCGCTGCACGGAACGGAACGAGTTCATGTTCTTGACTTCGACCTTCGCACCCAACTGCTCCTGTCCGAACGGACGCAGCGAGATGTTCACGTCGCAGCGGAATGAACCGCGATCCATGTCGGCGTCCGAGACGCCGAGGTAGCGCATCGTCTGCCGCAGTTTGCGCAGGTAGGCGACGGCCTGTTCGCCGCTGCTCATGTCCGGTGTTGAGACGATCTCCATGAGCGGGACGCCGGCGCGGTTCACATCCAGCAGCGAGTACCCCTCGCCGTGCGCTTCCTGGCGGTGCAGCAGTCGGGCCGTGTCCTCTTCGAGGTGGATGCGCTCCAGTTGAACGCGCTTCGCGACGCCGTCGACCTCGATGTCCACGCCGCCGCCGAGGCAGAGCGGCTGGTCGTACTGCGAGATCTGGTAGCCCTTCATGAGGTCGGGATACGGGTAGTTCTTGCGGTCGAACTTGGAGAACACGGGGATGGTGCATCCCAGCGCGAGGCCGGCGCGCACCGTGAACTCCACCGCGCGGCGATTGATCACGGGCAGCATCCCGGGCATCCCCAGACAGACCGGACAGACCCGCGTGTTTGGCTCCGCCTCGAAGTAGTCCGAGCCGCAGGAGCAGAACATCTTGGAGCGGGTCTTGAGTTGGCAGTGCACCTCCAGCCCGATCACCACCTCGTACTTGGTCGTTGCCGTGGTCGTCATCGCTGCTCCTTGCCCGTTCGCCCATTGTACCGCCGGGGCCCGCTGCGATTGTGGGTGCCGTCCGCGCGCGCCGAGGCCGCCTGTGGGGCCTACACTCATGCCATGACCAGCCGTCGACGTTCCGACCCGCCGCCCGGCATGCAGCGCGGGCTGTTCGCCGCCCCACAGGCGCGTGCGGCCGGTGAGCCGCTGGCGGCTCGGATGCGCCCGCGTGACTTGGACGACTTCGTCGGGCAGGAGAGCGTCGTCGGCGAAGGTCGACCGCTGCGCCGCATGGTCGAGCGCGACGAAGTACCCTCGATGATCCTCTGGGGGCCGCCCGGTACGGGGAAGACCACGCTCGCCTCGATTATCGCCAGCCGTACTCGCCGTCACTTCGAGCAGTTGTCGGCCGTCGCCTCCGGGGTCGCCGATCTGCGCGCCGCCGTCGCGGCCGCCGCCTCCCGACGCGAGTTGGAGGGCGTGGCCACGATCCTGTTCATCGATGAGATTCATCGCTTCAACCGCGCGCAGCAGGACGCCTTGCTGCCGTATGTCGAGGACGGCACCGTCACCTTGATCGGCGCGACGACCGAGAACCCCTCGTTCGAGGTGATCGCCCCGTTGCTGTCCCGTGCGCGCGTGTTCCGTCTGGAGCTGCTCACCGACGAGCACCTGACCTCGATCCTCCGACGCGCGATCGCCGATCCGGTGCGCGGGTTCGGCGGGCAACACGTGGAGGCGAACGACGAGGCGCTGGCTGTGCTGGCGGCGGCGGCGGGCGGTGATGCGCGCAGTGCGCTGAACATCCTGGAGTTCGCCGTTGCGCTGGCCGAGCCCGACGAGGCGGGGACCCGCCTCGTGACGCCGGAGCGCGTGTCGGAGGCGGCACAGCACCCCACGCTGCAGTACGACCGCGCCGGCGATGCGCACTACGACACGATCTCGGCGTACATCAAATCGGTGCGCGGCTCGGACGTCGATGCGGCGCTGTACTGGCTCGCGCGCATGCTCGAGGCCGGCGAGGACCCGCTGTTCGTCGCGCGGCGGATCGTCATCCTCGCCGCCGAGGATATCGGTCTGGCGGACCCGCAGGCGTTGCCGATCGCGGTGGCGTGCCAACAGGCGGTGCACTTCCTCGGCATGCCGGAGGCGCGACTGCCGATGGCCGAGGTGACCGTGTACCTGGCGCGCGCCCCGAAGTCGAACTCCGCGTACGCCGCCTACAGACGCGCAGTGGAGGACGTGCAGCGCTCGCGGAACGAGCCGGTGCCGCTGCACCTGCGCAACGCCGCCACCGGGCTGATGCGGGCGTTCGGCTACGGGGCGGGCTACCAGCACGCGCACGACTACGAGGGGCATCGCCCGCCGGAGCAGACGCATCGGCCCGCCTCGGTCGAGGGCCACATCTACTACGAGCCGGGCACGTTGGGTGATGAGGCCCGCGAGCCGCGCTGATCGAGCCTCGCCGGAGGGGGATCGAAGAAGGGGCGCCGTCACGCGCCCCCTCCCCACCTCTGACTGAACGTTGCGCTACTGGACGGTGAAGGCCACCGCCATGCCCGCCGCGTAGTGCGCCGGAACGTTGCACAGCAGCACGTACTTTCCGGCCTCCAGTTTCACCGTCTTGGACTCGGCCTTGCCGGCGGCGATCTCGGCGGTTCGGCCGATCAACTTGCCGGTGGACTCATCCGCCTTGGCGTCCTTCTGGGGGATCTTGTCGGCGGCCACGTCGGTCTTCAGCACCGCCAGCTCGTGAGCCAGTGCGCCCTTGTTGTCGGCCTTGAACGTGAACTCGCCCGCCTTGCCGCTGTTCTTGTCGACGGCGAGGGTCAGGTCTTTCATCGTCGCCGTGACGGTCGTGGCACCGCCCG
This sequence comes from Chloroflexota bacterium, assembly GCA_003670575.1. Lineage (GTDB taxonomy): Bacteria > Chloroflexota > Dehalococcoidia > UBA2979 > UBA2979 > RH-chloro-G1. The sequence continues at coordinate 26,264 of QWRD01000003.1, forward strand.
CAGCCGCCGGAGCTCCCGCGCTCGATGCCGGGGCCGCGTCACCACCGCCGCACCCCGCGAGCACGAGGCCGCTCATCGCCATGCTGCCGATCATCATCGCCCAGTTGCGCATCTCAACTCCTTCTCATGATCCCCATCGCACGTGCCACGGCGGTGTGCGCCGGGCTCGACCGTCAAATCTCAGGATGCTGCGCTGCTCGCTTGTGCGCGAGGCGGGCGGGCGGGAGTCGGTGTCGGACCCCGCACTCACGGCCACAGCAGGGTGGGTGAGGTGCGGCCATCGCCTGCGGTTCAACCTCCGCGAATTCGCCTAATCCGGCTGTCGTGCATCGCCAATTGTGATTGCATGCACATGCTCGTAATATCGCTTTTGTTTATTGGTGGCCGAGGCTACCGCATGCACAGGGGCTGGCAGAGGGCCAGAGGGGAGCACGATGGTGGATCGGAACATGGCACGAGGCGGGGTTACGCGTCGGACATTGTTGCGCAGCGGGATGCTGGGTGGCCTGGGGTTGGCGAGCGCTGCGCTGCTCGGTTGCCGCAGCAACGGCGGCACCTCCACGGGCACCAGCGGTGGCGGCAGCGGAGCTCCGATGGCGGCAAACACGGGCGTCGAGACACTGGCGCTCACGGCCCCCGTCGTGAAGGGCACCGCCAAGAAGGGCGGCGTGTTCAACGTCACGCTGGGGCCGGTCACCTACGTGGAGCACGACTCGCACACGCAGCGCGGCGCCAGCGAGTGGCACGTCATCGGTGAGAAGCTGCTGGAGTCCAACCCCACCGACGCGAAGGTGCTGCCGCACGTGGCCAGCTCGTGGGAAGTCGCTGATCCGGCCGGGATGACGCTCGTCTTCAAGATCAAGCCGGGCATCAAGATCCACAACGTGGCGCCGTGGAACGGTCGCGAGTTTGATGCGCAAGATGTGGCGTGGAACCTAGAGCGCATCGGCGGGCTGTACGCGGAGCGGCTGAAGATCCCGCTGCCGAGCTTCCAGCGCTCCACGATGGTGCTCAATATCCTGAAGGCGGAGGCCGTCGACAAGGCCACGGTGAAGGTCACTCTCTCCTCCCCGAACAGCGGACTGTTCGCCGGGGTGAGCGAGAACCGCACCGTGATGATGCCGAAGGAGATGGACGACATCGGGTATGCCAACCCGATGAAGTTTGGTGGCATCGGCGCGTACCAGATCACCGACTTCAAGAAGGATCAGGTGATCAAGTACAAGAAGAACGACGCCTACTTCCGGCCGGGTGAGCCGTCCTTCGACGAGTACGTGATGCTGGCGATCCCGGATCGTGCCTCGCAGTTGGCTGCGTTCGCCACCGGGCAGATCCAGCTCTGGACTGGCCTGAGCGAGGCAGAGGCGCAGCAGGTCGCCAAGGTGAAGGCGGACTCGCTGCTCTACACCTGGATCGACTGCAACTGGAATCACGTCCGGCCGAGCTTCAACTACGCGCCGTTCGCCGACTTCCGGGTGCGCCAGGCGATCCACCTGGCGCTGGACTACGCGGACGTGGGGAACACCGCCTACGGCTCCGGCTGGGGCTACCAGGGCCCCCTGAGCGTCGGGTTCACGGAGGCGTGGAAGCCGAACAAGATCAAGTCGCTGGCCGGCTACAACCCGGACACGAAGGCGGCGGATCGCGCGGAAGCGATGAAACTGATGGCCGCCGCCGGCTTCCCCAACGGCAAGGGCATCGACACCGACATGCTCCATAGCGTGACCGGCGACACCCAGAAGGACGTGGCCACGCGATTCCAGGGCCAGGTCATGCAGGTGTTCCCGGAGGCAAAGGTGGCCATGCGCCCGGTGGACACCGGGACGTTCACCGCACAGCAGAACGCCAACCAGTTCAAGGCGCTCTCCTACGTCATCACGTCCTCGCCCGACCCTGTGCTGGACATGATCTCCCAGTACCACACAAACGGCAGCCGGAACTACGGCAAGGTGGCGATTCCGGCACTGGACGCGCTGCTGGAGAAGTCGCTGAAGGAGCTCAACACCGAGGCACGAACCAAGCTGCTGGATGAGTTCCAGACGAAGTTCATGACTGAGTGGCGGCCGCAGTGGGTGATGCACGCGAATGCGGTGCGGAACGTCCTGCAGCCGAACGTCCAGGGCTTCGACAAGAGTGTCGGCACCTGGTTCGGCTACTCCGCCTGGACCAAGGGCGGGCGCTGGAACTACATCGAGAAGTAGTCCTCCCTCGGGGGCTGGTTCGATCGCAACAGAGCGCGCCCCACTGCCTGTGGGGCGCGCTCTTGGTTTCGGGCGGCAGCGCCTCGACGATCGACGGGGCGGATCAGGACTCTCGACGACGTGCGCGGGACGCCGATGCTTGTTGGTACCGGGGGAGGGACTCGAACCCCCATGCCTTGCGGCCGCTGATTTTAAGTCAGCTGCGTCTGCCATTCCGCCACCCCGGCGTCACCGACAGGATACGGCGTAGATGGCTCGCATTCGTCGAGCGGCAGCGTCCAGGGGGCTGCGCTGTCGGATCGCGTCCCATCGCTCACCCGTTGGTAGCCTTCGGCCGCTTCGAAGCGCTTCCTTTGCGTGCCGAGTTCAGCGCGATTGCTTCGCGAATCAGCGCCTGGAACGCCGCGGCGTCGACGGTTGCTCCCTCGGGGATGTCGATCGCGCGGCGCGTGTTTCCCTCGAGGCTGGCGTTGAACAGGCCGGCGGGGTCCGCGAGCGATGCGCCCCTCGCGAAGGTCAGTTTCACGACGCTCTTGTAGCACTCGCCCGTGCAGATGATCCCGGCGTGCGACCAGACCGGGGTGCCGTTCCACTTCCATTCCTCGATGACATCCGAGTCGGTATCCCGAATGAGCGCCTGCATGCGGGCCAGTGTCGCGCCGCGCCAGTCCTCGAGTTCGGCGATCCGCTGGGAGATGAGCTCCGATGCGGTCGGGACATCGGTGGTGCCTGAGTCGTTCACTTGCTGCTTCTCCACGTGTCACCAGTCCGCCGGGTTTCGCACGACAACGATGGTCACAGCAGTCGCCCGCCGCCGCCAGTCTGCCATTGCGGACGTGCGCTCGATCGTGACGGCGCCCATCTCCATCCCTGACGCGAGATAGCGAGTGTAATTTCTTCATGCTCATACGTAATATCACGATCGTGCGTCGGCGAATCAGAGCCACCGCGCGTGTGGGTCTGGCATAGCGCTGGAGGGGAGCAACCTGATGGATCTGCATGGACCGAGGGGTACAATGACGCTCAGGACTGTCCTGCGCGGCGGCATGCTCGGCGGCCTAGGGCTGGCGAGCGCCGCGCTGCTCGGGTGTCGCAGCACGGGCGGGACGACAGCGCCCGCGAGCACCGGCGGCGGCGCACTGGTCACGTCCGGCGCCAGTGCTGGGACCTTGCCGCTGACGGCGCCTGTGGTGAAGGGCACGCCCAAGAAGGGTGGCGTACTCACCGGCACCATCGGGCCGGTCACGTACGTCGAGCACGACTCGCACACCCAGCGCGGCGCCAGCGAGTGGCACGTGATCAGCGAGAAGTTGCTGGAGTCCAACTTCACCGACGCAAAGGTGCTCCCGCACGTGGCAACCTCGTGGGAGGTGGCAGATCCGGCCGGGATGACACTGGTCTTCAAGATTAAGCCGGGCCTCAAGATCCATAACGTGGCGCCGTGGAACGGTCGCGAGTTCGATGCGCAGGACGTCGCGTGGAACCTGGAGCGGCTCGGCGGGTTGTACGCCAGCCGGCTGAAGATCCCGCTGGAGTTGTTCCAGCGCTCGACGATGGTGCTGAACATCCTGAAGGCAGAGGCCGTCGACAAGACCACGGTAAAGGTGACGCTCTCTTCGCCGAACAGCGGGTTGTTCGCGGGTGTCAGCGAGAACCGCACGGTGATGATGCCGAAGGAAATGGACGACATCGGGTACAAGGACCCGATGAAGTTCGGCGGGATCGGCGCGTTTCAGATGGCTGAGTTCAAGAAAGATCAGACCATCCGCTACAAGAAGTACGACGGCTACTTCCGCCCGAGCGAACCATCATTCGATGAGTTCGTGCAGATCTCGATCCCGGATCGCGCTTCGCAGTTGGCCGCGTTCGCCAGTAACCAGTTGCAGATTTGGACCGGGCTGAGCGAGGCGGAAGCGCAGCAGGTCGCGAAGATAAAGTCGGACGCGCTGCTCTACACGTGGTTGGACTGCAACTGGAACCACGTCCGGCCGAGCTTCAACTACGCACCGTTCGCGGACTTCCGGGTGCGTCAGGGCATCCACATGGTGTTGGACTACGCGAGCATTGGGAACACCGTGTATGGCGCCGGCTGGGGCTACCAGGGCCCGCTCAGCGTTGGGTTCACCGAGGCGTGGAAGCCTGACAAGGTGAAGGCGCTGGCGGGGTACAACCCGGCCACGAAGGCTGCGGATCGCGCGGAGGGAATGAAGCTGCTGGCTGCTGCCGGCTTCCCCAACGGCAAGGGCATCGACACGGACATGCTCTACACAGCCACCAGCGACACCAACAAGGACGTTGCCACCAAGTTCCAGGGGCAGGTCATCGAGGCGTTCCCAGAGGCGAAGATCACGATGCGTCCGGTGGACTCCGGCGCGTTCACGGCGCAGCAGGCCGCCAACCAGTTCAAGGCGCTGTCGTACGTGATTACGTCGACGCCTGACCCGGTGCTGGACATGATCTCGCAGTACCACACCACCGGCAGTCGTAACTACGGGAAGGTAGCGATCCCGGCGTTGGACGCGTTGTTGGAGAAGTCACTGAAGGAACTCAACACCGAGGCGCGTACCAAGCTCCTCGATGAGTTCCAGACGAAGTTCATGACGGAATGGCGGCCGCAGTGGGTGATGCACGCGAACGCCGTGCGCCACGTGCTCCAGCCGAACGTGCAGGGGTACGACAAGACCGCTGGCACCTGGTACGGCTACTCCGAGCGCACCAAAGTCGGCCGCTGGAACTACATCGAGAAGTAGCGTCGCGAGGCGCACGCCTCGCCACACGGCATGACCAGCGGGCCGTCCCCCTGTACTCAAGGGGACGGCCCGCTGGTGTTGTGGCCGGTCGCCAGTGCGGGCTGCCCGTGCCGCCGGAGCGGGTGGTGCGCGGCGCTGCGCATCCCTCTGCACTCCGATTCACTCCGCTGCACATCGGTTACATCGCGTTTACACTCGGGACGGGTGGGGTGACTATCGTTGACCGTGACGGTGTAGCGGCTGCGTGCCATTTATGGCGGCGCAGGCCCGATGCGGAGTCCGACGATGCGCGTTCCCGGTTTCGGCAGCAGTGTGAACCCAACAGCCAATTGGCCCGGCGCGCGAGCGGCCGCGGGGGCGTTCGGCTGGCGCCGCGCACTGATCGGGCTGCTCGTCCTCGGCGGGTCCAGTGTCGCTGGGTACCAAGTGTACCAGCGCACACTCGGCGTTCCGATTGCGGCGCCGGCCGCATCACAGAGCGCCACCGCCGCGCGCCGTTCGATCGTCGAGCGTGTCTCGCTCCCGGGCAGCGTGGCGGCTGCTCGCCAGTCGAAGCTTTCCTTCGCGGCCAGCGGCAACGGCGTCAGCGTGAGCGGCACCGTCAAAGGCATCTCCGTGCGCACCGGCGACGCAGTGAAGACGGGTCAGGAGCTGGCGAGGCTGGATACGACCTCGCTGGAGTTCGCGGCACAATCCTCGCAGGCCGCGTTGACCATCGCGCGCATCAAGTTCGCGCAGTTGATCGCAGGCGCGCTGCCGCCGGATGTCGCCAGTGCCACGCAGGCCGTGGTGAGCGCGCAGGCGAGCGTCGCGCGTGCGGAGGGTGACCTGCAATCATTGCGCGATGGCGGTTCCGCCGCTGACCGCGCGACCGTGAGACAGTCCGTGCTGGCGGCGCAGAACGCGCTGACTACCGCGCAACAGGCGCTGGATACGATCCAGGCGCGCGCCGCCCGAGACGTCGAGGCGGGCAACCTCCAGCAGACACTGGACACGATGAACCGGCAGCTGGTGTCTGCGAAATCGGAGTTGGAGGCCGCTGCGGGCGCTTCCAGCGGCAGCAACGTCGGCAGCATGGCGCTCAGTTCGGCACGCGATGCCGCCGACCTCGTGCGCGAGCGATGCTCGGCCCTGTCGAGTCGCGACCGCTGCGCGGAGATCGCGGTGGCGGCTACCGATGGTGCGTCGCTCCTGGCCGCGCTCGACCGGGGCACCGAGGGGCCACGAGGCATGGCCGGGATCATCGCGAACTTCAACGCGATCGTGCCCAGCGCCGGCGCCGCGACCGAGCGAGCGGCGTTTCGGCTGATCCAGGCGACCGCTGCGACACCGAGCCTCGCTGCGCGCGTGAACGCGCTGGTCTTCGCCGTGGGCTCCGGCGGTGGCATCCCCTCGGCTGACGCGCTTGCAAACGCCGCGCGCGCACTTGACGGGGCGTTGGCAACTTTGACGGCTGCGCGCGCCCGTCAGGACGCCCTGGTCGCAGGCCAACCTGCTGGTGAGCAGAACCTGATCAGCGCGGTCGACACGGCTCGCGCAGGGCTGGTGACCGCAATCGCGCGACGTGACGACCTCCTCGACGGGCCGCTGCCCACCGATATCCAGCTGCAGCAGCAGTCCGTGCTGCAGGCCGAGTTGAGTCTCCGCCGCGCGCAGAACGACCTGGCTGGCGCGGTGCTGGTCGCGCCGTTCGATGGGTTGGTCGGGCCGGTCACCATGACTGTTGGCGAGCCGTCCGGTGCGGGCTCGATCATCCTCGTTGACCCGCTGAGCATGCAGTTGAACGCCGCCGTACAAGAGGCGGATGTGGTGAGGCTGCGGCCGGGGCAGTCGGTGAATCTGACCTTCGACGCGCTGGCGGGAACCACGCTGCAGGGGCGGCTCTTCTCGATCTCGCCCAGTGCGGACGTGGTGCAGGGTGTCTCAAGCTACGCCGTGGTCGTGGAGATTCCTGCGCGCACTGGCGCCGCGGGCCGCGTGGACCTGCGAACGGGCATGGCCGGCACGGCGGTGGTGGAGATCAGTCGCCGCGACAACACGTTGGCATTGCCCGTGCGCGCGCTGAAGCGTCAGGGCCGCGACCAGATCGTCGAAGTCCAGGTCGGTGCCGCGACCGAGACTCGTATCGTCAAGATCGGGGCAACCGACGGCACATTCACCGAGGTCACCGATGGGCTGAAGGAGGGCGATGTCGTGGTCCTGCCGACAGCCACCACCACGACACGACCCGCAACAACCGGTGCGTCGTCGGCGGGTGGGCCGCCCGCCGGCGGTCCGCCGCCCGGTGGTGGGCCGGGACGATGACGTCCGCCACCGGCAACGCCGTAATCCGCGTGCGTGACCTGGAGAAGGCGTACGACATTGGCGACGAGACGGTGTACGCGTTGCACGGCGTGTCGCTGGAGGTGCGCCGCGGCGAGTTCGTCGCGATCATGGGCGCGTCCGGTTCCGGGAAGTCGACGCTGATGAACATCATCGGCTGCCTGGATCGCCCGACGGGCGGCAGTTACGAGCTCGATGGCGTCGACGTCTCGTCGATGTCCGATGACGAGCTGTCCGAGGTGAGGAACCACAAGCTCGGGTTCGTCTTCCAGAACTACAACCTGCTGCCGCGCATGCGTGCCGTCGATCAAGTGATGGTGCCGCTGTTCTACTCCGGCGATCCGGCGGCGACGCGACAGGAGCGCGCCATCGAATCGCTCCGGCGCGTTGGCCTTGGCGATCGGCTCTGGCACCGCCCGACGGAGATGTCCGGCGGGCAGCAGCAGCGCGTTGCGATCGCGCGGGCGCTGGTGACGAATCCGAGCGTGCTGTTGGCCGACGAGCCGACCGGCAACCTCGACAGTCGCGTGACCGAGGAGATACTCGCGCTGCTGCAAGAGTCGAACGAGCAGTTGGGCGTCACCATCCTGATGATCACGCACGAGGCTGATGTCGCCGAGTGCGCCACGCGCATCGTGCAGATCGACGACGGCAAAGTGATCGCCGACCGCCAGGTGACCGACCGTCGGCGGGCGCACCATCAGGTCATCACGGCAGACCACGATGTGGTTCCCGTACCGGCAGATGCTGCATCCGGCCAACCCACGGTGAGCCCGGCATGAGTGGGGGGCTCGATGTCGCCAATCGATAGCCTGCGCGTTGCGTACGACGCGCTGACAGCGCATCTGCTGCGCACGATCCTGGCGATGCTCGGCCTGATCATCGGCGTCGGCGCGGTGATCGCGCTGCTCGCGGTTGGCCGAGGCAGCCAGGACGACGTCGCCAGGAACATCGCGTCGCTCGGCACCAACCTGCTGACGATCACGCCCGGAGCATCCTCGCAGGGCGTGGTGCGTGCGGCGGCCGGTTCACGTCCCACGCTGACGTACGAGGACGCACAGGCGATCGCGACTCCCGGACAGGCGGACTTCGTCGCTGACGTATCCGTGGAGCAGGTGATCGGCGTGCAGATCGTCGTACCGGGCGGTGGCAACCTCTCGACGCGCGCGATCGGGACCACGGATCGCTACCCCGTCGTACGAAGCACGCCGCTCACCGAGGGTGATTTTTTCACTGATGAGCAGGTCCGCAGCTCGGCGTTGGTGGTCGTCCTCGGCAGCAGCATCGCGCAACAGTTGTTCGGCAACGACAGCGCCGTCGGTCAGCCGGTGCGCATCAGCCTCGGCCGCACCGGCGTCACCTTCAACGTCATCGGCGTGATGGCCAGTCGAGGCGGCACCGCCCTCGGCAACGTCGATGACCGCGTGCTGGTTCCGATCACCACCATGTCGAAGGCGCTCGTGCGGTTCCGCGCACCGGGCGGCACCTTCGTTTCCTCGATCCAGGTGCAGGCCTCCAGCCCGGAGGAGATGGCGCTGGCCGCCGCCAGCATCGGCGAATTGCTTCGGCAGCGGCACAAAGTCACGGAAGACGATTTCCTGGTGCAAAGTCAGCAGGATGCACTGGACGCCGCATCCAGTGTGGCGAGGACGCAGTCCTTCCTGCTGGGCAGCATCGCTGGCATCTCGCTGGTCGTTGGCGGCATCGGCATCATGAACACAATGCTCGTCTCGGTGACGGAGCGGACGCGCGAGATCGGCATCCGGCGTGCCGTTGGCGCACGGCGGCGCGATATCCTGATGCAGTTCTTGGTGGAGGCCGTGCTGGTGTGCTGCGTCGGCGGGCTGCTGGGCGCCGCGACCGGAATCGGCATCTCGCTGCTGATCGATGGCCGCGAGGTGCTCGGACAGGTGATGCACGCACGCCTGACGGCAGATGCCGTCGTGCTTGCACTGGTGGTCTCCGTCGGCATCGGCGTGTTCTTCGGTTTCTACCCTGCGTCACGGGCCGCGCGACTGCGGCCGATCGAGGCGCTGCGTTACGAGTAGTCCGCTCCCGAGAGGTCAGGCTTCGTATGTACATCGGGTTCGGTAGGTTGCTTGCGGCGTTGGCAGTCGTGGGGCTCGCGTGCGGCGCGGTGTTCGGTGCGGGCGTGGTGTATGGGCGCACGCAGCGACCGGCTGCGCCCGCGAAGGTCGCTGCGACCTCGACGCCCAGCGGGGCCGTCGCCGCACCCGGCGGGGGTGCCGGGGGGGCCGGGCAGGGCGGGGCTGGCGTGCAACCGGTGACCGGCGTGATTGACGCCGTTACCCCCACGTCGATCGTCGTGCGTCAGCCCTCGGGCACTGCCGTCACCGTTGGCGTGAACGCGCAGACCGTCGTGCGCAAGAACGAGGTTGGGACGACTCAGGACCTCAGCGCCGGCACGCAGGTGATCGTGGTGCCCGACGCGGCGATGATCGCGACCTCGGTGCAGGTCGTATCGGCCGGCGAGGCTGGCGCAGGCGGCCGAGCCGGTGGTGCCCGAGCAGGCGCGACGGGTACGCCGGGTGGGGCGCGTCAGGCTGGTGGAGCGGCTGGTGCAGCGGGCGGATCAGGTCCCGCGAGGTAGCCGCGACGCCGCGACTACGCGGCTGGTCTGGCGACGAGCAGCACTTCCACAGCGACCTCGTCTTGCACCTGCACGTTGCCGACGATGTTCGGCGGGGCCAGCCGGTAGTCAGACCACTTGAAGCGGGTGCGGCCCAGGATCGAGATCTGGTCGCCGTCCATGCGCGCCTCGATGTCGAACGCGATCGGCCCCTCGAACCCCATGATCGCCAGCGTGCCGGCGACACGACGTGTCACCAATTCGCCCGGTGCGTATGGCACTGGCAGTGCGCCGATCTGGTTGATGGTCACCGTGGCCATCGGCTGCGCGCCCCACAGCCGCGTGATGAACTGATCGCGACGCGACTGGTCGCTGCGGAAGCGACGTAGATCGATCTGCACCACAGACGGCTGCCCATCCAACCGCACCGCGCCCACCAGTGCGGTGTTGTGCATCGTCGCATCATTCGGGAGCGGGAGGTCCCGCAACTGCTCGCGCACGGTGAATCGCGCCTCGGATCCGGCGCCGACCGCGAACGCGACGCCCTGCACGTCGGCCAGCGTCCGGAACCGCCTGCCGCTCGCCGCCGGCGGGGTGGCGGCCGCCGCCGCCAATGTAGCGACCGCAGAGGCCCCCGGCTGGGCCGAGGGGGTTGCCGGCGCGGCGGTGCCTGCACTCGCTGCAATTGCGGGAGCGCTCGTTGGCAACGCCAGCGCCACCGGGCGGGCGTCGCGCTGCTGCACGAGCGCACCACCGAGCGCGAGTAGCGGCACCAACGCCGCGACGCCAGCCCAGGACGGCAGTCGACGGGTGGCGAGCGCTGGCGTCCCGGCGGCGATGGTGCCGAGCACGACGGCTGCCAACGGAACGCCGAACGATGCAGTGCGATCCAGCACGCTGTCTCCGGCGAGCAACAACACAGCGACGAGCGCAAACATCACTGCCATCGTGATCTCGAACCGTCGCACGCGACCCGGTGCCTGGCCAAACATCCGCCACAGCACCCCCGCGCCCAGTCCCGCGCACATGGCTCCGATGGCGACCGATGCGCTGTTGAAGAACACGTCGTCCGGCGAGTGCAATGGCAGCGACAACAGGATCGCGAGGACGCCGCCGATGGCGCAGGCGATCAGCGCAGCAACCATGACCACTCCGATCGGGTGCCCGCCCGTGCGCGCATTGCGAACCTCAATGTTGTCGCGACGACGCTAGCAGCAACGTGTGATGAGACTGTCAACGACGTCGTGGGACGGTGGGTGCAGCAGTGCGCAGCGTCAGACGCTCCGCGCGTTACCGCTCGCGGCGGCGGAGCTCTTGCAGTGCGCGCCGCTCGCCATCGAACACCCGGCCGACGCGCCCACCCTCGACTTCGAAGTACGTTGTGCGCGCGATGTTCGCGGCGCCGATGCTTTCCGCGGCGTAGATGCCGTCTTCCAGGTCGGCGAGGTTGAAGCGCAGCATGCGCCCTCCCTCGTCGGGCATCGCAGCCTCGTCCTGCGATTCGGTGGGACTGCGGCGAGCGCCCTCCGGCGCGTAGCGCAACCGCATCAGCATCCCGGTCGAGAGGCCAGCACGGTACTCGGTCGTCACGTGCGAAGCGGGGATGCGCTGCATGGTGCGCACCAGGTTCAGTCCGGCGTCATCGGCGCTTTCCGCGACCGGGTCCGCGCGCAGCCCGCGGGAGCGGACATCGGTCGGCTCAACTCGCAGCACCGGGAGCGTCGATAGCGTGTGCGCGCGGTATTGCGGATAGCGGTCGCGCAGCAAGGTCAGCCCCAACTCGTGCTCCTCGCCGGAGCGCAGCACCAGCGCCCGACCGCGCACGCTCACCCAGGCGTGTCGCGCGGGGTCGTCGGCGGACTCATCGCACAGCACCACCACAGCGCGGCGTTCGATGGCATCGACGACGGGTTCGCGCGTCAGGTCGGCCTCGTCGTCCAGCAGTGCGTACACCGCGTCCGGGCCTACGGCGAAGCACACTGCCAGCAACTGCGGCTGATCATCGGCCTCCGTGAACGCGAGGTGTGCCACCCGTTGTCGGGCAAGGAATGAGCGTGCGGCAGATTCAATCTCCATGCGCATGATTGTACGGGGCGACGCAGTACGGGGCGATGCGATGTGGCACGAGGCGTTGCAGCGCGTCCGGCTAGTACCCGCGCTCCGGCTCCACTCGATGCAGCAGCGGACCACCGGCCAGGTATCGGCGGAGGTTGTCGCAGAACACCTCGGTCGCACGCTCGTAGTAGCGGTCGGAGCCGCCGGCGACGTGTGGAGCCAGCATCGCTGTCGGCAAATCCCACAGCGACGAGTCGGCGGGCAGCGGCTCCTCCGTGAACACGTCGAGCGCGGCACCCGCGATCACCCCGCCACGCAGTGCCTCGATGAGGGCCGACTCGTCGATCAGCGCGCCGCGCCCGACGTTGATGAGGACGCCGCTCCGGCGCATCGCGCGCAACGCGGTGGCATCGATCAGGTGCTGGGTCTCGGGCGTGAGCGGGGCGGACAGTAGTACGTAGTCGCTGGCACCCAGCAGATACGCCAGGTCGTGCGGCGGCACTCCCTCATCGGCGAGGGCGTCCGGGCCCCGCACGGTGAAGGAGCGCCGCATCCCGATCACTCGGCAGCCGAGGCCCTTCGCGAGCCTCGCCACCCGCGTCCCGATCGCGCCCATGCCAACGATGCCGACGGTGCTGCCGGCCAACGCTCGCGGCTCGCTCGCCTCAACCGCCGCGATACCGTGGGCCTGCTGGTCGCGCCATCGCTGCGGCCACCCCTTCGCGAACATGAGCATGGCGCTGGCCACCCACTCCGCGATCCAACTCGACGAAATGTCGCCCGCCGTGGTGAACGTGATCGCTCGTGCCAGTGCTGGTGGCACGAGTTCGGCGCCGGCATGGGTGAGCTGCACCCAGCGCAGGTGGGGCGCGGTGTCAGGCAGCGAGAGCTCGCGTAACGCTCCGGCCCACGGGGCGAACAGCACCTCGGCCTCGGGGAGCGCGGCTTCGAGTTCCGCGCGCGTGGTGCGGGCTTGCAACTCGGTGGGGTACGGCATCCGCCCGCCGAACGATGCACGCGCGCCTTGCGCGAGCGAGCGCACTCGCACCGCGGGATCGACCGCTGCGATGCGTGCCACGAGCTCCGGATGCAGGTCGAATCCCACGGCGATGTTGGTCATGCGACAATTATGCTCGCACGACCAGACACGAGCGCGCGTGCGGGGGGCTCATGCGGATCGCCGCCACGGTGCTGGTCATGTCGATGCTGGCGATTGCCTGCGGTTCGCCGAACAGGTCGGCAACCCCCACGCCGTCCCCCTCCGCAGCTGCACCATCGCCTGCCGGGCCATCTGCCGGGCCATCTGCCGGTGCGTCAGCCATCGTAAGCCCGTCGCCATCCGCGACCGCCGAGGCGAGTCCGACATCGCCAGCCGTCGGCGCGGTGGCTGGGATCGGATCGCCAGCAGCAGGCGCCGTGGTAGTGGCAGCGCCGCGAGACCCACGGGGAATTACTGCGCTCCCGCGCATCAGCGGGTCGCGTGTCGTTGTGGTCGACCCGGGACATGCCGTCGACGAGGTCGGCGCGGCCGCTAATGGCGTCGTCGAGAAGGAGTCCAACCTCGACATGGCGTTGCGCGTGGAGGCGGTGCTGGCGGCGCAGGGCGTGCGTGTGGCGCTCACTCGCCGGGCTGATGTGCGCGCCTTCGCGGGCGAGTATCAGCCCGGCGCGTTCAGCATTACCCGTCGCGACCTGCAAGCGCGCATTGACCTCGCGAACGAGAGCAACGCCGATGTCTTCGTCTCGCTGCACTCCAACGGCTCGAACTCCGCGGACGATCGCGGTGTGGAGACGTACTACAACAGCGCGCGACCGTTCTCCGATCTGAGCCGCACGCTGGCCACCCTCGTGCAGTCCAGCGTGGTGGACGAGGTGTCCGCGGTGGGTTATCCAGTTCGCGATCGGGGGGCGAAGGACGACGCCTGCCTCCGGGGATTCCGCGGCCGCTGCTTCCCGCTGTTCGTCCTTGGCCCTGCGCGAGTGACCACGGGTGCAGAGCTGGTACAGCGCGATCCCGCGGCCAACGCCGTCGCCACCACCAGCCGCGCCACCGAGATGCCGGCCGTCCTGGCCGAGCTGCTGTTCGTGAGCAGTCCCAGCGATGCGGCACTGTTGCGTACCGAGGTTGTGCGAGACGCCTTAGCACGAGGAGTCGCTCGCGGTGTGATCGAGTACCTCAACCGCACCCCTCCGAGGAGTCCGTGACCAAGGCTGCAACGGCCCGCATTGGGCGTGGCGTGTTGCTGCTGCTGGCGGCTGCGCTGGTGCTACTGGTCGCCGGTGGCTGCAGTGGGACGCCTGCCCCCACGGTCGATGTAGCATCGAGCACTGCCGTGCCCACCGCAGCGCCGACGGTGCCGCTTCCCACGGCAACCGCTACGGCGATCACCCCCGCGGTCGCCAGCGTGGCGATCCCGGACGCGCAACGAGCGGTGCTACCTTCGACGGCGGGGCCACGAGCCGGTGCAGCGCGCGTGGTCGATCGGTTCGGTGTGGCTCGCCGAGAAGTCGCGCTCACGTTCGATGCTGGCGCGGACGTTGGATACGCGGCGGAGATACTCGACACCCTGAGTCGCCAGCAAGTGGTCGCGAGCTTCGGCATGACGGGGGTGTGGGCCGAGCGGAACCCCGCACTCGTCCGCCGGATGGTCGATGAGGGTCACCAGTTGATGAACCACACCTACGACCATTCCTCGTTCACCGGCGTGTCCACTCGTGCGGGAGCGATGCCGCCGTCGCGCCGCCGCGAGCAGATCGAGCGCACCGAGGCGATCGTGCGTTCGATCGCTGGTGTGGACATGCGGCCGTACTTTCGCCCGCCGTATGGCGACTACGACACCACGGTGAATGCCGACATCGCCGACAGCGGCTATCGGTTCAACGTGATGTGGACGGTGGACTCACTTGGCTGGAACGGTCTGCCGGCGGGCGGCATCGTCCAGCGCTGCCTGCAACGCGCCACTCCCGGCGCCATCTTCGTCTTCCACGTGGGCGCGGCGTCTCAAGATGCCGCCGCCTTGAGCGCCATCATCGAAGGGCTACGACGCGACGGGTACACGTTTGCCACCGTTCGTCAGATGGATGGCTGACGTCAGCACCAGACCTCGACGGATCGAGGTCTATACTGGAACAGGAAGAAACGGGGGCGACCCATGAGCGGCGCAGTCATCGCACTGATCGTGATCATCGGAGTGCTGGTGCTTGGCGCACTGCTGCTGGTTGTCCTGTACAACGGGCTGGTCCGCGGTCGGTTGCGCGTGGACGAGGCGTGGGCGCAGATCGGCGTCCAACTGAAGCGACGGCATGACCTGGTTCCCAACCTGGTCAACGCGGTCAAGGACTACATGAGCTTCGAACAGGACGTGCTTACGCGTGTCACCGAGGCTCGTGCAAGCGCAGTCGCAGCCGGTGCGCAGGGACCGGTGCAGGCCGCTGCGGCCGAAGGCCAACTGACGGGCGCGTTGCGCTCGTTGTTCGCGGTGGTCGAGAACTACCCCGAGCTGAAGGCCAACGAGAACGTCCTGAGCCTGCAAGAGCAGCTGACGACGACTGAGAACCAGGTCGCCTTCTCCCGCCAGCACTACAACGCGACCGTGCTGGAGTACAACACCTCGATCGCGACGTTCCCGGCCGTGCTGCTCGCGGGCGGGCTCGGCTTCAGCAGCCGCGAGTTCTTCGAGGTGGAGCCGGAGGCCCAGGCCGTTCCGGAGGTTCACCTCCGCTAGTGCGCCTGACGGCGCGGGGAGCCCACTGTGGCGACGTTCTACACGCATCAGGCGGAGAACCGGCGTAACTCGCTGCTCCTGATGCTGTCCGTCGCGGTGGTGCTCGCCGTGCTTGGCTTCGTCATCGGGTTCGCGGTCAGCGGCGGCGTCGATGGTGCGCTGCTCGCGATCGTGGGGGCGCTGGCGTTGTCGCTCGTGCTCTCGCTCGGCTCGTACTACGCGGGCGACTCGTTGGTGCTGGCAGCGTCGCAGGCGCACGAACTTGCCGAGGGGCAGGCGCCCGAGCTGCTCAACATCGTGCGCGAGCTCTCGATCGCGGGTGACCTCCCGATGCCGCGCGTGTACCTCATCGACGACACAGCTCCCAACGCCTTTGCCACCGGCCGCGACCCTGCGCACGCCTCGATTGCGGTCACGAGCGGGCTCCTGCAGAAGCTGGACCGGGAGGAATTGCAGGGCGTGATCGGGCACGAGCTTTCCCATGTCGGGAACCTCGACATTCGGTTCGCCTTGCTGGTCGGCGTCCTCGTGGGGAGCATCGCGCTGCTGGCGGATCTCTTCCTCCGGTACACCTGGATCAGTGGCTCGATGGGCGGTCGCTCGCGGTCGCGAGATGAGCGAGGGGGCGGTGGGGGACTGCAGGCACTGATGTTTGTACTGGCGCTGGTGCTGGCGATCCTTGCGCCGATCTTCGCTCGACTCGTGCAACTCGCGGTCAGCCGACAGCGCGAATACCTCGCCGATGCAAGCTCGGTCGCACTGACGCGCAACCCGGCCGGCCTCGAACGTGCGCTCGCGAAGATAGCCGGCGATACCGAGGTGCTCGAGGCTGCGAACCGCGCGACGCAACACCTCTACCTGGTGAACCCCATCAAGAAGTTTGAGGAGCGCGCGAAAGGCCTGTTCTCCACGCACCCCCCGATCATCGAGCGCATCGACCGGCTGCGCGCGCTGCACGGTGCTCCGCCGCTGGCAGGCGGGTCGGCCGTGGCGCTTACGGGTCTGGAGTAGCGCATGCGCTGGTCGTTGATGGCTCGTGGGAAGCGCATACTCGATGTCGTGAGTAGACGCCGCTTCAGCTGGGCGGGGAGGCTGCGACCGCTCGCCGGGTCGATGCTGCTTGGTGTCGCGCTGTTGCTCGCAGGGCGAGATACCGCGGTTGCGCACGACGGATCCCTGCTATCCATCGACGGCAAGGCGGTGGAGTCATTCCGTTCCGCAGTCTCGTTTCTCAGCGATTGCGATGGCACAGGGCAGCCGCCGCGCTGCGGTGGCCCGCTCGCGAAATGGTCACTCACCAATCGCGTGGTCGCGATGTGCACGGTGCAGGCGAACCGACCCGCGTGGCTGACACCGGAATTGTTCGCTTCCACCATCCGGGATGCCGCCGCACGCTGGGGGCTAGCGGAGGCCGCAATCGCCATCCGCTACGCTGGCGACTGTGTACCGGCCGTCCGCCTCTTCCACGATCAGCGCAACGAGATCTCTTTCGACGACGCCCGAAATGTCGCGCGCGGCACCGAGGCTGCGGTGACCCAGTCCGGGACTTCGTGGTCGCCGCCGACGAATCCAACCGTTCGCACCATCGAGGAAGCGGACATCGTGCTCGCGGACGGCTTTCCATCACTGGAGGTGTGCTTCCTTTCGGTGTTGGTGCACGAGATGGGGCACGTGCTCGGCCTCGGCCACAGCGGGGACACCGCCGACATCATGTATCCGACCTACGACTCCGAATCTCCTTCGAGCTGCAAGACGCAGCCGTCACCCGCCGAGGTCGCTGCCGTGCAGCAGTTGTACGGCGTGAATCGAGCGCCGACTGTGCGTCTCATCGGGCCGGCCAGCGTGGAGCCGGGCGCGACCGTCTCCCTGCTTGCCGAGGCGACGGATCTTGAGGGCGATCCGCTGAATCTCGAGTGGAAGCAGCTGTCCGGTCCGCCGGTCACCCTGAACCTCCTCGGCTCGACCGCGAATTTCACTGCGCCCACGAGCGCCCCGGCTGGCGCGTCCTCGGTGGTGCTGTCGTTCAGCGTCACTGCGGTGGATCGGTACCTGCATACCGCGACCAGTACCGCCCAGGTGCCGGTCACCACTCAGACAACCGGCGCGACGCGCGCGGCGGTGGGGATTGCACTGCCGCCGACGGGATTCGGGTTGTTCGTGTTCACGGGTGGGACGGGGGCGCAACTGTTGGCGGCCTCGGGCTGCCCAGCCGCGACGGCAGCGTTCTGGGCCACCGATGCTTCCGGTACCTTGGTGACATACGTACCGGCCAGCACCGTCGCGTTGGTGAATGCGGGCTGGTTACGGCTCTTCCCCCTCGGCGTGCCACCGTCGACGGCGTTGATCGGGAGCTGTCGGCGCGCCACGCCGTAGCTCTGCGGCACACCGTCCGTGGGCCATCCGGGTCATCGGACGCGACGAATATTCGTCGCCAGTATGCGACATAACTCGACGATTCGTAGTCTGATCGAGCATCGGACGCGCGGACCCTGTGCGGCGTCTCAGTGGCCGACGATTGCGTGAGACTGCTGCGTCTGGCAGTGTTCGGCCCGACGCTCCGGTTGCGGCCCGGCGTCGTATCGGAGGGGGCGGAATGGCACAGTATTACTATCTCGTGGTCGGGATGGGCGTGCTCGCGTTGCTCTACGGAGCGTTCGCGAGTCGCATGGTGCTCCAGGCGAGCCCAGGCAACGCCCGTATGCAAGAGATCGCGCTGGCGATCAGCGAGGGGGCCTCGGCCTACCTCAACCGGCAGTACCGGACCATCGCCATCGTGGGCGTGGTGCTCGCGGTGCTGCTGGGAGTCTTCCTCAGCCCGTGGGTGGCGGTCGGCTTCGTGGTGGGCGCGGTGCTTTCGGGCGTCGCCGGCTACGTGGGCATGAACGTCTCCGTGCGCGCGAATGTGCGCACGGCTGAGGCGGCGCGCTCTGGTATGGCTGCCGCACTGGCGCTGGCGTTCCGCGCTGGAGCGATCACCGGCTTGCTGGTGGTTGGCCTCGGGTTGCTGGGCGTCGCGCTCTACTACATGTTCCTGCGCTTCGTTCTCGATCTGGAGATCGGGCTGGTCATGGAGGGGCTTGTCGGACTTGGGTTCGGCGGCTCGCTCATCTCCATCTTCGCCCGTCTGGGCGGCGGTATCTTCACCAAGGGTGCCGACGTTGGTGCTGACCTCGTCGGCAAGGTCGAGGCGGGCATCCCGGAGGACGACCCGCGCAACCCCGGTGTCATCGCGGACAACGTTGGTGACAACGTCGGCGACTGCGCCGGCATGGCTGCGGACCTCTTCGAGACCTACGCGGTCACGCTCGTCGGCACCATGCTGCTGGCGGCCGCGTTCTTCACCGGGCCGCTGCAAGAGACGATGTTGCTCTTCCCGCTGGTGATCTGCGGCGTCTGCATCCTGGCCTCCGTGGTCGGAAGCTTCTTTGTTCGGTTGGGCAGCGGTAACGGCATCATGGCCGCGCTGTACAAGGGACTTATCACGACCGCCGTGCTGTCGGCCGCGCTGGTCGCCGGCGTCATTAGTTGGATGTTCGGTGGGTTTGGCGCCATTGAGGGCGCGAAGTTCACCGGCATGAACCTGTTCATCTGCGCGCTGGTCGGCCTGGCAATCACCGGGCTGATCATCTGGATCACTGAGTACTACACCGGGACCACCTCCCGACCGGTGAAGAGCATTGCGGCGGCGTCCGAGACTGGTCACGGCACGAACGTGATTCAGGGCCTTGCTATCTCCATGGAGAGCACCGCGCTCCCCGTGATCGTCATCGTCATTGGCATTGTGGTGGCCTACGCCAACGCCGAGCTGTTCGGCATCGCGATCGCCGCAACCACGATGCTGGCGCTGGCCGGCATGGTCGTTGCGCTGGACGCGTACGGCCCGGTCACCGACAACGCGGGCGGCATCGCCGAGATGGCCGACCTCCCTCCGGCGGTGCGCGAGGTGACGGACGCCCTCGACGCCGTGGGCAACACCACCAAGGCTGTGACCAAGGGGTACGCGATCGGCTCCGCCGGTCTCGCGGCGCTGGTCCTGTTCGCTGCGTACACGCAGGACCTCCACCGCTACTTCCCGGACCTGAAGGATCTGAACTTCGACCTCTCCAACCCGTACGTCGTGGTTGGTCTGTTCGTCGGCGGCTTGCTGCCATACCTGTTCGCCGCCATGGGCATGACCGCCGTCGGTCGTGCCGCCGGGTCGGTAGTTGTGGAAGTGCGCCGTCAGTTCCGGGAGCACCCCGGGATCATGGCCGGGACCGAGCGGCCCGATTACGGTCGCGCAGTGGACATGCTGACGCGGGCCGCGATCAGCGAGATGGTTGTGCCGTCACTGTTGCCGGTGCTGGCACCGGTAGCGTTGTACTTCGCGGTGCAGGCAGTGGCTGGCCAGGGCGCGGCGTTCAGCGCCGTGGGCGCGATGCTGCTGGGCACCATCGTCACGGGGCTCTTCGTCGCGCTGTCGATGACCACCGGCGGTGCCGCGTGGGACAACGCGAAGAAGCTCATTGAGACCGGTCTGTATGGTGGCAAGGGCTCCGAGGCGCACAAGGCCGCGGTCACCGGCGACACCGTGGGCGACCCGTACAAGGACGCCGCCGGCCCCGCCGTGAACCCGATGATCAAGATCGCGAACATCGTCGCGATTCTGCTGCTGGCGATCATTCACAAGTTCTCGATGTAACACCGTCAGCGTGCCGACCGGACTGCGGTCGGCACGCTGATATGCATGCGTAACAAAACGCCCCCGTCGCGAGGCGGTGGCGTTTCTGCATCATCGAACCTGCTCGCCTCCGAGGGCGGGGCGGCGAGGGCTACGGGCTACGGCTTAGGCGTTCCCGGCCTTGTCGGCCTCGGCGATGGCGGCCAGCACGTCGGCGCTGAGGTTCATGTCGCCGATGGCGGCGTTCTCGCGCACCTGCTCCGGGCTGGTGGCACCGATGATCACCGTGGAGACCACGGGCTGCGCCGTGATCCAGCCGATGGCTAGTTGGGTCATCGTGATCCCGGCCTGCTCGGCGACCTGCTCCCAGGCCTCGAGGCGGTCGAAGTTCGCGTCGGTGAGCACGGTGGTGCCGGCACGCGGGTTGCGCTCCATGCGCGTCCCCGGCAGCGCGCCCTGTCCGCGCTTGTGCTTGCCGGTCAGGAAGCCACCGGCGAGCGGGCTGAACGGGATGAGGCCCAGGCCGAAGCGCAGGCACGCCGGAATGTGCTCCGCCTCAATGCCGCGGCTCATCAGGTTGTACTGCGGCTGCGAGGAGATGAAGGGCACCCAGCCGTGCTGCTGCGCGATGAGGTTGGCCTCCGCCATCTGCCAGCCGTTGTAGTTGGAGCAGCCGATGTACCGCACCATGCCGGCCTTCACCAGGTCGTTCAGCGCGCTCATCGTCTCTTCGATCGGGGTGTTGGGGTCCCAGCGGTGTGCCTGATAGACATCGATGTAGTCCGTGCCCAGGCGCTTGAGCGAGGCCTCCACGGCCTTGCGGATGTAGCCGCGAGACGAGCCGGAGCGGTTTGGGCCTTCGGCCAGCGGCGAGTAGAACTTGGTCATGAGCACCCACTCGTCCCGCTTCGCCTTGATGGCGGGCCCGATGTACTGCTCCGACACACCGCGGCCGTAGCTGTCCGAGGTGTCGATGGTGTTGATGCCGGACTCAAGGCAGGCGTCGAGAATCGCGGCCGTACCGGCGGCGTCCACGGGACCACCGAACTGGTTGGCACCGATCCCGATGGTCGAGACCTGCAATCCCGAGCGTCCCAGGAACCTGTATTGCATCTGTCATCCTTTCGCATGCCCGGTGAGCGCCGGACCGTCTGTGGCGTAGCCAATCGTGAATGGGCGGCCATCATGGTACCGCAGTGCGGCTGTGACGTAAGCGGGAGCCTCCGCGCGACGCTCCATATCGCACGCAAAAGGGGTGCCGCTTGAGCGGGGGTGCGGGCCTTTGCTAAGGTGGTTAGCGGCTCGGCGTGGCGCGTTCGTCTAGTGGCCCAGGACATCGCCCTCTCAAGGCGGAGATCGCGGGTTCGAATCCCGCACGCGCTACCACTGTGACTCGTGAGCCCATCGCCCTCGGACACCCGCGCGCTGCCGAGTGGGCAGAGCGGGTTGCTCCGGTGCCCATCGATGCACCGCACCTCGCAATTCTGACCAGCAGCCACGGTCTGCCTCCGCATCCGGCTGGCAGCAGTCGACGCCTGCAATGGCCGCTGCCTGCATTAGCCGCTGTGTGGCCCGCTACGGGTCGTCCGCTTCGACGGACGATGTCTGGGCAGCCCCGCCATGCGCACCGCGGGCTACACGAGCCCTGAAGCAGCCAGTGCGAGCCATCGACGGGCCGGACGGTCCCCACGCCCGGACCAGCACCGGCAAATCGTCTTGCCCTATCATCGCGAGCGAACAAGACAGAGGAGGCTGAGATGCGCGCGTTGATCGTTGACCCGGATGCCAAGGGCGGACTGCGGCTTGCCGAGGCACCTGAACCCGAAGTCCGCGCCGATCAGGCGCTCGTGTCGGTTCAGCATCTCGCACTCAACTTCGGCGACCTCAACGGGGCGCGGGCGAGGCCGGCAGGATTCGTGCCGGGATGGGATGCGTCCGGAGTCGTCCTCCAGGCTGCCGCCAACGGGCAGGGCCCTGCTGTGGGCGCTCGCGTGGTCACGACCATGGGTACTCAGGGCGGCTGGGCCGAGCGTCGCGCCGTCGACCTCGATGAGTTGGCGGTCGTGCCCGATGACATCGACCTTGGTGAGGCCGCGACACTGCCGGTCGCAGGGGTAACCGCACTGCGGGCGCTGCGTCGATCGGGCGCGTTGATCGGACGCCGCGTGCTGATCACCAGCGCGGCCGGCGGCGTCGGGCGGTTCGCAGTCCAACTGGCTGCTCTGGCTGGCGCGCATGTGATTGCGAGCGTGGGATCGACGGCGCGCGGTGCCGGCCTCGCCGAGCTCGGGGCGGACGAGGTACTTGTCGGCCTGGAGGGCGTCTCGGCTCCGCTGCACGTCGTCCTGGACAACGTCGGCGGGCCGCAGCTCGTCGCCGTCTGGGCGCTGCTCGGCGAAGGCGGCCTCGTGCAGTGCATTGGCGGGACCTCGCAGCAGGAGGCCTCGTTCCGATCGCTCGTGGGCATGCAGCGCAGCCTCAACGCCTTCACGAAGGGGCCGCGCTCCGGCGAGGACATCTCGTACCTGATGCGGCTGATGCAGAGCGGTCAGTTGCGAGTTGAGGTGGGCTGGCGCGGGTCGTGGACCCGCATCGCCGAGGCCTCGGAGGCATTGTTCGGGCGACAGGTGGCCGGGAAGGCCGTGCTCGACGTCGACTAGCTGCGATGGCGCGGTGACCGCAGTACATGCTGCGCAGGCATCACCGACGGTGACAGAGTCGTCGGTGACGCCTGCTACGATGAACCTCGAATCCCCCGACCAGCCCGCCGCGAGAGGGTGTGCCATGTTCATCGCTATGAACCGATTCCAGGTCGCTCCGGGGCGCGGTGATGACTTCGAGCGCATCTGGCGGGAGCGCGAGAGCTACCTGGATGGCGTCCCCGGCTTCATTCGGTTCGCGCTGCTGCGCGGCGAAGACGGCGAACACGTCTCGCATTCAACGTGGGCCACGCGCGAAGCCTTCGAGGCGTGGACGAACAGTGAGTCGTTCCGTCGCGGGCACGCACAGGGGTCGCTCATGGGCATCCTCGCGGGCCCGCCGGTGATCGGTCTGTACGACGCCGTCCTGGAGCAAGAGGCTCAGCCGTAGGTTTCGACTCCGGGACGGTCGAGCGCGCCCATCGCATCTCACGCATTTCGGCACGACGAAGCTGTCACCTCGACACGGGCCTCGATGAGACGGCGCTAGTCGGCGAGGCACTCCGCGGCGAGGGTGGAGATTGTTCGCCCGCGCTCACGGATGCGCTCGGCGCTCACGAATCCATTCGTGCAGAAGCCGACGGATAAACCCGTGTCCGGATCGCCCCAGGCGATCTGCCCCCCGGCCCCGCCGTGTCCGAAGGCTCGAGGCGACGCGTGCGCGCCGAACCCACGTTCCGCCGGATGATCACCTGCGACCACCACGCAGAGGCCTCGGTTCACCGGCAGCGCGCCGTCGTGGTGCCACTCCTGCGTGCGCGTTTTTGTCGCATACGCGATCGTTTCCGGCCGGAGCGCCGAATAGGCACCGGATTCGCTTGGAGACACAAGGCGCTGGTAGAACAACGCCAGATCGCCCGCGCCGGCGAAGGCGGCGGCGGAAGGGCAGCCTGCTCGTCGCTGCGACGGCTGGTTGAAGTGCAGCACCGTGTCGGGGTTCGTCTCACCCCAGCCGTTCTCGGGCTGTGCAGGGGCATCCACGTACACCACGTTGGCGACGCGAGCGTGCAACTCGTCGGGTACGCCCAGGTGGAGATCAGGCACGCCCATTGGGTCATACAGTCGGGTGCGCACGTAGTCGCGGAAGTCGAGGCCCGTGCGGTAGGTCATGATCTCGGCGAGCACCCAGTGCGCGGAAGTGGCGTGGTACTCGTAACGCGTCCCCGGCTCCCAGTTCAACCGCCAGCCCTTGATGCGCTCCAGTCGCGCGGCGCGGTCCTCCCACAGTCGAGGGTGCATCGGCGCCTGCGGGAAGCCGGAGGTGAACGTCAGCAGCTGCTCAACGGTGATGTCGTCCTTACCCAGTCCGGCGAACTCGGGCACGATGTCGGCGACACGCTCGTCGAGTCGCAGGAGGCCGTCTTCGATGAGTGCCCAGGCGCCGACGCCCGTGGTGCCCTTCGCCGCCGAGTACAGGCAATAGAGGGTGTCATCGGTTGCTGGCCCGGTGACACCGCCACGCGTGACGGTGCCGAACGTTCGCACTTCGGCTACGCGCCCGTGTCGGCCGATCGCTACCTGAGCGCTCGGTAGCCCCGCTGCCACCTGCTGCTCGACGTAGTCGTACAGGCGTTGCAGTCGCCCGGCGTCCAGCCCGATCTCTGCCGGCGACGATGCGATGAACTGCGGATCAATCACCGCGAACCCTCCCTCGGGAACGATGCACGAGCGCAGTGTAGCGATCGGGGCGCACGCTGTTGCGCACCCGCCCGGTGGCTGCAGCCGGACTACCGGATCTCCACCAGTTCGATCGCTTCGCGGCTGGGCCCCTCGATCATGACGGCTCGTGTGTTGCCCAGTACGTATGGCTCCTCGATGAACGTTACCTGCTCGTCGCGCAACTTCGCGATCCACGCGTCGAGGTCTGTCACGCTCAGCGCCACATGGTCGTACAGCTGACCGCGCGTCGGCGCGAGCGGCTCATCGCCCTGGCGCATGTACCACGCGAGCGCGACATCGCTGAACTCCACCGCTGACGACGGTGTCCGATACATGCCGGGCACGTCGAGCGCCGGAAACGTGCGTCCGGGGCTGCGTTCCACGGCGCATGTGTCGAGCGTGGCATCGGCCATCCCGCGCCCCTGCATCACCGGTGCATTGAGGTGCTCCTGGTACCACAGCTGCGCGCAGAACGGGTCGTCCTGCCACATGTGCACGTGGTTGAAGCGCTCCCGAGGCTGGTTGCCCGCGTACTCGATCAGCGCATCGTCGGGGCCGGCGAGATAGCCGAACCCGCCGCTGAGGGCGGGCTGCACACCGGTAGCCTTCGCCTCGATGACCTGTTCCCGCGTCCTGCCGAGGGCGCCTGCCGCGCCGGGCCAGGTGTCGGAACTGACCGTCACGCTGCCGTCGCCATCGCCGGTGTAGAGCGGCAGCAGGGTCATGCCGGACTGTGCGGCGAACCGGTCGCGAGTCGCACGCGTATCGGGGACATGCCAGCCGAAATGCCAGAAGGCCGTCGCCGGCGACGTTGGAGGCGGCGCATCGACTTTCGCGAACAACACCAGGACGTCCGTCGGCGACCACAACGCCGGGAATCCGTTCCAGTCAGCGCGCGAGGTCGACTCGAAGCGCTGGGTGTAGAACTCGATCGCGGCGTCGGGATCCGTCGAGTTGAGGTGCAGGTGATGGAAGCGGGGAGTCTCAAGCATGGCGTCCCTCATCTGGATGGGCGGTGTGACGTGTGGAGACGGACGTGGCTCGCGCTGGCCTCGAGTGACCGATTCGAGAGCCCAGGGGCTGCGGCGCAGGACGTTCCGCCGCCGAGTCTATCGGTTGCCGTCAGACATACAAAATGCGAGCGCGCGCAGGTGTTCCGCGCACCGAGCCCGTCGGTGCCTCGCCGTCGGGCGTCCAACCGGCTCGTGGTGTAGCCCGACGGCGGACACGGGCGGCATTGGAAGTGGTCCCGCGATCGCCGATGACCGAGGGTGACCGCCATGTTTTTGTCATAACGCCGTGGGCCGACTGAGCCACAATCCAGAAGCCCCGGATGGGGCAACTGCTTGAGTTTGGCTTAAACATTGGGGTTTGTGGTGCCGAAGGCGGGGGTCGAACCCGCACGAGGGTTTCCCCTCAACGGTTTTTGAGACCGCCGCGTCTGCCATTCCGCCACTTCGGCCGTGGGGCGGGCGGGTCGAACTGAACTGTGCTGGAGCGGAAGACGAGGGTCGAACTCGCGACCTCCTCCTTGGCAAGGAGGCGCTCTACCACTGAGCTACTTCCGCCCGCGCTGCCGAGTATAGGTTCCGCGCACCGTAGTGGGCAATCAGGGTTGTCTCGTGCGTCGTGATATCTCTTGCGGCGGTCCGCCAGATTCGACGGGGGCCGCTTGCTGCTCGTAGGCTTCGCGCATGAGCCGACGCGCGCTGCTCCTCCTGGTCGTGATGCTCCTGGTGCCACTGCTGACGCCACTGGATCGCGCGCGAGCGCAGGGCGTGACAGAGCGGATCGTCTCCTATCGCGTCGAACTGACAGTGGAGCCCAGCGGCGCCCTGGCGGTCCTCGAAGTGATCGACTACGACTTCGGCTCGGCGCAGCGGCACGGCATCCTCCGCGACATCCCCACTCGGTTCCGGTACGACGACCGCTACGACCGGCTGTACCCCCTGGAGGTGCAGCGCATCGAGGGTTCGCCCGGCACGCCTGCGAGATACGCCATCGAGAGCGTCGACGGCGGGACTACGCGCATCCGGGTCGGCGACGCGAAGACAACGATTACCGGCCGTCACGAGTACCGCCTTGCGTATCGCATCGTCGGCGCGCTGAACGCGTTTCCTGACCACGACGAGTTGTACTGGAACGCCGTCGGCACCGAATGGGGCATCCCGATCGGCGCGGTGGCCGTGACGGTTCATCTCTCCGGTGGCGGCGGTGCTGGCGGCAACACGGAAACGCAGGCGGCGTGCTACGCCGGTCCATCCGGATCGCGATTGGCCTGTGTCAGCGCCCGGCTTGGAGGCGATGGCGCGCAGTTCACGCACGGGCGACTGCGTGCCAACGAGGGCGTCAGCGTGGTCCTCGGGTTCCCAAAGGGGCGGGTTCCGGAGCCGCAGCCGGTGCTCGTGGAGCGCTGGAGTTTCTTCCGCGCCTTCACAGTAGACCCGTTGCGCCTCGGGCTCGCGGCGCTGGTGCTGGTGGCGTCCGTGTGGGGCGTCGTGCGCCTTGTATGGACGCGCGGCCGCGACATCCGCTGGCGAGGATCGCCGGTGGAGGTGGTGTTCGGCGGCACCGACCAGCAGCGCGTCCCGCTGTTCGAGGGGGGCGCATATGCGATTGAGTACACGCCGCCCGATGACATCCGCCCTGGCGAAGTGGGGACCCTCATCGATGAGGTCGCGCACCCGTTGGACGTTACCGCGACCGTGATCGACCTCGCCGCGCGCGGCTACCTGCACATTGAGGAGATCCCGAAGGAGGGCTGGTTCGGCAGCGCGGACTGGAAGCTCACGCGGCAACCGGCCCCCACGGAGCGGCGGACGCTGCAGGAGTTCGAGACGCTGCTGCTGGACGGGCTCTTCGAGGCTGGCGACGAGGTGCTGTTGTCCTCGCTGAAGCGCACCTTCGTCGCGCGACTACAGGCGGTGCAGGCCGCCCTCTACGCCGACATCGTCACGCGGGGCTGGTTCGCTGAGAGCCCGGACTCCACTCGCTCCCGGTGGGGTGGGATCGCCTTCGGCGCGCTCGTCCTCGCCATCGGTGCGGTCGTGTTGGCCGCGTGGTTGACCACCTTCGCGATCGTGCCGGTGCCGCTGGTCGTGGCCGCCCTGCTGCTGCTCGCGCTGCATAAGCGCATCCCACGGCGCACGGCCAAGGGCACCTCCGCGCTGCGCCGTACCCTCGGCTTCAAGCAGTTCATCGAGACCGCCGAGACCCGTCGCGCCGAGTTCGCGGAGAAGGCGGGTTTGTTCTACGAGTACCTGCCCTACGCCATCGTTTTCGGCTGCGTCGACGGCTGGGCCAAGGCGTTCGAGGGGCTCAACCTTGCGGCGCCGGACTGGTACGGCTCGCCCAACGCCTTCACGGCGATCTACTTCGCCAGTGCGATGGGCGGGTTCTCCGACTCAGCCGTTTCCACGATCGTCTCTACGCCGGGGGGCTCCGGGTCCAGCGGGTTCGGCGGTGGAGGCTCCTCGGGCGGCGGTGTGGGTGGTGGCGGCGGCGGCTCCTGGTAGCGGGCTGTGGCCACTACTTCGCGTGCCCACTGCGGGCCGTTCGTCAGCGCATCCGCGCAGTGCACTGCCGGACGGCGTCGCGCGCCCGTTCCGCGCGCGACGCTTCGGTCAGCATCGGCCGCGCCACCGATGCGACATA
This sequence comes from Chloroflexota bacterium, assembly GCA_003670575.1. Taxonomy (GTDB): domain Bacteria; phylum Chloroflexota; class Dehalococcoidia; order UBA2979; family UBA2979; genus RH-chloro-G1. The sequence goes on from QWRD01000003.1 coordinate 54,579, forward strand.
ACGAATTAGGCAATCACCACTTGCCGCGCCCGCAGCGTCAGCGGTACCCTGCTGCGGCTGCCGGGTTCCGGCCGCATCGGTGAGGTGACCGTTGACGACGCTCTGGCTGGTCATGGGTGTGCTCGGAGTGCTGGCGCTGGCGCATGTGGCCGCCGCGCGGCTTCTTGCCGACGCCCTGACGCGCACGAAGCGCCGTCGTGTGGAGGGGACACCCACCGACCTGGGGCTGCGCTACGAAGATGTACAGTTCGGGACCCCCGATGGCGTGGCGTTGCGCGGCTGGTACCTCGAGTCTCCGGGTGCACGCGGCACCGTGATCCTCGTCCACGACATCGATGGCACACGATCCGACCGGTCACAGGGGCTGCTCACCCTGCAGCGTGATTACTTGCGGCGCGGCTTGAACGTGCTGGCCTTCGACCTTCGTGGTCGCGGCGAGTCCGGCGGGTCGCGCGATTGCTTTGGCGCGAGCGAGCGAACCGACGTTGCGGCGGCCGTCGAGTTCGCTCGCGATCGCGCCCGGCACCTGCCGCTGATCCTGCACGGCTTCGGGCTCGGCGGCGCGCTGGCAATCGTCGGCGCCTCGGACGGTCTCGATGTCGACTTGATCATCGCGGACTCGCCGTTTGCCTCGGCGCGCTCGTACCTGCGTCGACGCTGGTCGAACGTCCCGGGCTACCTGTTCTCTATGGCGCTACGTGTCGCGACCAGTCGCTTTGGCGCGAACGCAGATGCGGTGCGCCCGCTGGTTTCCGCCTCGCAGTCCTCGCCGGTCCCGATCCTGTTCATCCATTGCGACGCCGACCGATTGGTGCCGCTGGCGGACACGCTCAACATCGCAGCGGCATCGCTGAACGCGCACAACGCGATCTGGCGAGTGCCGGGCGCCGGCCATTGCGCCGGCTACCTCCGCGCCCCGGACGCCTACGTTCGCCAGTGCCTCGCCTTCATCGAGGATGCCGTCCCCGCGCGTCGTATCACCGCCGTCGCCGTCTAAGGCGCCCCTGCGGTGGCCGAGCGCGCCGACTCCATTACCGCCGTCCCCGGAATCCGCGTTGGCCACTGGACCGACCGCCGTGCGGCAACCGGCTGCACTGTCGTGCTGTGCGAACGTGGCGCCGTTGGTGGCGTCGATGTTCGAGGTGCCGCGCCGGGAACGCGTGAGACCGACCTACTTCGTCCCGGCAACCTCGTTGAGGAAGTGCACGGCGTGCTGCTTACGGGCGGCTCAGCCTTCGGGCTGGACGCCGCCAGCGGGGTGATGCGCTACCTGGAGGAGCGTGGCTCCGGGCTGCACTTCGGTGGGCAGGTCATTCCGATTGTGCCGGCCGCCGTGCTGTACGACCTCGGCATTGGCCGACCTGCTCGTCCTGACGCCGAGGCTGGCTACCGGGCAGCGCGTGCGGCGCGTGCGGGTGCGGTCGCCGAGGGATCGGTGGGTGCCGGTACCGGCGCCACCGTCGCAAAGCTCATCGGTCGCGACCGCGCGCTCAAGGGCGGATTGGGAACGGCGAGTGAGCACCTCGAGACCGGCGTGATCGTCGGCGCGATCGTCGCCGTGAACGCCGTCGGATCGATTCGCGACCCGCGCACCGGACGCGTCGTCGCCGCCCCGCGAGGCGACGACGGGCGGTTTGTGAACGTCGATCGCTTCCTGCGCACCGGGCGCGCGTGGCCACAGCCGGAGCCGCTGCCGGAACCCGGCCCGGAGAACACCACCATCGCCGTGGTCGCCACCAACGCGGCGCTGACCAAGGCGCAGGCCAACCGGCTGGCGACGGTCTGTCACGACGGCTTCGCGCGCACCACCTGGCCCGCCCACACCCGAGGCGACGGCGACACGATCTTCGCGTTAGCGACCGGCGAGGTGGAGGTGGACGCCATCGGCTACACCGCGTTGGAGGCGATGGCGACGCGAGCCGTGGAGCGCGCTATCCTGCGCGGCGTCCAACTCGCAACCGGTCTGGCTGGCGTCCCATCATGCGAGGAGTGGACGAGCACACGACGCGTTTGACAGGCTGTACACCACATTTATACTGAGGGCACGGCCGCAACAAGGCCAACAGCCGGCACTACCGCTTGGATCAACTGACCGAGACGGGAGCCCCGATTGCAGTACTTCCGAGACACATTCGGCCAGCAGGGCGTTGTGTGCGCCTGCATGCGTGCGGTGCATCGCTGATGCGCACCATGCTGCAGGGCAAGATCCACCGCGCCACCGTGACCCAGGCGGACATCGACTACGTCGGCTCGATCAGCATCGATGAGGTGCTGCTGGAAGCGGCGGGCATCCTGCAATGGGAGCAGGTCGATGTGCTGGACATCACCAACGGCGCGCGCCTGACCACCTACGCGATCCCGGCACCCGCCAACTCCGGCGTGATCTGCGTGAACGGAGCTGCCGCTCACCTCGTCCACCCGGGTGACCTTGTGATCATCGTGAGCTACGAGGGCGTGCCTGAGGAGCGGCTGTCGCAGCACGCCCCTCGACTGGTGCACGTGGACGCGAAGAACCACATCGTCGATCTGCGCGACCACTTCGAGGTTGGCGAGCGCTACGTCACCGTTGGTGACGCTCGAAACGGTGACGCTCGGAATAGTGATGCTCGTGTCGGGGGGGAGTCCTGAGATGGCTGCTTCGCATCGCCTCACGGTCACGGACATCCAGCGCATGCGCGACGAGGGTGAGCACATCACCATGCTCACCGCGTACGACTACTCCACGGCGCGTCTCGCGGACGAGGCGGAGATTCCGATCCTGCTCGTCGGCGACTCGCTGGGGATGGTGGTGTTGGGCTACGACTCCACACTGCCGGTGACCGTGGACGACATGATTCGTCACGGTGCTGCCGTCGTCCGCGGCACGAAGCGCGCGCATGTCGTCGTCGACATGCCGTTCGGCTCCTACCAGGCTGGCTGGCAGGAAGCGATGCACAACGCTGTGCGCATCATGCAGGAAACCGGCGCCGGCTCCGTGAAGCTGGAGGGTGGTCGCCGGTCGGCGGACATCGTGCGGCGGTTGGTCACGGCTGGCATTCCGGTCATGGGCCACGTAGGGCTCACCCCACAGTCCGTGAATGCACTCGGCGGCTGGCGGATGCAAGGCAAGACCCCACGCGACAGCGTGCATGTCATGCACGACGCTCGTGCGCTGGAAGAAGCAGGCGCGTACGCCGTGGTGCTGGAGACGGTGCCCGCAGCGCTTGGTTCCAAGATCACGCGGCAGCTGCGTGTGCCGACCATCGGCATCGGCGCGGGGCCGTACACCTCCGGCCAGGTGCAGGTCGTCAATGACATGCTCGGCCTGTTCCAGGACTTCAAGCCGAAGCACGCGCGGCGTTTCCTCGACGGCGCCACGTTGATCCGCGACGCGTTCGTCGCCTACCGGAAGGCGGTAGAGTCAGGCTCCTTCCCGGCAGCCGCGGAGTCGCATCTGCTGGACGAGCGTGTGCAGCGCTATATCGAGCGGATGGAATACTCGCGCGAGATCAACCCGGACCACGAGGGCATCGACTTCGAGGACGCGATGGAAGACATCGAACTCGAAGGTCGGCCGGCCACCTAGGCGTTCGCGCGCGGCCTCGGCCTGCTCGCGATCACCACGTCATGATGCGCGCTCGATGATCGTCGCACGCACGCTCGCTGCACTCCGTGACGCTCGGCGCGACGCTCGCGGCCCGGTTGGGCTGGTGCCCACGATGGGGTACCTGCACCAGGGCCACCTCTCGCTGGTGCACGCCGCGAAGGCCGAGTGCGAGAGCGTCTACGCCTCGATCTTCGTCAACCCGACGCAATTCGGCCCGCACGAGGACTTCGCGAAGTACCCCCGTGACGAAGCACGCGACCTTGAGATGCTGGAAAGCGCAGGCGTCAGCCTCGTGTTCATTCCGAGCGTCGAGGAGATGTACCCGGCCGGCGACGCGACGCGCATCTCGGTGGATGCGCTCACCGGTGTGCTGGAGGGCGCGCGTCGCCCCGGCCACTTCGTCGGCGTCGCGACGGTTGTAGCCAAGCTGCTGAATGCCGTGCAGCCCGATCGCTCGTACTTCGGACAGAAGGATGCACAGCAACTCGCGGTGATTCGCCGCATGGTGCGGGACCTGCTGCTCCCCATCGAGGTCGTCGGCTGCCCGATCATTCGGGACGACGATGGCCTCGCATGCTCCTCGAGGAATGTGTACCTCGCGCCGGAGCAGCGTCAGGCTGCGCTCTCGCTCTCGCGCGGTCTGCGTGCCGCCGAGCACGCGTTCGCCGCCGGGCTTCGGGACGCCGAGGCACTGCGTACCATCGTTCGCACGCAGATCCTCGCGGAGCCGCTGGCCGCGATCGACTATGTTTCGCTGGCCGATGCCGACTCCCTCGCGGAGTTGGAGGGCAGCGTGCAGGGGCCGGCGCTGCTCTCGCTGGTAGTGGGGTTTGGGCCCACTCATCTGCTGGACAACGTCACGTTGGTGCCATGACTTCGTGCCGTGACGGAGTCGTCCGCGGGGCTGCCAGCCTCGTGGGCATAGAGAGCACGTGGATCGATCTGGGCGCGTGCCGTTCCGCACACCCGTTCGCGCTGGTAGCATAGCCGCAGTCAGTTCGCAGGAGGGGTGCCAATGTCCGGTCACTCGAAGTGGTCCAGCATCAAGCACAAGAAGGGCGCGCTCGACGCGAAGCGCGGCCAGCTGTTCACGAAACTCGCGCGTGACATCGTCATGGCGGCTCGCAACGGTGGAGGCGACCCCAGCATGAACGCGGGTCTGCGGCTGGCGATTCAGAGCGCCAAAGACAGCAACATGCCCAAGGACAACATCGACCGCGCAGTCCAGAAGGGCGTGGGCGGTGGTGACACCGACGCGCTGATGGAGATCACCTACGAGGGGTACGGCCCCGGTGGCACCGCGATCATGATCGATGCTGTCACGGACAACCGGAATCGCACGGTTGCGGACATTCGCGCTGCGTTCTCGCGCGGGGGCGGCAACCTCGGCGAGACCGGCGCCGTCGCGTGGCAGTTCGAGACGCGCGGTGTGATCGAGTTGAGCGCCCCGGGTATCGACCCGGACGAAGTGCAGCTCACAGCCATCGAGGCTGGTGCCTCGGACGTCTCGGTGGACGGCAGTGACGTGGAAGTGCTCACGGAGCCCGGCGAGATGGAGGCCGTGCGCGAGGCCCTGAGCAAGGCTCGCCTGGCCGTCGTGCGTGCGGAGATCGCGCGCGTGCCGAAGCTCACAGTGGAGTTGGACGAGAAGGCCGCGATCCAGATGCTGAAGCTGCTCGAACGCCTCGACGACCTCGATGACGTCTCGCGGGTCTACTCCAACGCCGACTTCCCGGAAGCGGTGCTGGCGGCTGCCGACCTCTAGCCATGACGCCCGCACTGCCCGCTGGACGCCGCGTGATCGGCGTCGATCCTGGTCTGGCGGCCACCGGCTACGGGATCGTGGATGGCGACGGTGTACGCGCCGTCGCAGTCGTCTCTGGAGTGGTTCGCACGAAGCCGAGCGCCGCTCGCGCCCTGCGGCTCGCGGAAATCTTCGACGCGATCGTGCGGCTGATCGAGGAGTACCACCCCGACGAGCTGGCGGTGGAGCAGCAATTCGTTGCGGAGAACGTGCGCACCGCCATGATCATCGGTGAGGCCCGCGCCGTCGCGATGGTTGCCGCTGCGACGCGGGGCCTGCCGGTGTACGAGTTCCCGGTCGCGACGATTAAGCAGACGATCACGGGTTTCGGCACCGCACCCAAGACGCAGGTACAGGCGATGATCGCGATGCACCTGGGCGCGGTGGCGACGCCGGTCTCGCTGGACGCCTCGGACGCATTGGCCGTGGCGCTGACTCGCCTGGCTGGGCTGCGCATGGAGTCGCTGCTGGGTGCGCAACCACCGATGCCGCCCCGCGTGCGCGCGCCTCGAGCGCCGCGAATGTCGGCCGCACCCCGAGTTGTGGCACCGCGAGCATGATTGTCGCGCTACGCGGGACGCTCACGTACTGGGACAGCGCCCGCTCCGTGCTCTGGATCGAGGCGGCCGGCGTGACCTACGAGGTTGCGATGCCGGTGTTCGCCGGCGATTGGGTCAGCGCGCGCCATCTGGGCGATGAGGTGCAGGTCTACACCTACCAGCACGCCAACGATCGCCAGCCGGTGCCGACGTTGTTCGGGTTCCCTCGGCTGGTGGAGCGTGAGTTCTTCCGGAAGTTCATCGAGGTGCCGGACATCGGGCCAGCCAAGGCGGTGCGTGCGCTCGCTCGGCCCGTCTCCGAGATCGCCCGTTGGGTCGAGTCCGAGGACACGGCTGCGTTGCGACAGCTCCCCGGCATCGGCGAGCGGCTGGCCAGCACGATCGTCGCGCACCTCCGCGGGCGGCTGCTGGCGGAGTCGCTGCTGCGCGACCGTGACCTCGCCGGTGCCGCTCCCGTCGGGCCCGACGTGCGCGCCGACGCGATCGAGGCACTGGTCGGCCTCCAGTACAGCCGCCGTGAAGCCGAGCAGCACGTCACCGAGGCGCTACGGGCGCGACCGGATCTGGACGCGATGGAGGGCGTGCTGCGCTACGTCCTGGAGCAGCGGGCTCGCGGCTGATGCGCCTGCGCGACCGTTGGCCGCTGCTGGTCGGCCTCGGAGCCGGCGTCGCGGTTCTGGCAACGGCCGCGGCGTGGGACATCGGTGCACGCTCCGGTTGGAGGTCAGCCGAGCGCTTGCTGGGCGTCGATGCAGCAGGCTGGGCCCTCGCGCTGCTCGTGGTGACGTTGGCGCTGGCAGTGCAACTTGCACGCGATGGGCAGCTGGCGCTGCTGCGCGAGCGTCGACTGGTGCACACGGCGGCCGCGCTGCGGGAGGCCTCCGCACGGCTGGAGGTGCAGGCGACGACCGACGCGTTGACCGGGCTGTTCAACCGCCGAGTGTTCGAGGACCGGCTCCGCATCGAGTACGGCCGCGCGATGCGCTACGGTCGCCCACTTCATGGTGGACATCGACCAGTTCAAGCGTGTCAACGATGAGCACAGCCACGCCTTCGGCGACCTGGTGCTGACCGTCGCCGCGCAAACGCTTCGCGGCAACCTCCGTGCGTCCGACCTCGTCGCCCGCTACGGTGGCGAGGAGTTCGTGCTGCTGCTGCCGGAGACCGGCGTCCGCGAGGCAATGGTCGTGGCGGAGAAGCTGCGAGCGGCCATCGCCTCCCAGGTCTTCACGGACGGCATCACCTCGCTCCCGCTCACCGCCTCGTTCGGGGTGGCGGCGCTCCCCGACTGCGTGACGCGGGACGGCGACGAGCTCGTGAGCCTCGCCGACCTCGCGATGTACGAGGCGAAGCGAGCCGGCCGCAACCGCGCTGTCGCAGCGGAATCTGCGCCGCCGAGCCACTGAGCGGCGCGCTCCTCCGTACAATAGTTGGGAACCCGAGGAACCCATGACCACATCCACCAGCAGACCGTTTGAGCTTGTGACGCCGTTCCAATTGACCGGCGATCAGCCTCGTGCCGTCGATGCGCTCGTAACCGGGCTGGAGCGCGGCGATCGCGTGCAGACGCTGCTGGGCGCGACCGGGTCCGGCAAGACCTTCACGATGGCAAACATTGTCGCGAGGTATCAGCGGCCCACGCTGGTGATCGCGCCCAACCGCACGCTGGCGGCGCAGTTGACCTCGGAGTTCCGCGACTTCTTCCCGCACAACGCGGTGGAGTACTTCGTTTCGTACTACGACTACTACCAGCCAGAGGCGTACATCCCGCGTAGCGACACCTACATCGCCAAGGATGCCGACATCAACGAGGACATCGACAAGATGCGCCACTCCGCGACGCGCTCGTTGTTCGAGCGGCGCGATGTGTTGATCGTCGCCTCGGTGTCATGCATCTACGGCCTCGGCGAGCCGGGAGAGTACGAGTCGTTCGTCGTCGACCTGTACAAGGGGCGCCACATTAACCGCGCCTCGTTGGTGCGACAACTCGTCGACATGCAGTACCAGCGCAACGACATGAGCCTGGTGCGCGGCAGCTTCAGGGTGCGCGGCGATTCGCTCACGGTGATTCCCGCGTACGAGGACCTCGCGGTCCGCATCGACTTCTGGGGCGACGAGGTCGAGCGCATCGTCACCGTGGATCCGCTCTCCGGCGAACTGCTGGGCGAGGTGGCGCGGCACTCCGTGTATCCCGCTAAGCACTTCGTCACCTCCAAGGACCGGCTGAACCAGGCGCTGCAAACCATCGACGAGGAGCTGCAGGCGCGGCTCGCGGAGTTCCGCGGACGGGGCCAGATCCTGGAGGCGGCTCGGCTGGAGGAGCGCACCCGCTTCGACGTGGAGATGCTGCGCGAGGCTGGCTATTGTTCGGGCATCGAGAACTACTCGCGTCACCTCGCGGGCCGCGAGCCGGGGTCGACGCCGTGGACCCTGCTCGATTACCTCCCCGACGACTGGTTGCTCTTCGTCGATGAGTCGCATATCTCATTGCCGCAGGTGCGCGGGATGTTCCACGGCGACCTCGCACGCAAGACGACGCTGGTGGATTACGGCTTCCGTCTGCCGTCCGCGCTCGACAATCGCCCGCTGAACTTCGATGAGTTCGAGGCGCACATCAACCAGGTGGTGTTTGTCTCGGCAACCCCCGGCCCGTATGAGCGCGAACACTCGTTGCAGATCGTGGAGCAGGTGATCCGGCCCACTGGCATCGTCGACCCAGCATTGGAGGTGCGTCCGACGCATGGGCAGATCGACGATCTCCTCGCGGAAATTCAGATCCGCGTTGCCCGCAAGGAACGCGTGCTGGTGACAACGCTCACCAAGAAGATGTCCGAGGACCTGACGGACTACCTGCTGGAGATGGGCGTGCGCGCCCGCTACCTGCACTCCGAGATCGACACCTTGCAGCGCATCGATATCCTGCGCGACCTGCGCCTAGGGGTGCACGACGTGCTGGTGGGCATCAACCTGCTGCGCGAGGGGCTCGACCTGCCGGAGGTGTCGCTGGTGTGCATCCTCGACGCCGACAAGGAAGGCTACCTGCGCTCCGCCGGCTCGCTGATCCAGACGATCGGTCGCGCGGCGCGGCATGTCGAGGGGCGCGTCATCATGTACGCCGATGTCATGACCGATTCCATGCGCACCGCCATCAGCGAGACCGAGCGACGTCGGGCGATCCAGGAGCGACATAACGATGAGCACGGCATCACGCCGCAGGGCATCCAGAAGACGATTCGCGACATCGCCGACACATTCCGCGTCGCGGAGGAGGCGTCCGGGTACACCACTGCCGCCGACCTGCCGAAGGAGGACCTCGCGAGGTTGGTGCGCGAGCTGGAGACGCAGATGAAGAACGCAGCGCGCGACCTCGACTTCGAGCGGGCGGCGCTGCTGCGCGACCAGGTGATCGACCTGCGTCGTGAGCTGTCGACGGAGACGCCGGAGTCGTTGCGTGACTTCGGCGGCGCGCAGCATGTTCCCGGCACTCGTCCGCCGAGCCCCGCGAGGCCGACTCGCAATGGTCGCACCCGTCGCCCGCAGCACTGAGCGCACGTGACCGTCGCTTGTGGCGCGCCGCGGACTCCTGTCAGATCGAGCAGACAACAACCGACCCCGGGATCACCGGGGTCGGTTCAGTTCAGTGCCAGAGTCGGAGCGGATTCCTGATTCCGCCGTGCCTGCCGCCTGAGTGAGGCTGTAACTCCGTCGCCGACAGGGGTACTGCCGAGGGCTCTTTGCGCCCTGAGTTCGCCGGAGCTGAATCAATGCCTATCGGATGTAACCTCGGGGTGTCCAAGCGGCAGGGGAGTGATGAGCCGGAGAATCGTTGTCCAACGGCGGAGTCCTTTAATCCCTCGCAACCATGTCTACCTGCATTCATTATCGCACGTATTGCAAGGGAGGTTAGTGCATCGGCTCCTCGCTGCGCGCGATCGTGAGTGCTGACGGCACCGGCTCATCCTCGATATTGGGGACGATGTGCTCCAATACCTCGCGCGAGCTGCCGGAGCCATCGGATGGACCCACAATGCCGCGCGACTCCAGTTCGTCCATGACGCGTGCGGCGCGCGGATAGCCGATGCGCAGCCGCCGCTGCAGCAGCGACGTCGAGACGTGCGACAACTCGCGGGCCAGGTCGATCGCCTTCGTGAGGATCGGGTCGTCGTCCTCCGCCGCTGCTTCCGCTTCGGCGAGCTCCTGCTCGGCGGCGCGTAGCAAATCGTCGTGCTTCTCGGGAACAAGGTCGCCGAAGCGACCGTCCGACCAGAATCCGACAACGGCCTCGATCTCCGGGTCGGAGACGTACACGCCCTGCAGGCGGATCGGCTTCTGCGCATCGGTGGGGACGTACAGCATGTCGCCGCGCCCCAGCAACTTTTCGGCGCCACCCTGGTCGAGCACCGTGCGCGAGTCGACCTGGGAGGACATCGCGAAGGCGATGCGTGTCGGGAAGTTCGCCTTGATCAGCCCCGTCACCACATCGACCGACGGCCGCTGCGTGGCGACGATGAGGTGGATGCCGGTGGCGCGCGCCAACTGTGCGAGGCGCACCAACTGCTGCTCCACCTGAATCGGGGCGGCCATCATCAGGTCTGCGAGCTCATCGATGACGACGACCCAGTACGGCAGTTTGCCGTGCTCGTTGATCTCGTTGAAGCGCTTGATGTTGCGCACACCTGCCTGCGCGAAGCGTCGGTAGCGCGTCTCCATCTCATGGATCACCGCCTGCAGCGTACCGACGACCTTGTCCATATCGACGACGATCTTCGAGAACGCGAGGTGGGGGATAGCCTCGAAGGCCGCGAGCTCCACGCGCTTCGGGTCGATCATGATCAGCCGCAACTGCTCCGGCGAGTGGTTCATCAGCAGGCAGGTGATGATCGCGTTCAGGCAGACCGACTTACCGGAGCCTGTCGCACCCGCTATCAACAGGTGAGGCATCGTCGCGAGGTCGGCCACCGAGGGCTCGCCCGTCACACCGGAGCCCAGCGCGATCGGAAGCGCCTGCGTCTCCAGCGCCTTTTTGAATGCAGGCGCCTCCATGACGCTGCGCATCGTCACGATGCTGGAGCTGCCGTTCGGCACCTCGATGCCGACGATCGACTTGCCGGGCACGGGCGCCTCGATACGGAGCGCGGGCGTGGCGAGAGCGAGCGCGAGGTCGTTCTGCAGCGCGGTGATGCGGTTCACGCGGATGCGAGTGCGGGACACCTCTACGTCATGCGTCCGCGGCTGACCGTCGTCCTCGAAGAGCGCCGCGCCGTTGGCGTCGCGTTCCACGATGGCCTTGGTGCGCACGTCCCAGCCGGGCTCCACGCCGAACTGCGTGATCGTCGGGCCCTCGTTGATCTGCGTCACGCGAGCGTCGACGCCGAACGAGGCGAGCGTGTCGACGATCAGTTGCGCGCGCCGCTCGTTGTCGGGGCCGTCGTCGACGACTGCCGGGGCTGCCTTGAGCATGCTCACCGGTGGCAGCTGCCAGCCGTCCGAGGAGTGCCGCCACTCCTCGACGCCACGCTGAAGATCCATCGAGATCTGCACCGGTGGCTTTGCGGTACGCTCCCGCTTCGGACGCGTCGCTGGAGCGTCTTCGTCGGCCTCCGCGGCGTGTGGAGCGAGCGACGGCGCCACGGGGCCCGCGATGGTCGCGATGCCCTCGGCGATAGGAGCAGTGGCGGGGCGTGGGCCCACCAGCCGCTGGCGCGCAGAGGAGCCGAGTTGCCGCAAGCCTCGGCCCGCCGCGCGATGCATGCCCAGGCCGACGAGGCTGGTCCACGCCCAGCGCCCGGACCATGCGAGCCCGCCGGGAGCGCGCCCAGCCAAGTCACGCGCGGTCAGCGGCCACAGCAACGCGAAGCCGAGCGGGAGCGTGGCGAGCCAGAGCCCGATGGCGAGCGGAGACAGGGTGAGCGCGCGGCCCAGCTCGCCGCCAGCCGAGTGGAGCTCGAGGTTCGCGCCGCTGACGGTTGACGCGGGGTACCACAGCCCCAGCAGGCCGGCGGAGAACACCATCAGCAGCAGCGCACCGAAGAGGTGTCGTCGCTGCTCGCGCATCCACGTCGTGTAGCGGAGCGCCAACATCACGCCGAGTGCGGCCGCCGACAGCGTCACCGTGAACACGTGCAGGCCCAGCATGTTGACCAGGCCATCGCGTGCACCGGCCAGGAGATCGGTGAGCGGCAGCAGGAACGGGATAACCGCTGCGGCGACGACGACGAGTGCCGTCCCAATCACCTCGGGACGCACCAGATGGCGGCCGACGCTGATCAGGTCGGGGATGGAGGTGCTGTATGCGCCTGATGACGCACGTGGCCGGCGGGACCTGGTTCGAGCCATGACGCTGCTCCTCATCCGGAATCCGCCCGCCAAGGCTTCCGGCTCCATGAGTTTCGATTCGGGCGCTGGACGCACCCACTCAACGCTGCTGGGCTACACCTCCACCGTGATCGGCAGCACCAGTGGCCGCCGCTTGGTCTGCGCGTAGACGTAGCTGGCTACTTCGTTCTTGAGGGCATCGCGGATGCCGGTCCAGTCGACGTGCTGGTGCTCGCCACCCACGATCTGCGTGACGCGTTCGCGAATGCCCTCGATGACCGCAGCCTCTTCTTCCAGGCCGACGAAGCCGTGCGACATCACCTCCGGCGGCCGCAACAGATCGCCGTGCTCGCGATCGAGCGCGACGACGACGACGACCATGCCGTCGCTCGCCAGGTGCAACCGGTCGCGCAGCACGATCTGATCGACGTCGCCGACGCCCAGACCATCGACGTAGATGTAGTCCGCCGGGATGTGCCCGGTGATGCGGGCTCCGTGCTCGTCGATCTCCATGATGTCGCCGTCGGTGAGCACCACCGCATCTTCCGGCGCCATGCCGAGCGTGATCGCCAGCTGCCGGTGCAGCACCAGGTGGCGGTACTCGCCGTGGATGCCGATAAAGTGCTTGGGCCGCACGATGCGGTGGATGATCTTCAATTCTTCCTGTGCGGCGTGGCCGCGAACGTGCACCGGCGCCAGCCGGTTGTAGATCACGTGCGCGCCCGCCTTGTACAGGTTGTCGATGTTGCGATAGACCAGTGTTTCATTGCCGGGAACGGGGTTGGAGGAGAGCACGACCGTGTCATCCGCGTGGATGGTGATGTTCTGGTGCGTGCCGTTGGAGATGCGCGTGAGTGCCGCAGTCGGTTCGCCCTGCGAGCCCGTGCAGATCACGATCGTCTTCGCGCTGGGATAGGTATCCAGTTCGCGAGCGTTCATCATGATGCCGTCCGGCACGCGCAGATAGCCGAGATCGCGGGCCATCTGCACGTTGTTCACCATCGACCGCCCGGTCACGAACACCCGGCGTCCGTGCTTCTCCGCGGCGTCGATGACGATTTGCACGCGCGAGATCAGCGACGCGAACGTGGTGACGATCACGCGGCCGGTCGCATCCGCGATGACGCGTTCCAGCGCATCCGCGACGATCTGCTCGGAGGGAGTGAAGCCCTCGACCTCGATATAGGTGGAGTCCATCGCCAGCAGCAGCGCGCCCTCGCGACCAATCTCGGCGAGGCGCTGGAGGTCCGTGTGCTGGCCCATCACCGGCGTGTGGTCGATCTTGAAGTCGCCGGTGTGCACCACGGTTCCGAGCGGGGTGTGGATGAGCAGCCCCGCCGCGTCCGGAATGGAGTGGGAGACAGAGAAGAACTCGACGTTGAACGCGCCGACCTCGATGCTGCCGCCGACTTCGACGACGCGGATATCGGACGCGGCCTGCAGGCGATGCTCCTTGAGCTTCACGTCCACCAGGCCGCGCGTCAGCCGGGTGCAGTACACCGGCACCTGAACCTCACGGAGCAGGAACGGCAGCGCACCGATGTGATCCTCGTGCCCGTGGGTGAGGAAGACGGCCTTCAGGCGGCCAGGGTGATCCATAATGTAGGAAATGTCCGGGATCACGAGGTCGACGCCGAGCATCTCCTCCTCCGGGAACATCACCCCCACGTCGACGGCGATCATGTCCTCGCCGTACTCGTACAACATCATGTTCCGCCCGATCTCGCCGAGCCCCCCCAGGGGGATGACGCGCAGCGTGTTCGGGCTCATGTAAGTTGCTCCGTATTCGATGTGGGAGGTGCCGCTTCGGTGGTACCGGCCGCTGCAATGAGCGCCGGAAGGGTGGCGAAATCGGCCTGGATGACGGGGCGCAAATCACCCCGATGTAGCGCAGCGGCGGGGTGGTACATCGGTACCACCGTGCGGCCAGCAGCATGCTTCGGTTTGCCGTGGACGCGGCTGATCGCCTCGCCGGGGAACCAGCGCGCCATGGAGAACCGTCCGAGGGTCACGATCACTCGTGGATCCACGATCGCGATCTGGCGGTCGAGGTAGTCCTCGCACGCTTCGATCTCCGCAGGTTCCGGGTCGCGATTCGCCGGCGGCCGACACTTCACCACGTTGGCGATGTAGACCGTGTCGCGCGAAAGCCCGATGCCCGCCAGCAACTCGTCGAGGAATCGCCCGGATGGGCCAACGAACGGCAGCCCGGACTCATCCTCGCGCGCCCCGGGAGCCTCGCCGATCAACATGATGTCGGCTCGGGCGGGCCCGGCGCCGGGCACCGTCTGTGTCCGCGTGCGCGCGAGGGCACAACGCGGACAGTCCGCAATCTCCTCGTAGAGGGGCAGCCAGGCAGGGTCGATGGTCGCCGAGGAATGAGATACCACGGCCTGATCGTAACACCGGGGCGTGGCTGCTCCAACAGGTAAGCGGGTAATCAGTTCTTGCGGACGAGCCAGGCCAACCCGATGCCGAAGAAGTAGAGCAGGATCATCGGGCCCGCGACCATCGTCTGCGTGATCGGATCCGGTGTCGGTGTGGCGACGGCGGAGATGACGAAGGCGATGACGATGGCGAATCGCCAGAACCCCCAGAGCTGTCGAGCGGAGACCAGTCCGATCTTCGCCAGCCCCATGATCAGGATCGGCGTCTCGAACACGAAGCCCATGATCAGGATGAGCCGCGTGGTCAGGTCGATGTAGCTCGTAATCGTCGGGTTCGGATCGGCGATGCTGCTGCCGAACGAGAAGAGGAATCCGTACGCCGGTGGCAGCACCACGTAGTACCCGAAGGCGAGGCCCAGCAGGAACATCGCGCTGGCGCCAACCGTGACGGGGTACACCCAGCGCTTCTCGGCCGGCGTCAGCGCCGGGCTCACGAAGCGCAGCGCCTGATACACGATCGCTGGCATCCCGAACGCGATGCCGCCCATCAGCGCGACCTGGAAGTACACGACGACGTTCTCCATCGGGGAGATCGCTTGAGCCTTGAAGTTCGCGTTCTGCAGCAGCGCTGGCTGCTTGAGGAAGTCGATGACGGCGAATCCGACTTTCGGCACAAAGAAGATGCTGACGCCCAGCAACACCCAGATGCCCGCCCACATCACGCGCGTGCGGAGCTCCAGCAGATGCTCCAGCAGCGTCATCTCCCCGCCGGCGTGTGCGTCAGGCTCGGGCGACAGGTACGAGGGTTCGATGGCCACTGCTACGCCTCTGGCTTCGAGGGGGGCGCGCCCGGCGTCGTCTCGGCGGTCGGTTCACCGGCGGCCGCGTCCCTGGTTGCGCCACCAATGCGGCGGACCTCGTGGGTTGTCTCGCCCACGGGGGATGAGATGCCGCTGGTGAAGTCCCGGCCAATGTCACGGAGGGAGCGGAAATCTTCGGCGGGGTCGCCGACTTCTTTCTCCAGGTCGTCCATCGCGCCGCGCACGTCCTGCATGACGGCGTCCGCGTACCTACGGGCCATGCGGTAGTACTTGCCAGCCTCGCGGGCCACGGTCGGGAAGCGCTTGGGGCCGACGACCAGCAGCATGACCACCAGGATCATCACTGCTTCGCCCGCGCCGACGCCGAAGAATTCCATGCACGGAATGATACGCCCGGCTCAGCCCTATCGGCTGGCCGGGCGTTCCGGTTCTACGCTACGGAGAAAGGGACGAGGCTACTCGTCCTCCACGCCCGCGTCGTGGATGAAGTCGATGGCATCCTGGACGGTCTGGATCTTCTCCGCGTCCTCGTCGGAAATCTCGATCGGGTTGCCGTCCTTGGAGAACTCTTCCTCGATGGACATGATCAATTCCACCAGGTCCAGCGAGTCCGCGTTCAAGTCGTCGACGAATGAGGCGTTCGGTACCACCTGCGCCTCGTCCACACCCAGTTGCTCAACGATCATCGCGCGTACGCGCTCGTAGACACTAGCCACCCCAGTGATCCTTTCCTTCGCGCGAGGCGATGTCCTTGCGGGCATCAGTGCCCAGTTGCGATCTTGCCAGTTGTAACGGATTCGATGGTGCTGCGGTCAGTCAGAAGTGTCCGCGCTGGGCGGCTCGTCGTCTACAGCGGCCAGCGCAACCGCGCCCAGCACACCGTTCACGAAGCGGCCCGACGATTCCGAACCGTACCCCTTCGCCAACTCCACGGCCTCATTGATTGCGGTCCGGAGCGGAGCGGGCTGATTATCGAAGAGCACTTCGTAGATTGCAAGGCGGAGCACGTTCCGATCGACGGGCGCCATCTCCTCCAGTGGAAATGCGGGCGCGCGCTCGCGGATGACGGCGTCGATCGCCTGACGATATTTCTGGACGCCCTCCACGAGGTGCTGCGCGAACTCGGCCGCATCCTCCGGCAGGCGTGCATCCTCGATGTGTCGGTCGAGCGTCGTAAGCACGTCGCGATCGGCGCTCTCCGCCTCGAAGAGCGTTTGCAGCGCGGCGATGCGTGATCTGCGGCGGGAGCCTCCGGGCATTAGCGCTCGCCTCTCAATGCATCACCACGCCGCCATCGACGTTGAACGTCTGTCCCGTAATGTAGCCCGCGCCTTCGGAGGCGAGGAACGCGACGGTTGGCGCGATCTCCTCGGGCTGTGCGTAACGGCCCATCGGGACCATGCGCAGGATCGCGGCCTGTTGGTCGTCGGTCAGTCCGGAGGTCATGTCTGTGAGCACGAAGCCCGGAGCGACTGCGTTCACCGTGACACCACGCGCAGCTACCTCGCGCGCGACGGAGCGAGTGAAGCCGATGATGCCGGCCTTCGCGGCTGCGTAGTTCGCCTGCCCGGCGTTCCCGATCTCACCGACGATGGAGGTGATGTTGATCACTCGTCCCCAGCGCGCACGCGCCATGTGACGCAGCGCGAGCTTCGTTGCGCGGAACGTGCCCGTGAGGTTCGTGTCCAGCACGCTCTCCCACGATTCTTCCGACATGCGCAGCAGCAGTCCGTCATCGGTCATGCCGGCGTTGTTCACCAGAATGTCGATGCTACCGAACTGTTCGATGGCGTGTTCCACCATGTGCTCCAACGCAGCGTTGTCGCGCACGTCCGCTTCCACCGCGATGCAGCGCACGCCGAGCGCCGTCACCTCCGCGGCCACGTCCAGCGCGAGGGCGGGGTTGCTGCGGTAGGTGATCAGTACGTTCGCGCCCTGCCGCCCAATCTCCAGCGCGATGGCGCGACCAATCCCCCGGCTCCCGCCGGTGACGATCGCGTTCCGTCCGTCGAGCGGTGCAGTCACTATTCGGCCGCCTCGCCGCGAGCTTCAGCCGCGGTGCCCACGTTGCGAACGGTCGCGGTCTGCTCGGTGCGCTTCAGTTGGCCGGTGAGCACACGCCCCGGCCCGAACTCGATGAAGCTCGTCACGCCGGAGCCGAGCATGGTGCGGACGCCGTCCAGCCAGAGCACCGGGCTCGTCACCTGGTCGGTCAGCTCCTGCGCGATCGCCGCGCCCTCGGTCAGTAGCTGGCTGCTCACGTTCGAGACGACCGCTGCATGTAGGTTGTCGAAGCGCGTCCCCTCCAGCACTGCGCGCATCCCGTCGGCGGCGCTTTGCATCAGCGGCGTGTGGAACGCACCGGCGACGTTGATCGGGAGCACTCGCGTGGCACCGGCTGCGCGTGCTGCCTCCGCAGTGGCGTCCACCGCCTCGCGCGTGCCGCCAATGGTGATGTTGCCTGGGGCATTCTCGTTGCACAGCGAGGCGTGGTGCTGCTCGCAGAGCGCGGCGACCTGATCGCGCGGCATGCCCAGCACCACGGCCATGGTGCCCGGTTGCGCGTCGCAGGCCTCCTGCATCAAGCGGCCGCGCTCGCGGACCAGTCGCAGACCGTTGGCGAATGGTATCGCCCCCGCCACGATCAGCGCCGCGTACTCGCCGAGCGAGTGCCCCGCGAGGTAAGCCGCGCCTTGCCGCACGCTCCCGCACTCAATCGCGCCGACCAGCGCTGCGATCGAGTGCGTGACGAGTGCCGGCTGTGTGTTGATGGTGCGCGTCAGTTCGTCCTCGGGCCCCTCGAAGCAAAGCGTCGAAAGCGGGAAGCCGAGTGCCTCGTCCGCGGCGTCGAAGACAGCACGCGCTGCGGGCACCTGCTCGTAGAGGTCACGTCCCATGCCGACGTGCTGCGCGCCCTGACCCGGGAACAGCCAGGCAGTGTCCGTGGCGAGCGGAAGAACGGGGATCACGATCTCGGGCATGGGAGTCCGCCTCTGCACGGGGAGTGCCAACGTCGCTGGGCATCGATCGTCCAGACACACAGTAACGCGTAAACGCAACCGTGATATCCACAATGCGCCGGCACACGGACTGAGCGCACAGCGATCTATCTGGCGTTCGGGGTCAAACCGGGAAGGTGGAGGGCTGGCGTATTACCGCGCGGCAGCGCCAGCAGCAGGGCCCATCACCTGACGGCCGTTGTACATCCCGCAGGTCGGGCAGATGCGGTGGTTCGCACGAGGCGACCGGCACTGCGAGCAGCGCATGATCTGCGCCGGCTCCACGTGGTGGTGGCTCCTGCGCGTGCCTTGCTTGGACGGGGGAGTCCGCTTCTTAGGGACTGCCATGTGATTCCTCCGTTTGGAGCCGTTCGGCCAACCCCGCAAGGCTGGCCCAGGCGCCCTCCGCCTTTGGCGGTGTGCAATCGCAGACGCGCTCGTTCAGATTCTGCCCGCATACCGGGCAAAGACCGGCGCAATCCTCGCGACAGATCGGTTGGATGGGCAATGCCGCCTGTTCATATTGCCGGATCGCCTCGCTGAGGTCGAGTTCGTTACGCTCGTCGATGCGAAATTGATCCAAATCCGCCTCTACCGGGTCACCCGTCACGAAGTCGCGCAGGGGGATGAACTCCTCATCGATGCGCAACGGGAGCGTCAACTCGAAGTCGGTCAGGCAGCGCCCGCACTGTAGGCTGGGGTGTACCAGCATGTTGGAGCGCACCAAGATGCCGTGCTGCGTGCGCAGCAGGTTCACTCGCCCCGTTGCCGAGGCGACATAATCCTCTGCCGGGACCGCAACCGGCTCGTCGAGGAGATCCTCTGCGCGGATGCTCCCCACGGGCTCTTGTAGCAGCAACGCGACGTTGAATTGCACGGCGGTCTCCGAAACGCTTGAGTGCACCGATCGTACACCGGACGGGGCCATGACGCCGGTATACTACTTGCGAGGTAGGGGAGGAGCGTCACCGCATGCGCGCGGTCTCCTACGTGCGCTTCGTGTCGGGCTACTCCTTCGAGGTGCAGCAACGCGCCTTCCTCGACTATTGCGCTGCCTCCGGACTGGAGGTGGGCCCCACTTTCACTGAGACGGTCGCGCTCCCGGACGCTCCGGAGTTTCGACGTATGGTTCGCGTGCTGCTCACGGAGCGTCGCGGCTTTCTCGTCGTCGTGCTGGCAAGCCTGACCGTGCTGGGGGCGAGCGTGCGCGAGCAGGCACGACGCTACTTACAGCTGGAGGCGCTGGGTCTCCCGCTGCGCCTCGCGGACGGGACGACGCCCGACGAGGCACTGCTGGCCGCGTGGGACGAGCGCTCCGTTGCGCAGCGCCGCCGCGAGCAGGTGCGTGCCGGGATGCGCGAGCGCGCGCTGCACGGCGAGGTGTTGGGGCGCGCGCCGTACGGCTATCGAGTCGCCGACCGCCATCTGCGCATCCACGATGACGAGGCCGTGGTGGTGCGCGAGATCTTCCGCCGATGCGTGGAGGCCGACGAGGGCGTTCGCGTGATTGCGGGCGCGCTGAACGCCGCGGGATCGCGGACGCGGCGGGGTGGCCTGTGGAGCATGGTCAGCGTACGCGCAGTGCTGCGAAACCCCGTATATACCGGCACCTATCGCCGCCTCGGGATCGTTGTGCCGTCTGAGCATGCGGCGCTGATTTCGGCGGAGCGGTTCCACGCGGCCCAGGCGAGGTTGACGTCTCGGCGCACGAGTTTCACTCGCCAGGAGCGGAGCCAGTATTTGCTCGCTGGCCTCGCGACGTGCGGGTACTGCGGCAGCCACCTCATAGGCGCGCGCCGCACTCGCCAATCGAGGACGCCCGGTGCGCCGCCGAAGGATCATCGCTACTACCAATGCGAGACGCGTGCGAACCAGGGCGGATGCGAGTACCCCACGCGGCACGCGGACGCGCTGGAAGCAGCGGTACGGGAGCGCCTTGCCGTCGTTGCCGATGGCGAGTTGGATCGACTCGGCGCCGACCACCGACTGACCGAGCACCTCGATCGCATCGAGACGCGGCGCGATGGGCTGCGTCGACGCCTGGAGGCGCTGTTGGAGCGGCGCGCCTCTGGTGAGTGGTCGGCGGACAGGCTGCGTCAGGAGGCGTCCCAGCTGGCCGTCGAGGATCTGCAGGCCGAGGAAGAGGCGGACCTGCTGCTGCGCCGTCGCGGCGACGATGCGGAGAGCGAGCGCGGCCGCGAGGCGCTGGCCCGAACGCGCGCGCGACTCGTGGAGGCATGGGACACGCTGGCCCCGGACGAGGCGCGTCGCCTGCTGCGTGACGTTGTCGCGGCCATCGTCGTGACGGACGACGCTATCGAGGTGCAATTCGCGCGCTGACCTGACCCCGGCAGATTCGCGATGCTACCCGTATGATGCCACGATGACGAACTCGCCTCCGCCGTCTGATCCCACCCCGCCACCGAGGCACGGCTCCTGGTCTGCGCTGGCGTTCCCGCAGTACCGGCTGCTCTGGCTGGCCACCATCGCGGCCGTTCTGACGCAGGAGCTGCGGCTGGTGGTGACCGGCGTCTGGCTGTACGACATCACCGGTTCGGCAGCACAGTTGGGCCTGCTCGGCCTGATCCAGCTCGTGGTGCAGATCCCCGCTGTGCTGTTCGGCGGGACGCTCGCAGACCGACTCGATCGACGGCTCATGACGGCGTGGACGCAAGCGGTCACGCTGGCCTTCATGGCGCTGATGGCGGGACTTGTGGCAGCCGACGCGCTGCTGCCGTGGCACGTGTATGTGGTCACTGCGGCGCTCTCCGTGACCAGTGTCTTCGGCGCACCCGCTCGCAGCGCGCTCATCGGCGCGACGGTGCCCGCCGAGCATATGGTCGATGCGGTCACCACCAACTGGATCACGCAGCAGGTCGCGATCGTCGCAGCCCCGCTCGGCTTCGCGGCGATCGCGGGGTCGATGGGCCTCGTTCCGGTCTTCGTGCTCGCGGCGGTGTTTGCGGTGCCCAGCGTCGTGCTCCCGCTGATGATGCGCGTGGACGCCTCGGCGCCAGTCACTGAGGGCGAGACCGGGTCAGTGCTGCAGCGCACCTGGGAGGGACTGAGGTACGTGCGGACGCATCCGTTGCTTCCGGCGCTCTACTTCATGGACACCGGCGTCACTGTCGTCTCGTTCTACCGCCAGATGTACCCGGTGCTGGCTCACCAGTTGTTCGGCGGCGGCGCTGGTGTCGTGGGGCTGCTGACCGCGGCGAACTCAGCCGGCGCGATTGGTGGCAGTTTCGCGGTGCTGGGATTGCGGCGGTTCAAGCGCACCGGGCTGATCGTGCTGATCGCACACTTTGTGTACGCGCTGCTGCTGTTCCCGTTCGCGCTGGTGCCGTATCTGTGGGTCGGGCTGATCTGCATCGCGGGCCTGGGTGCGATGGATGCGATGAGCGTCACCGTGCGCCAGGCGACCGTGCAACTCTCCACACCCGATGCGATGCGAGGCCGCGCGCTGAGCGTGATGCTGTTCTCCGCGCAGACCGCGAACAACGTCGGCACGCTCTGGGTCGGCATGCTGTCCGCGCTGATTGGCGCCTCCGGCACGATGGTCGTCGGTGGCACCGCCTCGCTGTTGTTCGTCGCCGGCGTGTGGCAGCGAGCACGGGCAGTCCGCGACTACCGCGCACCGTAGCGCGCGGCGGGTCGCGCGGACCTCGAGCGTCCGTCGTCCGCGCCTTACGGCATCCAGCGGTACAGTGGAGGCGCCAGGGGGCTGGACGGCCGCCGGTGGCCACGCTTCGGCGTGCGCCACGGGAGGAAAGTCCGAACTTCACCGGACAGGGTGCCGGCTAACGGCCGGGCGGCGTGAGCCGACGGAAAGTGCAACAGAGACAGACCGCCTCATGCGTCCCCGGGTGTCGTGTCTTTGGATGCGGCATCCTCGGCCGTGCGAGGTAAGGGTGAAACGGTGCGGTAAGAGCGCACCGGCGTCCTCGGTAACGGGGCGGCCGGGCAAACCCCACCCGAAGCAAGGCCAAATAGGGGAGCGTATGAGGTGTCCGGCCTCGCTCCCGGGTAGGTCGCTTGAGGCGGCGGGTAACCGTCGTCCTAGATGGATGGCCGTCGCCGCGCTCGCGCCGTTTACGACGCGGGAGCGGTACAGAATTCGGCTTACAGGCCCCCTGGCAACTTTGCTCACCAACCTCGACGTGCGTTCGCACGCCCGTGCGCAGCGGCGAGGTCACAATTGCGCGACAACGAACAAGCCCTCCCCGATATCGGGGAGGGCTTGTGTCACGGTTTCCCGTGGGCGGCCGAGGATCTAGTCGCGGGAGAGTACCACCGCGCCGCGCTGGTACACGCGGTCGATCTCGATGATCAGGCCGGTGCCCTTGCGCTCCGGGTCGGCGTTGCGCTCCGGCTCCGCGCTGCCGTCGTAGATGCTCGCGACCACGGCCGGGTCGGTCGGGCGGACGGCGCGGCCCTGGATCTGCATGGCCAGGCGGGTCTCCGGGTTGCGGTAGAACAGCGAGACGCGCGGGTTCTGCGCCACGTTGGCGGAGGTGTCGCCCTCCGCGTTGCGCAGCCACACGCCGAGCTTGTCGTCGTCAATGGTGTGCACGGAGCCGCGCAGCCCGAGCTGCGGCTGGCCGTCCGCCGAGACGCTGGCCAGCATGAGCGGCACACGGTCCGCCAGCGCTGAGTTGATCGCGGCCTTCATCTCGTCGGTGAGTTGCAGCATGGAGTTCTCCTTCTCTGTCTGGATCTGTGGGGCAGGCATGTTCGGCACCAGATCATACGCCGCGTTACGATGCGGCGTATGACAACTTCTCCTCGTGGTGACTGGCGGCAGGGACTCCCATCGGGCGCGCTGAGCGATACGCTCCCGGCAACCATCGGCGCGGTTTGCTTCGATTCTCGTGCTGTGCGGCCCGGCGACCTCTTCGTGTGCGTTCGTGGCGAGCAGGCGGACGGGCACACCTTCGCGCGGGCGGCCGTCGAGGCGGGCGCCGTGGCGTTGGTGGAGGAGGCGGGGCGTGGCGAGGCGCTCGACGGGTTGGGCGTGCCGGTGGTGCGCGTGCCCGACACCAGGCGCGCGCTCTCCTCGATCGCCGCAGCCCACGAGGGCTATCCGGCTCGACGTCTCACGGTCATCGGTATCACCGGCACCGACGGCAAATCCACGACAGCGTTCCTCACGCTCGCGGCCCTCGAGGCGTGCGGGCTACGCGCTGGCCTGCTCACGACCATCGAGTCCCGCATCGCCGGCCGCGTGATCCCGAACCCGACGCGGCTGACCACGCAGGAGGCGCCGCTGGTGCAGTCGCTGCTCGCCGAGATGGTGGAGGCAGGCTGTACGCACGCCATCGTCGAAGCGACGTCGCACGGGCTCGCGCTCCACCGCCTCGACGACTGCGAGTTCGATGTCGCGGTGCTCACCAACCTCACCGAGGATCACCTCGATTTCCACGGGACGCTGGACGCCTATCGGGCCGCGAAGACGCGGCTGTTCTCGATGCTGGACGCGCCAACCACGAAGCGTGTGTCACGAGCTGCGGTGCTGAACGCCGACGATCGGTCGTGGGAGACGTTCGGGCGCGCGACGCGGGTTCGACGGCTGACGTATGCGCTCGACAACCCGCGGGCGGACATCCTCGCGGGTGACGTGATGCTGTGGCCGGACGGCTCGACGTTCGTGCTCACGGCGGATGAGGACGAGCTGGAGGCGAGCGTTCACCTCCCCGGTCGCTTCAACGTCGCGAACGCAGCGGCGGCGATCACCGTCGCGGCCGCGCTTGGTCTCGACCCGTTTGCGGCGGCGGCTGGGGTCGCCAGCTGTCCGGGCGTTCCCGGGCGTATGGAACCGATTGCGGGCGCGCCGTTCCCGGTGATCGTTGACTACGCGCACACCCCGGATGCGCTCGCCCAGGTGTTGAGCATGCTACGCCCGCTTGTGGACGGCCGACTGATCGTCGTGTTCGGCTGCGCGGGCGAGCGTGCCCGAGAGCGTCGCAGCGGGCTGGGCAGGGTCGCCGCAGAGCAGGCCGATCTATCGATCCTCACCGACGAGGACCCCCGCTCCGAGTCGCCGATGGCAATCATCGACGAGATCGCGGCCGCAATGGTTGCGGCTGGTGCCAAGGAAGGCGAGCGATTTGAGCGCATACCCGGTCGTGGTACCGCTATTATGCGTGCGTGTGCGGTGGCACGGCCCGACGACCTGGTGCTGATCGCCGGCAAGGGCCACGAGTCGACAATCGAGTGGGCAGACCACGCGGAACCGTGGGACGACCGGGCGGCGGCACGGGATGCGTTTGCGGCGCTCGGGTTCGCCGCGCCGACCGCGGTGCCAGTCGTTGAACTAGCGGCGAGCGAAGCGGACATGGCGGACGACGTGGACGCCGAGGACGCCGAGGACGACGAGGGAGGGCGAGCATGACCACAATCGACGAGGCGACGATCGCTGGGCTGGTGCAGCAGGACCTCGCGCACCTGATCCATCCGCAGTACTACGCGCCCGAGCACGGCAACCCGGTGATCTTCGATCACGGCGAGGGTGTCTGGCTCACGGACGTACGCGGCAAGCGGTACATCGACGCGCTGTCATCGCTCTGGAATGTCGCGGTGGGTCACGGCCGGACGGAGCTGGCGGACGCGGCGGCCGAGCAGATGCGCAAGCTCGCGTTCTCCAACTCGTACACCGGGTTCTCGAACGTCCCCGCCATCCAGCTCGCGGCGAAGGTGAGCGAACTGGTCTACGACAACCTCGAAGGCGTGTTCTTCACGAACTCGGGGTCGGAGTCCAACGAAGGCGCGTTCAAGGCTGCTCGATTCTTCTGGAACCTGCGCGGACGACCCTCGAAGGTGAAGATCATCGCCCGGGAGCGCGCGTACCACGGCGGCACGCTGACGACGACGGCGATGACAGGGCTGCCGGCGTTCTGGAAGTACTTCGGTCCGTTCTCGGGCGATGTGGTGCATACGGCGAAGCCAGTGGCGCTGGAATGCGACTGCACCCCGAACACCGATGGTGAGTGCGGCCACTGGCTGGAGGCGGCGATCCTGCGCGAGGGTGCCGACACCGTCGCGGCCTTCATCGCGGAGCCCGTGAAGGGTGCCGGCGGCGTGTGGACGCCCTCTGACGACTACTTCCGCGTCATCCGCGAGATCTGCGACCGCTACGAGGTGCTGTTCATCGCCGACGAGGTGATCACCGGCTTTGGCCGCACCGGCCGCTGGTTCGCGCTCGAGCGCTTCGGCGTGCAGCCGGACATCCTCAGCATCGCGAAGGCGATCACGTCGGGCTACGTGCCGATGGGTGCGTTCATCGTGAGCGCAGAGATCATGGAAGCGCTGCAGACACTGCCGACCGAGTCCCGGTTCATGCACGCGTACACCAACAGTGCACACCCGACTGCTGCGGCGGTCGGGCTGCGCAACCTCCGCATCATGGAGGAAGAGCACCTGGTCGAGAATGCGGCTGCGATGGGTGACCGGCTGGGCGACGGCCTGCGTCGAGCGCTCGGCGGGCAGGGCCACGTCGCGAACATCCGCAACCTCGGCCTGATCGCTGGCTTCACGCTGGTGGCGGACGCCGAGCGCGGGACCCCGTACGAGGCAGCGCAGGGCATCGGTCGGCAGGTCGCCACGCACATGCGGGAGCAGGGGCAGGTGATCACGCGGTTCGTCGGCGACCAGATCGTCTTGGCGCCGCCGCTGGTGATCCGCCCGGAGGAGATCGACCACATCGTTGGCGCCATCGAGGCGGCAGTACGCGCGGTGACCGCCGGGTAGTTCGAACGCGATACCCGCCCTTGTGCCACAAGAATTGATGCGATGCTTGAGCGGATTGACAGGCTGCGATCGTAATAGTTATTGTGGTTCTCAAGAAGGGAGGTGATGCCTGTGTCCGACGATAGTCATACGGCGAGGGGCTTGGCCCGTGGCATTCTTTCGGAGGTGCACTCGCGCTAGGCCCTTTGCTACGTGACGTGACGAGCGCCCCGGCATCCGCCGGGGCGCTCACTTTTCTCCCTGCATGTTCCTTTCCCAGCTGGTTTGACCTCCCTCGATCTCCCCACCTCATATTCCGCACCGCTTCGCCGTCGGGCTGCAGATCGTGCGCGTTTCCAAGCGCATTGAATCCATCCGATGCCGGGGCGTCGTAGCAATATTGCGTCATCCTCGTTTCGTCATTGCGAGTCATATGGCAACCACTGTTCAGTCCGCTTCACGATCTCTTCTCACGCTCCTGGCTGGCGCAGCGATGCTGACCGCCTGTGGCATCGGCAAGAGCGCGCCGGAGACGACACGCCCAGCCGCGATCCCGTCCACGCTTCCGACGGTCTCGGCGACGGCCACCGCACCATCGAGGCTGGCGGCAGGGGGCGTGGTGCAGATCCGCGATGGTGGCGCGCTGGGGAAGGTGCTCGTCGATGGCGCTGGCATGACCTTGTACACCTTCGCCCTCGATACGCCCGGCAACGGGAAGAGTGCTTGCAGCGGGGCCTGCATCGCAGCCTGGCCGGCGGTGCCCGCCACCACGATTGCGGAGAAGCTCGATGGTGCCGCGGCATCACTCGCCCTGATCACGCGAGACGACGGCGCCAAGCAGGTCACGTACGGCGGTCGTCCGCTGTATCGCTTCGCAGGTGACCGTGCACCCGGCGACGTGAAGGGAAACGGCGTGAACGGGTTCGGTGGACTGTGGACCGTCAGCACGCCCAGTGGTTCCGGAGCAACATCCACACCCGGCGCGGTCGGCGAGATCGGGTACTAGAGGTTGAGCACTTCCGGTCGTCTTGTCCGGAAGTCGTCAGGTTTAAGCCGTCGCCGCTGAGCTGTCGCTCATGGATGCTGACAGGGTGAGTTTTAGATGGATTCGCCTGGAGGAGTTCGAGGCATACCATGCGGTTTGACGTACAGGCGTACCGAGACCGCATCACTACCGAATCGGTTGGTGCGAACATCGTTGTCCGCGATGTGACCTCGTCGACGATGGACGATGCGCGAGCGGGATCTGCCGCAGGAGGCGTGTCCGGCACCGCGTACGTCGCGGATCAGCAGACCGCAGGCCGAGGGCGCTTCGGGCGGCCGTGGGCATCCAGCTGCGACGGGTTGTACGTCACCTATCACCTGCGCGTCCCCGAGTCGCCCGCGGTGCCGTTGTATGGCGTCGCCGCCGCGCTGGCCGTGTCCGACGCCATTCGCGAAGTCGCGCGGCTGACCACCGATCTGAAGTGGCCGAACGACGTGCTTGCGCAGGGCAGGAAGATCGCGGGGATTCTCGCGGAGGCGGTGCACCGCGGTGAGGTCGATATCTTCATCGGCATCGGCGTGAACGTCGGCGTGGGGGCGGTCCCCACTGAGCTGTCCGCCATCGCCACCAGCATCGAGGGCGAAGTCCCCGCTGCCACGCCATCACGCGAGGATCTATTGGTGGCTCTTTCCGCGGCGCTGGAGCGGCACAGCGGCCAGTTGGTCCGCTCGCCAGCCATCCTGGTGGAGGAATGGCGCCAGCGGCTGGTCACACTGCGCCACCGTGTCCGGCTGACCTCCTCCTCGGCGCAGGCGGGCGATGTGCACGAAGGCGAGGCGGTCGATGTCTCGCCGCGCGGCGAGCTGGTGGTGCGACTGGATAGCGGCGTGCTGGCCTCGTTCGCGGCCGGCGACGTCACCATGGCGTAGCGCCGCTGTCGTCCGCCTCCTTGACCCTCGACGCGGGCACTTCTAGGCTCGATGGCACGATGTCGGCACAGACGCTGGCCGCCGCCGCGCATACTGCGCATACGCATTGACAGCATCCGCTGCCGCCTCGAGGCTGTCTGCACCGACCGCTCCGATAGTCCGGAACCGATAGGTGACAGCCACACGCCGCGGCGGCGACGCTCGCGGCGTTTTCACGTGTCTGCGGGCGCGCCTCGATCTGACATCGACGGCCGACAATCGCTCGGTCTGACGGGTACGGAGGCCTACAATCTCAAGCGGACTCTCACACGGAACGCCGAACGGGATCACGAAGGGCGGCACCATGCTCGACGACGGGCTGCGCAGCCGAGGCATGCGCGACCTGGGCCCGGAGGCGATGCGCCGGTTCCGCGCCGCCGAGCGCGTATTTCTCGACGTGGCTGGGGCGCGGCGATACCAGGAGATCCGCACGCCCACCATCGAGCCACTGCACCTGTTTACCGCGACATCGGCGCTCTCGCCGCAGTTGTTGGATCGCGTCTACTCATTCCTCGACTGGGACGGGTGGAGCGGGGAGCGTGTCGTGTTGCGCCCGGACGGCACCGTGCCGGCCGCGCGGTGGTACGAGCAGCGCTGGCAGACCGCAGAGCCCGCGCGCCTGTGCTACGTCCAGCAGGTGTACCGCTTTGAAGCCGGCGAGGGTGAGCGCGAGCGCTGGCAGTGCGGAGTGGAGCTGTTTGGACTCCCCGCCCTGGAGGCGGATGCAGAACTGCTGCTGCTCGCGCGCGATCTGCTCGTCGCGATTGGCGGGCGCGAGCTGCGCTTCGAGCTGTCGCACGCTGGCCTGATCCGCGCCGTGCTGGAGGCTGCGGGACTCGACCCCGCCGAGCGCGCCGAAGTGAACGAGCGCCTGCTGAACGCCGACCCGGAGCGTGCGTTGGCCGTCGCGGCGGAGCTCGCCGCCCGCTTCCCGGCGGGTTCGGCGGCGCTCCGCCTGCTTTGCAGCGTGGACGGCACCGGTGCTGGCTACCTGCAGAACCTGCGTGCCGCATTGCTGCCTGTCGTGCCGACTATTTCGACGGCGCTGGATGAGTTGCAGGCTGCGGCTGCCGCGCTGGACGCGGCGGGCAACGCGTATCGACTGGTTCCGACGACTGCGAGCAACATCGAGTACTACACCGGGCTCACGTTCCGGCTGCTGGCGGATGGCACGGAGTGCATGAGCGGCGGCCGGTACGACGGTCTGGGCGAGGCCATAGGCGGGCGGGCCGTGCCGGCATCTGGCTTCGGCGCGGATCTGCTGCGGCTCGCGGCAATCCTCGCAGGCGACGAGCCACGATGACCGCCGCGAACATGAGCGGCACGATCCGCGTCGCGCTTCCGCGCGGCGAGTTGCGCGATGCACTCGCGGCGCAGCTCGCGGCCATCGGTTTCGTCCCCGAGGGGTACGGCGAGGGCTCTCGTGCGTACCGCTTCAGCGTTACCGGCATGCCCGAGGTGTTGGTGCGCGTGTTCTCCGACCGCGACATTCCGATCCAGGTCGCGCTGGGCCAGTACGACCTCGGAATCACTCGACGTGCGTGGATGGACGAATTGTTGGTGCGCCACCGGCACGACTCGATCGTCCCATTGCGCGCGCTCGACCTCGGCGCGGAGCGCATCGTCGCGGCGGGGACGCCGGGCGTTGACCTCCAGCGGCTGGCCGGTAGCGGCGTCGTACGTGTTGCCACCGAGTACCCGCAACTCGCGACCCGCTACCTCAACCGGCTGCGCATCCCTTCCTACCGGCTCTTCGAGGTGTGGGGCACCGCCGAGGCATGGCCGCCCGACGACGCCGACCTCGCGATCCTGCCGGAGGCCGCGGCGCTGGCGGAGGGCCTCGTCTCGGTGGGCACGGTGCACGACGGATCCGCATGGCTCATCGGCAATCGGACTGCGCTCGCGCAGCGTGACCTGGGCTCAGTCCTCGAGAGGCTGCTGCGATTGCCTGGAGGTGTCGCCGAGGGCGGCCCCACCGAGCCAGCGGCGCTTCAGGTGGCTCGTGTACTGACCGTTCGGGACGTGCTCCCGCGGCAGACCTTGCGCATCGCTGTGCCGGATGGCCACGCGCAGCGTCACACGGCCGCCAACCTCGCGGACGCCGGGATCACGTTCGAGGGCTACACCGCCACTGCGGCTGTGCGCCGCCCCACCTCATCGATTCCTGACGTCGAGGTGAAGGTGATGCGCCCGCAGGACATGCCTGCCGCGGTAGCGACCGGCGCGTTCGACCTCGCCCTGACCGGGCGTGACTGGCTTGCTGCTCACCTGGCCACCTATCCCAGCTCGCCGGTGCACGAACTGGCGGACCTGCGCCGCAGCCGGTATTCGCTGGGCGCAGTGGTGCCGGAGGCGCTGCCGGCCGCGAACATCGCTGAGGCTCTTGCCTACTGGCGTCGCGACGATCCTCGGCGGCCGATCCGCGTCGCCTCGGAATACGTCGCGCTCGCGGACCAGTACGCGCGGACGCGGCGGTTGGGTCGCTACGTGGTGGTACCGATCGCCGGGGCGTCCGAGGGGTTCGTTCCCGACGATGCTGAGATCCTGATCGAGGGCTCCGAGACCGGAACGACGCTGCGCGCGAATCAACTGCACATGATCGACGTGATCATGGAATCGACGAACTGCGCCATCGGTGCGATCGCGCGCCCGGAGGGGCGTCGCGGCGAGTTGCGCGACGAGATCGTGGCGCGGCTCAGTCGTGCTGCGGAGATGGTGAGTGCATAGCATGCCCTCGATTGCCTCGCACCTGGCTGGCGCTCGGTTGCTCGGCGATCGTGTCGCACACCGCGACATCGACAATGACCGCGGGTCGTTCTACCTCGGCGCCACCGCGCCGGATGTGCGTATCATCACGCGCCGCGACCGCGAGGACACGCACTTCTACACGCTCGACGAACTCGATCACCAGGACTCGATCGCCAGGATGTTCGCCGCCCACCCGCGGCTGCGCGATACACCGCAACTGGACGTGCCGACGCGCGCCTTCATGGCGGGATACCTCACGCACCTGGTGATGGATCAGCAATACATCGAGCGCATCTACCGCGAGCACTTCGGTGCAAGTGGGACACTGGGCGACGACACGCGTCGTGACCTGTTGGATCGCGTGCTGCAGTACGAGATCGACCGCCGCGAGCGCGAGGATGGGCGCATGTCCGACATCCGCGAGGCGTTGGCCGCATGCAGCGTCGACGCTGAGATCGAGATGATCCAGCGGGAGACCCTGCTCCGTTGGCGCGACGTGGTACTGGACATCGCGTCTCACCCGCCGACGTGGGAGCGCTTTGCATACATGGCGGGACGGCACCTCGCCGGCCTGCGTGGCGACGAGCGTGCGCTGGAGCAGTTCTACCGCGACTTGCCCGACCTGCTGAATGAGACGATGGACCACGTGACTGAGGCGAAGGTGCGCGAATTCCTGGAGCAGACGATCGACGAGGCAACAGAGCGCGTGCGGGAGTACCTGCGATGAGCCCTGCACTGCGCATCACCATTGGTGGAGAGGCGGCGCGCGCCGGGGTGCTACGTCGCGACATGTTGCGTGACGCCGTACTGCCGGCCGCGATGCAAGCCTCGATCGCCGCGACGTTCGGCGCACCGCTGACCGCTGCCGAGGCGGTAGCGCGCATCATCGCCGACGTTCGCGCGGACGGGGACGCCGCGGTGCGCCGCTACTCGCAACGCTTCGATGGTTCCGCAGACGCGCCGATGGAAGTCACCCCCGCCGAGTTCGACCTCGCGTTCACGCAGGTCGCGCCGGAGCTGCTCGCGGCGGTGGAGTTGATGGTGGCGCGCGTGCGTGCGTTCCACGCGGTGCAGCGTGAGCACGGGCCGCAGGCGTTCAGCGCGAACGGGCTCGGCATGATCGTGCGGCCGATCCAGCGTGCGGGTATCTACATGACGGGCAATGTCGCCGTACTGCCCTCGTCCGTCGTGCACACCGCGGTGCCGGGCGTGGTTGCCGGCGTGCCGGACCTCATCGGTGTCACCGCTGCGCGTGAGGACGGATCGGTGCACCCGCTGAAGCTCGTCGCCGCACGGCTGGCCGGCGTGCAGCGGGTGTTCCGCGCCTCCGGCGCACAGGCGATCGCTGCGCTGGCGTTTGGGACGGAATCGATTCCGCGCGTAGACAAGGTGTTCGGGCCGGGCAACCTGTTCGTGACACTCGCAAAGCAGCAGTTGTATGGCCTCGTGGGCATCGATGCGGTGTACGGGCCGACCGAGACAGTCGTGCTCGCGGACGACTCCGCGGCACCCGATCTGTGCGCCGCCGACCTGCTGGCGCAGGCGGAGCACGACGTGCTGGCGCGCCCGATCCTGATCACCACCAGCGAGGCGCACGCGCACGCCGTCGCGGCGGAGGTGGACCGCCAGCTCGCGACCCTCGAGCGCGGCGTGATCGCGCGCCAGGCGATCGAGCGGGGCGGCGGGGTGGTGGCCGCGCACCTCGACGAGGCAATCGCGCTCGCGAACGAGTTCGCGCCGGAGCACCTGTGCCTGCTGGTGCGTGACGCGGACGGTGTGCTCCCTCGTGTGGAGAACGCGGGCGGTATCTTCGTGGGCGAGGACTCGCCAGAGGTACTGGGTGACTACGTGGCCGGACCCAGTCACGTGATGCCGACCGGTGGGGCGGCACGATTCGCTTCGCCGCTGTCGGTGATGGATTTCTTGAAGGTGACGTCGACGATTGCGTTGACCGCGGACGACCTGCGTACGATCGGCCCGGCCGCCGCCATGCTCGCGCGCGCCGAGGGTCTGACCGCGCACGCGCGCTCGATCGAGTTGCGGTTGGAGGGGCGCTGATGCCACGTTTCGACTCAGACAGCGCGCTCCGCGCCTCGCTGCGCGGGATGCACCCGTACGAACCGATTGCCCCGCCGGAGGAGGTAGCCGCGCGATACGGCGTGGCACCCGGTCGCATCGTGAAGCTCGATGGTAACGAGAACCCGTTCGGCGCCTCGCCGCGTGCCCGCGCCGCGTTGGCGGGTGACTACGCGCCGCACCGCTATCCCGATCCTGCCCAACGACGATTGCGCGACGCGCTCGCCGCACGCCACAACGTGCCCGCGGAAACCATCGTCGCGGGGGCGGGCTCCGATGAGATCATCGACCTGCTGTTCCGCACCTACGTCGAGGAGGGCGACCGTATCGTTGTCGCGACTCCGACGTTCGGGATGTATGCGTTCGACGCGCAATTGCACGGTGCGCTCATCGTCGACGTGCCGCTACGCGCCGACTGGAGCATCGACGCTGACGCGCTGGTTGCGGCGGCCGAGGGCGCGAAGGCGGTCTTCATCCCCTCGCCCAACAACCCGACCGGCGGGCTACTGCCGATGCCGCTTGCCGAGCGCCTGCTCGCGACCGGCGCATTGTTGGTGGTGGACGAGGCGTACATGGAGTTCTCGCACGGCGAATCGCTGGTGCAGCGCGCTGCCGCCGGCGAGCCGCTGGTGGCGCTGCGCACGTTCAGCAAGTGGGCGGGCCTCGCCGGTTTGCGCGTCGGCTATGGCGTCATGCCACTGGCGATCGCGACGGCGCTGATGCGAGTCAAACAGCCCTACGGCGTCAACATCGCCGCCGAGGTCGCCGCGCTCGCGTCGCTGGAGGACGCGGCGCTGCTGGACGAGCGCGCCTGCGTCATCACCGGCGAACGCGATCGGATGGCGGGCCTGCTGCGCGAGTCCGGCTGGTTGGAGCCCGCGCCCTCGGAGTCGAACTTCGTGCTGGTGCGGATGCTCCAAGGCGACTCGCTGACCGTCCGCGAGGCCCTGCGGCGGCGCGGCATCTTTGTGCGCACCTTCGACCATCCTCGATTGCTCGACCATCTCCGCATCTCCGCCGGGACGTCCGAGGACACTGATCGCTTGCTCGCCGCGCTGCGCGAGGCGCGTACGGAACTCGGACAATGAGCCACCACGCAGTGAACAGAGGCGCCATGATCAGAAGCGCATCGAACGGGGAGCGACAGTGACCACACCGACTCGTCGGGCCACCATCGACCGTGAGACGGCGGAGACGCGCATCCACGTGGAACTGAACGTGGACGGCACCGGCATCGCCGATGTGCACACGGGCATCGGTTTCTACGACCACATGCTGGGCGCGTTCGCGCGGCACGGGCGGTTCGACCTGGTGCTGACGTGCGCGGGCGACCTGGAGGTGGACGCGCACCACACGATGGAGGACTGCGCGCTGGCGCTGGGTACGGCGTTCGACCGTGCGCTGGAGGACCGTGCAGGCCTCGTGCGGATGGGCGACGCCACCGTGCCGCTGGACGAGGCGTTGGTGCAGGTGGCGCTCGACTTGTCCGGTCGACCATTCGCCGCGATCGCGCTCGACTTCGTCGGCGAGATGATGGGCGAGGCGCCGACGCAGATGGTCGCGCACGTCCTGCAGTCGTTCTCGGTCGGTGCGCGGCTGACGTTGCACGTCCGGCAGTTGGCCGGCGCAAACGACCACCACATCGCCGAAGCCGCGATGAAGGCGCTCGGGCGAGCGCTCGACGCCGCCACGCGCCCGGACGAGCGGATCGCAGGACAGGTGCCCAGCACCAAGGGCACGCTGTCCGCCTGACCGGTGGACGCGGAGCCAGTGAGAGAGGGATCAGCCGATGGAGACCAACTTCGCATTCCTCTGTGATGCCGCGAGCCAGGGATCGGACGGCAAGTTCAACGCGCTCGGCATCGGCGTGAGCCAGATTCGCGCGACGCAGGTCCCGGCGCAGCACGCACGT
Organism: Chloroflexota bacterium; assembly: GCA_003670575.1. Lineage (GTDB taxonomy): Bacteria > Chloroflexota > Dehalococcoidia > UBA2979 > UBA2979 > RH-chloro-G1. Next base: position 89,465 of record QWRD01000003.1, read on the forward strand.
CTGGTGATGGTGGCGGAGGTCGGCTATACCCTCGCCGAGGCAGGCACGAAGACGCTGCTGCTTCGCGTGATCGACGACGATGGTGCCGACTTGATGCCGCCCGTCACCGGCGAGATCGCCTTCAACGAGCATCAGGACGCGGAGACGCTGTCTCCGGTGGCGCATCTGGTGCTGGAGATGAACGCCCTGACATTCCCGCGCTTCGGCCGCTACTCAGTGGATCTGCAACTGGATGGGGTCTCAATAGCCTCGATGCCGCTGGAACTGCGGCCCGCGCCTGCGGTGGTGTAACTGATGACTCAGTCGCCAGAGCGCCCCTCGACGGCCGAGCTGCTCGCGTTCGCGCTGGAGCTGGCGGACGCCGCCGATGCCGTGACGATGCGCCACTACCGCGGCGGGGGCGAGGCCTGGCGAAAGCACGACGGCTCGCTGGTCACGCTTGCCGACACGGAGACGGAATCGATGCTGCGCGCGCGCATCGCGGCGCGCTTCCCGGCTGATCGCATCCTTGGCGAGGAGGAGGGGCTGACGCTGCCGGCGATGCCGATGGACCCCTCGAGCAGCGAGGCGTCACCGTCGCAGTGGGTGCTCGATCCGGTGGACGGCACGCACAACTTCGCGCGTGGCATCCCGGTCTGGGCGACGCTCATCGCGTGCGAGCGCGACGGGCGCGTCGAGGTGGGCGTCGTGTCCGCGCCGGCGATGGGGATGCGCTGGTGGGCTGCGCGCGGGCTCGGTGCGCACCGCCGCGAGGCGCTGACGGGCGTCGAGGAGCGGATCCACGTCTCCGACCGCGCGAACCTCGAGGATGCGCAGGTGCTGTACGGCTCGTACACGCTGACGTTAGGTTCATGGGGTGGTCGCGTCGAGGAACTGCTGCGAGGCTCCTGGCGACAGCGCGGCTTCGGGGACTTCTGGCAGCACTGCCTCGTCGCCGAGGGGGCGGCAGAAGTCGCCCTCGAAGGCGAGATCAAGCCGTGGGACATCGCCGCAGTGCAGGTGATCGTCGAGGAGGCGGGCGGCCGTCTGACCGACATCGAGGGCTCGTCGCGCCTCGACGCTGGTCATTCCATTACCACCAACAGCGCGCTGCACGAACTGGTGCTGCGCACGCTGAGCGGCGATGCATAACTTCGAGCGCCTCGTTACGCCGAGGTGTGCAGTGCCGTCAGCAGCGCGATAAGGAACGCCAGCAGCGCGTCACGCGCCTCAACGCTGACGCCGCCGTGCGGGCCGGGTGTCGACTGCAATCGCTTGTCTTTCGATCCGATCAGGTCGTACAGCTCCAGCGCGCTGTCGCGGTCGAAGCGCTCATCGTCCCATTGCACCTGGTAGTAGACCGGACAGGTGATGCGCGGTGCGTCCGCCTTCAGCCGCTCGGATATGCCCGCGCGGTCGACCGAGGGGCCGCGTAGCCCGCACAACCCGAGGACGGCGACCGCGATGCGCGGCTCCGTAGCGACGTACGGCACGCCGAGCATCGACCCGAACGAGAGGCCGTGCCACCCGACGGCCGCCGGGTCGAACTCCCCCAGCGCCAAAAGCGCATCGAGGGTCGCCGCCAGGTCCATGTTCATATCGTCCACCACGCGCGGACGGCGCCACATCTCGGCGTACTCGGGCTCGAAGATGCTGGTGACGCCGCCCCGGTCGCCGTGCGCCGGCCCATCGATCGCTGCCGTGGCGATGCCGTGCCGGCCGGTGTAGTGGTCGCGCTGGCTGAGGATGCCGGCGTTCGTCTTGGACCCGCTGCCACCGTGCATCAGCAGCACCAGCGGCGTCGGCTCCGAGGTTCCGGCCTTCGTCCAGAGCACGCCCGGCACCGGGCGTCCGCCCGCGCCCGCGACGGTGAACCGCCGCTCGATGACGCCGCTGTCGAGCGTGGTGGTGCTGGTGATCTCCATCGCTGGGCCTCCTCGAGGTGTCCGTGCGGGGATTGTACGCGGGGTGCGCTACCTCGCCGCGGCGCTGACCTCGGCGACCGCGAAGGCGAACTGCTCGATGACCTGGTTCGCCAGCAGTTGCTCGCACATCGCACGCACCGAGGTCTCGGCGGCTGGCTGCGAGTCGGCGCTCACGGTCACCTCGATGCGCTTGCCGACGCGCACCATGCGCACGCCGTCGAAGCCGAGGGTGTGCAGCCCGTCGCGCACGGCGAGGCCTTGCGGGTCGTTGACCAGCGGCTTCAACATCACGTCGATGCGGGCAAGGTAATCGGGCATCTGTCGTCCTCTCGTTCTGCGCGGCGCTGTCGGTCGGGCAGCCTAGTCAGGCAGTGGTGAACCAGTGATGCGGCGGTAGGCCTCCAGGTATCGCTCGGACGTTGAGCGCACCACCTCGTCGGGGAGAACGGGGGCGGGCGGGGCGAAGTCCCAGCCGCACGCCTCCAGCCAGTCGCGCAGCGGTTGCTTATCGAACGACGGTTGATCTTGTCCCACCTGATACTCGTCGACAGGCCAGAAGCGCGACGAATCCGGCGTCATGCACTCATCGATGAGCGTCACCTCGCCGTCGAGCATCCCGAACTCGAACTTCGTGTCCGCGATGATGATGCCGCGCTCCAGCGCCACCTCGGCGGCGTAGCGGTACAGCGCGAGCGAGCGCAGCCGCATCACGTGCGCGCGCTCCGCACCGACCAGTGCCTCCATCTGCTCGTAGGAGATCGGCTCGTCGTGGCCCTCGGCGGCCTTCGTCGAGGGGGTGAAGATCGGCTCGAACAGTCGCTCGCACTGCTGCAGTCCGGCGGGGAGCGCGATGCCGCTCACCGTGCCGCCGCGGCGGTAGTCCGCCCAGCCGGAGCCCGCGAGGTAGCCGCGCACCACGCACTCCACCGGCAACGGCTGGGCACGTCGCACCACCATCGAGCGCCCGAACAGCGCGGGGTCATCGATGCCGTACTCCGCTGCGTTCGAGGCATCGAGCACTGCGATCATGTGGTTTGGCACCACGGCTGCGGTGCGATCGAACCAGTAGGCAGAGAGGCGCGTGAGCACCTCGCCCTTGCGCGGGATGCCGGCCGGCAGCACCACATCGAACGCCGAGATGCGATCCGTCGCCACGATCAGTAGCCGATCATCCGGCAGTGCAAAGAGGTCGCGGACTTTCCCGCGATTGATGAGACCGGGCCGATCGGTGGTTAGCAGTAGGTCGGTTGCGCTCATCGTCCGATCCAATCTTCTTCCACGTTTGTTCCCCGTCGCCCTGCTTCGTGGAGAGGGCGGCAGCGGGTGAGGGCTCCGGTGCGGGCTATCGCGGCAGCAGTCCGATGCGCCGGAACGACTCATCGACATGCACGAGGTACGCGCGATAGTCGAACACGGCGTCCAGCGCAGCAGCGTCGAGGCGCGCGGTCACCTCGGGGTCAGCCTCCAGCAGGCCACGCAATGGTGTCTGCTTGTCCCACGCCGTCATCGAGTTGCGCTGCACGATCTCGTAGGCGGCCTCGCGGCTGAGACCGGACTCGATCAGCGCGAGCAGCACCTTCTGCGAGAAGACCAGCCCCTGCGTGCGCTCCAGGTTCTGCTGCATCCGCTGCGGGTACACCACCAGGCCGTCCATCACCCCGGTGAAGATGTGCAGCGCGTAGTTCAGTAGTCCAGTCGCGTCCGGGAGAATGATTCGCTCCGTGCTGGAGTGCGAGATGTCGCGCTCGTGCCAGAGTGCGACGTCCTCCAGGCCGGCGGTTGCATAGCCTCGGAGGGTGCGTGCGAGCCCGCAGACGCGCTCGCACAACTCCGGGTTGCGCTTGTGGGGCATCGACGAGGAGCCGGTCTGCCCTGCGGCGAACGGCTCTTCCGCCTCGAGGATCTCCGTGCGCTGCAGGCCACGGATCTCGAGCGCGAACTTCTCGAGTGAGGCCCCAACGCCCGCGAGCACGGAGACGTAGTGCGCGTGGCGGTCGCGCTGCAGGATCTGCGTCGTCACCGGCGCGACACGCACGCCGAGGTGGCGGCAGGCGTCTTCTTCGACGCTCGGGGGGACGGTGGCGTGTGTGCCGACCGGGCCGGACATCTGTCCGACGGCGATCGTCTCTCGCGCCTGCCGCAGCCGTTCTTCCTGACGCGTGATCTCGTCGACCCACACCGCGAGCTTGAGCCCGAACGTGGTCGGCTCCGCGTGTACGCCGTGCGTGCGACCGACGCAGATCGTGTCCTTGTGGCGCAGCGCCTGACGGCAGACGACCTCGCGCAACGTGGCGAGTTGGCCCAGCAACACATCGGCCGCCGCCATCATCTGCAGGCTGGTCGCCGTGTCCCACACGTCGGAGGAGGTGAGGCCCAGGTGCACCCAGCGCGACTCCGGCCCGAGCGAGTCCGCGACGGAACGCATGAATGCGGTCACGTCGTGGTGCGTCTCGGCGATGTAGCGGTTGATGTCAGCGATGTTGACGCGCGCGTTCTTCGCGATCAGGTCGGCGTCCGCGCGCGGGATCTGACCCGCATCCGCCCACGCCTGCACAACGGCGATCTCGACCTGCAGCCACCAGCCGAACTTGGAGTCGTCCGCCCAGATCGTTTCCATCTCCGGCCGGCTATAGCGTGGAATCACAGTGCACCCTCGATCATTGGATCACCTCATCGTCGGAAGAGTGGTTGTTCATCCCGCAACCCGAGAGATCATCGGGTCCGGGCCGATTAGCAATTGCGCCAGCTCACGGCTGACCGCGTCACGTTCGTACTGGTCACCGTACAGCGCACCGGAGGCGTGTAACGCATCCTCGACGGGTTCCACGACGTGCCCAAACTGTCGAGTGAGCACCTCGATCTCGGCCTGTCGCACCTCAAGGGCGGCGTCCTCGACCTCGGCAGGGCGGACGTTGCGGATCACGAGCTCGCGATTGCCATCGAGGCCCGTCAACACTGCGCGCGGCATCGCCGACCACTCGCGCCACGCCGCGACGAAGTGCATGCACGGCGTCCCCTCGCCCGCATCGAGGTCGAGCGACCGACGGCACTCGCGCATCGGGCAGCGCACGAGGCGAGTCATGAGCGAGCCTCCGGCAACGCAGTGCGAGCCATCAGCGCGCCGCCTGCGGCTCGTCGGCGGTCGAATCAGTCGCGCCGATGTCGGTGCGGTAGTGTGCACCCTCGAAACGGATGCGCTGTACGTTGTCGTAAGCGCGCGTGCGTGCTTCGGCGACCGTCGCGCCGCTCGCGACGACGCAGAGCACGCGGCCTCCCGCGGTGCGAAGCACGCCCGAGGCGTCGCGACGCGCGCCCGCGAGGAACACCTGCACGTCGCTATCGACCGCGTCGATGCCCTCGATCGCCACGCCGGTCTCGTACGCGCCGGGATAGCCGGCGGACGCCATCATCACGCCCACTGTCGCGCGCTCATCCCACTCCACCGGTACGTCGGCGAGTCGGCCGTGTGCGACGGCGTCGCAGATATCGAGCAGGTCCGAGCGCAGCCGGGGCAGCAACACCTCGGTCTCCGGGTCGCCGAAGCGGCAATTGAACTCGATGACCTTCGGGCCGTCGGTGGTCAGCATCATCCCGGGGAACAGCACGCCGCGGAACGGTCGTCCGGCATCGGCGAGCGCACGCACGGCACGCTCGGTGACATCCCGCTCGATGGTCGCGCGCGTCGAGGCGTCCAGCCACGCGGGCGGGGAGTACGCGCCCATCCCGCCGGTGTTGGGGCCACGGTTGCCATCGAACACCGGCTTGTGGTCGCACGCGAACGGCATGTGGCGCACGGTGATGCCGTCGGTGAACGCGTGCGCCGAGGTCTCTCGACCGCTGATGCGCTCCTCGACGAGCACGCGCGCACCGGCCGGCCCGAATACGTTGTTCACGAGTGCGGCCTCGATCGCGGCCAGCGCTTCGTCGATGGTGTCGCAGACGGTGACGCCTTTTCCCGCGGCGAGGCCGTCGGCCTTCACCACGCAGGCGAGCCCGGACGCGAAGATCACGCGAGCGAAGTCGCGGGCTGCCCATGCGTCATCGAACGTTCTCGCGCCCGCCGTCGGGATGCCCGCGTCTTCCATCAACTGCTTGGCGAATGACTTCGACCACTCGATCTCGGCAGCGGAGCGAGTCGGGCCGAACACCGGGATGCCCGCCGCCTCGAGGCGGTCCGCCACGCCAGCGGCCAGCGGATCCTCCGGCCCCACAACGACGAGGTCGGCGTGCAGCCGCTCGGCGAGCGAGGCGACGCTGCCGACGTCGCCAGCGTTCACGCTAATGCTCTCGCCGTACGCCTCGGTGCCCGCGTTGCCCGGCGCGACCCACAACTTCCCGAGGCGTGCCGACTGCGCGAGGCGCCATGCCATCGCATGCTCACGCCCACCGGAGCCGAGCAGCAGGACGTTCAACGTCACGGAAGGGGCTCGTCCGCGCGGAAGACGGGTTTCACCGTCAACGCGTATGTCGGTTCCCCAAGGGTCGCGTAGCGTTCCATTTCGGCGAGAACAGACGGACTAACGTGCTTCGCGGCGGCTACATCGATACGCAGCACCGCGAACGTGTTCGCCGCAATGACGAGTTCTGAAGGCATTGCAGCTACGTCGTACATCTTTCTGCCCGCTCGTGCCTGCCGTTCGATGGCCATTCCGGCACGATCCGCCGCGATCCGGCTCAGACCCTGTTCATCCATATACGACAACAAGCGTTCGCGCAGCGATGCAAGCCGTTGCCGTGTCTCACGGGTCGCCTCAGTTAGGACTGCAAACTCATACGCGACTGACTTCGCCTCATCCTCGGAAAGGATTCTCGGCGGATCCGGTTCGGCATTCATCGGAATCCTCCGGGGGGGGTGCGTCTATTCCCACTCGATCGTGCCGGGCGGCTTGGAGGTGATGTCGTACACCACGCGGTTCACCCCAGGCACCTCGTTGACGATGCGGGTGGAGATGCGCGCCATCAGGTCGTAGGGGAGGCGCGCCCAGTCGGCGGTCATCGCGTCCTCGCCGGTCACGCAGCGCAGCGCGATACAGGCGCCGTAGGTGCGGAAGTCGCCCTGCACGCCGACGGACTTGGTGTCCGTGAGCACCGCGAACGACTGCCAGAGGTCGTAGTAGAGCGCCGCGTTCTTGATCTCGTCCATCACGATCCAGTCGGCGGCGCGCAGCATCTCCAGTCGCTCCGGAGTCACCTCGCCGATGATGCGGATCGCGAGGCCGGGGCCGGGGAACGGCTGGCGGTACACCATCTCATCGGAGAGCCCAAGCTCCTTGCCGACGCGCCGCACCTCGTCCTTGAACAGGTTGCGCAGCGGCTCGATCAGCGTGAACTGCATGTCCTTCGGCAGCCCGCCGACGTTGTGGTGTGTCTTGATCTTCGCGGCCGCGCTGCTGCCGGTGGAGGCCGACTCGATGACGTCGGGGTATGTGGTGCCCTGGCAGATGAAGTCCACCTTGCCGAGGTTGGCCGCCTCCGCCTCGAAGACGCGGATGAACGTCTCGCCGATGCGCTTGCGCTTGGTCTCCGGGTCCGTGACCTCGACGAGTTCGCGCATGAAGCGCTCGGTAGCGTCGACGTGCAGCAGGCCCATCGCCATCTGGCCGCGGAACGTGGAGACCACGCGCTCCGGCTCCTGTGCGCGCAGCAGGCCGTTGTCGACGAAAATGCACGTCAGTTGGTCGCCGATTGCGCGATGCACGAGCGAGGCCGCGACGGCGGAATCGACGCCGCCGGAGAGCGCGCAGATCACCTTGCGGTCGCCGACGCGCTCGCGGATGTTGCGGACGGACTCCTCGATGAAGTTCGCGGCAGTCCAGGAGCCGGAGCAGTGCGCCACCTCGAACAGGAAGTTGCGCAGCAACTGGCCACCCTGCGGCGTGTGCACCACTTCCGGGTGGAACTGGATCGCCAGGTGACCGGCGTCGTCGGCCATCGCCGCTACCGGCGAGGACTCCGACTGGGCCAGCGCGCGGAAGCCGGGTGGCATCTCTACCACGTGGTCACCGTGCGACATCCAGACCGGCATCGAGGAGGGCAGCCCCTTGAGCAGCGGACTCGCGCCGTCCGACAGCGTGATCACCGCGTGCCCGTACTCGCGCTGTGTGCTGGGCACCACGCGCCCACCGAGCGCGTGCGCTAACAGTTGCATCCCGTAGCAGATGCCGAGCACCGGCACGCCCGAGGCAATCACATACGGCTGCAACGTGGGGGCGTTCTCCTCGTACACCGACGAAGGGCCGCCGGAGAGGATGAACCCCTTGATGTTCAGGTGATTGAGTCGCTCTGGCGGGGTGTCCCATGGCACCAGCTCGGAGTACACGCCCGCATCGCGGATGCGTCGCGTAATGAGCATCGAGAACTGCGAGCCGTAGTCCAGCACCACCACGGCTTCCGGAGCGTTGGGCGCAGGCGTGAAGATGCTGCCCGGCTCGCGAGCCTCGGCGATCTCCAGATAGGTGCCAACCTCGGCGTCGCCGGAGGAGCGGATACGTGGCGGGATACTCACCGCGCCGGGCGTGGTGGCAACGGGCGTCAGCGCATCGGATGCGCTGGCCTCGGTGCTTGCGATCGGAGCGTCAGAGGTATCGGACATGTGGACCCTAGTTTCGGGGGAGTCCGCTAGGGAGGGATCGTAGCGGCGGGCTATAGTGCGGTCAACGCGGTGCCTGCAAAATGCTCGACAGCGCACGAGGGAGACGGATGCCGATCGTTGGCCCGAGCCGCCTGGACGAGGTCGTCGCCGCGCTCGAGGCGGGCGAGGTCGTCGCCATCCCCACCGACACGGTCTACGGGCTGGCGGCGCGTGCAGACCTGCCGGCCGCCGTGCTCGCGATGATCGCGCTCAAGAGCCGCGAGCCGCGCCAGCCGATCGCGGTGCTTTTCGATGACATAACTGACATCGAGCCCTACGCGCGGGCGACGGACGCGTTCGACAGGTTGTCGCAGCACTGGCCGGGGCCGCTCACGCTGGTCACCGAGGCGCGCCCTGGGGCGGTGGAAGGCCTCGCGGTGGCCGACGACGGCACCATTGGCGTCCGCCAGCCGGATGACGCGCTGACACGGCGAGTGCTCCGCGCTGCGGGAGGCGTGCTGGCCGTGAGCAGCGCGAACCGCAGCGGTCAGCCCGCCGCGACGAGCGCCGACGAGGTGGCTGCGGTCTTCGGTGAGCACCTGCTGATCTTGGATGGCGGCCCACGGCGCACGCTCGCCGCCTCGACGGTGGTCGACGTCACCAGCGAGTCGCCGCGCATCCTTCGTGAGGGCCCGCTCACCGCCGAGAGGCTCGGCATCGAACCGCCGCACGCGTAAGCGACGCGTCCCGAGCGCTCTCGGCGGCGTCGTGTAGGATCGTGGCACCGATCGGTGCGCCCACTGCGCGAGGAGACCCGATGCCCTGGACGGCACCCCGCTGGACGATACGCGCCGATGCGCTCCGCGCCGCCCGCACCCGTGCAGGGCGAACCGCGAGCCTCGCGGGGCGAGCCGCGCTTGCGGGCGCGATTGCCGCCAGTGGCAGGTCCCGACCCGTCGAGGATGGACACCTCGCAGTGCACGGCCCGGACGGCCGCGTGGAGGTGCTCCGAGACCGCTTTGGCGTGCCGCATATCTACGCCGGATCTGAGCGCGATACCCTCTTCGGGCAGGGATTCGTGCACGCGCAGGATCGATTGTTCCAAATGGAGGCGATGCGCCGTGCCGGATCCGGCCGGTTCAGCGAGATCGCCGGCTCGGTCACGTTGGGACTGGACCGCTTCATGCGACGGATCGGGCTCGCCTCGATCGCGGCGCGGGACCTCGCGGCGTGCGACGACGCGGCGCGGGCGTTACTGGTGGCCTACGCCGCCGGGGTGAACGAGGCGGTACGGACGCTGTCGGCGCTCCCGCCGGAGTTCGCGTTCTTCGGGATTACCCCGGAGCCGTGGCACCCGGAGCACACCATGCTGCTCGGGCGGTTCGTGCTGCTCCCGTTCGCGGGGAACTGGGACACCGAGCTGCTGCGCGAACAACTGCTGCGTACCGTCGGTGCCGAGCGGGCGGTCGCCATCGAGCCAGCGCACCCGGTCGGTGTACCAACGACAACCGGGCTGCCGGCACCCGCGGCCGCGCGGCTCCTCGCTGCGTTCATGCAGGCGCTGGAACGCGGGCCGGGAATCGGTGCGGCCTCTAACGCGTGGGCGGTCAGCGGCGCACGCACCGAGACGGGCGCGCCCCTGCTCGCAAGCGACCCCCATCTGGAATCGAGGATGCCGGGCTTGCTGCATGTCAGCCATGTCGTCGGCGGCCGTTTCGATGTCATCGGCGCGGGAGTCGCTGGCATCCCGCTCGTCGCGATGGGACATAACCGCGAGGTGGCGTGGGGCATCACTGCCGGACTGGCCGACGTCAGTGACTGCGTCGTGGAGACCGTCGATCCGGCGGACCCGACGCGCTACCTCGCGCCCGACGGATGGCGCACCGGCCGCACGCGCATCGAACGCATCGCAGTCCGCGACGCGGAGACCGTCGAGGAGCAGGTGCTGGAGACCCGGCACGGGCCGGTGATCGGCCCGGTGTTGCCCGGTGAGACCCGCGCGATCGCGCTGCGCTCCACCGCGCTCGAGGCGGGCGACCCGCTCGGTCCGCTGCTCGACCTCGCACGTGCGCACAGCGTCGAGGAAGCGGATGCAGCGATCGCCCGCCGCCCGGGTGCGACGTTCAACTACGTGTTCGCATCGCGGTCAGGTCGCATCGGCTACCGCATGTCAGGCACGATCCCACGGCGGGCGCACGGCGAGGGCCTGCTGCCGCGCCCTGGTGCGGAAGCACCGGATCGAGTGACCTCGATCGGTGGATCCGGCCTGCCCGACGCGCTGACCCCCGCCGAGATGCCCCATCGCCTCGACCCGCCCGAGGGCGTGATCGTCTCCGCGAATCAGGCACCGGGCGGCCCTATCGAACTCGGCGAGGACTGGTGCGAGCCGTGGCGTGCGGAACGGATCCGTGCGCTGCTCGCCGCTCGGGCGCGGCACACCATCGGCTCGTTCGCCTCGATACAAACCGACACCCGCTCCGAGTTGCTGCTCCGACTGCGTGCGCTGCTCGACGCAGCCGAGGTGCTGGACGGCGAGTTGCGGGCGCTGCTTGCGGCGTGGGACGGGCAACTGAGTGCGGACAGCGCAGCGGCTGCGTTGCTGGAGCAACTGCTCCGGGAGGCGGCGCGTCTCCTGGCGCCACGTGCAGCCGGAGACGCATCCGACATCCTGCTCGGCGCCGGGCTGGGGCTGCCTCTCACCACGTCGTCGTTCGCATTTCGCGGGCAGGGCTGGGTGGTTGCGGCGCTGGAGGCGGCGATGCCTCCGTGGTGCGATGACGAGCACGATCGAGACCTCGTGCTGCGCGTTGCCACTCAGCGAGCGGTCGCCGCGCTGCAGGCTCGACTCGGGAAGCGCCCGCAGGACTGGCGGTGGGGCGCGATGCACCAGTGGCATCTGCCGCACCCGTTGGAGGCCGTTCCTGGTCTGGGGCGGTGGTTCTCACGCGGGCCGTTCCCGTTCCCGGGCGACCAGAACACCGTGCTGCAGGGCTCATCGTCGATGGCCCACGATGCAGCCGCGGTCGCGATCCTGCCGGGGTACCGCCAGATCATCGACCTGGCCGACTTCGACCGATCGGTGTTCCAACTGTCCACTGGGAACTCGGGCATCCCCGGGCACGCGCGGTACGGCGACTGCATTCCCGAGTTCCTCGCCGGTCGGTACCGCCCGCTCCTCTACTCACGCGCCGCCATCGAGGCGGATCGAGAGCACACCCTGGAACTGGAGCCATCCTCACCGCGTTCGGCGTGACCAGCAGATACTCCGTCGTGTCGGCAGGGCGTCGAGTGACGGCGCAGCGCAAGGAGCCCGTATGACCCAGGACGCGCCGGACAGCCAGCAGCTCGCGGCCCGCATCGAACGCTACCGCCCGCTGATCCTGGAGGAGATGCGCGCGGTGGTCGGGGCGGACCCGGCCGGGATGTTCTCGTGGATGCGCTATCACCTCGGCTGGGAGGACATGCACGGCGCTCCGGCTGCGGAGTCGCCCGGCAAGATGCTGCGCTCGGTTGCGGTGCTGCTGGCCGCAGAGCTGGTGGGCGGCAGCGCGGAGGCCGCAGTGCCCGCGGCGGCCGCGGTCGACCTCGTACATAACTTCTCGCTTCTGCACGACGACATCGAGGACGCCAGCGACACGCGGCGTGGTCGCGCGACCGTCTGGTCGTTCGCCGGCATCCCGCAGGCGATCAACACCGGCGACGCGATGTTCACGCTCGCGCGGCTGGCGATGCACCGACTGCAAGAAGCGGGCGAGGAGGAGCGTCGCGTGCTGGAGGCGATGCGCGAGTTGGACGAGGCCTGCCTGCGGCTGGTCGAGGGCCAGTACCTCGACATGGCCTTCGAGACGCGGAGCGACGTCACCCCCGGCGAGTACGTCACGATGGCGGCGGGCAAGACGGCCGCGATGTTCGGCGCACCCTTCGCGATTGGCGCGCTGCTGGGCGGCGCGGACGGTACGACGGTATCGGCGTTCCGCCGGTTCGGTACCCACCTTGGGCTGGCCTTCCAGGCGATCGATGATCTGCTGGACATTTGGGGGGATCCGGCGACCACCGGGAAGCCACTCGGCGGCGACTTGCTCTCGCGCAAACGAACCTACCCGGTGGTCGCCTCGATCGAGGCGGGCGGAGCAGCGGCCGAGGCTCTGCGCGCCGCCTACGGGGTTCCGCCGCAGCCCGACGAGGACTACCGGGCGCTGGCCGCGTTGGTAGAGGCGGCCGGGGGCCGCGCGGCGACGGTTCGGCTGGCCCGGGAACAGCTCGACGAGGCGCGTCGGAGCCTCGCCTCGTCCCACCTCGATGCCGACGCGCTGGCGCTGCTGGAGCAGTACGCCCAGGCCGCGACCGGGCGCATCCCGTAGCGGCAGGCGGCGCACGCGGCAGCCACGCGGGGCCGGACCAGTGGGTCGCATTCCGTCGGTGTGGTAGCGTGCGAGCAGAGCGTGCGAGGGGGATTGGGTACGCCACTCAGGCGAGGGGTGCTGTGAAGAAGAAGACCATTCGGGACATTGATGTGCGCGGCAAGCGCGTGCTGCTCCGTGTTGATTACAACGTGCAGGTCGAGGACGGCCAGGTGGTGGACGATGTCCGCCTCCGCGAGTCGTTGCCGACGATTCGCGCGCTGCGTGATGCGGGCGCGTGCATCATCATCTGCTCCCATCAGGGCCGCCCGAGGGGCGTGGACCCCAACCTCCGCAACGCGCCGATTGGCCGTCACCTCACGCAACTGCTCGGCGTCGCCGTGAAGAACGTCGAGGAGTGCATCGGCCCCGAGGTGGAAGCCGCCGCCAAGGCGCTGAAGCCCGGAGAGCTCCTGATGCTGGAGAACCTCCGCTTCCATGCTGAAGAGGAGGAGAACGACGAGGAGTTCTCAAAGGCGCTCGCACGGCTGGCGGACATCTACGTCAACGATGCCTTTGGCACCGCGCACCGGGCGCACGCCTCGACTGTCGGCGTCACGCAGCACCTCCCGGCGGTGGCTGGGCTGCTGCTGGAGCGCGAGGTGGACTACCTGACTCGCGTCACGGACAACCCGGACCGACCGTTCGGAATCGTGCTTGGCGGCTCCAAGGTGTCCGACAAGATCGCCATCCTCGAGAACCTGACGAGGTGCGCCGATGTGATCTGCATCGGCGGTGCCATCGCGAACACGTTCCTCAAGGCGCGTGGCATCGACGTGGCCGACTCGCTGGTGGAGAACGACGGGTTGGCTGGCGCGCGCTACATCATGGCGCTCGCCGAGCACCGCGGCGGCATCGAGATCGTGCTGCCCTCGGACGTCGTGGTGGCATTCGGTGGAGCTGCTGCAGGGCAGGTGCGAACGGTCTCCGTGGCGCAGGTGCCGGTGAACTGGCGCATCCTCGATGTTGGTCCCGGCACCGTGCAGGCGTTCGCCGACGCGCTGGCGCCGATGCACACAGTGGTCTGGAACGGTCCACTCGGACTGTTCGAGCGCGAGCCGTTCGACCGCGGCTCAATCGCGATGGCGCGTATCCTCAGTGAACTGCACGCGACGACGGTGGTTGGCGGTGGCGAGACCGTCGCTGCGCTCAACCGCGCCGGCGTCGCGGATCGCGTCTCGCACGTCTCGACGGGTGGCGGTGCCTCGCTGGCGATGCTGCAAGGCAAGTCGCTGCCGGCCGTGGACGCGCTGCTGGACGTCTAACAGACCATGCAGCGGTGACCGGGGCACTCCCGGCCATCGCGTCGACAACGATACGGGAGCCACACGTGGACCTCAGCCTGATTCGCCGTCTCTCCATTCCCGCGGAGACCAAGGTGTTGTTGTGCGTCATGGACGGCCTGGGTGGGCTGCCCGGTCCCCGAGGCCGCACTGAGCTTGAGGAAGCAAGTTCGCGCCATCTCGACCGGCTCGCCGAGCAAGGCACGGTTGGGCAGACGCTTCCCGTCGGCTACGGCATCACCCCCGGCTCCGGCCCGGGCCACCTCGCGCTGTTCGGCTACGACCCGCTCGCGTTCGAGGTGGGTCGAGGCGTGCTGGAGGCGACCGGGATCGACTTCCCGTTGGGCCCAACCGACCTCGCGGCGCGCGGCAACTTCTGCACTGTCGATGCGGCTGGACTGATCACCGACCGCCGCGCGGGTCGCGTCGCGACCGAGATCACCGCTGAGATCTGCGCGAAGCTGCAGGCCGGAATCACACTTCCGGGCGTTGAGCTGTTCGTGCGCCCGGTGAAAGATCACCGCTTTGTGCTCGTGCTTCGCGGCGACGGGCTGCACGATGCACTCAACGAGACCGACCCGCAGCGCGAGGGCGTGGCGGTGCCCCCTGTGCAGGCGCTCGACCCCGCAGCGCAGCGTACCGCCGAGCTTGCTCAGAGATTCGTGGAGCAGGCGCGCGTACTCCTCTCGGATCGCGACACTGCCAACCACCTGACGCTGCGCGGCTGGGCGATGCGCCCGGATCTTCCGCAGTTCACGGAACTGTGGAAGCTGCGCGCCGCCGCCGTCGCGGTGTATCCGATGTACCGCGGGCTCGCACGCCTCGTCGGCATGGATATCCTCGACGCGGGCGACACCCTCGCCACGCAGATCGAGGCGCTGCGCAGCCATTGGGACGAGTACGACTTCTTCTTCCTGCACTACAAGTACACGGACGCCGCGGGCGAGGATGGCGATTTCGCGCGCAAGCAGCAGGCGATTCAGGACTTCGATGCGTCGGTTCCCGCGCTGGTCGCGCTGGGTGCGAACGTGCTGATCGTGACCGGCGACCACTCGACGCCCGCGACGATGGCTGCGCACTCGTGGCACCCCGTGCCGTTCGTGCTGAGTGGCGAAAACGTCCGCACGGACGAGGCGCATCGTTTCAACGAGACCGAATGCGCACGAGGCGGCCTCGGCACCTTCCCCGCCAAAGAAGCACTACCGATAGCGTTCGCGCACGCCGGTCGGCTGACCAAGTTCGGAGCGTAAGCATGGCCCGCACACCGATCGTCGCCGGCAACTGGAAGATGCACCTCGCACGCGGAGCAGCTCGCGAGCTGCTGACTACGTTGCGTGCGAACCTCGATGGGTTGCAGGGCGTGGAGGTGGTGGTCTGTCCGCCCTCGCCGTGGCTCGGAGACGCTGCCGACCTGCTGCGCGGCAGCACGCTCCGCGTCGGCGCGCAGAACGTCTACTGGGAGTCTCACGGTGCATTCACCGGCGAGGTCAGCGCCGCCATGCTGGCGGGCACCGTGGACTTCGCGATCATCGGCCATTCGGAGCGTCGCCACGTCTTCGGCGAGACCGACGAGCAGACGCAGCGCAATCTTCGCGCAGTGATCGATCTCGGCATGCAGCCGATGCTCGCGGTCGGCGAGTTGCGCGCCCAGCGTGAGGATGGCAGCACGAACGATGTGCTCCGTCGCCAGTTGCTGGCAGCCTTCCAGGACGTCGATCGGCTGCCGGAGGGGTTCATCGTCGCGTACGAGCCGGTGTGGGCGATCGGCACCGGACTGACCGCCACGCCGGAGATCGCGCAGGCAACCTGCGCCGATGTGCGTGCGATCCTCGCGGACCGCTTCGATGCCGCGACCGCCGAGGCCTGCCGCATCCAGTACGGCGGCTCGGTGAACGCCGAGAACGCCGCCATCCTGGCTGGACAGCCGGACATCGATGGGTTGCTGGTCGGCGGCGCAGCGTTGCAAGCCGAGTCGTTTACCGCGATTTGCAAGGCGGCGGCCGGCGCCGCGGCGTGACCGAACGCCAGCCGGCTGCCCCTCGGCGGCTGGTCGCGATCGTCGGCGCCACGGCCAGCGGTAAGACCGCCGCGGCGATCGAGGTTGCTCGCCACCTTCCCGCGGAGGTGGTCTCCGCTGACTCGCGCCAGCTGCGCAGCGGGATGCTGATCGGGACGGCCGCGCCCACGCCCGAGGAACAGGCTGCCGTTCGCCACCACCTCGTCGGTATCGTGCCGCCGGACGCGCCCTTGTCGCTCGCAAATTTCCTCACCGCAGCCTGCGATGTCTTCGATGGCATCTGGGCACGGGATCGCCTTCCGCTGTTGGTGGGAGGCACTGGGCAGTACGTCTGGGCGCTGCTGGAAGGCTGGCATCCGCCCTCGGTTCCGCCCGACGAGGAACTACGCGCGGTGCTGGAGGCGGAGGCTGCCACCGGCGGCGCGGCGCCCCTGCTCGCACGCCTCGCGAGCATCGACCCGGAGGCTGCCGCCCGCGTCGACGCGAAGAACCCGCGTCGCATCATTCGCGCCATCGAGGTTGCGGCGTCCGGAGGGACGCGCGGAACGGTGGTGCCACCTGACTTCACCTGGCACGTGATCGGCCTCTCCTGGCCCCGGGAGGTGCTGCATCGTCGCGCCGACCTGCGCGTGGAGGCGATGTATGCCGCGGGACTCGTCGAGGAGACACGCGCTCTGCTGGAGCAGTACCCGGCCGATCTCCCGGCGCTGCGCACCATCGGCTACGCCGAGGCGATCCGCCATCTGCGTGGTGAGTGGGATCTGGCGACCGCAATCGAGCGTACGAAGATCGCGACGCACCGGCTGATCCGGATGCAGGCGGCGTGGTTCCACGTCGACGACCCCCGCATCCAGTGGGTGCCCGGCTCGGATCTCGAGGCCGTCGCGCGTGCTGTGGCCGCCGCTGTGGACATCGACGGTTGAGACGGCTGGCAGCGCGCGGGTAGGATGAGGGGACGATGAAGTTCAACTTCTGGAAGATGCACGGCACCGGCAACGACTTCGTCCTGACGGAGTCGGACGATCCGGATGCCGATTGGCCGAACCTCGCGCGGCGTGTGTGCGATCGTCATTTCGGTGTGGGCGCGGATGGCCTGATCGTCGCGTTCCCATCGGCAGTCGCGGGACGCCGGATGCGTATCTTCAACCCCGACGGCTCCGAGCCCGAGATGTGCGGCAACGGCATCCGCTGCTTCGTGAAGTACCTGCTCGATCGCGGCTCGATCGTCGCGCCGGACGGCGTGGTGACGGTGGAGACTGGCGCCGGGGTGCTCGAGGCGCGCGCGACTCGAGGCGTCGATGGCACCGTTGCGACGGTGCGCGTCGCGATGGGCGCACCGCGCCTGGAGGCGGCGGACGTCGGCGCTCAGTTGGAGGCTCGCGGCCCCGTGCGCGACCTCCCGCTGGAGGCGTCCGGCGAGCAGCTGGCGCTTACGCTGGTCTCGATGGGTAACCCGCACGCGGTGCACTTCATCGATGGGTCGCCAGACGCGTTCGAATTGGAGCGCATCGGCCCGGTCGTGGAGCATGACCCGCTCTTCGCGCACCGCACGAACTTCGAGGTGGTTCGCGTGCAGGATCGCACGCACCTCGACATGCGAGTGTGGGAGCGCGGTGCCGGTATCACGCTGGCGTGCGGCACCGGGGCCTGCGCGGCAGTGGTCGCGGCACGACTGGCCGGGCGGGTGGACAATGACGTGGAAGTAGCGCTGCCGGGGGGCGTCCTGCGCATATCGTGGGATGGTGATGGCAGCGTGTTCCTCGAGGGGCCCGCGCAGCGGGTCTTCGAGGCGGTGTGGGAGGGGTCTGATGAACAAGCGTAGCGTGATCGCGCACGAGAACCCGGGCATCCGTAACGTCCCGACGCGCGCGCGCGCCTGGCAACAGCTGCTCGCTCGCGACGAGACCGAGGCTGTCGAGACCGAGGGCGGCGAGCTCGCGCTGACGATGCAGGAGGGCCAGCTCCAACTGCTATTCGCCTTCGAGACCATGGAGGTCATGAAGACTGACCTGCGGCCGATGTGGGCGCTGCTCCAGAAGGATCTGAAGCGCTTCAAGGTGCAGTACCTGCGGTTCGACCTGGTGCAGTTCCCGGTGCGCGAGTGGATCGACCCGATGCTGGATGAGATCGGCTTCGTGCACTTCGGCGACTGGCTGGAGCTGGAGCACCGCGAGATCGCCGAGCTCGCACCGCCGGAGCCGCCGGCGGGCGTTCAGATCCGTCGCGCGACGGCGGATGACTTCGACCGCATCGTCGCCATCGAGGCCGATGCCTACGACGAGTTCGCGGACGGCGAAGTGGCCACGCGTGGGCGGATTGCCGCGTCGGCGTGGGTCGGCGTGCTGGTCGAGGACGGACAGGTGATCGGCTACGCGATCAACAACGCGCCCGAGGGGAACATCGGTCACATCGTCTCCAGCGCCATCGCCTCGGAGGCGTGGGGTCGCAAGCTCGGCGTCGTCATGCTGCAGGCCGCGGCCTACCAGCTCGGCACGTTGGGCGCGAAGCAGGCCGTCGTACGCGGCCGCCCCAGCATCCCGCGCTCGGTGCCCACGGCGATCGCTGCCGGCTTCCGCGCCGGTCGCGGCGGCGCCGAGTTCCGCCGCACCCTCGACGAGAAGGCGATCGCCGCGCGCATGAAGCAGCGCCAGCACGACGGAGTGAAGGCACGCTTCGGCAACTGGCGATAGCGACCGCGGCAGTGGCCACTGGCGCGAAGGCGGAGTGATCCGTCACACTCGCGCGCGTCCGGCCTAACCGCGCGACCGCCGAAAGAGAGCCCGCCATGGAACTCGCACGCCGTGTGCAGCAACTGCCGCCATACCTGTTCGCGCGTATCTCCGCGCTGATCGCGGAGCAGCGGGCGAAGGGCGTCGACGTCATCTCGTTCGGCATCGGCGATCCCGATCTCGCGACGCCTGACTACATCCTCGACAGCCTGAAGCGCGCCGCCGACGTGCCCGCCAACCATCGCTACCCGGAGACGGAAGGTCTGCCGGAGTTCCGCGAGGCCGTTGCGCGCTGGTACGCGCGCCGTCACGGCGTGACGCTGGACCCGCAGACCGAGGTGGTCTCGCTGATCGGCTCCAAAGAGGGCATCGGCCACTTCCCGCTGGTGCTCGTCGATCCCGGCGACAGCGTGCTCATCACCGACCCCGGCTACCCGGTGTACGAGGTGGGCACCATGTTCTGCGGCGGTGAGTCGGTGAAGGTTCCGCTCACCGAGGAGGATGGTTGGCTGCCACGCCTGGAGGATATCCCGGAGGATGTGGCGCGCCGCGCGAAGTTCATCTGGCTCAACTACCCTAACAACCCGACTGGCGCGGTCGCAGACCTCGCGTTCTTCGAGCAGGCGGTGGCGTGGGCGAAGCGTCACGACGTGGTGATCGCGCACGACCTCGCCTACTCCGAGGTCACCTTCGATGGCTACGTGGCGCCCTCGATCCTGGAAGTGCCGGGGGCGCGGGAGATCGCGATCGAGTTCAACTCGCTCTCCAAGTCGTTCAACATGACCGGCTGGCGCATCGGCATGGCGGTCGGGAACGCGACGCTGGTCGACGCCCTGCGGCGCGTGAAGTCGAACCTCGACAGCGGCGTGCCGCAGGCGGTGCAGCAGATGGCGATCACCGCGCTCGACGGGCCCGGCGACTCGATCCTCGCGCACAACGAGGTCTACCGCCGCCGCCGCGACCGCGCCGTCGAGGTGTTGCGCGCGCTTGGGCTGCACGTCGAGCCACCGAAGGCCTCGCTCTACATCTGGGCGCGTCTGCCGGAAGGCGAGCGCTCCTCCGCCGACTACGCCGGACGCCTCATCGCGCAGACCGGCGTCGTGGTCACTCCGGGCATCTCCTACGGCCCCGCCGGCGAGGGGTACATTCGACTCTCGCTCACGCTGGCCGACGATCGCGTGGAGGAAGGGCTGCGTCGTCTTGCCTCCTTCGCACGCGGCGAACAGGTGCTGTAGCGCCGAGGCGCCCACGCCCCTTTTTACGGGGAGTACGCTACGATCGTTGACGTAGCCGCCCGCAGAGCAGCAGGAGTAGCGCATCCCGAAGCGACGCCAGTACACCCGTCTCGACCTCGATCTGGCGAACGAGGTTCGGCTGACACAGGCCGACCGGCGCAACAGCCGCCGTAACGCGTCTGAGCAGGAGCGCGCCTACCTCGTGGGGCTGGACTACGGCGCGGCGGTGCGTATGCCCGCCGAGGAGTCGTTGCGCGAGCTCGGGCGGCTCGCGCGCACCGCTGGGGCGTGGGTCGTGGGCGAGACGCTACAGCGGCGCCCGCGCCCGGACCCGTCCACCTACATCGGCTCCGGCAAGCTCGAGGAAGTCCGCGCCGCTCGCGCCGATCTGGATTACACCCTCGTCATCTTCGACGAGCAGTTGTCGCCGTCGCAGCAGTTGCACCTTGAATCCGCGTTGCAGGTGAAGGTGATCGACCGCAGTGCGCTGATCCTCGACATCTTTGCCAGCCGCGCGCGCACCCGGGAGGCGACGCTGCAGGTGGAACTCGCGCAGCACGAGTACCTGCTGCCGAGGTTGCGCGGGCAGTGGCAGCACCTCGAACGGTTGGAAGGCGCGATCGGTTCGCGCGGGCCCGGCGAGACGCAGTTGGAGACCGACCGTCGACTGATCGGCACGCGCATCACGCGGCTGAAGGGGCAGATCGAGCAGGTGCGCAAGCAACGCGCGCTGCATCGTCGCCGTCGCGAGCGCGACGGAGTGCCGGTGGTGGCGCTGGTCGGCTACACCAACGCTGGCAAGTCCTCACTGTTGCACACGCTGGCCAACACCGAGGTGTTTGCAGCCGACGCGCTGTTTGCCACGCTCGACCCGCTGACACGTCGCGTGGGTGTGCCCGGCGGCGAGATGTTCCTGGTGACCGACACCGTCGGCTTCATCCAGAAGTTGCCGACGCAGTTGATCTCCGCGTTCCGTGCCACCCTCGAGGAATTGCAGTCCGCCGACCTGCTGCTGCACGTCGTCGATGCGACCTCGCCCGCGATGGGTGCGCAGTGGGCCACCGTCATGGAGACGCTCGCGGCGCTGGGTGTGGCGGACAAGCCGATGGTCACCGTGCTCAACAAGGCCGATGGTCTGCTGCGTGCCGACGGCGCGCCCGTGGAGGTGGAACGCGACCTCTCCGGCGTCGACCTCGCGAGCCCAGCGCCCGAGGGTGGCGCGATCCTTGTCTCTGCGCTCAAGGCGTGGGGCATCGACGCGCTGCGTCGCCGTCTGGCGTTCGAGTTGTACGGCACGGCGCTGCCGATGCACGGCGCGCGCTGAGATTGAGTCGAGCGCCGCGCGGCGAGTCGGGCCCTCGAATCAGTCGATGATCGCCTGGTACGTCGCGACGCGGAGCTGTCGTCGGATCAGGTAGTCGGACCCGCCGAGCTGCGTCATGAAGATCATGATCAGATCCTCCGCGGGCGACACGAAGAACGCGGTGGAGTATGCCCCGCCCCAGTAGAACTCGCCCGGTGTGCCGAGCAGTGCGGCCCGCGCCGGATCGAGCAGCACTGCGAAGCCCAGCCCAAACCCGGTGCCGCGCGCAATCGCTGTCGGCCCCGGCCCACCGAACCACATCTCATCAAGGTCTCGCCCGCCGGGCAGGTGATTCGAGGCCATGAGGGCGAGTGTGCGGGTGCCGAGGATGCGCTCACCATCGAGTTCCCCGCCGCGTGCCAGCATGCGTGTGAAGCGCAGGTAGTCCGCTGTCGTGGCGGTGAGGCCACCGCCAGCGGAGAAGTAGGTCGCACCTTCGGCATACCGCGCCTCGTCGGCGGGGTCGTGTGCGCGAAAGCGCGCGTCCCCGT
The DNA here is from genome assembly GCA_003670575.1 of Chloroflexota bacterium. GTDB lineage: Bacteria > Chloroflexota > Dehalococcoidia > UBA2979 > UBA2979 > RH-chloro-G1. The sequence goes on from QWRD01000003.1 coordinate 111,458, forward strand.
CGTTCGCCTGGTCGTACCACCCAGCGAGGCGATCGCGGTTCGCAGCCGACACGTGGAAGGCGGTGTCGCGCATGCCAAGCGGCTGCAGGATGCGCGCGCGCAGAAACACGTCGAGCGGCTGCCCCGCGAGCAACTCGCAGAGGTGACCGACGACGTCCGTTGCGTAGTGATACGTGAACTGCGCGCCGGGGTCGCCGACCAGCGGCATCCGCGCGAGGGCAGCCGCGCGTTCCGCCAGCGTCCCCGTCGCAGGTATGCCCGTGATGCCCGCACGCCGATACAGCTCGCCCACCACCGGTGAATCGCCACCCAAGAACTCGAAGCCGGCGGTGTGGCGCAACAGGTCGGCGACCGTGATCGCGCGCGCCGGTGGACGCGTCGTGAACGCGTCGGCGGTGCCGCCCGCGAGCACCTGCACGTCTCGGAACGCCGGGATGAACTCGTACACCGGTGTGTCGAGTTGGAAGCGGCCTTCCTCGTACAACGACATCAGCGCAACGCTCACGATTGGTTTGGTCATGGAGGCGAGACGGAAAATCGCATCCGGCCGCATCGACGTGCCTGCCTCGGCGTCGAGTTTTCCGTACGTCTCGAAGTGCACGACCTTGTCGCGCCGCGCCACCAGCGTGATCGCGCCTGCGTACTTCCCGTCGTCGATGTACCGCTGCACCAGCCGTGTCACGTTTGCGAGCCGGCTGGACGACATCCCGACCGACTCCGGGGTCGCCTCGATCGCTACGTGTCCGGTCGTGCTGGTCGCCATCTCACTGCTCCCTCGGTGTGTCCTGGATCCGTTACGCCACCTGAACGTGACGCTACTCCCGGGCGCAAACGATCGCAACGCGCGCGCCCTGCACGCGGGTCAATACCACCACGGTCGCAGTCGCAGTCGCGTCGGCGCTGCGGCCCGGGGCACGCAGGGTCGCGTTCAGCTTTCGCTCCAACGCATTGGTGTCCACCGGTGAGCCTCGACGCATGACATCCACGCGGCTCACGTTCAGGCGCTGCAACGTCTCGAGCAGTGCGCGCTCCGCGAATGGCAGCCAGTCGAGCACCAGGAAGCGCCGCGCGAACGGCGTGTCCATCGCTTCGTCCGACGACAGGTATGCGATCTCCGAATCGATCTTCCAGGCGTCGAGGCGCGGTGCGAGCACATCGATCAGGCCGGCCCGCCCGACGCACGACTCGGGATCGTAGAGATAGCGGCCGGGCGGCGCTGTGGGAGTTGCGCCGTCATCGGGTTCGCCGGTGAGCGAGTCGGCGACGTACGCGCCCTCGGTGGCGTCGTCTGGTCGCAGCACCGTTGCAGTACGCGGCTCGCGCGCGAGCCGCCCCAGCCAGAGCACGGCGGCGCGCAGTCCCCCCTCGAAGGAGACGAACTCCATCTCGGTGGGGACGCCGTCCTCGCCCACCTCAGGCAACTCGTCGAGGTCGATACCGGGCGCGAGCTTGATCCCCGCACCACCGACTGTCGCCGCAAGCTCCAGCGCGCGCGAGAGCGGCGGCGACCAGCCCTCCGGCCGCATCCTGCGCTCGCCCTCGGCGCGGCGAGCAGGGTCGCACCACAGCGCATCGACCGTGTCCGCGGGTGGTGTCCACGTTGTGGCGTCCCCGAGACACGGCGTGATGCGGTCCGCGAGCCCGAGCGCCACGGCGTTCGCCTCAAGCATCGCGAGCCGCGTCTCATCGCGGTCCACGGCGAGCACCGGAGCATATCGGGCGATCGCGAGGGCGTCGCCGCCCATCCCGCAGCCAATATCGGCGACATAACGAGACGCCGCGAAGCGGGCAGCGAGGTGCCGCGCGACCGCGTCATGGGAAGTCTGCTCGGCGGCCTCCCGGTCGCAAAACAGTTGGTCAGCTTCGACGAGCTTCCCGCTGAGCGCGCGCCGGCCCAGCACCAGCGCGACGGCGGCACGGGCCTCGGCGGGCGCCCAGTCGCGTGCGAGGCGGCGCAGTGCGGGGAGCTCATCGCCCGCGTGCAGCAGCGCCGTCGCCTGAGCGGTCGCTGCGCGGCCCTCGACGGTCTGGAGCCAGCGCACGTCCTCGGTGTTCACGAGGAGCCGCCCATGAGGTGCGTGGGGGCCAGCAAGATAGTCAGCAAGATGGTTAGCGAGGTGGTCGTAGCCCGTAACTCTCGGGCTCGACGAGCCAGTCGCGCCCACCAAACTCCACCTGGAGCACAGCAGCGGTCTCGCGCAGCACGCCGGAGCAAGCATCGCGCACCCAGCGCGCCGCTCGTGCCTCGCCGCTGGTAGCAGGGCCGAGGTCGTCCAGCCACGAGCCGATGCGCTTGCCGAGGTGCGTCGCGCGCCCAGCCTGTGCCAGCCACTCGATCGTCGGGTGGGAGCCTTCCTCGATGACGCAGGCCAGCCGCAACAGGCCGCCCATGGCCTCGCCCATCAGCATCACCAGGCGCTCCGGGGCGGCGTCGACTGGCAGTTCCGCCAGCGCGCGTAATGCGACTGCAGCCTGCACGTACAAGGGCCGTACGGCGCGCTCCAACGAATCGGCGGGGAGGCGGCCCGCGGCGCCCACCAGCGAGTCGTGGCGGTGCAGTGGGTCGTGCAGCGGGGCGGAGTGGCGCATCAGCCAGCGCATCTCGAGCGAACGACGCGTGACGCCATCGAGCGCGCGTCCCACGCCTTCCGATGTCATCACCACGAGCTCAAGCCCGCTGGTTTCGGTCGCTGGGATGCGCAGCACGCCTTCGCGCACGATCGGCCCGCGGAACTCCGGCGGGAGCGCCCGTGCCTCCACGCCATCGAGGATCAGCCAGACGGCGGGCGGTCCCGCAACGGCGACCACGTGATCGGATGGGGCGTCCGCTTCGTCATCGTCGGCCTCAGGGTCCGCCCACGAGGCCACTGGCGGGCGGACCAGCAGCAGCAACCCGCGGGAGGCCACCTCCAACCACGGAGCAGTGGCCAGCAGCGCTGTGGCCAGCGCGGGCGCTCCCTGTGTTGATTCGGTGGTCATGAGTGGCCTCGTGTGGGGAAAGTCGATCCAATGTCATGGCGTGCGGAAGCGACGAGTCTCGACGTCGCGCTCATCCGTCGGTTCCGGTCCGCTCCGTCACGACCTGACGAAAGTGTGTGATTCGCTCTGAGTCCGCAGCGATGGGCTCTTCAGGCTCCATCGACTCGCGGACGAGGGTGATGACGGCCGCCGCGCCACCGTAGGCAATGAACCACTCCAGGGCCTGCACCAGCGCGAAGGCCGACTTGCGCGTGCTCTCACGGTGGCGCAGATAGCCCCAGGCCAGCCCTGCGGCGAATGCCGCCAGCGCGAACTTCAGTTGACTACGCTCGCCCACCTGCTGGTCCCTTCTCTGCGGTCGCTCATGCTACGGGCCGTATCCGGTGCCGTATAGCATAGGTTCCTGACGCTGGCAGGGGGTCGCGGAGGCGGTAACCCCAGAAACTTCCACCAGCATGCCCGTTGTAATGACTCTGTGTGTGGCGTTGTAGTATGCTTCGCCGTGCTGCGTGCCGATTGGCGCGGGAGGAGAGTGATTTGCAGGACGTGAAGTACACCCGGCCAGCCTCGATTCAAGAGGCGATCCGATTGCTCCAGGAGGGCGGGCCGACGGCTCGAATCCTCGCCGGGGGCACGGACATCATCGTGATGGCGCGCGAGCGTAGGCGCGACACCAGTGTGTTCGTCGACATCAAGGCCATCCCCGAGACCATGGGGATCAATTTCGACGCTGCCAGTGGCTTGACCCTGGGAGCCGCGACCCCGCTGTACCAGATCTACCGTAACGAGACGGTGGCGCGGATCTACCCGTGCCTCGTTGACTCGGCCTCGCTCATCGGCGGGACCGCGATCCAGGGTCGCGCGACCTTCGGCGGAAACCTCGCCAACGCCGGTCCGGCGGCAGACAGCATCCCCTCGCTGATTGTGATGGAGTGCGTTGCCAACATCGTCGGCCCCAACGGCCAGCGACAGGTCAAGGCAGAGGACTTCTGCACGGCCCCCGGTCGGAACCTACTGGAGGCAGGCGAGTTCATCGTCTCCCTGCACTTCCCAACGCCGGCGGCGAACAGCGGAGCGCGCTTCCTGCGCTTCATCCCCCGCAACGAGATGGACATCGCCGTTGTCAACTCGGCGACGAACCTCACGTTGGACGGCAACACCGTCACCGCTGCCCGCATCTCCATCGGGGCTGTGGCGCCGAAGCCACTGTTCGTGCTGGAGGCTGGCGCTGCGCTGATTGGCAAGCCGCTGACCGATGAGACAATCGCCGCTGCGGCGAACGCCGCTCGCGACGCCGCCACACCGATCGACGACATGCGCGGCTCGATTCGCCAGCGCAAGCACCTCGCGTACGTGCTCACGGAGCGGACCATCCGCGACGCCGCTCGCCGCGCGCGTGGCGAGGCTGCGCAGGAGCACTAGACCACGACAAGCGCGACGGCGCGCGACTGCACGGCCCTCGATGACATACGAGGGCGCGAGCATGGACGACGGGAGGAACGATGAGCGACCGCATCTTCATCAACACGACGATCAATGGCGAAACCATGGAAATCGTCGCCGACGAGCGTGACAGCCTGCTGGAGGCCTTGCGTGACCGCATTGGGCTGACCGGTGCCAAAGAGGGTTGCAACAACGGCAACTGCGGCGCCTGCGCCGTGATCATGGACGGCCGCTTGGTGAACTCCTGCTGCGTCCTGGCAGCGGAGATCGAGGGCGCGGAGATCACCACCGTTGAGGGCCTGGCCGACAACGGAAAGCTCTCCGCGCTGCAGGAGACCTTCCTGGAGGACGCCGCGCTCCAGTGCGGCATCTGCACACCAGGCTTCCTGGTCGCCTCCACGGCACTGCTGGACTTCAACCCGCACCCCACGGAGCACGAGATTCGATTCTGGCTTGCCGGCAACCTCTGCCGGTGCACCGGATACGACAAGATCATCCGTGCCGTGCAGCACGCGGCAGAGCGAGCGTAGCCTCTGTCTTTCAGCCGTTGCGACTCGTGATCGAGCAGCAACGGTGATAGTGAATCGGTAACAGTGAAGCGCCCATTGGGCGCTTCACTGTTACCCGCGGAGACGCCGGTGTTCCGGACGCGACGAGTGCTGTTCCGGCGCAATGCGCAGCCGGTGGTCACTACGTGGGGACCTCGTGCGATACTTTGATGGCGGCGACGATCTTCGGTCGCCGGAAGTGCACATGGAGCGGTCGATGGCTCTCGTCTTTATTCCTGCCCTGATGCGTCCAAGGACCGGCGGCAAAGACCGCGTTGAAGTTGAGGGTCGCACGCTGCGCCAGGTCATCGAGAACCTTGACCAGATGTTCCCCGGCATGAAGGCGTTGATCGTCACGGACGGCGGCCTCAGCCCCGGTGTCGCCCTCGCCGTGAACGGCGAGCCCACCGAGGAGGGCCTGCTGATGGACGTGCCAGAGGGCGCCGAGGTGCAGATCCTGCCGGCCATCGGCGGCGGCTAGACCAGCCGCTGCTCGGGGTGCGGTTCCGCGTCCGGCGCTGAGTCGGATTGGGCGACGAACTTCGCCGCCGGGTTCGGGCGTCGTGATCTCAGCGCAGCGAAATCTCAGTCGCCGAGGATCGTGTCATAACCGAGGTCGCGGATCTCCTCGACGTACTCGGTGCGCCAGCCGGGAGCAGGGATGCGGCGGTGCCGGTCCCTGAACTCCTTGTGGTACATCAGATACTCATCTTCAAGACGGTGACGCCACTCGTTCTCCTCGCGGAAGGCGTCCGGGTCGACCTCCTCCAGCGGGCGGTCGAGGTCCTTGTCGGCCACTTCAATCTCGTCGCGCCAGTACTCGGCGAGGTAGTCCAACGACTCTTCGAGGTCACGTCGGCAGTCGAGCATGTACGTCTCAAGCGCCTGGGAGGCGTCGACAGGCGTCCCGCGTAGCCGCTCCAGCCGCGCGCACTCGGTGCACAGCGTGATCAGCTTGCGGGCCTCGCAATCCTCGCCACGTGGGCAGTTGCGATGCCGCGGCGCGTATGGGTTCAGTGACGGCTTCCGCGAGTAGCCGATGATCAGCGTGTCGTTCGGCTGGTTACAGCGCGGGCAGACCATGTGGTCCGCGAAGATTTGGTTGATCGCGTCTTCCCAGTTGATCTGCATGCCTCGGCTCCCTAGGCAGGTTGATAGCACGATCCTACGGCGAGCGCGTGGGGTGTCAACGGCGGGCACGCACGCCGAAGTCTCAGGGGCGTCCGGCCAGATCGCGCGCGTAGCCGCCGGACTGTCCTGGCATCTCTTCTACGTCGATCGCAAGCCGAGTGAGCGTCGAGTGTCGCCCCTCGGCGGTGAGCGCCTCTGTGGCCTGCTCCCAGAGCCATTGAGCCAGCAGCTCCGCCGTCGTGTTCTCGATGGGGAGCACGGCCACGTCCGCAGCCGGGAATCTGTAACTGCGCTCGCCGTGGCGGATGGTCCAGGCGTCCGAGGTCTGCCGGATTTCCAGCAACGGCGAACGAGCCTGCAGTAGGAAGCGATGGTCCAGATGCTCGCACGCTTCGCGCACGATGCGCTTCAGCGCGGAGAAGTCGATCACCCAGCGGTCGTCGGTCAATGCGCCTTCAACGCGGGCGCTCACCTGATAGTTGTGTCCGTGCAGCGGCTCCAGGTCGGCGCCCAGCGTGGCCATATGCGCGGCGGCGAAGCGGAGGCGCACGCCCTCCACGGTGACGCTGCGCCGGATGTTGGCGGCGCCCGAGCGCTCATCGATCTGGTCGCTAGTCATGCGGCCGCTCTCTCATCCCGTCGGCATCCGTCCAGTACGCACGGGCCCGTCCCCGGAAATGCAGCAGGGGCGGCACCACCGCCCCTGCTGTCCGTCATCGCATTGCGAAGAGGTTAGACCTCGAGGGCAGTCAGCATGTCGTCGACGCTACGCGTGCGCACCTTGATGCGCTCGCGAGCCTCTTCGAGGCGCTCGTTCATGGCGATGCTGTCGGCCTTCTTGTAGATGAGGCCCACCGGCATGCCCGGCATGGCGATCAACTGTCGGGCTGCCTCGGCGTCGGCCGGGTTGTGGTCGTCCGGGACGGGGTGTGCCAGCGCCTCGATGCCCTTTTCCGGGTTGCCTTTCAACGCCTCGTACGTGTCGTTGTACGTCGTGCAGGGCGACTGCACGTGGACGATGGAGAACCCGGGGTGCTCCATCGCCTGCGTGATGAGCGTCGCGAGGTCACGCGGGCGGGTCGAGAGTCCGCTGGCGACGAACGAGACGCCCAGCGCCATGTAGAGGTCCAGCGGTCGCAGCGCGTCCTCGAGCTTGCCGTACGGCGTGGTGGCCGTGACGACGCCGAGGTTGGTCGTCGGCGACGCCTGCCCCTTGGTGAGGCCGTAGATGCCGTTGTCCATCACCACCGCGGTGATGTTCACGTTGCGCTTCGCCTGCGGGCCGATGTGCTCCGCGCCGATGCTGAGGAAGTCGCCGTCACCGCAAACGATGAGCACGTTGAGGTCAGGGCGAGCGGCCTTGGTGCCCCACGCGATCGCCAGCGCGCGACCGTGGATACCGTGGAAGCCGTACGGCTGCGGGCCTTCCTGCAGGTGCACGAGGTTCCCCGAACAGCCGATGCCGGCGATGATCGCCGTCTTCTCGATCGGCTCCTTCAGCCGCATGACGCGGTCAGCGAGCGCGAGCTCGATGGACCGCACCACGCCGAAGTCGCCGCAGCCGGGACACCACTTGAAGTCGTACTCAGGATTGCGCTTGCTCATGCCCCCACCAACTTTCCACTGCGAGCCTTGATGGCTTCAAGAACCTGCTCCACTAGGTAGCCTTCCTTGAAGGGGAGGCCGGTGTACTGCGTGATGGATTGAGCCTTCACGCCCAGCGACCGCAGCACGGAGGAGAACTGCCCGAGGTAGTTCAGCTCCGGGACGATCACCAAGTCCTTGGTCCGCAACTCCTCCAGCAGGGCCGCCGGCAGCGGGCTGATGAACATGGTGTAGTTCCAGCCGATGTCGATGCCGTCCGCGCGCAGGCGGTTGTACGCCGCGCGACCGGGCCCCTTGGAGCCGCCCCACGGCATCATCACCACGGACGCGGCGGAGTTATCCGACTCGTACGCTCCATCTTCCAGCAGTTTCAACTTGCTGAAGCGGCGCTCGGTCTGCTCCACGTGCACGAGAGGCTGGTGGGTGGTGTCGCCCTGCTCGTCGTGCTCGGAGCCGTTCGCGACGTAGGCACCCGGGTTGCCGGGAACCGGGAACGGCGTGATGCCGGCGCCGGCGTACCGGCGGTTACCCATCGAACCGTCGGAGACCACGCGGGCCTCGATTGGCATGTCCAAGTCGGGGCGCGGGACGTCCTCGTTGCGCTCGGCAATGGACATCTCGGTCAGCAGGATGACGGGGCCCTGGTAGCGCTCGGCCCAGTTCATTGCGTGGATGGCAGCGGGGAAGCACTCGGCGACGGAGCCGGGCGCGATCACTGGGATGCGCATGTCGCCGTGGCCGGGGTTCAACGCCATCAGCAGGTCGGATTGCTCGGTCTTGGTCGGCAGGCCGGTGGCCGGGCCGCCGCGCTGCACGTCGACGATGACGCAGGGGATCTCGGCCATCCAGGCGAGGCCGATGCCTTCGCCCATCAGGCTCAGACCAGGGCCAGCCGTCGAGGTCATCGACTTTCGGCCGGAGTACCCACCGCCGACGATTGCGGCGATGGCCTCAATCTCAGACGACGCCTGTCCGACGAATTTGCCGGGGCCGTTGAGGTTGCCCTCCATGAACACCAGGATCGTTGTCGCGGGAGAAATCGGGTAGCCGTAGAAGACGTCCAGCCCGGCGTGAATTGCGCCCATGGAGAGGAACGCGTTGCCCTGTACTAGGATGCGCTTGCCCTCCGGGGTGGGCGGCGTGTCCAACGGGTCGACGGAGTAGCCACTCGCGGTAGCGGCGTCGATCCCGACCTGCAACGCCTTGACGTTGCCATCGATGATTTCCTGGTCGGAGGGACGCCCGCGCGTGAACCGCTCCTTGATCCAGTCGACGAAGTACTGCTGCGGCATCAATGCGAGTTGCGCGACGGCGCCGATCATGATCACGTTCGCGGCGCGCGGGTTGCCGGTCTCGCGTGCGAGCGCCTCCGCGTCCAGACCGATCACCTTGCCCAGAGGCGCAGTGTCGAAGTCGCGCGAGTTGTAGATCAGGATGCCACCGTCACGGAGGTCCCCGATGTGCGTCTCGTAGGCCTGCCGGTTCAACGCGACCAGCACGTCGAGTTGATCGCCCTGCGTGAGAATCTCCTTGGTGGAGACGCGCGTCTGCGCCCACACCGGACCACCCTCGATCTGTGACGGGTAGGTGGCAAAGGTCTGCACGTGGTAGCCCACACGCGTAGCCGCCTGGGCAAGACCCTCGGCGGCCGTGACCTGGCCCTGTCCTCCTTCACCAGCGAAGCGGACGACCAAATCTGCACCCATGAAGCGTGCCCCTCGTTCAATGCCGCGGCACACGAGGCCGCGCTCCAGGTGTATTGAGCCGGACACTGTGCCGCGACCAATGGTCGCGACCAGGCGGGCTCGCCGAACATTACCATCCGGCTCGCCGGATGTCTTCGCACAGTGCTTGCGCGAGGACATTATCGGGGCTGCGTGGTATTACGTTCAATGTCCGCAGCCCACGAAGCGCGCCTAAGATAACACTGTGGACGCCCCAGACTCGATCGAAGACCGGTAGAAAGTGCGGGTTCCATGGTTAAAGCGTATGTGCTGATCGTCACAAACCCCGGCTCTACTCGGGCCGTCGCGCAGGCGTTGGCGGCACTCCCCAGCGTGGTGACCGTGCATGAGGTGATGGGGCCGTACGACATCGTGGTGGAACTAGTCACCGACACGCTGACCGACATCCCGCCGATCCTCGCCGATCGCATCCGGACGCTCGACGGCATCCAGTCGACGACGTCGCTCGTCGCGTTTCCGGACTAGTCACCCACACTCACGAGGATCCTCGAATGCCTGTCACGCTGGAAGCCGGCGACGCTGCGCCCGCGTTCTCGCTGCCCGATCAGGACGGCGTCACGCATCGACTCGCCGATTACGGCGGCCGGATGGTGGTGCTCTACTTCTATCCGAAAGACGAGACGCCCGGCTGCACGAAGCAGGCCTGCTCGCTTCGGGACCACGAGCTTGCGATCCAGGCGCGCGGCGCCGTGGTCCTTGGCGTCTCCACTGACAGCGCCGAGTCGCATCGGAAGTTCCGGGCCGCGCACAGCCTCGGGTTTCCGCTGCTCGTCGACGATGGCGCGCAGGTGGCGACGGCGTACGGCGCGTGGGGGGAGAAGGTGTTGTACGGCCGCACCTTCATTGGCATGACGCGCGCCACGTTCGTGATCGGCACGGACGGGATGCTGTTGAAGGTTTGGAAGCGAGCGCGGGCGGAGGGCCATGGCGAGGCGGTACTCGCGGCACTAGGCGACATAAGTCGCAAGGTGGGCCGGTAACGAGTTGAGTATCGAGCGCACGCTGAAGGGGTACCAGACATCGCCCCCAGCAGCAAAAACAGAGAACGGCGACCGTGAGGTCGCCGTTCTCGATCGTTCGCGACTCGTGAACTAGGCCGCCAGGCGCTCCAGTGTCTCCATCATCACGCGGCCGCCGCAGCGGGAGCAGCGCAGGCCGGCCTCGGTGGCGACGGCGTGCTGGGGGAGCGCACCGGCCTCCGGTGTCACGAGGTGCAGGTCGCCCTTGCCGTGCTGCTCCGGGTGCGACTCGAAGTCCCCGAGGTATCGCGAGCAGGCGAGGCAGCGGAGTTCGCCGCGTAGTGAGAAGACCTTCATCTGTTGCCCCTTTCGCCCCTCCGCGTACCGGTAGGGGGTATGCCAGCCAAGTATACCCATCGGGGGTATGGTGTCAATGTCCCGGTGTCGCCATGTCACGACGGGGGTCGGGCATCGACGGGGCTGGGGGACCAATTCTGAGCCGCATCGAGGGATGGCCGAGCGGATTCGATCCGACGCTCGCGAGTCGAGCCAGCGACATTGTTCGCTGGACGGAGATCGGTGCGACAGGTTCGTTGACTCGATCTCGGCTGCGCGGCGGTCGGTGCAGTGGTCGGCGCTGTGGGGGCCCTCGGTAGCTCCCATGGTTCGGTTTCACGCCAGAGGGGGATGCGCCGCCAACGTCCCGGCCTACATTGCGCACTACTGCTGTTATGTAGCATGACGCGTGCGTGTGGTGCGTCGGGAGGCATTTGGGTGCCAGATGCTAGACTAGTACCTGATCGTCGCTGTACATGCGCGCGGGCGCACCCCAAGGAGTGCTGACGTATGGCCCGCTGGCGCGTGTTGGTCTACGTCCTGGTGTCGACAGTGATTGGCGCGCTCCTGGTCGCCATTGGCGCGCTCGGACATGTCGCGTACCAGTCGGCCTCCGGTGACGACGAGCCTACGCGTGCGGCCCAGCAGGACGCTTCCAAGTCGGCCGCGTTGCTTGGCGAGGTCATCGGCATCCTGAAACAGGACTTCGTCGAGGCTGACCGGGTCAAATCGGACGAGTTGCTGACCGGTGCGCTCGAAGGTGTCTTCAAGCAGTTGAATGATCCCCACTCCACGTACATCACGCCGGAGGACTACGCCCTCTCCCGAGGTGATTTCTCCGGTACCTTTCAGGGCATTGGCGCCACCGTTCAGGTGGTTGGTGATTATGTCGTTATCCAGCGGCCCCTCCCGGGCGCACCTGCCGAGAAGGCGGGGCTCAAGGCTGGCGACCAACTGCTGGCCGTCGATGGCGAGGATGCGGTGGGATGGAGCGTTCAGAAGGCCGTCACACGCATTCGTGGCCCTAGAGGGTCCGCTATCGAACTGAAGGTGCGCCACACGGACGGCAAGCAGGAGAGTTACAAGATCGTGCGCGACGAGGTGCTGGTCGCCTCCGTCGACGGCTCGCTCCCGCTCAAGGACGCGAGCGGCAGCGATGTCACCGATTTGGCGTACATCCGCATCCGCATGTTCACCGCCCGCTCCCCAAAGGAGCTGCAGGAAGCGGTGCAGGAAGCGACCGGTCGCGGCGTCAAGGGCATCATCCTTGACCTGCGTCAGAATCCTGGTGGCCTCCTGAACGAGACCACACAGATGGCCGACTTTTTCCTGGATCGCGGTACCATCGTGAGTCAGGTCGACCGCGACGGGAAACGGCAGAGCGCCACCGCGACGGCCGGCCAGATCTCCAACCTGCCGATCGTGATCATGCAGGACGAGGGTTCCGCCTCCGGTTCCGAGGTGCTGGCAGCGGCGCTACAGCAGAACGGCCGCGCGGTGGTCATCGGCACCCGTTCCTTCGGCAAAGGAACCGTGAACCACATGCGCGAGCTGTCGAACGGCGGCGCCGTGTACGTCTCGATCGCGCGTTGGCTCACGCCCAACGGCGACCAGATCGAAGGCCGAGGTGTCACGCCCGACTACCCGATCGAGCTCACGCCGGCAGACATTGAGGGGCGGCGTGACGTGACCGCATACCGCGCCATCGAACTGCTGCGTTCGGGGCAGGCCACACCGAAGACCGCTGCGCGCTAACGCGCTGCGTGAAATACTTATGTCGTTATGCGGGTGTGGCCCCCCTGCCCGACAGGTGGACCGTCACTGCCAGAGGAACCTGAGACCGTAGTGCCGACCAAGAAGACTGAGCCACCGGGCCAAACCGTCGCCCTGAACCGTCGCGCTCGGTACGAGTACGATGTGCTGCAGGAGCACGAGGCCGGCATCTCCCTCCTGGGTGCCGAGATCAAATCGATCCGCCTCGGACACGCGAATATCGCCGAGGGCTACGCGCGTTACCAGGACGGCGAGCTTTGGCTGTACAATGTGCACATCGCCCCGTACCTCCCGGCGCGTGAGAACGCACCGCCGCTCAGACAGCGGCGGCTGTTGATGCATCGTCGGGAGATCGAGCGGATCGCGGAGATGCTGCGGGAGCAGCCTCGGACGACACTGGTGCCACTGCGGCTCTATCTGCATGACGGGATAGCCAAAGTGGAGCTCGGCGTGGTTCGTGGTCGCCACTCGTACGATAAGCGTCAGGCGATCGCCACCCGTGAGGCGGGTCGGACGATGCAGCGAGCGCTACGGCATGCTCAGCGCTGAGAGGCGTCGGAGCGGTCGATGGGTTCGCACCAACACGTGGGGACGACAGGAATCGACAGGGGCTGACGGACACGGATTGCGGGCCGAGGCGCCATCACCCTCGTTAATCAGGTGGCAAAAGGTAACTGGCGACACTCAACTCGCCCTCGCTGCCTAGGTAGCGACGTTTCAGCCGGCCTCACCCTGACGGGCCGGATTGAAGCGACGATTAGTCAGGGCGCTCTGCTCGGGCGCGCCGCAGGCGCGAGCGGCTAAGACTTCTGCTGCTGGCCGGTCGACCTCTCGTCAGTGGAGAGCGACCGGTGAGATCAACCACTGGCTACGCCCGTAGCAGATACGTGACGAAGGTTCGCTGGACGGGGAGTTCAATTCTCCCCCGTCTCCACCAAGAATTCCTTGCGGTTACTGGGTTTTATGCTAGCCCAGAGCCGCGATGTAGCATCCGGTGTAGCATCCGGCCTCACGCCCCCGCGAAAATGCGATCCATCGCATCGGCTGCGGCATCCTGCATCGTCGGGAGCACGTGTGAGTAGATACGGAGCGTGGTCGCGATGTCCGAGTGCCCCAGCATCTCGGAGACCGCTTTTACCGGTACTCCCTCGATCATCAGCAGCGTTGCCGCA
>QWRD01000030.1 GCA_003670575.1 Chloroflexota bacterium
TGCCGGCAGCGTGCCGCTGATCACCTGCACCTGGCTGCCTCGCACCTGGAATGGGTAGGTAACGGCGCTGGCAAAGGCCCGCTGAATGGGTCCCACAGCCGTATTTGTGTAGCGGAAGGTGCCGGTGAGGGCAACTGTATTGCTCAACGGTTGGGAACTCGCAATGAAGCGCAGCACCACATTGTCCGATTGACCAAAGAAACCGCTTTGACCGAAGAAACCGCTGGCAAAGATATTCCAACCGTAGATATGGGTGCCGGAAATCAAGTTTGTTGTCGGCGTGGCTGTCGTAGCGGTAGCCGGAAACCACCGCCCCCCGCCATCGGGCGAGTATTCGGCCCTGACCTGACCAACTCGATCTCCTTCCTTATCCTTAAGTGTATAGGTAACGGGTATTGTTGGACCAGTTACCAGGAGGGGAGACGAGAAAAAGTTGGCGTTGTCGGTTGTCACTGGCCGGGTCACCGCGATGGTGGGGCCATAGTTGGTTGGCCGTGTGACTGGCTGGGTGTTGTTCAGATAGATCGTATTACGACTGCCACCAGCGTAGCTGGCGTTGCCGACGGCCAGGTCCAAGTCGCCATCCCCATCCACATCGCCCCAGGCTACGCTGCTGGTGAAATCGTTTTTTTCGGAAGACCAGGGATTGTTGGCCGCAGTCTGCAAGCTCCCATTCTGGTTCAGATAGAGTTTGTTGGAGCTATACGAATTACCGACGGCCAAGTCCAAGTCGCCATCGCCATCTACATCCCCCCAGGCCACGCTCGTGGTGGTATCGCTGTTGCCGGAGGACCAGGCGGCCGCTGTCTGCAAGCGTCCGCCCTGATTCAGATAGAGCTTGTCGGGGTCGCGGCTATTGCCGACGGCCAAGTCCAGGTCGCCATCCCCATCTACATCCCCCCAGGCTACGCTGGTGGTGTGATCGTCATCGTCAGAAGACCAGGAGGCATCGGTCTGCAAGCGCCCGCCCTGATTCAGATAGAGTTTGCTGGGAGCCCACCACTCATTGCCGACGGCCAGGTCCGGATCACCATCCCCGTCCACATCCCCCCAGGCTACGCTGGTGGTCGTTTCGGTATAGATAGAAGACCAATCAGGTGTGGTCTGCAAGTGCCCGCCCTCATTCAGATAGAGTTTGTTGGGGCTGCTATAATTGCCAACGGCCAGGTCGAGGTCGCCGTCCCCATCCACATCTCCCCAGGCCACGCTGGTGGTAGTTTCGGTATAGTCAGAAGACCAGTCGGGCGTGGTCAGCAAGCGATTGCCCAGATTCAGATAGAGTTTGTTGGATCTGCCCTTATTGCCGACGGCCAGGTCCAGATAGCCATCCCCATTCACATCCCCCCAGGCCACGCTAGTCGTCGTCGTATAGGTTGGACTGGGAAACCAGATAGTAACGGTCTGCAGACGACCGTCTTGATTCCGATAGAGTTTGTTGGCAGTGCCATAATTGCCGACAGCCAGGTCCAGGTCGCCATCCCTATCCACATCGCCCCAGGCTACGCTGCTGGTATTATCGCCTGCGCCGGATTCCCAGGGATTGGCGGGCGCACTCTGCAAGCGCCCAGTTTGATTCAGATAGAGTTTGTTGGAACCGGGCGTGCCGGTGGCCAGGTCCAGGTCGCCATCCCCGTCCACATCGCCCCAGGCCACGCTCTTGATAGGAGCGTCTTCGCTGGAGGACCAGGCGGCCACGCTCTGCAAGCGCCCGTCCTGATTCAGATAGAGCTTGTCGCCGACGGTCAGGTCGAGTTTGCCATCCCCATTCACATCCCCCCAAGCCACGCTATTGGTATAATCGCCAGCACCGGGGGACCAGTCGGCATCGGCCTGCAGAGGATCGTCTGGCTGCACATTCCACTGATTCAGATAGAGTCTGGTGGGACTGAGATAATTGCCGACGGCCAGGTCCAGGTCGCCGTCCCCGTCCACGTCACCCCACGCTACGCCAGTGGTGGTAGTATCGGTATAGACGGAGGACCAGGTGGGTGTGATCTGCAAATGACCACCCACATTGAGATAGAGTTTGTTGGCGCTGCCCTTATTGCCGACGGCCAGGTCGAGTTTCTTATCCCCATTCATATCAGCCCAGGCGACACTGGTGGTTGTTTCTCTATAGGCGGAGGACCAGGCGGGCGTGATCTGCAGCGTACCCGCCAGATTCAGATAGAGTTGGTTGGGGCTGCCATCATTGCCCACGGCCAAGTCGAGATAGCCGTCCCCATTCACGTCCCCCCAGGCGATACTGGTTGTCGTATAGATAGCCGTGGGCCACCAATCGCTTTGCATCTGCAGGACACCCTGCTCATTGCGATAGAGTTTGTTGGCGCTGCCGCTATTGCCAGCAGCTAAGTCCAGATCGCCATCGCCGTCCACATCGCCCCAGGCCACGCTGCGGGTGTTATCGTTGTCAGCGGAGGCCCAGGGGTTGTCGGTCGCGGTCTGCAAGCGCCCGTCCTCATTCAGATAGAGTTTGTTGGGTTCACCCGAATTACCGACGGCCAGGTCCAGATCGCCATCCCCGTCCACATCGCCCCAGGCCACGCTGGTAGTGTCTTCGTTATCGCCGGAGGACCAGGAAGCGAACGAATCAAGCGGTGGGTCGTCATGGGCCAAAGCCGGAGCAGAGGTGAAGGCCAAACCAAACAGCAGGCCGAACGTCAAACCAAAGACCAGCAAGCCCATCCAGCCGAACAGCCGTGCTCTATGCAGAGTCCGGCGGGATTCGGGCAGGGCGGCCCAACGCAACCACAGTAGCTTTTGGTGAATCATCGCGACCTCCTGAAATCGAAAGTAGAATCTCCGATTCAATGGACGATTTGCAAGCGCTCGAACATCGCCGACGCCTGGCTGGACAGATCGGCTGCATAGCTCTGTGGGTCTGGAATTGTATCGAGAATTTTCGCCTCTCCAGACGCAATGACAGATTCCAGCGTCTGGGCCAACTCCATCTGTGTACAGGCCAACGCGTAGGCGTCTTTGCCCTTCAGCAACTCCAGACTCTTTTGAAAAGCAGCAACCGCGTCCGCCATCTGTCCTCCGGCGGCCAGAACCTGTCCCAACACCCGCTGGCCGACGCCGGTATCCATTTCCATTCCGAATGTCTGGGCTGCTGCGATGGACTCTTCGGCCTGGGACCGGGCCTGGGCC
This sequence comes from Chloroflexota bacterium, assembly GCA_003670575.1. Taxonomy (GTDB): domain Bacteria; phylum Chloroflexota; class Dehalococcoidia; order UBA2979; family UBA2979; genus RH-chloro-G1. The sequence continues at coordinate 3,151 of QWRD01000030.1, forward strand.
AAATCGCCCGCGGCTAGACTGGTCAGAGCTTGCAGACGCAGGAGTTCCGGCTTCTGGTAGTCGTGTTGGCTGTCTGCGATCAGCCCTTCGGCTGCGGCCAGCAGTGCCCCAGCCTCGTCCAGTCGTTGCTGGCGCAGACGCAGATCGGCCAGAGAGAAAAGGGCGTGGCCTTCCCATTCATCCAATCCGTGCTGCCGGGCCAGCTCGAGGGCGCTGGTCAGGTGGGATTCAGCCAGCGCCTGCTGCCCCTGTTTTGTGTAGAGAATGCCCGAATTCAGATGAACCAGCGTCTGGATGTTGAGGTTGCCCCACTGCCGGCTGAGTTCGGCTGCTTCTGCATAGCTCTCGCTGGCTTGCGGCCATTCGCCCAGCGTCATATAGGCCACGGCCAGATTGAGGCGCAGGCTCGGTTCTCGCACCAGATTGCGCAATCTGCGCCCGGTCTGGATGCCCTGCTGCCAGGACGCCACCGCCGCGCTCAGATCGCCCAACTGGTAGTAGCACACGCCCCGGTTCTCATACGCGCCCACGCGCAACAGATGGTGACGGTTGCCCAGCAGCGCCAGCCCGCGCTCAATCGCTTCTAGCGCGTCGCTAAAATTGCCCAGTGCGCTGTAAACTGTGCCCAATTTGACCAGCAGATCGGCGTGCAGGATTGAAGCGCTGCTCTCTGCTTGGCGCGCCAGACCCCGCTCCACCCAACCCAGCGCCTCTTGTGGCGCGTCGTATTGGAGCAGATCGGCCATTCCCCAACAGGCATAGCCGACCAGTTCCGCGGCCTCCGCCAGATCGATCATCCCTTCCAAACTGCTCAGCGCCTCCGCAAAGGCGCGCTGGGCTACATCTGTTCGGCGCAAATAGCTGTTGATCTTTCCCTGGGCGATGCGCACCCGTTCCCATTGCGGAGAGGGCAGATTTTGCGCGGCCAGCCCATCCAGCAGAACAATGGCTGGCTCTCGATAGCCCAGATTGATGATACTCCAAATGTCCCCGGTCAAAATCTGGGCCGCGCGCAGGTGGTCTCCGGCGTTGAAAAAATGCAGGGCAGCTTTGTAGTCGTCCACCTCATCCAGCCGGTAATAGGCAGCGGCGCGCAGATGCATCTCCCGACGTTGGGGCGGAGCGAGCAGGCCGTAGTAATAAATCGTTTGCAGGACTCTGTGCTGGTGATATTCCCACTCGAACTTCCCTTCCAGCGTCTCCAGCAGATGGCGATTGGTCAACTGGAGGAGGGCGGGCAGGGAATCCGTGGATTGGGTGATCGCCTCGATCACCCAGCGCGTCCCCGCCTGGTCGAGCAAAATGGCCGCACCCCGCATCTTCTCCCGCTCGTCCTGGCTCAGTTGGTTGTCCAACTCGCGCACGATATAGTCGAGGATGGAGGGGGCCGTGCCCAGACGGGCCAGCACGCGCTGGGGGTTGGGCGAGCGCTGCACCACCTGGGCCGCCAGGAGCAGAAGTTGGGGGTTGCCTTCGGTGTGGGCGATCAACTGGCTGGCAATGCCCGCCTCTACGCGCAGACCGTTGGCCTCCAACAGCGCCAGACATTCGGTTTCTGCCAGCCCTGTCAGAATGACCGGGGCTGTGACCGTGTGAAAGGTGGGTATCTGGTCGGAGACGACAATTATGCTAAGTTTGCCGTCAAAGACAAGCGGACGCAGCCGGGCGATAAATTGGCTCAGCGCCGGGTCCGCGTGGCCGGAAGCCTCCAGGTGATGGTAGTCATCCAGACAGAGCAGATACTCCTGGTATTGCAGGTTTTGAATCACATAATCAGCCAGCAGATTGCTGGGCGGCGGCGGGCTGCCGGTGAGCAGGGCAGATTGCAACGTCGTCCAGAGGCCTGCGTTGCCGTGCCAGGCCATAAAAGCGGCCAGCTTCCAGAAGATCATCTCGATCCCTTCACCGGCGGCGCACGGATGCCAAAAAATCTTGTAGCGATCCGTGTAGCGCTGGGCCAGATGCGCACCGACCGCGCTTTTGCCGATGCCTGTCATGCCTGTAATTGCCACGCTACCAAATTCCGCCAGCGACGCTTCACAGCGCGCCACGATTTCTTCCCGCCCGACAAAGCCGCGCTGTGGGGGGATCGACTGGGGTTCTGGCGGCGGCGGAATCTCCAAACTCTGCGTAGCCTGCACTCTGTTCTCCTCCACGCGGAAGAGACGCCCGTCCTGGGCGCGCAGAAAGAGTACAGGAATGGCCCAATCGATCTGGTCGCTGCCCAGTTCGGTATAAATGTCGCCCCTGGCTACCGACACCGCCCCGTCTACCGGCGCGCCCAGGGCCAAACTGCGGTAGAAGCTGCGGCTGAAGACCAGCGCCGCCTGATCAGTGAAGGGCTGCTGCATCGCCACCACTGCCGACAACTGGCGTTGTAGCAGTTTGGGGGCCAGACCCACCAGCGGCACTGTGCTGGATGTGTTCGCACTCTGACAGGCATTCAGCACAGCCAGCCGCGTCTCGTTGACGCTGGCAAAAATCTCGCTGAACTCACGTTCGCTGATCAGTCTGGCCGTGCCCTCGTCATCTTCCAGGGCCAGATAGACCTGCTCGTCGGCGTAGACGCCGTGACCGATAAAGTGGAAGACGTGCGGCCGAAAGGTTTTCATAGCGTCGTTGATCTTGGCCGTCGTTGCCCTTTCCACCACCAGCAGTTGGATGTTACGCTGCGCCTGCTGCTCGGCCAGGGCGTCTTCGATCAGCCGCCTCTCGCGCCGCACGTCCAGAGCGTCCAGGTCGCTGGGAGCGGCGATGGCGACCAGCACGCGCAGGGGCAGACTCATGGCCAGCGGACGAACAGGCCCGCGCATAGGCACGTAGCGCACCAGCGCGGTCTGCGCCGCGATGGCCAGAAAGCCATCTTCCTCGGGGTCGTGCAGAAATTCCCAGGGGTAGGCGGCCAGGCCGGGGTCATCAAAACTGAGACGCACGCGCAGCCCCTTGCCTTGGCCGCGCACAGTGCCCAGACTGGTGCGGTAGCGTTCCAGCAGACTGGCGTCATTGAGCAGCTCGGCAAAGAGATAGTCGCCCAGTTGGACCAGATACTCTGCGTCCACATCGCGCCGTTCGATGGCGGCAAGAGCCTCGCCCAGCGCGAAATCGTCCGCCCCAATCCGCAGCAGACCGCGCGCGTCCCCGTCCGGCGACTTTACGCGGATGGGATAGCCGTCGGGCGTTTTCGCCCCCACTTCAATTTCAAAGGTTTCGTAGTCGTTGATCATTTTTCCCAGCAATTCTGTCGGTAGGCGTAGCAAGTCCAAGAAAATTTTTGGACGCAGATTTGCGCAGATGAAAGCCGATTGCGCAGAATCAAATCCGTCAATTCCTGTGAACTGTATTCTTTCGGGTAGTTTGGGGGATTCCAGCAAACGTCATCATAACAACAGGGGGATTGGTTGTCAATGTGTAAGAAAGTCACAA
>QWRD01000031.1 GCA_003670575.1 Chloroflexota bacterium
AATCCTCCATTTCATGCCTGCCCAAGGGGTGGACACTGATACGGCACCCACCTCATTCGATTGGGGCGGTTTTAAGCTCGATCTCCAACCTCTCCCCTGCCCGGCCCCCGACCAACATGGGGTCCTAATCAAGGACACAAAAACCGAAAAAACCACCCTGTTCTGTGCTCAATTGACGACAGGTGAAGGGAAAATATTCGCGCCCTACACGACCGACTGGGATCACTGGACCGATCTGGGTTTGAAAACCCACTCCCAATCCATTGACAAGGCCATTGCCCTTGCCCCGGATTATTTGATTCCGGCTTTTGGCCCTCTCCCCACTATTGCCCCAACGGCGCTCCTCAAAGACTTAAAAACAAGAGTGAATGAAGCGGGGTTTCTTAAAAGTTTTGAGCGCTTTTCCAAAGTACGATTGGGCAACCAGCCCAATTATGCCTTTTTATCTAGGGAACAGGCCGAATCGGGTGGAGCCAAACCCTGGTCGCGATTGTCGGAAAACCTTTGGAACACGGGGAACACTTTTGTCCTTCGTTCAAAATCGGGTGGTTTTTTGGTGGTGGACCCATGGGATCCCAACAGTGCCAAACAAATCCCCATTCTCCAAGAAACCCTCCAGCTGGGCACCCTCGAGGTTATCCTTTGCAGCCACGCGCATTATGACCATTTTGACGGGATCTATTCCATCCTGAACCGACCCGGCCAAAACCAAAAGCCAAAGATAATTACCACTACCCAAATCGCGGAACCCCTTGAACATCCCTTCCGTTTTTGGGCACCGTTTCTGGACAAGCGGCCCATTACCATTGACCAAAGCATTACGGATGGAGGCTCCTTTACATGGCGCGAATATACCTTTCGATTGCACGATTTCCCGGGTCAATCGCGCTACACCATGGCGGCGGAGGTTACCATTGACGGAAAACGGTGCCTATTCACCGCCGACAACTTCTTTCACCAAGATCAATTCAGCGGGTCCGGAGGTTGGATGGGAATGAACAGAAGCACACCGTTGGGATATGCCCAATCGGCCCGCAAAGTCTTGGATATTGCCCCGGATTGGGTCTTGGCCGAGCATGGCGGTGCCTTTGTGTTTAACCGTGAAGATTTTGAGAGGCGAGAAAAATGGGGACTTGCAGCTGCCAAAGCTGCCGATGCGCTTTGCCTTTCGGGCGATCATTTGGTGGACTGGAACCCTCATAGGATCCGTTCCGAGCCTATCCTCATCCAGCAAACGGATCCGGTCACTTCTCCTGTTCGGTGGATTGCCACCAACCCGGGCCAAAAGCCCGTTCGCCTTGACTGTTCCTTCTCTAAAGGCTTGATCTTTACCAGTCAGGGCCCACAAAAACCGGGAGAAACCCTCGTTTTAGATTCCATTGAACCCTTGGCCATTCCCAAAAGGGCCAAAGGGGTTGACATCCCCTTGATTTGGGAAAACGGTTTCCCATCCCAAGGGGATACCTTTCGGGTTTGGAGATAATTCGACCCGGTTCTTTCGATTTGGACTCGCCCTTTACCGGGTTTTAGCGATTGTTACGGTTATTCTGTTAGCAAAATTTACCCGGCAATGGAGGGGCATTCGGTCCTTGCCTCAGTCGGCCATTCCTGATAAAATAACCGGGTTTGAATTATTTAGGAATGAAACAAAGCTCCTTGCTTTAGGACACTAATTCGATGCTCGACGGGCGACTGTTTTTGAATGACCGGGACCTCCTTTATTCGGACACCGTGGGCAAAGACGCCTGTGGAATTGGCGGAATTGCCACAAACGATGGAAAACCTTGTCGAGAATTGGTTGACCGAGCCTTGATAGCCTTAAAGGCCATGGAGCACCGGGGCGGAATCTGTGGGGCCATTGGCGATGGGGCCGGCCTGACCGTTCAATTTCCCAAAGCCTTTTTCTTTGAAGAAGCCGTTCGGATTGCCGGAACAAGGCTTAACCTGACCGAGGAGGACACCTTGGCGGTGGGGGTTTTCTTCCTTTCGGAAAGACACCCCGAAACCCTTGACCGATCCCGCAAATTGATCGAAGAAATCCTTACTAGGGATGGATTCGCCGAAATCGTGGGTTGGCGGCCTGTCCCCTTTGATCCGTTGGCCATTCCCAAAGAGGCCCTTGACGGTGCCCCCACTATTGATCATTTAATCCTTCGGATTGCCCCTTCCCGAGTTGGCAAAAAGGGAACAATAGCCGAGAAAGAACTTTACAACCGCCGTCTGGCAATTCGCCAAGCGGCCACCCTTTCGGACTTTGGGATTTATGTCCCCTCTCTTTCCACCAAGTTGGTTTCCTACAAGGGTCTTTTTACCAGCCATCAATTGGCGGATTTCTATCTCGACCTAGCGCACCCGCGATTTGAGGTCGGAATCGCCATCTTTCATCGCCGCTATTCCACCAATACCTATCCCAATTGGTCGCTCGCTCAACCGTTTCGGTTCGGTTGTCACAACGGTGAAATCAATACCGTTAAAACTAACCGTAACGCTGTTTATGCCTATTCGCGAAGCATGGACCCACTGCCCCCCGGCGGCAACATTTGTACGCCGCAGATGTCCGATTCCGCGAGCTTGGACGAGTGGACCGAGCACCTTGTGTTGGAAAAAAACTGGAGTTTGGAAAGGGCAATCCGGCTCACCATTCCCCCCGCCTGGGAAGGCGAACCCGACATCTGGGGCCAAGAAGCTGTTGACCTTTTCACATGGGGCCGCCGAGCTATGGGCAGCCTCTGTGCTTGGGACGGTCCCGCCGGGCTCATCAATACCGACGGAACCATGCTTATCGGCCAGGTGGACCGCATGGGACTACGGCCGGTTCGATGGTGTGCCGATCAACGGGGTTGGCTCTACATAGCATCCGAATCGGGTGTTTTTGGCATTGAAACAAGCACCATCACCGCCTCGGGCCAACTTCAACCCGGCCAAATGATCGTCCTCGATACTTCCACCGGGGAACGACTTGATAGCTATCAGCTCATGTCCCGCATTTGCGCGGAGGTGCGGGCCGAAACCGAACTCAGCCTTCACGAAACTAACCGCAACCAAATTCTGGTTCCCGAGTCGTTCGACTTTGCCTCCCCCATCGAGGATCGGGTCCATTATGTGATGCAAAAGCGCAACTGGACGGTGGACCACCTCCTCCAAGCGCACGGTTGGGAATTTGAACGGGCAATCTTTGTTAAGGACATGTCGAAACTAAAAAAGGAACCCCTCTCTTCAATGGGTTTCGATCGGGTGCTGACGATTTTTTCGTTGCAGCATCAGACCCTGTTCAAATACCTCCAACAAACCTTTGCCGAGGTCACTAATCCGCCAATCGACCCTTACCGGGAAGGCGGGGCAATGTCCTTGGTCAGCTACCTTGGTCGAAGCCCCCTGATCGTTCCCAAAGGCGAGGTTTTGCCCTGTAAGCAAATGGAACTATCCACGCCGGTCCTCTCGGATGCGGTTGTGGAAGAAATCCGTCGACAAGAGATCCTTGGCTTCAAATCTCTCTCGGCCGTATTCCCGATTGAAGGCGGTGTCGAATCCCTCAAGGAAAGCCTGCATCGACTTCGAAGCGAAGCCGAAAGAGCGGTTCACGAGGGATTCAATGTACTTTGCCTTTCCGACAAAGAGGCATTCGAAGATGGCCTCGTCCCGATCCCCAGCATCTTAGCTTTGGGTGCGGTTCACAGCTATTTGTCCAAGCAAGGCCTTCGAGGTCGTTGTTCCCTAGTTGTCCAAGCGGGCGATGTACAGGAAGGCCACGACATCGCCTGTCTGGTTGGATTTGGGGCCGATGCGGTTCACCCCTATCTCATGCTAAGGCTTATCCGAAACGGTTTGACCTTTAAGGATGGCGACACCAAACAGGAATGGACCCTCTCCGCCAAAGAGTGCCTTGAAAACCTATTTGCCGCCTTGGAAGACACCTTTAAGAAGATCATTGCCAAAATGGGAATCACCACCGCCGAGGGGTACCGTGGAGCCCTCCTTTTCGAAGCGGTCGGTTTTGGCCAAGAGTTGATGGATTTCTTGGGAGATCTCCCCTCTCGAATTGGCGGAATCGGTCTTAAAGAACTCGTTGAGGACGCAAAGTATCGCCTCGCCCGTACGGAAAACATGCAGGTTTTGGGTCGAAACCGCGACTACATGGCTTTCAACGCGAAAGTTCGCATGGCCCTGCGCAAAGCCGCCATGGCGGGCAGCGCGGCAAACTTGCCCATGAGTAGCGCGGCGGGGGCCAAACCACCGGAAGCATTATCCGACGAGGGAGGCGAGTCCGCCTACATCTCCGCCCAAGCCCAAGTGCTGGCGAATCCGATCTCGAACGAATACACTGACTTTTCCAAGATGGTCAGTGATCGCACCCCCACCTGCCTAAGGGACTTATTCAACTTGGCCGAAGCGGAGAATCCCCTCCCTATCGAAGAGGTCCAAGATGGCCTTGACCTGATTCAAAACCACCTACGGGGCGCGGCCATGAGCCATGGGGCGCTTACTCGGGCCTCGCATCAAGACATCGCCGCGGCCCTAAATGATCTGGGCGGCAAAAGCAATTCCGGCGAGGGCGGCGAAGCGCGCTATCGCAACGATATACCACCAAAGTCCGAACACGAAATCTGGAAAACCGTCCGCGCCGAACGCCAACAGAACCTCGCGGGCTTAACCCTTAACGGCGATGTCAACAAGAGCAGACTCCGCAGCCGGATTCGCCAAGTCGCCTCGGGCCGCTTTGGCGTGGATGCCGAGTATCTGATCAATGGCGAGGAGATCCAGATAAAAATGGCTCAGGGAGCAAAACCCGGCGAAGGCGGGCAGCTCATGGGCAAGAAAGTGACCAGCGAGATCGCCGAAATCCGCTATGGCAAACCGGGCAATGACCTTATCAGTCCGCCACCCCACCACGATATCTACTCCATTGAGGACCTTGCACAGCTTATATACGACCTTAAGGCCGTCAAACCGGGCATTCCTGTTTCGGTCAAACTGGTGGCGGTGGACAACATCGGAACCATTGCTGTTGGCGTTGCCAAGGCCGGGGCCGATATTATTGAAATTGACGGGATTGGGGGCGGAACTGGCGCCGCCATGGTCTCTTCCAAGGAGCATTGTGGGCTTCCCAGCGAAATGGGCCTCTCCGAGGCTCACCAAGCCCTTGTGGTAAACGGCCTTCGACGCAAGGTTATCCTACGGGTGGGTGGGGGTATCAAAAACGGCGTCGATGTGATCAAATACGCACTGTTGGGCGCGCAAGAATTCTCGCTTGGTCAGGGCCTAATGGTCTCGGTTGGGTGTATCGTTTGCAAAAGCTGTCACATCCCCAACTGCCCCACAGGCATCACCGGAACCCAAGGTGAATACAAGGGTGAGCCGGAACACACAAAAGCCTACCTTCTCGGATTGGCCGCCGAAGTCCGATGTCTCCTGGCCAAGCTGGGTGCCCGGCACATCTCCGAGTTGTGTGGCCGCAGCGAACTTTTGATTCGCCGTCACAACTTGCCCGGCCGCGCCGACCTTGTCGATGTCCATCGCTTCATTGCCCCGGACATGGCCCTGTCTCGTCTTGAGGGCCATTTCCCCGATGCTCATGTCGGCGTTTGCTCGCCAGGCACGGATACCATGACCCTTAACCAACGGATCATCCATGCCGGCAGAGATGCTATCGAAACCGCAAACAGTGCGGATCTGGTTTTCAAAATCAAGAACTCGGACCGCTCGGTCGGCGCGACAGCCTCAGGCCTAATCGCCCAACTTTATGGCCGAGAAGGAATGCCTCATTCCCGTCGGTTAAAGGTCCGTTTTGAGGGTGAGGCTGGGCAAAGTTTTGGCGCCTGGAACATCAACTCTTTGGAACTGGACCTCAAAGGCTTTGCTCAAGATGGTGTGGCCAAAGGAATTTCCGGGGGCACCGTAACGGTCACATTGGATTATGCCAACACCAACCTTGGGGACGAAATCCTTAGCGTTGTGGGAAATAATGTCGGTTATGGAGCAACCGGCGGGCAGATCTTTATCGGCGGTTGCGCCGGGCATCGACTTGGTATTCGAAACTCCGGCGCCACCATTGTTGCCGAGGCCGCCGGCAAATATGCCTGTGAATACCAAACACGCGGTCGCGTGATAATCCTTGGACCCTTGGAAAACGAAATCGGCTCGGGTATGACGGGCGGCGAACTATTTGTTTATGATCCCCATAACACGGTATCCGCCAAACTTCACACCCGAAGCGTTACCGTGATCGACTGCACCTATGTCGATTACGAATGGCTGCACCCCATGATCATTCAATACCACGCCAAAACCGGCAGTCGAAGCGCCGAGTCGATTTTGAAAAACTGGTCCGAGTTCCGGCGCGGTCGCCGATTGCGCAAAATCATTCCCCTCGCGGTGGCCAGAAAAGCGGAAGATTTCATCGCCGCCGGTTCCAACGCCGGATAGGCCAA
>QWRD01000032.1 GCA_003670575.1 Chloroflexota bacterium
CGCGCGGACGGGACCAGCTTTCCGGTTGAGGTGAGTGTGCAGCGCGTGGTGCACACCGAGCAAAGCCTGCTGCAATATTTTGTGCGCGATACCACGCAGCGCAAGCAAATCGAGGAGCAGCAGCAGGCGCGCCAGCGCGAGGTTTCGGCGCTCGGCCAGTTGACGGCGGCCATCAACCGCTCGCTGGAGCTGCCGGAAGTGCTGGAGGCGGCCTTGAATGAGCTGCTCGCTGCGTTGCAGGTGGATTGCGGCGCCATTTACATCGAGCGGGACAACGGCTTGTATTTAAGTGCGGCGCACGGCTTCTCGGCGGAGTTCCGGGGCAGCGCAGCGCGCTACCCACAGGCAGCCGATGCGGTTGCTACCGCTGCGGCACTGCCGGACCCCATGCTGCCGTGGCTGGCGGCCGAGCAGGTGCAGGCTGCACTGGCGGAGCCGCTGGCTGCGCCTTCCGGGCCGGTGGGTGTGCTGCTGCTGGGCGACCGGCGCCGCAAGACCTTCAGTGCCGACGAAAGCAACTTTGTGCGCGTCACCTGTGATCGCATTGCGGGTGCAGTTGAAAATGCGCGCCTGCTGCAGCGGCTGCAGGCGTCCGTGGAAGCCACGCGCACCGCGCAGGCGCAGCTAATGCAGGCCGCGCGGCTTTCCGCCATCGGCCAAATGGCCGCGGGCGTTGCGCACCAGATCAGCAATCCGCTCACCACCGTGATTGCGGACTCGCAACTGCTGCTGCGCGCTGTGGCGCCGGATCATCCGGCGCATGCCTCGGCGCTGGCCATCCAGCATGCGGGCTGGCAGGCGCAGCGCGTGGTGCAGCGCCTGCTCAACTACTCGCGCCCCGGTGAAGAAGTGATGCGGCCCACGCGCGTAACCGGCACTGTGGGCGATGCCTTGGATCTGGTGCGCTCCTACCTGCAGCGCAGCGGCGTGCAGCTGGAGCTGCAGCTCGACGCGGAACTCACACCGGTGATGGCAATCGAGTCGCAGCTGGAAGAGATTTGGATCAACCTGCTGATGAACGCCCGCGACGCGCTGGTGGACACCAAGGCGCCGCGCGTAACTGTGGCTGCGCGCTGCACGCCGGACGGGCGGGCAGTGGAAGTGGAAATTTCAGACAACGGCCCGGGCATCAGCGTCGCGGATCAGGCTGCGATCTTTGAGCCCTTCTACACAACCAAAGCCGACCGCGGCGGCACAGGCCTGGGCCTCTCCGTTTGCCAGACCATTGCACAACGCCATGGCGGCTATATCACTGTACAATCAAGCGAGGGAGCCGGCGCTGCGTTTTTGACGCACCTGCCGTTTGCGCCCGCCTAGTATTACGCCCAAGGAGCTCATGCATGAACATTGACAAACAAAACGTGCTGGTTGTGGACGATGAACAGCTGGTGGCGGGCAGCATCGAGCGCGCGCTGCGCTCCAATGACTTTGGCGTTTCGGTTGCCAACAGTGGCGTGGAGGGCCTGAACCTGGCACGCCGCCACCGGCCGCAAATGATGGTGCTGGATGTGATGATGCCCGGCATGGATGGTTTCGAAGTCTGCCGGCAGGTGCGCAGCGATCCGCTGCTGGGCGAGATGCCAATTCTGTTCCTCACCGCCCGCGGCGGCGATGAAGACAAAATCACCGGCTTGCGCGCCGGAGCTGATGACTACCTGACCAAGCCGTTCAATGTGGATGAGCTGGTGCTGCGCATTCGCGCCATCCTGCGGCGGGGCACCGGCGCTAAAGCCGGCGCGGCAGCCGCGCCGGCAGACCAGATTTTGATTCGCGACCTCTCCCTGAATTGCAAGACCTTCACGGCCCGCCGGCAGGGCGTTGAAATCATGCTAACGCCAGTGCAGTTTGACCTGCTGTACTTTTTGATGAGCCACCCTGATGAGGTGTTTTCACCCACCAAGCTGCTGCATGATGTTTGGGATTACCCGTTTGATGCGGGCTCGCCGGACTTGGTGCGTGTGCACGTAAAGAACCTGCGCGAGAAGGTCGAGCCGAACCCTTCCGTGCCGGAGTACATTGTGACTGTGCCCGGGCATGGCTACTGCATTCGGGCGGGTTAAGCCTGTTTTAGCTGCAGCTAACGCGCCTTTAAGGGCGCCTTTACTTGCCTCTGATTCATGCGTGTGCTAAACTGACCTCGCTATGATTCGGGTAACACGCTTTGACGGCTCTGTGTTGTTTATTAATGCCAATGCCATCAAAAGCGTACAGGCGGCGCCAGACACCATCATCACACTGCTCAACGACCAGGACCGTTTTATGGTCCGCGAGGCCCGCGATGTCGTGATTCAGGCTATTCTGACGTACCAGCGCTATGTGCATCAGCCCCTTTCCGGGGATGCGACAACCGCAATGGAGCGCTTCATTTTGGATGCCCAGACGGACATCAACGAATAGTTATAGGAAGGCAAGCTCATGAATTTAGCCATGGTGGTGGGGATCGGATTATCGTTTGGAATGCTCATGGCGGCCGGGTACATTGAAGGCGGTATGTCGCCGCACATCGTTTTCTTTTTGTTTTCTCACATCACGCCTTTCATGATCACCCTTGGCGGCGGCATTGGTGCGGCAATAGCGTCCGTGCCAAAGGGCACGGGCTTTGGAATGCATAAACTATTTATTCAGGCATTTACTTCACCATCGCACGACACTTTGAAAACGGTTGAGGAGATTGTGGCGATGGCCGATACCGCCCGAAAGGATGGCGTGCTGGCACTGGAAGCGGTGGTCAAAGATATTCACGACCCGTTTCTGCAAAAGGGAATGTCTATGGTGGTGGATGGGCTGGATGCCTCCTCGATTGAGAGCGTCCTGAGGCTGGATACTGCCAACATGCAGGCCCGCCATCACGCGGGCATTGACTTCTTCAACAAATTTGGCGCTTACGCACCCACGATGGGGATCATCGGCACCGTCATGGGCTTGATTGAGGTGCTAAAGAACTTGAACCAGCCGGAGAAGCTCGGCGGTTTGATTGGGGTTGCGTTTCTGGCCACGCTCTGGGGCGTTATGCTGGCTAATTGTTTTTTTCTGCCGATGGGCAGTGGATTAGTTCACAAGGATCACCACGAGGCTGAGGGCCGGATGATGGCCCTGGCCGGCATCCTGGGCATTCAGGCGGGCGAGAACCCGCGGGTGCTGAGGGAAAAACTGCTCTCCTATGTTGCACAGGGCGGCCGGCCGAAGGAAGAGGCTTAGTAACAAGCTTCCGCGGCTTTTTACCGGGCGAACCTGCATGGCAACTGTAACGCTACCAGCCCCGCTGCGCGCGCTGGCCGGCGGCAATCGCGAAATCCCGCTGGCCGGGGTGACTGTACTGAGCGCGCTGCAAAGCGTGGCACGCGAGTACCCGCGCCTGCGCCGGCATTTGCTCACGCGCTGGGGCAGCTTGCGCCCGTTGTGGGTGGTGTTTTTAGACGGGCGGCGCTTGCGCTTTCCGGCACTGCGCCTGCTTTCCCCCGCGGCGCATCTGCAGCTGGTACCTAGCCCGCGTGGCGGCAACTGGCTGGTCAGCTACTCGGACTTTATCACGCTGCTGTTTGTGTTTTTTGTGGTGCTCTTCTCAATGTCTTCGGAAAACACCTCCAAGCTAAAGCTTGTGGTTGAGAATCTCTCGCGGGCGGTGGCCGGCCTCAAGTCGCTGGATGTTGTGTCGCCTTCCATCAGCTTGGGGGGTGCCCTGGACAAAGGCAATCCCGTGCCAATCATCATTGCGGAGCTGCCGCCGCGGCCGCCGGAGACGGTGGACATGCTCTCCGACATGGCCGCACAGCTGCGGGAAGCCGGAGTCAGCGGCGATGTGTCGCTGCAAGCGAATGTCGAGAGCACGCTCGTGGCATTTAACGACAAACTGCTATTCAAGCCTGGTACGGCGGAGTTTGAGCCGTCTGCGGTGGAAGCCCTGCAAGCCATGCTTGAGTTTTTGCAGAATAGCGAGAAAGAAGTGCGCGTGATCGGGCATACTGACAACACCGCCACAGACCCCGCGCAGTTTGAGACAAACTGGGAGTTGTCTGGTGCGCGCTCCGTTACAATTGTGCGCTGGCTGATTGAGATGGGCTCTATTCAGCCCAAGCGCCTGGTGGCCGTGGCGCAGTCTGAATTTAGGCCGCTGTTTCCAAATGACAGCGAAGAGCATAAAAAGAAGAACCGGCGCAGTGAAATCATGGTCATAAATCCGATAGAAAAAAAGGCCACCATGTCGGTTGGGGCGGTGGGCTCCACAGAAAAGATCCCGGAGCTGCCTTAGGGCACCTGAACTCGTCTTACCATGGCCTCCTCCTCATCATCCTCCTCCTCTGCTTCGCACGGCGGTGCCGGCGACGCCTGGCTGGTGAGCTTTGCCGACTTCATGACGCTGCTGTTTGTATTTTTTGTGGTGATGTATGCCCTGGCGGTTGTGAACGTCTCGAAGATGGAGCAGCTGGCTAAAGTGCTGCAAAGCACAATTGGCGGCATTGAAGTGAAGCAGAAGGTGGAAGCTAGCATTAGCGGTGCCATGCCCCTGGGTGAGGGCCAGCCCGCTGCAATTGTGCTTGATAAATTTCCGCCGAAAGTACCTCCCATGTATGATGCCGCGGATGAGCTGACCCAGAAGCTCAAGGAGTCTGGGCTGGAGGGGCAGGTGAAGGCCGACCAGATGGTCGAAGGTACACTGCTGACCTTCAACGATAAACTGCTCTTTCGGCAAAACAGCGCCGAGCTTGAGCCCACTACACTGGACGCCATGAAGCAGCTCGCCGAGTTTCTAAACACGGTGCCGAATGAAGTACGCATTGTGGGGCACACGGACCCGGCTCCGCCGACAGACCCGCGCTACCCAACCAACTGGGATTTAAGTATTGCGCGGGCACTGGCAGTGGTGCGCTATCTGGTGGATGTGGGCGGCGTCGACCCGGCGCGCCTGCAGGCGCAGGCGCGCGCGGAATTCTCCCCGTTGCGGCCGAACGACAGCCCGGAGAGCGTTGCACTAAACCGGCGCGTGGAAATAATGATTGTGAATGAGTTGGCTCAACCAAAAGGCGGGGTTAACCCGATCGAGGGCGGCGGCGCCGATGCCGGTGCGGAAGGCGCCGCGCCGCCACCGCCGGCCAGCGGGAATTAGCGCTGCCATTACTCCTCCGCATATTTAAAGGAACTACAAATGACTAAAAAAGAGGCAAAGCCGGCTGCGCCTGCGGCCGTCGAAGGCGAAGGCGAAGGCGAAGCCCCCCCAAAGAAACGAAACCTGCTGCTGATCATTGGCGGAGCGGTGGGCGCGTTGGTGTTCTTGGGAATGGCGGCCGTAATTGTGATTTTGTTGTTGCGGCCGCCGGCAGCTGCGCCGGCTGCAGCAGCTGCGGTGGATGCGGAGGGCAATCCGGTGGAGGCTGCGGTGGATGCGGAGGGCAATCCGGTGGAGGCTGCGGTGGATGCGGAGGGCAATCCGGTGGAGGCTGCGGTGGATGCGGAGGGCAATCCGGTGGAGGCTGCGGCTGCGGAGCCAAAACTGGATATGAATGCTCCGCCTGTGCCACCGGCACTGCCGGTTCCGGGCGAGGGCGTGCTCTTTGATGTTGGCACAAAGGTCATCAATCTGGCAGATCCGGGCGGTCGGCGCTACCTCAAAGTGGGTATCGTGCTGGAGTTTGCACCGCACGACACGGCCTGGTACACCATGGCTACGGAGCAGCGCGCGGAGCTGCAAGCCCTTTTTGAAACAGAAATGGCCACCAAGCAGCCTGTGATCGAGGACCTTGTGATCTCGATTATCTCCAGCAAGTCATTTGAGCAGGTGTATACCCTCGAGGGCAAAGAGGGCCTGCGTCAGGAAATAATCAATCGCATCAACCAGATGCTGCCGACGCAGTTGGTGATGTATGTGTACTTCAACGAGTTCGTGGTGCAGTAAAAGCCATGTTATCTGATGCTGAAATTACCGCGCTGCTGAATTCTGGCAAACCAGCCAAACCAGTGGTGGCTGCAAAGCCCAGCGCCAGCGAGGCGCGTGTTTATGATTTCCGCTCGCCCGAGCGATTCACCCGCGACCAGATGCGCGCGATAGAGCTGGTGCACGAGGATCTGGCGGAGAGCATTCGCAACAACCTGCCCAGCTACCTCTCCACGGATGTGCGCTGCAAAGTTATCGGACAGTCACAAACCAATTTTGAGGAGCACATTGACGTTGTACCGGATCAGACGCAATATTTTATGCTGGCGCTAGACCCGCTGCCGGACCGCATCGTGGCAATTTTTGACCAGCAAACCTGCCTTGCAATGTCTGAGCGCTTGCTTGGCGGCACGCCCCCGGATGAAATCGTTGTAATGCCGCTCACAGATCTTGGTGCGGTGGTGATGCGCGGAGTTTGGGA
>QWRD01000033.1 GCA_003670575.1 Chloroflexota bacterium
CGTTCCAGAACAGGCACGATATTCTCGGCGGTGGGTGCCGTGGCAGACTGTAGATTGCGCAGTAGGTATTCCAGCTCATCCAGCGCGAAGCCCGAACCGCGAATTTGTTCAAGCGCCGCACGAAAGGTGAGTTGTGCTGAACGGCTATCGTTTTTTTCTGTAAAAGGATCGATCCCACTGAGTGCCTGGATGCGGAGCAGATCGCTAAGCGAAAGCTTGAGTGCGCGCGCCAGCGAGGCGTAACGGAACAACTGCGACAAGTTTGCCAGGGTCAAGCGTTTGTCGGCACTAACAATCGGTGGAATCACTACAACCTCTTGCTCTGCCAGATGAAGCGTGCGCCCCTCAAGCAGTAGTCCTAATTCTGTTGTGCTGATGCGGAGTGAGGCGGTCACTGCCGCGCGGATGGCTGCTTCGCTCAACAATCTGTCTGCATTTTTCACCTCTGTTTGCAGTGTATTGAGTCGGAAAAGCGTTGCAGTCTGTGGATCACGCTGCCGACTGGTTGGGTTCTGGAAGAGCTGCTCATACAACGATGGCATCTGGGCGCCTTCATCACCAGGGTAGCGGTAGGTGTCAAGGGGTGCGTACCAGGCAAGGATCTGCGGCACTGGCAGCTTATAATTTGTATGAAACTCCTGCACCTG
This sequence comes from Chloroflexota bacterium, assembly GCA_003670575.1. Classification (GTDB taxonomy): domain Bacteria; phylum Chloroflexota; class Dehalococcoidia; order UBA2979; family UBA2979; genus RH-chloro-G1. Next base: position 648 of record QWRD01000033.1, read on the forward strand.
GGCTACTTTCACCAACAGATCGCTGTTGATGACCGTATTATTTAGCACCTTTCGCAGCATATTATTTAATACAGGGACTAGCCACTCATGCACAACGATCTTACCTTGTAGCTTTTCGCAGAGCGCACTGACCAACCGTTCCTCGTGCATGATGACAGTCAGTGGCTGGGCGGGCGCATCCACTTGCAGTTGCTGGGTAAGCATACGCTGCAATTCGCCTAGTTGATTGACGCCTTCTTCGTCTAAGCCAACTGCTGCAAAAGTTTCTAGCAATACCTCGGACAAATCCTGCGCTTCGCCCACCAACTCGGGCAGTTGAGCTACATCTACATCGTGCCAGGTCTTATTTTCTTCAAGGTTGGTCATTGCCAGGGTACGCAAGATTGGCAACACGCGTGCGATGCTGGCAAGCGTTATTTCTTTGTCCGTCATCTCGCTGATCAGCCCTGCGAGTGTGCTGAGATTGATAAACAGATCGAGATCAAGCCCCTGTTGCTTAAATTGAGTGGCAATCTCCTGCGCCAGTGCAGCGAGCGCGCTGGCAAAGCGCGGCATTAGTTCGTCGTCAGCGCGCACCGATTGTGCCAACTCGGCAAAGCAGCCGACCTGTTCACGGAGCAAATAAGCCAATCTGCCAATTGCCGCAACTGTGGGTCGTATGGCGAGTGACTGCTCAAGCACGAGTAGGTTTTTTGTGCTTGCTTCACTGCTACCGGCATTTTCTAGCAACGTGCGCAACGTTTGCACCAGGCTGTTGATGGTTGATAGTAAGGCTGAAGGTGTTTCATCGCCGGGGGGACAAAGGGATTTCCAGCGTTCGATGATGGTTGACGCCGCTACTTGATGCGCCTGATCGATCACTGTAAACACAGCACGTTGATTGTGCTGGTTTAGTACCTGTGCACACGAAGCACAAAGAGCATTGATCTCTTCAAAGAGTCGCTGACGTACGCTCATCTCGAACAAATCGGAGGTTACCTTGTTGAATTCCTGCAACGCTTCACGAACTGCCATTACAGAGGCTTGCACTGACGGCTTTATAATCGTCGCCAGTAGGCCATCCAGCGTTTTTTGAATTTCAGGAATTTGAACTAACCGCTCAGCCAAAAAGTCGATATCTGGTGAATAGGCATCAGCAGTGGATTTCAACAAGTCTTCTAAATTTGAGATTAGCTCGCTACCTACATAAAGCGGATCAAGATCCGGTGCCGTATGCAGCAAGTCCAGCACTGCATTGCGCCGCAAATTCCATTCATCCACTACCCCTTTGCCACTGATCATTGCCAGCAAATAGGCGGTTGCCTTCTTGAATTTCAGCAATGCATCACGAACTGCCATTAAGTCTTGTTGCACATAGCTCATGGTAGTTGTGATTAGCTCTTCCAGCCGGGTTTGGATATCAGGAATATTCCTTAACCGCGTGCTCAAGAAGTCGCCGTCTGGTGGATCGGCTTTAGGCGATTCTAACAAAAACAGCAAACCATCGATTAACTCCTGGCCCACATTACGTGGATCTAGACCGGGTAAGTTCAGCAAGTCGATTACCGTAGTACGCTCTAAATCCCATTCGTCTACCCTACTGTGGAGTGCAAGGTGCTGTGCTGCGATGTTTTTGCCAATATCGGTTAGATGATCCAGTTGTTGCCGCAACTCGACTCGATCATCGTCTCCAACAGGTACTTCACGTTCAAGCAGGGCAGATGTCAGTTGCCTCACCACCGGCACCTGTCCGAGTGCGCCTTCCCCCAAACGTTGCTTCTGGTTTGCAACCCATAACCCAATGGCGTTACCCAATAGTTGGGCCAATTTGACAAAAGTGCCCGGTGCGCTTGGCTGCCGATTGAGTAAATCGTCAATCGCGCTGCGTGCCTCTACCAGATACTGCTTACTGTCGACAAACTGCTCGTTGTCGACAATCTGCACTGTACTCAAGGCGCAGATGGCCTGATCAACTTCGCGCATTGTCCAACCTAGTTTGCGCCATAACCGCACAAAACCATGAATACGCCGTAGGTTTTCTTGGGTAAGCCCAGTGACCCGCAGTTTGGTCGTATCACAAGTTGCCAGCAGTGTTGGGTCCTGATTATTCCGCGCACTGTCTTTTATCTCTTGATTGACATCAATCGCCAGTGTTCGGTAATGGTTAATATACCTGAGGGTGAGCAAGTCGGTCAGTTCCTGATAGGTGAGCCCCGTGCGCCCTAAAAACGAGCGGACTGGACTGATCTCAGCTATCCAACCATCAGACAGCGTCTTTGGACACCCCCAGAGTTCGCTGGTGGTGCGACCCAGTGCCTGCAAATCGCCCGTAATTATCTGCCATTCAACCGTTGAGAGAGCTAATGCCTCAGCCGCCAGTGCCGATGCAGTGGTGGTTGTTCCGGGTTTATGGAAGGCCTGTAACAAATTTTGACGCGTCACCCCAAGCTGGCCCAAGTAGCTGCGTACCTCTTCCCAGGGGAGATCGAGGGGTAAATTCCAGGGATATATCTCTTTGCGCAGTTTGGCATAGGCAGGGGCGTGGTTATGTTCTGGGTGGGCACTGAGATCCTGAGCCGAGCCACCGGTCTGTGGCCAGGCGCGCACAGTGACGGACGCATTTTGCCGCTGCATCTTAAAGTTAAAGTTAAAGTTAAAGTGCCAGCCTTTGTCGCTGATGCGCCATTCATTGGCTGGATCCTTTGGTTGTAAGGCTAAAATGAGCGCATCCGCCGTAAGTGGAAAACCCGCCAGCGCAAAGGCCTGGCGCAGCCTGGGTGATAGAATACGGTTGTTCAGTTCCGTCCAAAGTTCAGCCCAGGGTATGATCTCAAATTTGCGTGGCGCAATTGCATCTTCCAACACTTCATTGACAAGATCGATATAAGGGAGAGGGACGTTGGTGTTTGGGCAGGTCAGTTCGATCTCCGCCAAATCGGGCCGGCGATCTAAGAGCGTTTGGGGAGGTGAAGTGTTGGCAATAATGTTGCCGTTTGCATCTAAGGTCTTACAATCAGCCAGAAAATGGAGGATATCGGTTAGGTATGCTGCCGGGCTTAGAACGGTGCGGCACTCTGCACAATCACACAGATCAAACGAGCCAAAGAGGACTTCCAAGTCAGGGATCTCAATCTTGCGCAGTGGGTTAGGCAGAGCTGCCATCTGAGTTGAATTGAAGGCAGCATGATATTCAGCGAGCAGATTCAACGCCACGGCGGTCGTATGCTGCGCTTTTTCATGGATCAAAGCTGCCGCCGCTGCATCCATCTCCCGGACATCAGCATAGAGCTGGACAAACGCGTTGCGCCCCATGCGGGCAATCTGAGCGGCAGAATGAATGCCAGCAGCACGCAATCGATCCATCTGCGCCGCGTTTGCGGTCAGCTTGCGCACGCGCTGGATGGGCTTAAGTTGTTCGATCACGCTTTTATGTTCTTCGGGTGCTACATCTTTCAACAAAATTGGATGCTTCTGGACAAAATCATGCAGGTGCGTCGTGCAAAGATCAAACGATATTTCCGACTCCAAAAAGTTCGCAAAGAACAGCCGCAATGGCTCTGTCGGTGATTCTTCAGCCCGAAGCAGACGATGGGCGATGACCTCGGTGGGAAACTTGTTTTCAATAGTCTGCGCTAAGCGAAGGGCTTCTTCTGCGGGCGTTGCGATATCGGCGGCTGCCCCAATCAGATCTTCCCATTCATGCGCGCCGTAAGCCGCCAAATCACGCAAAGAATTGACTGCGCCCGCCGGCTGCTTGTGTTGAAGCTGCTCAACAAGCGCCCGGTTGTTCTGAGTCAGCGTACCAATCTCTAGCGTAAACTTGAGTGCATTGGCTTGCTCGGGTCCATCCACATAGGCTTGCAGATCATGCTCAGTTAGGAACTCATCCACACTGCCTTGATGGCGAGCGTAAGCCAGTAAGAAAGCTCGTTGTTTTTCACCAGCAGGCAAAACGGTTGCCACCAGATCGCCCATGGCAAGCCGGCCGGCTTCTGCCGGTTGCTTAAAGGTTTGCTTGATCAACTGCTCATCGAGTTGCCTTTGCAGCGTCTCATCTGGAAGCGAAACGATGGGAATGATGTTCTGGCGAATTGCGCTATCAAGGGTTTGGCGCAGGGCTTCCGGGCGCAGTGCTAGCAAACTCGCAAGCGTGGTGGCATGATTCTGGCGTGCCAAACTATAGAGCGCTTCGATTGGTAGCGCTGTCTCTTCCGCCAACTGTGCCGCTTGCACCAATGCCTGAAGCTGTTGGCGATCAACGCCACTCCGACCAGCCAGATAGCTGATCTCCTGCTGCTCGTCATCTTCGCGCAGTTGGGTGAGCCGAAGGTCACCCAATAACGGTTTGATCGCTTGGAGGAGTTGCTCAACTTCCGACAGTCCGCCATAGTCGTTGCTGACGGAAAAATCAACGCTCTCGGTCATGTGCGTGTTGAAGCGAATGGGCGAAAGGACGGGGTTCTCTTGGTTGCGGTCAACAACCCGCACCAGCAATGAAATCGCCGCCACTTCATCGCCGGTGATTTCATAGGTAATCCGATAGTGACCTTCACGAGCGGTGAGCGTCTCACCTAGCAGCGCCTCGTTGCGCAACCCTTTGTTGTAAGCCCGCACGACTACACCAATTACCGGTCGCCCATCTGTGGTGCGCACCTGCCCCTGGACAATGCGTTGTTGGAGTTGCAGCGCCGCGATGGCGTCGTTGAGTGCTTTGGCTGTGGCTTCGTCCACATCACCATTCGTAGGCAGATGTTGCTGCTCCTGAAACAAGACAACCAGTTTGGCACTGCCTTCGTCATAGCGTTGCTCGGCGCGTTCGGCCTGTAGACGCTCTGCAAATGCCTGCCGGTCGGCATCGTCCATGGGAATAATGCCTTTCTCCAACAAGAGCCGCAGGCTATCCTGCAAATCGGCGACAGCTTGCCCATTCATTCCCATTTTTAACGGAAAGATAATGCGATTCATAACTTCTCCTTATCCCAGAGAGCACTGCGCCCTGTATTCTTTCTATGATTTCAGAGACAGCCACCTCAACCAACTTTGACAAAACAACCCGGCCGGATGGTCGTACCGGGGATGATGGTGCCACCGTGGTCTGCCCAGACCATGCCCGTCGGCATGACTGCCCGACTATTGGTTGCGACCACCACTTCGTAATAGAACCCTGGCACAAAGGGGCTGCTGGGACCCACCGAGTTTGCGTTATGGGTCACGTAGCCTGGCTCAAGGGTCTCGGTCAATGTACCGGGCGGGACCACCGTTTTGGACATATTCACAGCGCCTTGAGAAATTGTGACAGTAAAGGCATCAGAATGCAGTGAATGATTCACCACTGCCCAGTCGACTGACGCTGCGTTGCCCGGTAGCCCAAATAACCCGCTTGACAATTGGTATCTCATGACTTTCCTCCTTGTGATGATGATGGCTCTTTGGGATCTCAGGGGGTTGACAAGCCGAAACGATGATGGCGGTGCGCACAATTTTTGAAAAACTGCCCAAATTAGGCCACCGTTTGAAGTCAC
>QWRD01000034.1 GCA_003670575.1 Chloroflexota bacterium
ATTGCATCTGGAAGATCCAACCTGCACGCCGGAGAAAGGAACCGGCCACCCAACGCTACGTGTTGCCCCCAAACACACTCAGCTGCTTCCTCAGCCTCATTTACCACAGTTTCTTCTATAAACAAGCACGGACTACCCTGTTGAATCGAAAGCGTTTTTTCTATGTAAAAAGGGGTGCGGTATGTGCGCACCCAAAACTTTGCCGAGACTCGTGTGGGAGTGTCCTGCAACACCTGGCAATCCCAAGGCATGATCGCCGACTCGTTATGCTGCCCGATTTCAGCGCCCATGTAGTTGGACGGTGGGCCCGCGGTTGGTGCAATTGTCTGCCAACCACCTTCATACACGTCGTGCCACAGGCCCTCGGCCGAGCCAGTTGTCGGAACCCATTTGGACACGTTGCGCACACCCCACGGCGTCCGCCACATAAAATCTGTATCGGATGGCTTGTGGATGAATTCATAAATGTCGGCGCCTTTGTCCACCAACACGGTAACCCGGATAATTTCATTTTGCAGAACTACAGTCTTAAGGCCGCGAAACGTCCAGTCATCCGAAATACGGCATCCATGCGTGCGCTCAACTTGATATTGCATGATTAAACTCCAGAATTAGTAATTCAAACTGAGCAGACCAGGCCGAGACGCCTCCAGCTTAGCTTCCGATGAACGTATTACTCAGCGAGGTAATCTCGAATCGCAACTACGGCCAGCACCCCACCCGAGTCATTAACCCTTTAGAGCGCCAACCGTCAAACCCTTTTCAATCCGATCCTGAAATACCAAATAAACGATCAAAGTGGGCAGGGTAACTATTGCAACCGCAGCAAAAAGACCACTAAAGTCACTCTGATACATCTGTTGATTTTGAAAATAATACAGCCCCTGTGAGACTACATAGCGAGTCTGGCCAGCCTCTACATTTGCGTTGCTCATCAGCACAGTGGGCAAAATAAATTGATTCCACTGGCCAAGAAAATTAAAAATCCCCGCAGAAACTAGCCCCGGCTTCGACAGCGGCAGCATAACTCTAAAAAATACTTGGGAATGGCTCGCGCCGTCTATCATCGCGGCTTCGGCAATTTCTTTTGGAAGAGTCTTGAAAAAACCCGTCATAAAGAAGATCGTCCAAGACAGAGAATACGCAATATATACGACGATCAAGCCGTGGAAGGTGTTCAGCATGGGAATTCCGGTAAATTCCTTGATGTACCGCATTACAAGATACAAGGGAACCAAAGCCAAAAACACCGGAAACATCATTCCAATTAGAAACATAGTCGAGAGAAGGCGCTTGCCGGTAAATTCAAACCTCGCAAGCACATACGCCGCCATAGACGACAATAGCAGGGTAAAAGAAATAGCAGGAACTATGACCAGAAAAGTGTTGCCGATGTAGGCTCCAATCTGAGCCTTCTTCCATGCCCGGCCGAAATTCTCAAACTGGAGAATGGCGGGTATAGACCAGGGCGTCCGAAAGATTTCAGCATCGGTTTTTAAGGCGGCAATTAGTGACCAAACCATTGGGTAAACCACGATAACCGCCCAAAATACCAGCAAAACATAGGCGAACACTTTTAGTAATGCCGACCACGAGGCACCATTCTTCGCCGGAATGGAATAATTTACGTAACTGGAAATTGGCGGTGTAGGTGGTGCCATAAGTTCAACGTCTCATGTGAGAGTCTTGATTTAGAACCTAATACTCGTTTACCTCTCGCCGCGTAACACGCAGGCCCAAAGCAGAAAGCATTAGAATGATCAGGAGCAATACCACACCAATAGCCGTGCCATACCCAAACGGGTTGGAATTGTTACCACCCCCAAAAGCCTGTTGGTACATGTACGTCGCAAGTACATCAGCCGCGCGGCTTGGGCCGCCACTGCCATTGGTAAGAATGGTTACATAGGTGTACATATCCATCGCCGCAATTGTAAGGAATACGACCGCAGTCCGGATGGTTTCCCACAAAAGTGGAATCGTGATGCTCCAGAATTGCACCCATGCACTCGCGCCATCAATTCGAGACACCTCGTAGAGTTCTTCTGGAATTCCCTGCATACCTGCGATAAACAGAACCATGTAAAAGCCGACGGCCTGCCAGATTGCGACTGAAATAACAGAGGGCAGCACAGTGTTAACGTTTCCCAACCACGGAAAATTTGATCCGGCCCTACCAAAAGCCTGAGCCACAAGATTTAGAACCCCATTCAGTATTCCCATTGTTGGGTGAAACACAAACCCCCAGACAATAGCAACAATCGCGACGGACATAACTTGGGGGAAAAAGAACACAATTCGAAAAAACTTGGCACCCTTAAGGCCTTGGGTAAAGAGAGCCGCGAACAGCAGCGCCAAAGCAAGGGTGCAAATCGGCATCACAATCAGAACGAGCAGGTTGTGGCTGAGCGCGCTCCAAAATTTTTCGTCACTCAATATGCGCTGAAAGCTCTGAAGTCCCCGAAATTCAATTGCGTCCAGCGTGCTGGTTCCAGTCCAGCGCGTAAGAGAAATTGCCATCGCACCCAGATAGGGCACTAGCACAAAGACAAAATACAAAGATACCGGCAGAGCCATATAAGAAAAAATGAACAAATTCTTGCGACTGTTCACGACTGATATCCCGTTGAGCTGCACATCACATTCAAACGAGTTGCATCGGGGGCAGGGTGTTTTTGCATCTCCGCCTGCCCCCAATAAAGCTAAAAGTGGACTAAAACAACTTACTGGTGGCCTAGCTGGTTCGCTTAAACTTCTTGATATCTGCGTTGGCTGCGATTTCATCAGCCTTCTTTTGCATCAGATCGACAAACCCCTCGGGTTTCACTACGCCGGTTAGAAGTTCCCCGGTACGCTGCTCAATTTCTTTGCCGAATTCGGAATACCAGTCTGGCAGCTTGAACTCGATAATGTTCTTGCCAGCCGTCTCCACAACCGCAATTGCGGATTTCACGCCCTCAGTCGCTTTCAGGTCAGTTACTCCGCTGACCGGCATGATGGAGCTGACATTCTCAGCAAACCACTTCGCGGACGAGCGCGAGAGCTGGGCACGCAGAAACTCCATGCCACCCTTCACATTTTTGCCTTTTGCAAACACGACAAAGGGCTCACCACCACCGGCAGCAACAGCGCTATTATCTCCCTTGCCATCAGCGTATCCTGGAATACCAGCCGCGGTCATCTTGAAATCCGCCGGGGTCTGGTCCTTCATTTCGTTTTCAAGCCACGTGCCGCACGGAAGAAAAGCTGCCTTGCCATTCAGCCACTCTGCCTGGCTCTCCGTATGGGTCAGGCCTGCAGTGCCTTCCATAATGTAACCTTTGTCCCACAGAGCGTAAAGATCCTGCGTTGCACGCAGAATGTCCGGGTTCTTCCATGCGTTTGGCTCAAGATTGTCGATCGCGATAATGGCACTGGTGCCGGCAGCCTTGTACATTAGCTGGTTTAGAACAATGCCCCACATGTAGTAAGGGTACTTTCCTTGGTAAGTCCATGGTGCCATTTTGCCCTCTTTCTTGATTTTATCGAGCACACCAAGAAATTCCGACCAAGTTGCGGGTATCGTATGGCCGGACTTCTCCAGCCATGGCTTGCTGTACCACATCGCACTTACTGTGTATGCAATGTTGACCCCCATTTGTTTCCCGTCGTAGACCAGACTGCTTTGCGACCCGGGGAACAATGTATCCTTGAACTTGACTCCGGGTGTGTCAAAGGAAGGCGCATCCATAAGCGCAGCCAAGTCCGCCAGCTGGCCTTCATTCACCAAATCTGTTGTCGAGAATGACCCCGCACCGGAGTTATCGATTACATCTGGAGGATTACCTTCGACCAAGCGCGGCCGCAGCTCTTCAGATACTTTCTGAATAGGCTTAACCGAGACCTTGACGCCGGGATGCACGCCTTCAACCAATGTTCCGGCATAATTAATGTAATCATGGCCAAAACCACCAGAGAAGAATACGCCGTCAATCGGCTCCGTCCCAATCCCGAGCGGATTCACGGCCGAAGCGTCCATTGGGAATGGCAGATCCATAGCCGGTGCAGCCGGCACTGCGGTCGGCGGTACTGCGGTTGGCGGAACAATTGCGGGGGAACATGCAGCCAATAAAACAGCCCCGCTACCCACCGCACTAGCCTTCACGAAATCACGTCTTGTTATCTTTTTTGACATTTCATTTACTCCTATTTTTAACTTAAACAAGAACCAACTATTCATCTAAACATCGAACGCTTCACTTTTCAATTAAGACGTAAAGCACCTCCTTTACAGCACTAAGGGCGCCCGACTTCACTGCGCCACAAAATCGCCACGCGAAGGACCAATGACCAGACTGATTAACAGTAAAGTCACGGGGTCTCGACTTTAATGAGTGATGGCGAGCATCACTTTCTCTGCCACCATCTGCCTCACAATATTCGCGAGTAAACGCACCACTGCAATAACGGGCACTAGATGGGCCACCCTGCGCTCATTATAAACCAAGCCACGGTCTAATTTCCTAGCACCCGCCAGCCAAAAACTTGGCGCAATCACCCAGATAGAGAATTAACTTGCGCGAACTGCTCCAAAAATGCACCGGTCACCAGGTTCGCGCGCATATAAATGTTTTCTTTGTAGCCGTCGCTCCCCGCACTCGTCAAGTGACCTTCCTCAACCCTCCACCCGCTTAGTGTTATAAGCTCGTCAAACTCAAATATTACCACGTTCAAGGGGACTTGATCCGACACGCCGCACTTTGCCGGCACCGGCCGCGCTTGTCCCCAGCATGCCAGCTGCTGTCTCCAGCCAATCTGGCCACGCTACCGATTATGCCATTAGAGGTGGAAACATGTTACAAAAACAGCAGTATCGAACTCAATAACAGCATATATTAGGTGCTGGCCCTCTCAGTACTGTGCTCCGAAAGCGCCTTTGCCATCACTCCAACCCGCTGTGCTGCCATCCTGAAGCATAGCTGTCAATCCTCCATCAACCACTAACGCATGGCCAGTAATAAAACTAGCTTGTGCGGACAATAAGAAAAGTGCAGCATTGGCAATTTCCTCTGGCTGGCCTGGCCGACGCAACGGATACAGGTGCATTAATTCAGGCGATGGCTTCCCCGCGGGAAGTGGCCGAGTTTGTATATACCCAGGACAGATTGCATTCACACGAATGCGATGCGGTCCGCCGTCGACCGCCATTTGGCGGGTGAGATTAAGCAGACCCGCCTTCGCAGCGCCATAAACCGGGTAGTGTGGAACCGCACCAAAGCCATGGACACTTGAAATATTGACCATTCCCCCGCCGCCCACAGCTACCATATGCGGAAATGCATATTTACCGAGCAAGAATGCTGCCTTTAACATAATCGCAATGCCTTTGTCCCACTCCGTTTCACTGAGTGCTACAACATCCTTCGCTACGGACCAGTAAGCACAGTGCACCACGCAGTCCACCCGACCGTACAGCTTAAAAGTTTCGCTAATGAGGCGCTCAATCCCCGAGTGTTGCTCCATATCTGCCAGAATAAACTGGGCGACACCACCCTGTGCAACAACGCTGCCTGCCACTTCCGCACCAAGCCCCGCTTCGATATCGTTGACAATGACATGCATGCCGACTGCGCCCAGCTTGCGAGCGGTAGCTGCGCCAATTCCCTGCGCTGCACCGGTTACCACTACAACTCGGCCACGCAGTTCTTCATAAGTTTGGTCCATTTACGAAAACTCCCCAGAACATTTAAAGTCCTTACATGCACAATTATAAACTCTGCATCGACAAATATCCGATTAAACACTGAGCAGTCTGAAATCTCATATTATTGCCAACTCAATAGGCGCAACACTGGTCAATTCGAAACGCTGGAAATAAGGTATTGTCCGCAAGAACTTGTGGGGACTGGAAGGCTGGTAAAATAAAACTATGAAAGATCAATTTCTCAGATCCGAAGGAAATTTTAGTTTTGTGCCTGCACATGGTACGTATTGCAAGGATGTACTACCCGACAGTGGTTTCCAAATTGTGCATGCAA
>QWRD01000035.1 GCA_003670575.1 Chloroflexota bacterium
CACCCAAAGCCGTGTGCTGGACGAGAAGGCAAAAGGCATGGGCGCTACAGTTGCGTGGAGACAGGCGTTCACCCACATGCTCAACGAATTTGTTTTCGGCGAGTATGTAAATTTCTACTTTATTGAGAAGGATTACCGCGACCAACGCGCCGCGCAGGAAGTCACATCGGCACGGGCAAACTATATTGCCTCAATTATCCAAGCCGGAATTATCACGCCGCAACAGGGGTTGCAGCTCCTCGTGGATGCCAAAGACCTGCCGCGCGATTTCCTGCCTAAGGATATGACAGTCACCGAAGTCTACGGGGATAACGAACGGGCTGACGTCCCCTTCCCTTATGCGGAAATAAAGCCTGAAATTCAGACGGCAGCGGCGGAAGGCGAAGGGGCTGCGCCACTTGAAGGTGAAGGGGCACCAGTTGCAGACGCAGCAATTCCAATGGACGAAGACCCCAATGATGCAATGCAGCGCGGCATAGACAGCCTGATGGCGGACACCGAGGAGGCAGTGGCGGAGGAGGCCGAGGAGGAGGAGGATGCAGAGGAGGTTGAGGACGGCGATACCACTGTGTCGAGCAGCGACAAGTCCGGTGCTGTATTTGATGAGAATGGAAAACCTGACAAACGCAAAACAAAATCTTATTTATCCAAAAAAGAATTAAGCGACAAGGCTGGGAATCCAGAACTGGAAGCCAACGCATTCGCAGAGCATATGCAGGAAGTCCGGCTGCAGTTTTTGGCAAAACTGCCCGCAACGATTAAGCGCGGCTAGGATTATTTAAATGGCGACTACCCCAGTCGGTGTTGAACTTGTAGCTGATGGAACAGCTAGTTTTCTTAGCTCCCTTAAGACAGCTGAAGGCGGGCTTGGTAATTTCACAACCGCTTTAGGCAACGTGGGCAGCGGTATGGGGGGGCTTGCCACACAGTCTAGTACCCTGTCGATTGCGCTTGGGACGGCACTTGGTGGCGCTCTGCTCGATGTCGGCAAATCGATACTTAGCACAGGCGGTCAAGCGCTCAAAACAGTCGCAAACTTTGAGCGTTCCACACAATCCATCACCGCCATGTTTGCGGTCGAAAAAATGCGCGGCACAGAGGTCGCTGAGATAACCAAAGGACTTACAGTCCTGTCCGGCAAAGAAGAAAAGGCGCTGCGGGATAAATCATTACAGTATCCAGTCTTTGAAGAGCGGGTAGCTAAGGCTAGTGAAAAATTGAAGGCGTTGGGGAAGGACACTGGCACATCCACGGTTGAGTATAAAGCAGCGGAAGCACAGTTGCAAATAAATATCAATTCCATGCACGACTTGGGCGTAGAGATTGACAACTTAAGGGGAAAAGCAGGACAAGAATTTAGTAGTACAAAAATGGTCGCGGCGGGAGACGCGATTACGGACGTGAAGGAGGCGTTCCGACAGGCGCAGGGACCGGCAAACGAAATGATTGACAGCATGACAAGGCTCGCCCTGAAGTCACCGTTCAAGCGCGAAGACACGATTGCCACGCTAAAGATGGCGAAGGGCTTCGGAATGACGCTGGAGGAATCGGGTGCCTTAACGGAACAACTTACCAAGTTTGCCACTGTCACCGGACGTAGCGGCGACCACATTTCGCGCTTGGCTTACGCGATGGGCGAAATGAAATCTACCGGCAAGGTCATGATGCGCCAAGTGCGCCAGATGAACTTGGCTGGTATTTCCGTGGCTGACATGGGTGAGGCGTTTGGCGTAAGCGCCAATGAAATGACGGAGAAAATCCACAAAGGCACTGTCAGCTTTGATGACTTCAACACTAACCTGAACAAGTTTATTGATGACAAATACGGGGTGGCATTTGACCAAATTGCCAACAGCTTTGTGGGGTTGAACAATGCCGTCGAAGATATTAAGGAGCTTGGGCTGGCAGCGATATTTGAAGGTCCGCTAAAACTTTACAAACCGCTGCTGGAAGCGTTTGTGCAGCCGTTTACCTCCGGCACATTGCTGGAGTCAATCCGTGGTTTCAGCATTGGCTTGACAAAAAGTTTAATCCCGATGTTTGAAGGACTTGCCGACCAGCTTACCTCGGTCTTTAAGCGCTTCGAAGTTTTTGCATCTTTAATTGGGGGCAAGGGCGCAATCGGAATTGACAAACAGGAAACTGCCATAAAAGACCATCAGGGCACAATTGACGGCTTAGGCAAGTCAATGGGTGTGTTGACGCAAAACGGCATCACAATGAGTGACAGTTATGCAGCTCTTTCAACTTCGCAAGCAAAACTCGGAGCCGAGACTAACGTTGTCACAACGGAGTTTAAGAAGAATAGCGATTCCATCAAACTGATGGGCGAAACAAACGACCAATTGGCGAAAGACAACGCGAAATACGGAATTGAACTAAGGAAATTGGGGGATGCCGGAAAGCAAAACAGCGTGGAGTTCAAAGCTTTGAATGCTATGGTCACGGAGAACAAAGTTAAGATTGGGGAAAATAAAAAGGCAACCAATGACCTTGGCTTGGCTAACGACGAGTTATCTAAGGAACAGAAGGCGTTGGAAATGCAAATGGGTGGCGTTAACAGACAAATGGATGCGTCCAAGCTAAAGGGCGAAGACCAATCCAAAATGTACAAAGATTTAGTTGCTGAAATGGAAGCTGAAGCAAAAGTGATGGGCACAAACAGCGACCGCTACAAGGCTATGGCTGGACAGTTGAAAATCATGGAGGACAACACAAAACAATATGGGGATGAGATGGGTAAATTAGCCGTCGCCGGTGTAGTAATGGGGGAAATGAACGACCAGCTCAAAAAATTAAATGACGACAATAAAACAATGCCGTGGGCTGATGCCTTCCTGAAAGCCAACGAGGACATTATGCCGGTCGGCTCAAGCCTACACACTATATTCACCAGCATTTTTGGAATACTCGGAAAGGTTTTGGGTTTATTTAAGTCAACTGGCGGGACTCTTCAGGGTGCGGTTACACCGGCGTTCGATGCATTTAACGCAGTTTTGGCTAATGTGGCAAGAGTTGTCAAATTTGTATACGACAACTTCGACATAATTGTTGGGGTAATAAAGAATGTGCTCTCGGCTTTGGTGGGGTTAGCTGCTATTGGTCAGGTCATGTCAACTATAAGAACGGTGATTACCGGGGTAATGCTATTGTTAAACCCGTTGAATTTACTTATGGCAGTGATTGCCTTGCTTACCGTGGCGTGGCAGAAAAATTGGGGTGACATACAGGGGGTAACTAAACCCGCCGTAGATTTTGTTAAAGCACAACTACAAGCGATAAAAGACTGGTTTTTGGGAATCAAGGTTGATACAGACTTTGCCAAAGAGCAGTTCGACAAATTTTTTACAAAGGTTCAAGATATTTTTGGAAAGCTTGCAACCTTAATTACGGGCGCTGCTACATGGATGGGGTTAATTCCAATAAGCTTAGATGAAGCGCGGCTGAAGGACAGTTTTGTTAAAGTTGAAGGTTACATTTCTAAATTCGACACAAAAACTATTGCAGACAAGTTCACACCAGAGGCATTGGGGCTATACAAGGCAATTGACGGCTTAGAATCATTGCTGCTTAAGTTTGGGTATACGCCGAAGATAGTGGACGGCATTGCCGATTCGCTGCGGGAGGGCGCTAAAAAGCTCGGTGAAACTTTTGACTTAACCGAAGTGAGCGGCAAATTTGGGGCTTCAAATCCGCAGTACAAAGCAGTCCAAGACAACATCAAGGGTATGTTCTCTGTTCCGTTTGGCTCTGCAGATGCACAGAGCCTTATTAAGGCATGGGCTGGACATATTAAGACTGCTGTGAAAACAATGTTTGGCGGCGATGGTTTCGCCGACTCAATTGGCAGCGCAGTTGCTGTTGCCGTTGAGTTTGTTTGGCTAAAAATACAAGATTTACTAAGTGTGCTGGCATTACTAAAGAGCGGTTTTATAAAAACCACAGAATTTATTTACAAGCACCACGACGCATTTTTAGCCCTTATTGTCACAGTGGGCAAGGTAGGCACTGCGTTTTTTATACTTAACAAAATTACTGGTGGATTTACTGGAAAAGCCTTGATGGGGGTTCTCGGAAAAATGGGCAAAGCCTTCTGGACATATGCCTATACTTCTGTAAAAGCTCTGGTTTGGCAGGGAGCGCAAAAGGCAGCACTTGCTGTCAAGGAGTTTGCAACAAACACCTTTTCCCTCGCAAGTTTACAAACTTTTTACGCCACTAAACTTACAATGGGCTGGAAAGATGTATGGGCTAAATCAGCCCAATACAGGACGCTAGACGGGTACAGGTCTTTAGACCACGTGCGGCTTCTTTTCTGGCAAGCACAAGAATGGGTCTCAACGCAACTTGCTAACATCCGCATACAATTGGCGGACATTGCCAAAGCAGTATCCAAGTCGTTTTGGGCTGCGTGGGGCTGGATTCAAGCTTTTGCCGTAGATACGGTGTGGGGCAGCATAGTGCTTGCTGGAGCGGCAGTTAGGGATGCTGCTTTGGTTGCGTTAGACCAGTTAAAGGCATTGAATAAAGTGTTTTGGAATGCCTATGCGTGGGTAGAGTTAAATCTTGGCAACTTAATTTATGGTGCAATGGAACTGGCATGGCAAATTGGGCATGATGCTCTAGTATTAGTACAACAGGCACTGACTGCAGCAACTAAGGTGTTTTGGGCTGCGTGGGCGTGGATACAGTCAGCAGTAGCAAACCTAGCGGGACGTGCAGCAGATTTACTTGCCGAAGTTTTGTTTGGCGCTTCTAAATCGGCGATGCAATGGGCAGAGTCATTGGTGCGGTCTTTAGCCGCCGCGGCGGGATGGTTATTGACGGCGGCATCTAATTTAGTGGGCGCCGCGGCAGACCTCGCTTATGAAGCAGTCTACTGGATATCACAGAAGGCTATAGTTCTTGCAGGTGCTCTGTATAGGGCTACTGCCGCTGCGATTGGATGGATAGCGACACAGGCTTACAATGTGTTCTATTGGGCGGCGCATTTTGTTTACCAAGCCGTTCAGTACGCCGCCGATTTACTGTATAAACTTAATCACGCGATATTATCAGCGTTAATTACTGCGTTCAAGTGGTTAAAAGAACATGCAATAGAGCTGGCTGGCTGGCTGTGGAAGCTGGCATTAGGCGCATGGGCTCATCTTACGGAAGCAATTCGAGCTATTGCGGCGTGGGTAGTACGGATTGCTAAAGAAATAATTGGGTGGATTATTCTCAATGGTATTACTTTGGGTGGCATCCTACTACAACTGGCAGCCGGCCTAATGTACATGATAAGTATGACCGCATTCTTAATCGGACCTTGGGGAATTGCAATCGTACTTATTATCCTTATTATCGCAGCCATTGTTATGAATGTTGATGGGTTAGCCACAGCGATTATGGATTTGTTCATGAAAATATTTGGGTTTTTGATGGACGTAATAATGACTATTGTCGGTTCAGCTATTACAATTATCGGCACTTTATATTACTTACTCAAAGACCAAGTTGTAGATTTTTATAACAACTCAGTTAAACCGGCGCTTGAAACTGTAGCGGAAATGTTCAACGCCCTAGTGACGGCTGTCAGCTTTGTCATAGACATATTGTGGGGATTGTGGGAATTATTTAAGCTGTACATTTTGCCCATCATTGAAATATTAGTTGTTGGGGCAATCTCAATTTTGGTGAGTTACCTGATGACATTATTTACTGCGGTATGGGGCATTATCAGAATATTTTGGATGCTCGTAAAGTGGATTTGGTCTCTTATCAGTTCGTTCTTGGAATGGTCTGGCATCGTCGATGGGGTGAAATGGGTATTCAACGAATTAGTTAAGTTTGGTAAAG
>QWRD01000036.1 GCA_003670575.1 Chloroflexota bacterium
GACCCGGCGCTGATCAAGTTTTACCAGACCGAAGAGGGCCAGATTGGCCTGCCCTTCGCTGTGTTCCCCGGCGGCATTTTCTTTGTGCCAAGCTTGTTTGATGAGGCCGGGCTGGCTTACCCGCCCCAGAAGTACGGCGAGAAGTATGTGCTCGACGGCAAGAGCGTGGACTGGACTTGGGATGTTGTCACCGAAATAGCCCGCCGTCTGACCGTGGATGAAGCAGGCAACGACGCAACACAAGCCGGGTTCAATTCCGCCAAGACTGTGCAAGTTGGATATGCACCAGTTTGGCAGTCGCTGCAATCGGTCGGCACTTTTTATGGTGGTGCCGCCAAAATCTATTCCGGAGAAACAGCCGGCAAGTTTGCTTCTTCCATTCCGGATAGCTGGAAAGCAGGCTTCAAATGGTACTACGATGGCATGTACGGCAAGAACCCGTATATTGCCACCGGCCCGCTTGCTGGCTCGCCGGAGTTTGGCGCCGGAAACGTCTTTGCTTCCGGGAAAGCTGCCATGGGGCTAACCCAGACTTGGTATACCTGCTGCTTGGGTGACTTCATCAAGGCTGGCAATGATTGGCAGGTTGGCATTCAACCCATGGGTGCCGATGGCAAGGTGCACGGCCGCATTGATGCAGACACCTTCCGCGCATGGAAGGGCACTAAGTATCCCACTGAAACATTCGAGGTTTTGGCTTATCTTGTCACCACTGGCGCAGACAAGCTGCTGCCAGTCTATGGTGCCATGCCGGCCGAGGCGCGCAAGACCCAGGCATTTTTTGATGCCAAGGCCAAGGACTACCCGAATGTAACCAAAGCCAGCTGGGATGTGTTTGTGCAGGGGCTTGCCTATCCGGATGCCCCCAGCTCAGAACAGTACCTGCCGCAGTCCATCAAGGCGAGCACGCGCATGGGCACCTTTATGGACTTGATGAACAACACCCCGGATCTTGACTTTGACGGGGAATACAAGAAAATGGTGGACGACCTGAACACCATTTACAACGAGAAGTAAATCTCTCGAATTGCGGGCAGGCTGGCTTGCTTGCCAGCCTGCCCGCAGATAACCGGAGGTCCCAATGCTCGAGCAACTGAATAAACTGCCCCGGCTTCCAACTCTGGCCGCTTTTAGAAACCTTTCGCCGCTGGCGCGGCGCGAGATGCAGCACGGCCTGCTGTTTATCTCGATATGGATCTTTGGCTTTTTCGCCTTTACCTTTCTGCCAATGGTAGCCACGTTGTTTTTCAGTTTTCTCAATTTAAAAATCACAGACGGAATTCTTAGTACCCCCGATTTCGCGGGTATTGAAAACTATATGCGATTGGTGAAAGACCCGCTGGTCTGGAGCACTGGTGCCACGCCCGGCTCTTTCTGGGTCACGGTGCGGTTTGGCTTGCTGGCACTCCCAATCGGGATCATAGTCCCGCTGATACTGGCATTGCTGATGAATAGCCCGCACCTCAAAGGGCAAATGTTATTCCGCACTTTGTTTTATATGCCTTATATAGTGCCGTTCGTGGCGGCTATCTATCTGTGGGGCGGCATGCTAAACCCCGAGAGCGGATGGATAAACCGGACCCTCATGTACTTCGGGATGGCGAAGGAAAATGTGCCGCTGTGGGCAAATGATGTCAGCTGGGTTTACCCGGCATATGTACTGATGGGCATCTGGGGTGTTGGCAATGCCATGCTCATCATGCTGGCGGGCTTGCAAGGCGTCCCCACCGAGTTGTATGACGCCGCCAAGACCGACGGGGCGAATGGCTGGCAGACTTTCTGGAACGTGTCCTTTCCAATGATCTCACCCGTGATTTTTTACAATGTTGTGCTCAGCATTGTGGGGCTGTTCCAGTACTTCCAAGTTCCGCTTGTCGTCAATCAGGGAACTGGCCGGCCCGGCGGCCACACATTTTTTTACAACCTGTATTTATATAAAACTTTTTTTACATATCAGGATATGTCATACGGCTCAACGCTGGCCTGGTTTCTCTTTCTGATGGTGCTGCTTGTGACTGTATTGCTTTTTAGCACTGCAAAGTACTGGGTGCATTATTCCGGCGAGGCCCGGTAGAAGGAGTGCAGCGCATGAACCGCCGTACCATCCGTAATTTAACACGGGGATTAAACGCCACCTACATCACCGGGCTGAGTCTTGCGATTCTGGTCTTTTACCTGGCGCCGTTTGCATTTATGGTATTTACTTCCCTGAAAACTTCAGGGCAGATTTCGGCGCTCGGCTCGCCGATATGGCCGGCCAAAGCGGCAAGCTTTGACTACAACGGCGCCAAGGCTGAAATCTACAAAGTGCCTGTCTCAACCTGTTCTGGCTTTGACGCGAATGACACCGCTATCAAGAATCTCGCAGCGGTCAAGAAAGGCCGGCAGCAAACCACCTTCGTGGACCCGGAGAACTTGGGGGGCGGCGAGATTATTTGCAAGGTATCTTGGCGGGCCCTGGACCGGCCGTGGGTTTGGGCGGCCGCATGGGAAAACTACACTGAAGTCTGGAAGACGCTGAATTATCCGCGGTTGATGTGGAACACCACTTACTACGCCATCATGACCGAAATTGGCGTTTTGTTTTCCTGCACGCTGGTGGCATTCGGGTTTTCGCGCTTCCGGTTTCCGGGCCGTGATTTTCTCTTCACGGTCTTAATATCGACTATTTTTCTGCCGGGCTTTGTTACGCTTATTCCAACCTACACATTTTTCCAAAAGATCGGCTGGGTAGGCACTTGGCTGCCACTGATTGTGCCCTCGTTTTTCGCCAATGCCTATGATGTGTTTTTGCTGCGCCAGTATTTTATGACGCTGCCGCGCGAACTGGACGAGGCTGCCATGATGGACGGGGCTGGGCCACTGCGAATTCTCTGGTCGGTCATCATCCCGCAGTCCTATCCGGCACTGGTGGCAATCACGGTCTTTCA
Organism: Chloroflexota bacterium; assembly: GCA_003670575.1. GTDB lineage: Bacteria > Chloroflexota > Dehalococcoidia > UBA2979 > UBA2979 > RH-chloro-G1. The sequence continues at coordinate 2,931 of QWRD01000036.1, forward strand.
TATTGTGTTTGCGTGGAACGATTATTTTGGCCCGCTAATCTATCTGTCCACCAATCGGCAGGCGTGGCCGATCTCCGTCGCCCTGCCCATTTTTAATGGCATTTATGGATCACAACCGCAGCTTATTCAGGCCGGCGCGCTGATGGCAATTATTTTGCCACTGGGGCTCTTTTTCCTGGCGCAACGCTTCTTCATACACGGCATTGTAATTACTGGTGTGGAAAAGTGACCGCTTTTTAGTCTTGGCATGGCGCGGAGCAGAGCGCTGTGTTGTGGCACTAGTTCTGATTGGAGTGGCTGGTTGCCGCGCCCCCAGCTCTAGTGCGCCTGAAATTAAACATACGCCACCTCCGGCCGCAACAGCTACAGTGGCCATTGCCACGGCGACTGTTGTGCCACCCGATGTATTGTGGGTGGACCCAACCCAGGTGCTGGGCGATATCAGTAAATATGTTCTGGGCGTCAACCACGGTCCATGGTCAGACCTAGGCGCTGGAAATATCAAGCCGGCAGCGGATTCCGGGATCACATTTTTGCGGTGGCCGGGGGGCAGCTGGGGTGATCACAACGACATCCGCCCGAGCTACGTGGACAACTATATTGCGGTGGCCCGCAATATCATGGCCGCGGAGCCAAGCATCACGGTGCGCATGGCGGGCAGCACGCCGGCTCAGGCGGCGCAGTTAGTTACCTATACCAACACCGGCAAGCGTTATGGTGTCCGGTATTGGAGCATCGGCAATGAGCCCAGCCTGTTTTATCAGGAGTTTGCAAACTGGAACCCGGCGCGCTATGCAAATGAATGGCGTGAGTTCGCGCTTGCAATGCGCGCGGTAGACCCCACAATTATCCTGACCGGCCCGGACATACATCAGTTTGTTGGCGACCCCGTGCCCGTGCCGCAGGAAGATCAGGCCCGGGATTACTTGGCAGCTTTTCTCAAGACGAATGCGGATCTGGTGGATATTGTTACCGTCCATCGCTACCCCTTCCCGGTAGATTTCCGGTGCCAGACTTGTCCTTATCCTTCCAAGGCTATGCTGCGCGACAACACCCCCGAATGGGATCGTATTATTCCCAACCTCCATAAATTTATTCGAGAGGCGACCGGTGCAGACAAACGGGTTGGGCTTACCGAGTTCAACTCGCACACCTCCAACGCTGCGGGCGGGAAGACATCGCCGGACAGTTTTTATAATGGCATCTGGCTGGCCGATGTGCTGGGGCGTTTGATTAAGCAGCGCCCGGAAATAATTACATACTGGATGTTGAAGTCCCGCACAGCGGGACATGGTCTGATGGATTCGTACAATTTGCGGCCCAGCTATTACGTTTATCAGATGTATCGCCGGTTTGGAAATCAGCTGGTGTTTTCGTTTTCGCCGGCGCAGTATGTTTCGCTGCTGGCCGCAAAGCAGCCGGATGGCGGCTTGACCTTGATGCTTATAAACCGTGGTGAGCCGCCGGTGAGTTTGCCGCTGCAAATTCATGGAGGTGACAGCCTGAAACTGGTGCAGGCTTACCTGTTCGATGCTGCGCACAACGCTGAGGCAGTACCGCTGCCCGCGTTTCAGAACGGGGATGTGGTCGGCTTGCCGCCAGAGTCGGTCATGCTGCTGCTGCTGAAGTAATGACGACTTTGGAACTTCCAGCAGCGGAGGCGGGTTTATTGCCTCGAGCTGCGGGGATGGCTCTGCGCGATCTGGTATCCGGTGTGCCGCGCCGCGCCGCTCCGTAGTCTACTTGGGCAGTATTGGGGGCGCTGGCCCGGTAGGCCAAATACTACCGAAAACTTACCCGGTTCTGCGGTTGGCTATGTTCGCGCTCGGCTCGTCGTTTGCAGCACGCGCGCTATTTCGGGTAAGCCATCAAGTATGACCCGCGGATGGTAAATTAGGTTCGCTCATTGCTTGGATGGCATCCCGGTACGCAAAATTTGCCGGCAGGCCTCCCGTGTGGATGAAAATCACCAAGTCTCGGCTTGTCAGTTCCCCCGATTCTCTTGCGTGAATTAGACCCGCGATGGCCTTTCCGGTGTACCGCGAGAATCGTGTGACTCTCGTTTTAGATCAGGTTATGTTTGATTGAAAGAAAAACGATTTGTAATAAAATTGGTACCATGACCAACTTTGAAACGAGAATTGATCTATACCCCGGCCTATTTACCGAAAGAGAAAAACCATTTCTGCAGGCAGGCCCACTGGCCGCTTCCGTTTTTCAGTTTTCAACAGGTGTATGCGCTGTCAGATTGCAAAATGAGTTGGGTGCGCTGGTAATGCTGCCCTTTCAGGGCCAGCAGATCTGGTCGGCAGAGTTTGGCAACCGCAACCTGACAATGAAGTCGGTGTTTCCGGAGCCGCGCCCGAACCAGCCATACTTGGGCACCTACGGTGGTTTCTTTTTGCACTGTGGCTTTACAGCAATGGGTGCGCCGGGCAAGAACGACACACACTCTTTGCACGGCGAATTGCCAAATGCCGCGTATTCGCACGCGCATTTAGTGATTGGCTCCGACAACAAGGGGGCTTACATAGGGCTGGGCGGAAAGTACCAGCACACTGCCGCATTGAATTACAACTATCTAGCTGAGCCACTTGTGAAGTTGTATGCTGGATCTGCGCTCTTCAATGTTGCTTTGAAAGTAACTAATTTGCGTCGGGTGGAGTTGGAGTATATGTACATGGCGCACATCAACTTCCGCCCGGTGGACAATGGGCGATTGGTGTAC
>QWRD01000004.1 GCA_003670575.1 Chloroflexota bacterium
CCCTGCGGAGGAGCCTCGGTCTGCGGACGACCGCGATGCGTTCTCCCGGCTGTACGAGGCGTACGCCGACCGCGTCTACCGCTACCTGCTGGCCCGCACCAGTCGCCCATCGGATGCGGAGGAGCTCACCTCGCGCACCTTCCTGAACGCGCTGTCGCACCTGGACGGGTACCGCGGCGGGGGCTCGAACTTCGGGTCGTGGCTGATGACCATCGCCCACAACCTGCTGGCCAACTGGTATCGGGAGCGTGGTCGCCGCCCACCCACCGCGCCCCTCGAGGACGCCCTGGACGTGGCGACCTCCACGCCGGGGCCGGAGTCCAGCCTGGAGACGAGCGAGCAGATTCAGCGGGTGCGAGCGGCGGTGCGCGCACTGAGCACGGACCGCCAGCGCATGCTGGCGCTGAAGTACGTCGAGGGGCTGACGAACGCGGAGATCGGTCGGCAGATGGGCCGCACCGAGGGTGCCGTGAAGACGCTGCACCATCGCACGCTGCGGCAACTGCAGGCAGCGCTCGGCGAGCCGTAGCTGCGAGCCACCAGCGCGGTAGCGGCTCGCCCCGGCGCCGGATAGGATCGAAGGCCCCGCCGGTGCCCCAAGCACCCCGGCCGCAGTCAGCCCCTCGGGGGTCGACCGGTATGGAGGTTCCCGTGGAGATCACATGGCTCGGCCACGCTTGCACGCGCGTCCGGACGCGCACGGCAGCGGTGCTACTGGATCCCTATCAGCGCGATGGCGGCCTGGATATGGGCCGCCCAACCGCCGACATTGTCACCATCAGTCATGACGATCCGCGCCACAACTACGTCGCCGGCGTGCGATCGCAGGCGTTGGTGATCACCGGCCCCGGCGAGTACGAGGTGCAGGGCGTCCAAATCCTCGGCGTTCGCACCGCGCTGCGTGCGGCTGCTGAGGGCGTACCGGGCGAGCGCGCCACGGCGTATGTGCTGGAGGCCGAGGGGCTGCAGGTGGCACACCTCGGTGCATCCGGGCGACAACCGACCGCCGAGGAAGCCGAACTGCTCTCGAACACCGACATCTTGATCCTCGCACTCGGCGAGGATGGCCTGACGCCGGAAGAGGCGGCCCGCACCGTACGCGCACTGGAACCCGGCATCACGATCCCGGTGGGCTACGCCGCAGAGCCGGGCGCATGGGACGCCATGCTGCTGGCGTTCCGCACCGCCGTCGGCATCGAGCCGGAGGCGGCGGTGACGAGACTCACCGTGCAGGCTCGCGCCGCATCGGAGAAGCAGCGCATCGTGCTGCTGGAGGCTCGCGGCTAGCGGGCAGGCGCACCCATCGATCCGGTGGGCTGGCAGTCGACAGCACCAGCGTGCCGCGGCATGACGCGCCGTGCACCCCGCGGCGGACTCGCCCACGCGACCAATTGCGATGTTCTAGGTTCTGTATCCGAACGTGTCGGGCGCCGATCCGCAGTTCGCCGCCACTACGGCATGTAGGACAGCGGGTTCTGGATGACGCCGTTCAGCAGCACCTCGAAGTGCAGGTGCGGGCCGGTCACGCGACCGGTGGTGCCGCTGACCCCGATGTTCTGTCCCACTTCGACGAATTGGCCCAGCGTCACGGCAATGCGCGAGAGGTGCGCGTAGCGGGTCTCGAATCCCTGGTCGTGGCGGATCACGATGTTGAGCCCGTAGGAGCAACACGGATCGCCACCGGCGAAGACCACCTGTCCGGCGCGAGCGGCCGCGACCGGCACATACGGCGCCTCGATGTCGATACCCAGCGGATGCGACGGGCCGTAGTAGGACGTGACGTTGTTCACCACCGGCCAGATGAAGCCGGCACGCGATTGCGGACGGTTGGCAACGTTCGGCGCGCTGGCAGCTGCCGGTGTAGTCGGGGGCAGTGCCGTCACCAACTGCGGGCGCAGCGCCGGCGCCAGGCGCGGGACGACTTTCCCGCCGGGAACGACGATGGTTGAACCTTCCACCAGCAAATTCGGGTTGTTCGCCAGGCTGTTCGCCGGGAACGAGATCACATCGGACGCCTTCGCGTCGTACTGGGAGGCAATCTCGGAGATCGTCTCGCCCACCTTCACTTGGTGGAGGATGCCCTCCACGCTGGGCACCTGCAGCTTGCTGCCGACGGCGAGCGCGTGCTGATCCGAGATGATGTCGATGTTGTTCCAGAGGATGTACTTGGAATCGATGCCGAAGCGGACGGCGATGCCGGAGACGGTGTCGCCGGACTGTACCTCGTAGCGGTAGAACAGCGGCTGCTGCTCCGCGGTGCGTGCGGCGGTGACAGTGCCGCTGCCAGCCACTCCGGCGCCTGCGCTGGTCGCCGCCTGCCGGGCACCAAGCGCGGTAATCGCCTGCTGCGTGGTGTCGGAGGCGCGCAACACGGCGTCTTGCCGAATGGATGTGGAGACAACGGTCAGCGGGATCGCCGCAGCCTCGAGCCTCGTCACTGTCGCCGCGGGCGCGGATGCGGCAAGTCCGGGCAGGGAGAGCGCGGCGACCTGGAGCGGAACGGCGCTCGCGCTGCCCGCGCCGGTGCCAGCGACAACGATGCGTGGGAACTGCGCGCCGAGCATGGTGGCGGCGAGGATCACGGCCGCGACGCCGCCGTGTACAAACGCCCGAAGGTGGAACGGTGACGCCAGCACGTTCGGATAGCGCTGCGCCCGGATCAGTGTCCGGCTGTGACGCCTACGTGCAGGCGGACGGATGGTTCCGTGCTCTGAAATCAGCGAGCCCCTTTGGAATCCGTCGGCTGCTCAGGCGATCCTCTGGGGACCGGCGGCGCCGTCAATCGCTGCGTGAGCGATGGTTGTGTCCGAGACCGATCCTACCACGCGCTCCGGGCCAGATGACCTCGGGATGCCCACAACTGTGATTACTGATTCTTTACAAAGATACGCCCAGGCTTGCGTAGTTATACGAATATTCTTCGCTTGACATCACACGCGCGCGGTCGAACGCGAAACGCACCCCACGCCTAGGCGGCGGACGCCGCGCAACGGGTCGCCGGGAGGCCGTCCGATATCAAGCCGAAGCCAGCGCCCTAGATCACCTCGGACTTGAGCGTGTTCAGGAACTCGCCGTTGTTCTTCGTCTTGGTGAGGCGCTCCACGACACGCTCCGTTGCGTCCGTGCCCTGGTCGCCGACCATCGCCGCCATGCGACGCAGCAGCCAGACCTGACGTAGCGTCTCCTCGTCGAAGAGCAGATCCTCGCGGCGGGTGGAGGAAGCGAAGATGTCGATCGCGGGGTAGACCCGCTTCTCCGCGAGCCGCCGGTCGAGCCTGAGCTCCATGTTACCGGTGCCCTTGAACTCCTCGAAGATCACGTCGTCCATGCGGGAGCCCGTCTCCACGAGGCAGGTGGCGATGATCGTCAGCGATCCGCCTTCCTCCGTGTTTCGGGCGGAGCCGAAGAAGCGCTTCGGTGGGTAGAGCGCGATCGGATCCATACCGCCGGAGAGCGTGCGACCGCTGGTCGGAATCGCGAGGTTGTACGCGCGCGCCAACCGCGTGATGGAGTCCAGCAAGATGACGACGTCCGTGCCACCCTCGACGAGCCGCCGGGCGCGCTCGATGGCGGCCTCGGCGACGCGGGTGTGGTCTTCGACCGGCTCGTCGAACGTAGAGGCGATCACCTCGCCGCGCACGGAGCGCTGCATGTCGGTGACTTCCTCGGGGCGCTCGCCGATCAGGAGCACCATCAGGTGCACCTCCGGGTTGTTCATGCTGATACCGTGCGCGATCGACTTGAGCAGCATCGTCTTGCCGGCCTTCGGCGGGGAGACGATGAGCCCACGTTGCCCGCGACCGATCGGCGCGAACAGGTCGACGATGCGCTGGCCGATCTCCACGGCGTCCGTCTCTAGGTGGAGCTGACGATTCGGGAAGATCGGCGTGAGGTTCTCGAAGTACGGGCGGCGCTTGGCTTCCTCGGGGTCGAGGCCGTTGACCGCCTCGACGCGCAGCAACCCGTAGTACTTCTCGGAGTCCTTCGGCTGACGCACCTGGCCGGTGACGTAGTCGCCATTGCGCAGCCCGAAGCGGCGCACCTGCGTCTGCGAGACGTATACATCGTTCGGCCCGGGGATCAGGCGCTCGCCGCGCAGGAACCCGAAGCCGTCATCGACGAGGGAGAGCACGCCACCGGAGAAGATGTTCCCCTGGCGCTCTGCCTGATCCTGCAACACGCGGAAGACAAGCTCCTGCCGAGGCAGTGCCGCTGCGTTGTCGATGCCGAGCGAGATGGCGTAGTCGATCAACTCTTCGCGCGGTCGGCGCTCAAGTTCTGCGATGTTCACCGTGGGCGGGGCATTGCCTCGCTCGCCGCGGTCGTGGCGACCATCGGAGCGTCCACCGCGCCCGTCCTGGCGCCCATCTGGTCGCCCATCTGGTCGCCCATCGGCGCGTGCGTCTTGTTGCCCATCGGCGCGCACGTCCGTACGTGCGTCCGGACGCGTTTCGGCACGTGACGGACGGGCCTGTGGCTCGTCGTCGCGCTCGATCTGCTCGGATTCGTCGTTTGGAAGTTCAGGAGCCGCGCCCGCAGGGCGACCCCGAGAGGGACCTCGTGCCATATGTGTATGTGTTTACGCTACGTGCGCTACACGCTGCTCGCAATCACGGACAGACCGTGGGGAGTGATTGGGACAGCCGTGCAATGTGGATGTCGCGATTTTAGCAGGTCGTTCGACATTACGACAAGTGCCGCTCCACGCGACGAGGCGTGATCCCGCGCCGGACTTACGAGAACGGCTTGACCACCGCGAAGAACGCCACGAGTGGCATCGTGACCGCGAGAATCGTCCCGAACACCACCGGGACGTTGTCCGCCAACGCGTCGCGAAGTTCCTCGGTCATCTTGCCTTGCTTCTGCGCCTGCAGCGCCAGGATGCGCACGCGGCGGAGCCCCACTCCCATCAGCGGCAGGATGATAAAGGTGTCGATGGCGAAGATGATCTCTTTGGCGAGCAGCCACCACGTGACGACGATGTTCAAGTTCGCCGCTGTAGCCAGCGCGAAGCCAGTGAACCACGTGGCGATCAGGCCAGGCAGCAGCCATGCGGCCTCGTTGCGCTGCGCCTCGCTGAGCAGCAGCGCGCGAGTCTCAAGGTCCTCCGTGCGCCACGCGCGCCAGATCGGCACCACCACGGCACCGACGCCGGCGAGCATCCAGAACAGCGCCAAGATGTGCAGCAGGCGAAACATCAGGCGGGCGAACTTGTCACTGTGGTGGCGCGCCGCTTCGCGTACTCCAGCGCCGCACCGATGAACCCTCGAAAAAGCGGGTTCGGTCGGCCCGGGCGGGAGGTGAACTCCGGGTGGAACTGCGCACCCACCATCCACGGGTGATCGCGCAGCTCCATGATCTCCACCAGCCGATGATCCGGCGACCAGCCGGAGGCGATGATGCCGTGTTGTTCCAGCTGTGGCAGCAGCGTGTTGTTCACCTCGTACCGATGGCGATGTCGCTCGCGAACTGAGTCAGCGCCGTCGTAGGCAGCGTGCGCACGCGTACCGGGAACGAGCGTGCACTCGTAGCCACCGAGGCGCATCGTCCCGCCGAGATCCTCGACGCCGCGCTGTTCCGATAGCAGCGAGATCACCGGGAACGGGGTCCGCGGATCAGCTTCGGTGGTGTTCGCGCCCGGCATCCCTGCGACGTTGCGCGCAAACTCGGTCACCAGCATCTGCATCCCCAGGCAGTCGCCGAGGTATGGGATCAGGCGCTCCCGTGCGTACCGCACAGCAGCAATCTTGCCCTCCAGTCCCCGGTCACCGAAGCCAGGGCAGAGCAGGATGCCGTCCACTTCGCCGATCACTTCTTCGGCGGTGCGAGTTTCCAGATCCTCGGAGTGCACCCAGACCAGGTCGACGGCCGCGCGGTGATGCACACCGGCGTGGATCAGCGCCTCCTTGATCGAAAGGTAGGCGTCATGCAGTTCCACGTACTTGCCGACGATGGCGATGCGCACTGCGGCCTCCGGCGATCGCAGGCGCTCCACGAACGATCGCCACTCGCTGAGGTCCGACTGTGCGGCCGGCAGCTCCATCTGGCGCTCGATGATGCCCTCGATGCCCGCGGCCTCAAGGTAGAGCGGCACCTCGTAGATCGAGTCGGCCGTCTCCAGCGCGATCACCGCGCTGAGATCGACGTTACAGAACAACGAGATCTTCTCGCGCAATGAACGCGGCACCGGGAAGTCGGAGCGGGTCACAATCAGGTCCGGCTGGATACCAAAGGTGCGCAACTCACGCACGGAGTGCTGCGTCGGCTTCGTCTTGAGCTCGCGTGTCGCGCCGAGGTACGGCAGCAACGTCACGTGGATCGATAGCGTGTCAGCAGCCGGCGCCGCGTAGCGCATCTGGCTGATAGCCTCCAGGAATGGCTGGCCTTCCATGTCACCGACGGTACCGCCAACCTCGACAAGCACAATGTCGGCGTCCAGCGCCTGACCGGCGGCACGGATGCGGCGCTTGATCTCATTCGTGATGTGCGGGATCGGCTGGATGGTGCCGCCCAAGAAGTCGCCGCGACGCTCCTTGCGAATCACCTCTTCGTACACCTGCCCGGTGGAGGTGGAGTTGGCGCGCGTGACGTTGGCGTCGAGGAAGCGCTCGTAGTGCCCGAGGTCGAGGTCGGTCTCCGCGCCGTCGTCGGTGACGTACACCTCGCCGTGCTGGTAGGGCGACATCGTGCCGGGGTCGACGTTGATATAGGGGTCGAGCTTCAGGATGGAGACACGCAGCCCGCGCGACTTCAGGATGCGCCCCACCGAGGCGGTCACAATGCCTTTGCCGACGGAGCTGACCACGCCTCCGGTCACGAAGATGTACTTCGTCATGTCAGTTGGCTCATGTCAGTGCCGTCCTGGGTCAGGGAGATGAAGGGGGACACCGCCAATCCTCGTGCAGCCGTGACACGGCGTCAACGGCTGGCAAGGGCTCCCGCCTCACACCCGCCACCTTGCCGCGCCGAGGGGTGGGCCCGTACCCTCGTGCGGTTAAAGCGACGGGGTCGTCGCTACCCTCGCACCACCAGACACACCACCCGAGAGGGGGCTTCCCGATGGCGGCCACACCGGCGATCACACCCGAGATCACCACGCTGCCGAACGGGCTGCGCGTGCTCACTACCTCGCTGCCGACGGCGCAGGCCGCGGCGGTGGCGTTCTTCACCGCGATCGGATCGCGTGGAGAGCAGCCCCGCACCAACGGCCTCTCGCACTACCTCGAACACATGATGTTCAAGGGGACCACCGAGCGGCCGACCGCCCAACTGATCAGCCAGGCGATCGAGGGGGCCGGGGGCAGCCTGAACGCCTACACCTCCCACGAACTCACCTGCTACTGGAACAACGTCCCGTTCGAGGCGGCGCAGACCGGCATCTCAGTCATCGCCGACATGATGTTGAACTCGCTGCTGGCCACGGAGGAAATCGACCGCGAGCGCAGCGTGGTGCAGCAGGAGATCCGTCGCAGCCATGACAACCCCGGCCAGTGGGTCGGCGAACTCAGCAGCCGCGCCACGTTCGGAGACCAGCCCATCGGCTGGCCGGTGGCGGGCTCAATCGAAACCGTCGAGGGGTTGGTACGCGCCGACTTCACGGACCACGTCACCGGCTTCTACTCAGCTGCCAACTCCGTCTTCTCCGTTGCGGGGAACGTCGAACACAGCGCAGTCGTGGAGACGGCGGAGCGGCTGTTCCGCGACATGCCGCGCGGCCAGGACAACACGCTCCCGTCCGCTCGACACGGGCTCCCAGCGGAGCGACTGATCGTGGAGCAGCGGGAGACGGAGCAGACACAGATCGCGCTCTCGATGCACGCCCTCGCGCGGCGCGATCCCGATCGATACGCCCTGGAGATCCTGCACACGATCCTCGGTCGAGGCATGTCCTCGCGGCTGTTCGAGGAGGTGCGTGAGCGCCGAGGTCTCGCGTACTCGGTGGGCTCGCGCGTCGCGCGCTACCAGGACATCGGCGCGTTCGGCATCTCCGCGGGCGTGACGCGCGCCCAGCAGGAAGAGGCGCTGACGGTCATCGTGGCGCAACTGCAACGCATCGTCGGCGAGCCGGTGGGCGAGGACGAACTGCGTCGCGCCATCGACTACGCCGCGGGCTCGTTCCGACTCTCGCTGGAGACCGCGATGTCCTACAGCCAGCGGTACGGCGAACAACTGCTGCAGGACGGCGTCATCGAAGCCCCGGAGGAGACGGTCGCAAGCCTGCGCGCCGTGACTGCCGCCGACGTGCAGCGCGTTGCCGCACGCGTGATCGGGCCCGGGCAGTACGCGCTGGCCGTCGTCGGTCCCTCGGCGTCCGAGGACCAGCTCGCGAACATCCTCGGCGCGTAGCCGATCGAGGGGGCGCTCCTCGTGCCTGTTGTCTCCCGCCCCGGCGGCGTCTCGATCTCGTACGAGGTGCACGGGGCAGCGCACGAGGGGCCGCCGATCGTGCTCGCGCACGGCTTCGGCGCCTCCACCGATATGTGGTGGCCGCAGATGGAGCCGCTGTCGCGCACGCGTCGACTGATCCTCTGGGACGCGCGCGGACACGGCCGCTCCAGCCTGCCGCGCGACCCTGAGGCGTACTCGATGGCACTGTTCGCCGCCGACCTGCGCGCGGTGCTCAAAGATGCGGGCGCGGAGGAGTCGGCGATCATCGGCGGGATGTCGTTCGGTGGGCAGATCGCGTTGCAGTACGCGGTGGATTACCCGGAGTCGACGCGCGCGCTGATCCTCTCCGACAGCGGCCCCTCTGGCCCACGCAGACCGGTCGACGCTAACGAGCCGCCGCGCATCGTTCCGCTGGAGTACGACCTCGACGGCCTGGGCCCGGCGTTCCTCGCCATGGCAGCGCGGCCGGACCTGACCCCGGCGCTGCCGTCGCTGCGGATGCCGGCGCTGGTGATATACGGTGAACTCGACAGACGGCTCGCCGAGCCGGTGCAGCGCCTGGCCGAGGGGCTGCCGCAGCGCCGGGTGGTCTGCCTCGCGGGCTGCACACACGGCAGCTCGGCGCAGCGGCCTGACGAGTGGTCAGCAGCAGTAGTGCGCTTCCTCGATGACATCGAGGCGGGGCGAGAGATCAGTGGAGAGGTGACTGTATGAGCGCACTCGCGATTCGGACCAGCCTGCGCGTGGACGCGCTGGACGCGCCCGGCCTCGACACCGCGTGCGGCAGCAACGCCGACGCGGTACTCATCGACCTCGCCAGCGCGGCGGCCTACGCGCAGCGCGCCGACGCTCGCCGAGCAGCCAACCACGCGCTGCTGGCGATCGCGGCCACCGGGCGGCCGGTGCATGCGCGCGTCTCCGACACGCGCTCCGGCGAGACCGAGGGCGACATCATGTCGATGGTGCGCGCGGGTCTGACGGCGGTGGTGCTGGCCGGCGCCGAGCGCCCGCAGGACGCACGCGACCTGGACGTGCTGATCCGCAAGCAGGAGATGCGCCGCGAGATCGAGCCTGGCAGCGTGCGCCTAGTCGCCGAACTCGATTCCGCCGATGGCATCCGCGCGCTGCCCCGCATCCTGGAGTCGATCGACCGGCACAGCGCCGTGGTGCTCGATGTCTCCGCACTGGCCGCCGAGCTAGGGCTGCCGGGTGCGGTCGCCTCGCACATGCCACTGCTGGAGCACGCGATGGCCGAGGTAGCACTGACCTGCGCGGCGCACGGGCTGCCGTGGACCGTCGCCGCGCCCACCGCCGACTCCGGCGCACGCGCACTGGTCGCGAACCGCGCGCACGCGCTGGGCGCGGCGGGCGTGCAAGTCGCGTCGGAGGCGGAGGCGACGGGCTTCACCCGCCTCTTCACCCCCGGCGCCGGCGAGGTCCACACCGCGCGCATCATCCTCGCCGAGTGGGAGCGCCTGCGCGCCGCCGATCAGCCCTCCGGCGTCATCGGCGCCCACCTCGTCGATCGCCGCACCATGCGCGCCGCCCGCGCCGTGGTCGAGCTCGGCGAGGCGATTGCGCGGCGGGAGCGGGTGGGGAAGTAGGGTGGGGGTGCCGCTAGAACAGGTTGTCAATTGAGGCACTAGACGTTGCGCGTGGCTAGTACTTCCTTCGCGGGCGTGCGATCCCCAGTGCAACTAATCCGCCGCGGCGCGTCTAGGTAAGTCAGATCGTAACCAAGCGACTCGTACAGCGAGACGATACGGGGAGTTGCTTGATTCGACAGCACGACAGGGCCGGGGTGACGCGCCAGCAGAGATGCTAAGCGAACCTGGTCGGACCAGTCGAAGCCGCCAGGCGAGTATTGAGTGAATGGCACGTCGTACGGTGGGTCAGCGTAGACAAAGTCGTCCGGGGTGAGTAGAACGCTCTCGAAGTCGCCGGTCGTGAATTCCCAATTGGCGAATGTAGTCCGGTATTCGCTGAACTCCTCGCGATAGTTGATTTTCGAATAACGTCCGAACGGAACATTGAACTCGCCCCTGCGATTGAAGCGGCAAAGGCCGTTATATCCGGTGCGATTGAGGTAGTAGAAGAGCTCGGAGGCCTCTCGGTTCCGCGCCTTCCCGCTCCTGACCAACTCGTTGAAGCGATCACGGTTCGTGTAGTAGGCCGCCTCGCTGTTCTCCATCGGCAGTGCGACACGCAATCCGCGCTGAAGCCATCGATAGAAATGCATCGCGTGCTCATTCGCGTCATTGGCGAGGATGCGGGTGGGAGAGAGGCCCATCGCTATTGCGAGACCACCGCACAGGGGCTCTACGAGACGTCGATCGCGGTGTTTCCCGTACAGGTTCTTGACGATTGGCACCAGCCAGCGCTTTCCGCCAGCCCACTTAAGTGGCGGTGTTGGTGCCGTGCTAACGACCACAAGGAACTCCCCTCTGCCGTTGAGGATGACCGTCGGATGACGATAGAACACGTGTTCCTCGACTGCAATGCCGCAAGTCCACAGTCCATCGATTCCGTACCATCACGGAACGACCCTTGATGAGAGCGGGGACAACGTGGTTGCTGGGGATGCCGCTTGCCCGGAGTGCATGCAGTCCTTGAAGGACTCTCAATGGAGAGGTGATCCCGCGCAGTCACCGGGAGCCAAGCTGTTTCGTGCGGAATTCAAGTCATGTGGCTGCTGTTCTGAGAATGCGAACGAGCATGTCTTCCATCACTGGCACGTTTTCGGATATGCCCCCTCCCGTGAAACGACGGCGTTCGCCGGCATCGAGAACTACTGCGGGCCTTGCCGGCGGAACCACGATCATGCTGAGGGTGACTTTGGCGGATCGCTGCATGAGGCAGTCGAAACGTTACCGATGGTGCGCAAGGACCATGACAGCGTGCTGCAGGAGGAAGTCAGCGCCGCTAACTTTGCCGCGCGACTCAGTGAGATCGAGGCACTGATGGCAACGCAAGGGCGGCCTTATCAGCATGCACTGGTTTTGGCGATGATTCGCCGAGATCGTCCGATCGTTCGCTTCCTCAAGGAGAGAGCCGGATACGCCTGCCAGTTCGAGGGGTGCACCGCAAGCATCCCAACGCGCGGTGGGACCACATACGTCGAGGTTGCTCATTTGGATCCGGTTTCCAAGGGCGGCGGTGCGGTCGCGTTAAACCTTGTGGTGCTCTGCCCAAACCATCACAAGATGGTCGACCTCGGCACTCTTCAAATCGATGTGAGTGATGGTTCCAAAGTGGAAGGGACGTTGAACGAACAGCCCTTCAGAATTTTCCGGTGAGATCCAACCTTCGGCCTAAGTTGCGCGCCCCAACCTCCAAACCTCCTGCCGCACCTCCGCGATGATGCGCGCGTAGCCAGCCTCGAGGGTGGCGCGGGCACGGGCGATGTGAGCGATGTCGGCGGGGGAGAGGCGGCCCGCGTCGATGGCGGCGCGTAGTTCGTCTTCGTCCTCCCAGCGCGGGACGCCAGCCTTCACCCAGAGGTCGAGCAGCAGGTCGGTGTACGAGACCTCGACGGTGCCGGAGAGGGTCGAGGCGACGCGCGTGTCGCGCAGCACGTCGAAGCGGAACACCGCAGGGCCGCCGCGCTGTGGCTGCATCGCGTAGCAGAGGTACGGACGTCGAGGCCAGAACAGGCCGTAGGAATCCACCGGCCCTCGTGCATCCTCGAAGCGGTAGAGCGCGACCAGCAGGCGCGGGGTGCGCGAGACGAGTTCGCACGTGAAGCGCTGCGCGGAGCCGTCGAGGCGGCGCTTCACCTCGGTAACGGTGGTGACCGGAACGTCGGCGGTCATGAGATCACCCTCGACGCCGCATCGCCCCGGTCGAGGGCTGCCAACTCAGTTCGGGTCGGGGATGAGCCAGGCGAGCACCGGGCCGCCGGCGCTGGTGGAGGCGGGGTCGAATGCGAGGATGACGCGCGCGTCCACCGTGCCGCCGCGCACGGAGGAGCCGGGCACGAGCCGCAACTGCAGCGGCGCGCCGGGCTGACCCGCCACCCGTACGGTGAGCCGCCGGGCCGCCTGATCGATAGTCTCCACCACGCCCCGCACCGTCGCCTCGCCGGCCCAACGCGCTCGGCTGCCGGTGGCGTCCGAGTGCACAGCGTGCGTCCCACCGGTCGGGTCGCGCAGCAGCACCTTGAAGCCGGGCGTCACCGCCGAGGCGCAGACCACCCCCGACTGCGTGATTCCCAGGCAGGCATCCGGCCACGCCACGGCCTCCACAGCCAGCAAGGCGAGGTATCGCTCCGGGATCGCCAGCCACTCGGCGAGCAGCGCCGTGGCGCGTCCGGCGGCAGCCTCCCGCTCGCCGGCGGCCGGGGCGGCGCTGCCCGGGACCACGGAAGCGCCCGCGGGAGGCGTCGATGGCGGCGGGGTGGCGCCGCCTGGACCGGTCGAGGCCGCAGCAGTGTCGGCAAGCGGGCTACGAGGCGGTGGAGTACGCTGCTGCGCGCCACACGCAAGCGTCGGCACCAAACAGGCGAAGCAGACCAGGGCGAGCAAGCGAAGGTACACCGGGCAATCCCCCACGCGATGCCTCCCTGTACGGGGGCTACTGGTATCATCGTGCAGGCCGCCAGCAGGGGCCACGTCAGTTCAGCCAATCATTCGATGCCATCAGCCAACGGGCGAAAGGCGCCAGCCAGTCGGTCAGCACCGGCGGCGACGGGGTAGGGACGCGCGATGCCAGCGACCGTAGTGATCGGGGCACAGTGGGGCGACGAAGGCAAGGGCCGGGTCGTCGACTTCTTTGCACGCAACTGCACGGTGATCGCGCGCTACTCGGCGGGTAGCAACGCCGGCCACACCATCGTGAACGAGCGCGGCCGCTTCGCGCTGCACCTGGTGCCCGCGGGCATCTTCTACGGCAACAAGTCCTGCATCATCGGCAACGGTGTGGCGATTCTGCCGACGACGCTGATCGGTGAGATCACGATGCTGGAGGAGCGCGGCGTCGACACCTCCCAACTCATGATCAGCGACCGCGCACACGTCGTCATGCCGTGGCACGTCGCGATCGACAAGCTCGACGAGGCGGCACGCGGCGCGAACGCGATCGGCACAACGGGTACAGGCACCGGGCCGGCGTTCATCGACAAGACCGCGCGGCTCGGCGTGCGCACCGGCGACCTGTTGGCCGCCGATGAGTTCGACGAGAAGGTGCGCTTCATCCTCGAGTACAAGAACCGCGTGATCACGAAGATGTACGACGGTGACCCGCTGCGCTTCGAGGATATCCGCGACGAGTACCGCGAGTACGGCGAGCGCTTGCGCCACTACATCACCGACACGGCGACTGTCGTGCAGGACGCACACGCTCGTGGCGAGCAGATACTGCTGGAGGGCGCGCAGGGCTCGCTGCTCGACCTCGACCACGGAACGTACCCGTACGTCACCTCGTCCGTGCCGTCATCGGTGGCGGCGGGCGCATGCGTCGGCGTGGGGCTTGGGCCGACAGCGATCCGGCGCGTGGTCGGCGTGTACAAGGCGTACCAGACGCGCGTCGGCAACGGCCCGATGCCGACCGAGCTGTTCGACGCCGACGGCAGCGCGTTGCGCGACCACGGCATCGCGCAGGGCACCGGCGAGTACGGCACCACCACCGGTCGACCACGCCGCTGCGGCTGGTTCGATGGTGTGCTGGCGCGCCAGACCGCGCGACTGAACGGACTGACCTCCGTCGCGCTCACCCGCCTCGATGTGCTCGCGCAGTTCGACCGCGTGAAGATCTGCGTCGCGTACGAACTCGACGGCGAGCGCATCCACGCGCTCCCGCCCTCCTTGGCCGCGAGCGCGCGCGTGCAGCCGGTGTACGAGGAGCTCCCCGGCTGGAAGACCGAGATCACCGACGTCCGCAAGCTCGGCGACCTGCCCACGGAAGCACGACAGTACGTGCGCCGCATCGAGGAGATCCTCGGCGTGCCGGTGGACATGATCTCCGTCGGTCCGGAGCGCGACCAGGCAATCGTCACGCGCGACATCTTCGGTAGCGCGCTGCTGTAATTCGCAGCGCACGCCGGTGCGTGCGCGCGATTGGCAGCGCACGGCGCAACGGCGCGCCGGCACTCGGAAAGGCCGCCCAGATGGACACATTCGTCATCGGGATTCACGTACTGCTCGCGGCGATCTTCGTCGGGCCGCAGGTGCTGCTCTTCTACGCAGTGATCCCATCCACCTGGCTGATCACGGACGAGCGACTGCGGCGCCAGGTGACGGGCGTGGTCACGCAACGGTTCGGGATGCTGGCCGGAGCCTCGATCGTCGGTCTGATCATCACCGGCATGTACCAGCTCAACTCCGCACGCGTGGGGCCCGAGATCCGCGACAACATGATGTCGTACGGCTTCGGCGCGATCTTTCTGGCGAAGATGGTGGCGCTGCTTTCGCTCATCGTGCTAATCGGCGTGCACGGCATGGTGTTCGGCCGACGGATCCGCGCGGCCTCCGAGGCGGTGGAGCGCGGCGACCTCGACCCGAGCGAGTTGGAGGCCGCACGCCGTGCCTCGCTGCTGTTCTCCACGCTCATCCTGCTGCTCTCGGTCGCCATCCTGTTCCTCGGCGTGGCGCTCACGGGCGAGGGCGCGCGCGAGCTGCGCTGACGTGAGCGCACCTCACTCTGCCCCCGCACTCCCGACGCTGCCCGACCTGCTTCGCCCCGGCCTCGACGTCGTATTCGTCGGCATCAATCCGGGAGAGCAGTCCGCCCGCCGAGGTCACTACTACGCGCATCCCGGCAATGCGTTCTGGCGGCTGCTCTCCGCGTCCGGCCTCGCACCGCGCGAGGTACAACCGGCGGACGACCGCTGGCTCTCCGAGGTGTGCGGGATCGGCTTCACCGATGTGGTGAAGCGCGTGGTCACCGACAGCACGCAGGTGACACGCGCTGAGTTTCTGGACGCCATCCCGCTGTTTCGCGAGCGCATGGCGGCCGCGTCACCGTCACCTCGCGCGGTCTGCTTCACCGCCGGCCGCGCGTTCGACGAGGTGTTCCCGGGGATGCGCGCTGCCTCTGCATGGGGACGCCAACCGGTGACGCTCGCGGGCAGCGAGGACAGCGAAGTGTGGGTGATGCCATCGACTTCCGGCCTCGCCGCGAAGTGGCGCGCCGAGGGTCGGCAGGTGTTCGCTGACCTCGCGGCGCGACTGCACGCCTCGCTCACCCCGCGCGCCCCGCTCGCCCCGGCAGTCGAGGCGGTGCACGCGTGAGCGAGGAGCAGCGCTACCGCCCGGACGACGATTGCCCGCTCTTCAGCGAGCGGCTGGAGGAGCACATCGTCGCGCTGACGCGTGGTGACCTGCCAAACCACGGCCGGTTCTGCGGCAACTGCTACACGCCGCTCTCGCACGACTCGGCGCGCTGCCCACATTGCGGCGCGCTCACCGATGGGCCGCTCGCACCCGTCGACGCGATCCCGGACGAACTCATCGACATGCTGCGCGAGCAACGCAAGACCGAGAGCCGCATCGTCACGACGTTCGCGTACTCGGGGTTCGTGCTGGCAATCGTGACGGGACTGGCGATCGTGCTCGGCATCCCGTACCTGCGCGCACACCTGCTCCCAGCGACGATTGTGTACGGGCTGTACCTGCTGATCGCGGGCCGGACGTTCGCGGGCGTGCTCGGCGGGTACTACGGCGACCACATCGCGTACGACCGCGCACGCACGCGCATGCGCATGCGTTGGGCCGCGTGGGTCAGCGCGCGGTGACGTCTATGCCACACCAAACGTTCTTCTAGCTTCACCAACGAGACGCGCAAGGTATTTAAGGTAAAGGTCGAGCAGTTGCGCCGCCGAAAGGCCCGTGATGTCCTTCCCCAGATGGATTAGCGGGGCATCCCGGAACGTGTACCAAACCTCACCGACCTCTCGCGGCAACTTCCAGTAGACCTTCTCAGCTGTACCGTCGCCTCGATCAACGTCCCAACCAATCCCACCAAGGTGGTCACCGATAAAGAGACTCTTCGCACCCTCAGGCGACGGCCCGATCTGATCCGTGCTCAGGCTTCTGATGTATAGGTTCGCGCCAGCGTGCGTATCACCCTTCTTGAGGATGTCGTTACGAACATCAACACAATAGCGTAGCAGTGCGTCTTCTTTTATCTCTTGCTGCCACGGCTCATACCATGCGTCGAAGCCATGAACCCGAGATCGCAACTGCTGAAGCACGAAGGTTACGGAACGACCATGAACGATTACGTTCCGGAAGTGCGCGGCATACAGTTCAGGATCGACTGAGAGCAACAACTCACGAAGCTCGACCTGCGCGTGTCGCAATGTCCCCTCTGTCCGTTGGACGATGTCCCCGGCGGGCGGATCTGAACGACTCGGCATTACGCGAACCGCCCTACACGGCCGCGAGCACGTCCAAACGGTGCTTCGCCATCTCCGCGTCGATCTGCGCCTGCGCAGCGGGCGAGGCCTCGATCATTGGGAGGCGGAGGCTGCCGACGCGGATGCCGGCGTGGTTCAGCGCGTACTTCACGGGGATCGGGTTGGTCTCGATGAACATCACGTTGAACAGCGGCATCAGCCGCGCCTCGATCGTGCGCGCACCGGCGAGATCGCCTCGTACGTAGGCCGCGATCATCTCGCTAATCTGCACGCCTACGAGGTGACTCGCGACGGAGACGATGCCCCACCCACCCTGGTCGAGAATGTCGAGGGTCAGCGCATCGTCGCCGGACCAGAGCCGGAAGCCGACGGGGGCGGCGTCACAGATCGCCTTCGCCTGCGGCAGGTCGCCGGCGGCCTCTTTGATCCCGACGATGTTCGGGACGTCGTTCGCCAGCCGGAGCGTGGTCTCGGCGGTCATGTTCAGCGCGGTGCGGCCGGGGATGTTGTAGAGGATGCACGGCAGCGGGGTCGCGGCCGCCAGCGTGGTGAAGTGGCGGTACAGCCCCTCCTGCGGCGGCTTGTTGTAGTACGGCACCGTGAACATCAGCCCGGACATCCCGGCGCTGACACCCTCGCGCACCATCTCCAGCGACTCGGACGTGGAGTTGGTGGAGGCGCCGCCGATGATGGTGGCCGCGGGACCGACTGCCTTGCGCACAGCGCGCCAAACCTCGACCTGCTCCTCGATGCTCAGCGTGGGCGTCTCACCGGTGGTGCCGGTGAGCACGAGGCCGTCCGAGCCGGAGGCGAGCAGCATCCTCGCCAGCACGCCAGCCTGCTCGTAGTCCACGGAGCCGTCCGCGGCGAACGGAGTCACCATCGCCGTCATCACGCGCCCGAAGTTCACCCTCGTGTCAGCCATCGCACACCTCCTGCGGCCTCGACGCTCCGAGGCTGGATGCAAATCGTAGCGCGCGGGCGCAAGACCCGACCTCGGAACCCAGGCCACCCTCACCCCCGGCCCCTCTCCCCGAGGGCGAGGGGAGACGGAGCACGGTCGCGGCCCTGCCGCCTAGAGCCGACCGCGCTTGATCAGCTCTTCGGCGATCTGGATGGCGTTGGTCGCCGCGCCCTTGCGCAGGTTGTCCGTCGCGACCCAGAACGCGAGGCCGAACTCCACCGACGGGTCGAGGCGCAGTCGACCGACGAATGCCCGGTCGTCGCCCTCCGAGTTGAGCGGCGTGGGGTAGATCGACTTCGACGGCTCGTCCATGACTACGACACCCGGCTGCTTCGAGAGCGCCTCGCGGATGTCGTTCAACGCAGCCGCCGAGCTGAACTCAACCTGCACCGCCTCGGCGTGGCCGATCACGGTGGGGACGCGCACGCAGGTCGCGGAGAACGGCAGCTCCGGCAGGTGCAGGATCTTGCGCGTCTCGTTCATCATCTTGGCTTCCTCGGCGGTGTAGCCGTCCTCACCGAAGACATCGACCTGCGGGATCACGTTCATCGCGATCTGGTGCGGATACACGGACGGCGCCGGAATCGGCTCGCCACGCCCGTAGGCGCGCAACTGCGAGCGCAACTCCTCGACGGCGGCAGCGCCGGTGCCAGAGGTCGCTTGGTACGTCGCGACGGTGACGCGCTTCAGCGGCGCGACCTGCCGCATCGCGTGCAGCGCCATCGCGAGGGGAGTGGTGGTGCAGTTGGGGATCGAGATGATCCCTTCCTCCCAGGCCAGGTCGTCCGCGTTCACCTCGGGGATGACCAGCGGGACGTTGGCCTGCATGCGGAACGCGGAACCGTCGTCGATCATAATCGCGCCCTGGGAGGTGATGAACGGCGCCCACTCACGCGAGGCCGCCGAGGTCGCAGAGCAGAACACGAGGTCCGCGCCGCGCAGATTCTCCTCGTTCGTCTCCTCAACGGTGATCGATTCGCCGCCGTAGTGCAGTTGCTTGCCGGCAGAGCGCGCAGTGGCGAGCAGCCGCAGCCGCGAGAGCGGGAAGCGGCGCTCCGCGGCGACGCGCAGGAACACGTCTCCCACGGCGCCCGTGGCACCGATGACGGCTACGTTCGGCTGTGACTTTGGCATGGCATGCCCCTCTCCGATGGCCCCTGCTGTTCGAGGGCAGGGACCCTCGTCGCAGGGGCGCGTGTTAGCGCTGCTTCTTGGTGACCTTGCTGGTCGTGGTAGTGACCGGGGTGCATCGCATCGTGCCGCTCATGATACACGGCGCGGCCGGTGCGCCAAGGGGAGCCCTCACCCCTGCCCCTCTCCCAGTTCCTGGGCGAGGGGTTCTGAACCCGACACTGCGCGTCTTACTCCCCTCGCCCCACTTGGCGGGGAGAGGGGTTGGGGGTGAGGGCCTCCCCCCTCCTACCCCTCGATGAGCTGCGCCTGCGCGAGCGAGCGATCCCACGGGCTGAACAGCAGCGTGAATGGCGACTCCAGCACCAGCGCCGCGATGCTGAGGTCGCGACGCCCGAGTGCGACGTACTCGCCGAGCACGCCGGCCAGCGCGGGCCGCGCCAACACATCTTTCACGGCGTCCACGGGCCCACACTCGGTCAGCAGGCGGCGCAGGTGCACCGGGTCGTACGACAGCTCGCGGGCCGCGGTGTCGTAGATCGCGAGCAGCCGCACACGCAGCGCCGCAGCGATCGCGGCCGGGTCAACCTCGACAGGCTCGATGGGTTCCGGGGGCTTGAGGCCAAGCCGCTGCCGCGCGACCGCCAATTCCTCAGCGTCGAACAGCGCGTCGAACGGGGGCTGGAGCACGAGATACTCGACGGTGTACGCCTCGCACTGCGAGTCCACGAGCTCGCGGAACGTCAGCGACTCCACCGGGTTGGCGAGCGTGTAGTGCGCCAGCGGCAGTCCATCCTCGGGGCCGAGCGCCGGGAGGTGACGCGCCTGCGGCAGGGGGGCGAACTGCCTCGCGTTCGCGAAGGTCTCGGCGATCCGCCGGTTGAAGCGCGCCGCCAAGTCCGGATCGTCGACGTTCGTCACCGGGCCTACGTCAGACCGATCAGCGTGTCGAGGCCCTCGACGAGGCCGGTGCGCTGCATGACCTCGCGCACGGCGAGCACGATACCGGGCTGGTAGCACTCGCGGCCGATGGTGTCGTGGCGCAGCGTCAGCGTCTGGCCAGCGCCACCGAAGATCACCTCCTGCGCCGCGACGAAGCCCGGCGAGCGCACCGAGTGCAGCCCGACGCCACCCTCGACGGCACCGCGCGCATGCGGCAGGTGTTCGAGGTCGGAGACGTTGTGGTCGAAGTCGGAGCCACGCGCCGCACGCATCAGCCGCGCGGTCGCAAGCGCCGTGCCGGAGGGCGAGTCCACCTTGCCGGCGTGGTGCAGCTCGATCACCTCGGCGGTGTCGAAGAAGCGCGCGGCGATCTCGGAGAGCCGCATCAAGATGACAGCGCCCAGCGCGAAGTTCGGTGCAACCACCGCGCCGATGCCCTGCGTCGCGCAACCGGAGCGCAACGCCTCGACAGTTGCGGGCGTGACGCCAGAGGTGCCGATCACAGGGCGCACCCCGGCGGCCAGTGCGGCGTCGACAAGGGTCGCGGTGTACTGCGCGTTGGTGAAATCGACCACCACATCCGGGTGCGTGGCGGCGAACAGCGTCGCGGGATCGGCGTGCACGCCGTAGACGGTGCCGCCCGCGGAGCGGAAGTCGGTGCCGGGAAGCAGCGGCTCAATGATGCCGACGACTTCCATGTCGGGTTGCGCCTCGATCGCCTCGACGACGATGTGGCCCATCGATCCGCTACCACTGACCACGACGCGAATCATCGCTGTCCTCCTTCGGCCCACCTGCACGGGCGAGCACGATCAGCACCTACCGCCGGATATGAACTGCGCCCCGAGGAATCCTCGGGGCGCAGTGTATCGCTGATTGGGTACCGCTCAGCGTGTGCCGTGCTGGCGACTACCAGCGGCGACCGCCTGCAGGCGGACGCGGCGCCGGCGGGCCGCTGGGGCGATCGTCGCCACCACCGCCGCGCGACTCTCCTCCGCCACGAGATTCGCCGTCACCCTGCTGGCCACCCTCGGCGGGACGGGGGCGACCGTAGCCACCACCGCTGCCGAAGCCGCCACCACCGCCGCCGCCGGTGTTGCCACCGCCGCCGGACGGGCGACCGCCACCACCACCGCCGCCACCGGGGCCGCCGCGGTTGAAGCCACCGCCGCCGCCGCCGCCGGAGGGACGACCACCGCCACCGCCTCCACCACCGGGGCCGCCGCGGTTGAAGCCGCCGCCACCACCGCCGGAGGGGCGACCACCGCTGCCGAACCCACCGCCGCCGCCGGGCCGCGGTCCACGACCGCCGCCACCCGCAGGACGGGTACCACTCATCGTGGGCCGAGGCGCAGCCTCACCGGGCGCCGGGCGGCGCGGGATCTCGTCCTCGTCCAGGTCTTCGAATTCCTCGGGCTCATCGCTGGGCCCATCACCCTGTCCGCCACCGTCGGCCATGCCGACCGGGCCTTCGCCCTCGCCACCCTCGAGCAGCGCGCGGCGCGAGAGGTTGATGCGGCCAAGGTTGTCCACCTCGACCACCAGTACCTTCACCACGTCGCCGGACTGAACCTCGTCCTCCACCCGGTTCACGCGATAGTTCGCGAGCTCCGAGATGTGAACCAGGCCTTCCTTACCGGGCAGAATTTCCACGAACGCGCCGAAGGTCATGATGCGAGTGACGGGGCCCTCGTAGACCTCGCCAACCACGACTTCCTTCGTCAGGCCGCGGATCATGTCGATGGCGCGGCGCACGCCCTCCGGGTCGGAGCCGCCGACACGCACGGTGCCGTCGTCCTCAACGTCAATGGTCGCGCCGGTCGCCTCCACCATGCCGCGGATCACACGGCCACCTGGTCCGATCACGGCGCCGATCTTCTCGCGGTCGATCTTGATCACCTCGGTACGCGGCGCGTACGGGGAGAGCTCGGCACGCGGCGCAGCCAGCGTGGCGACGATCACTTCGAGGATGCGCAGGCGCGCGAGGCGAGCCTGCTCCAGTGCGGCCTCAAGCAGGCCAGCGGGGAGCCGCTGCAGCTTGATGTCCATCTGCATCGCGGTGATGCCCTTGGCAGTCCCGGCGACCTTGAAGTCCATGTCGCCGAACGCGTCTTCAATGCCCGCGATGTCGGTGAGCACCTTGTAGTTGCCACTCTCGTCCGTAACCAGGCCCATCGCGATGCCCGCGACCGGTGCCGAGATCGGCACGCCCGCGTCCATCAGCGCCAACGTGGAGCCACAGACGGATGCCATCGACGTCGAACCGTTCGACATCAGGACGTCGGAGACGCAGCGCAGGGTGTACGGGAAGTCCTCGACGGACGGGAGCACGGGCTCCAGGGCGCGCTCTCCCAACATGCCGTGACCGATCTCGCGCCGACCAGCGCCGCGCAGCGGTCGCGCCTCGCCGACTGAGAACGGGAGGAAGTTGTAGTGGTGCATGTACCGCTTGAACGCCTGCGGCGAGACGTTGTCCAACCGCTGGCGGTCGGCCATGGGGCCAAGCGTGGCAGCCGTGAGCACCTGCGTCTGGCCGCGCTGGAACAGGCCGGTGCCGTGTGCACGCGGCAGCAGGCCAACCATGGCGCTCAGCTCGCGAATCTGGTCGTTGGCGCGGTTATCGGGGCGCTTGTTCTCTTCGATGATGCGCTTGCGCACGAACGGCTTCACCGCCGCGTCGATGGCCGCGCTGACGCTCTTGCTGTCGAGGTCGGCGACACCCTGCGCGGTCAACGCAGTCATCACGTCGCGGGTCAGCGCGTCGATGCCGCGCGAGCCCTCGGAGGCGACGGCGTCCAGCATCTGCTGGTCGCGGCCCTGCAGCGCGCCGGCGACCTGCGCCGCCAGCGTGGGGTCGATGCCCTTCAGCGGCTCGTAGGTCATCTTCTCGTCACCAATGGCGGCGACGATCTCCTTCTGGAGGACGTTGAGCTGCTGGATCACGCCCATCGCGTAGTCCATGGCGGCAATGATCGTGGCCTCATCGACCTCGTTCGCGCCGGCCTCGAGCATCACGACGGAGTGCTCGGTGCCCGCGACGGTAAGGTCGAGGTCAGAGCCGTCGAGCTCTTCGTACGTCGGGAACGCCTTGAACTGGCCATCCACGCGCGCGATGCGCACCGAGGAGACCGGCCCGTTGAACGGAATCTTCGAGATGCCGAGGACGATGGAAGCCGCAGTGGTGCCCCAGGCGTCGCCGGGGTTCTGGCGGTCGGAGGACAGCAGCGTCAGGACGACCTGCGTCTCACGGCGGTAGCTCTTCGGGAAGAGGGGACGAATCGGGCGGTCGGTCATGCGGGCGGCCAGCGTGGCCTCCGTGCCGGGACGACCCTCGCGGCGGAAGAAGGAGCCGGGTATCTTGCCGATCGCGTACATGCGCTCTTCGTAGTCAACAGTGAGCGGGAAGAAGTCGATGCCGGGCCGAGGATCGCCATCGCAGACGGTGGCCAACAGCATCATGTCGCCGAAGCGAATGGTGCAGGAGCCATCGGCGGACTGCGCCAGCAGGCCAGTGCCTACCTCCAGCGTCTGACCTTCGATCGTGCAAGAGAACGTACGGGGTGTTTGACTCAACTGATTCGTGCCTTCCTCAGGACCACAGTTCCAGGATCACCTGGGTGCGTTCGCGATCGCGAACGAATATGACCGGACGTGTTGCCCGGCAATGCGAGGGGTATGCAGACGGGGAACAGCCGAACAAGCGGATGCTGTCCTCGGTTCTCGTCCTCGGCCAATGCGACCCTGCCGGCGAGATGAGTACTGGCTCTCCCAGTACGGCCGGCTGTGGGCGACCGTGGACGTGCATCGCGTCCCGTCCTGCTCCCCGTGGCTTCTGCCGGTGGGAACGGGCGGGGTGCGAGCGTGCTGCGCCGAACCGGCGCAAGTGGCAAGCGCGAACCGCGCCTACCGACGAAGTCCGAGGCGGGCAAGCAGGCTGTGGTACCGGTCAACGTCCGTGTTGCTCAGGTACCGCAACTGGCGGCGACGCTGGCCAACGAGCATAAGCAGCCCGCGGCGCGTGTCGAAGTCGTGACGGTGCTGTCGCAGGTGATCGGTGAGCGACTTGATGCGATCCGTGAGGAGCGCAACCTGCACTTCCGGGGACCCGGTGTCTCCGGGAAACCGTGCGAAATCGCCGATGATCTGGGTCTTCTGTTCAAGTGTCTGCATAGTGTTCGCAGAAGGACGACCGGTCAGCCCGTGCGCCCTGAACCTGCTGTTCCGTCTCTACTCCCACGCCTCTTCGGTGCCGATCCCGGCGATATCTATGGCGTCTATCACACGATATCTGTGCTGGGTCGACGATGCGCCTTCACACGGTCTTCGCCGCTGTGCTGAAGTGCGCTGCCGAGTACGCTAGCACAGCGATGAGACGCTGGCAATCCGAGGGGATCGCCGCCGGAGGGGTAGGGCATGGCACAAGCGATAATAGTCCTGGTCGATGGCGACGCGTGTGTCCCGGACCGCATCCGCGAGGATCTGGGCATCCTCACGGCGCCGCTGGCCCCCGCCGCATTTGACCCGGCGGAGGAGCCTCGGGAACTCCGGCGCTCCGCCGCGCCGGTGGAAGGCGAGGAGGCGACTGCCGCCCTCGCGCGCGCGAGGGAACTGGCCCCAGCAGTGTTGTACCTCGGCGTCGGGGATGGGTACGGCGGCTCGGAGACCGCGTTGGCCGCGGCCAGCACTACACCCGGCGTCCTAGCCATCGCGACCGGCGAGGCGCTCATGGGCGGCGGCTGGCAGGCGATCGCGGCGGCTGTGGTCGCCCGCAGCGGTGGCAGCCTCGATGACGCCGAGCGCGCGGCGGCCGCGGTGCGCGGGCGGACACGCGTATTGATGATGCTGGAGCACCCGCCGTTCGCGGGCGTCTCCGGCGGGGTGCCCGGCGTGCTGTTCGGCTCGCGTGCACTGGTACGACTGTCCGGGCCGACCGTCGACGTGGTCGCGCGCTTCGGGCGGCGCGATGCTGCGCTGGTCGGACTGCGCGAGCGCTTCGCCCTCGAAGTGCAGGAGGGCGGCTCGGGCACATCGGGCGGTGGCGCGCTGCGCGTTGCCGTGCACCACGCGGGTGCCGCCGCAGCAGCGGAGGCGATGGCGCTGTGGGTGGAACGCACGCTGCACCCGGAGGAAGTGGTCGTCGCGCCGCTCACCCGGCACGCCGCCTCTCGGCTCGGGCCGGGGGTCGTCGGCGTCGCCTGGTACCGCGAGGGGACAATAGGCACGGGCGGCTGACGGCCCAGACTGACGAGGGCGCGCCACCTCGGGACGCGCTCCGCGCTCGCCGCTATGCTCCAGATAACGCCGCATCGCCTGACATCGCGCTGATACTGAGGGGAAACAACTCGTGCAACTCCAGGTCACATCCGGTCCGATCGCCGCTCAGACAACGGACACCGTCGTCATCGAGGTCAGCGAGGGCCAGCGACGACTCACCGGGGCCGCCGCCCAGGTGGACGCCGCGCTGGACGGCACGATCACCACGCTGCTACGCGAAGGCCTGTTCGCGGGCCGCGCCGGCGAGCTGACGACGCTACCGAGCCTCGGGCGGGTGCCCGCGAAGCGTGTCGTGGTCCACGGCGTCGGCGGCGAGGCCGCCCGCACCCTCGATGGCTTGCGGGCGCGGGCCGGGAACCTCGGGCGGGCGCTGCGCGGGCTGGACGCGGGCCACGTCGCGGTCTCGCTGCAGGCGGCGACGGACCACCTCGATCCCGAGGCGGCAGCGCGCGCGGTCGCCGAGGGCTTCGTGCTCGGGCTCTACCGCTTCGATAAGCACCACACCCGTGCCGAGGACCGGCCGCGCGGCAGCGTCGCCTCGATCACGCTGGTGGAACCCACCGCGAGCCGACTGCCCGCCGTCCGTCGTGGCGTCGAGGCTGGCCGCATCCTCGCCGAGGCGACCAACCTCGCGCGTGACCTCGGCAATGAGCCGGCGAACCTGATGACCCCGACGATCGTCGCCGAGCGCGCGCAGACCCTCGCCGCTGAGTGCGGCCTAGAGTGCGAAGTAATCGAGCGCGCCGAGGCCGAGCGGCTGGGGATGGGCTCGTACCTCTCGGTCGCCGCCGGCTCCGCCCAGCCCCCGAAGTTCATCGTGCTGCGCTACCACGGCGGCGGCCGCCAGAAGCCGATCGCGTTGGTGGGCAAGGGCATCACCTTCGACACCGGCGGCATCTCGCTCAAGCCGGGAGCGGGGATGGAGCGCATGAAGGGCGACATGACCGGCGCGGCCGCCGTGATCGCCTCGATGCAGGCGATCGCGCGGCTGGCCCCCGCGGTGAACGTGATCGCGGTCGCCCCCTGCACCGAGAACATGCCCGGCGGCAACGCCACGAAGCCCGGCGACGTGGTGTACGCGATGGACGGCCAGTCGATCGAGGTGCTGAACACCGACGCCGAGGGTCGCCTGGTGCTGGCCGACGGCCTCGCCTACGCCCGCCGCGAAGGCGCGACCACGCTGATCGATATCGCCACGCTGACCGGTGCGATGAACGTCGCGCTGGGGAGCGTGCGCATCGGCACCTTCGCGAACAACGACCGGCTGTACCAGGAGTTGGAGCGCGCCTCGACGGCCTCGGGCGAGCGACTCTGGCGCATGCCGCTGGACGCCGAGTACTTCGAACTGATCAAGTCGGACGTCGCCGACCTCAAGAACACCGGCGGCGCGGCAGCCGGCTCAATCACCGCCGCCAAGTTCCTCGAGCGCTTCGCGCACGACACCCCCTGGGCACACCTCGACATCGCGGCCGTCATGGACGCCGCCGCGGACCGTGGCGAGCAGGTGAAGGGCAACACCGGCCGCCCGGTGCGCACGCTGGTGCACTTCGTGCTCGGGCGGGCAAGGGGGTAGGGGAGAGGCTCAGGTTGTCGGGGTGGATCCGCTGATCTCAGGCCAGCCAGATACCCGACCATTGTACGTCGCAAGCTCGCCGCGCACCGTTGCTTCCATGTCTGCGTGGGAGACGGTTCCGCGGTCGGTCAATATGGCCTTGTCGTTGAGGACGAGGAACGCGTCTAGTTTCACTTTCCAGTCGGCCATGTACATCGGCGTCTTCTCGACGCTCCGCAATTCCGCAAACGATAGGAATTGCTCGACCAGCAACTCCAGTCGCTTCAACTCGAGTTCTTCGAGGTAGTTCTTCGCGACCACGGCGTCATCCTTCGTGACAACCGCACCCTTTCAGGTTGTCAGGCCCATGTTCGGCTTCGAACTGTCGACCCGGGCCGCGACCAATTCTGCCACGGTGCGACCCCTGATCGCGTAGTGGAACTTGTTCTGCACGGTCGCGAAGAACTGCTTGGCGTTGTCCGTCTTCGAGTCGTAGTCGATGCTCGTCGCGAAGATGTCGCGAACCTTCTCGTAGAAGTGCTTCTCCGACGTCCGGATGCGACGAACGCGCTCGATCAGTTCGTCGAAGTAGTTCGTCTGCTCGCCGGCGAGCCGTGCATCGTCGATGGCAAAACCCTTGACGACGTAGTCCGATAGCTTGTCGGTCGCCCACGCTCGGAACTGAGCACCTCGGTGACCGCCAACGCGGTAGCCAACGTGGATGATCACCTCAAGGTTGTAGACGACGACCTCGCGGATGACCTCGCGCCCACCCTCAATTTGAACGTGTGCATTTTTTGCACACGTTCGTTCGGGGTCGAGTTCGCCGGCTTCGAAGATGGCCGCGATGTGGCGCTGGATGACAGACCGATCGCGCTGAAACAGGTCAGCCATCCTCGCTCTGTCCAGCCAGACGTTGCCGTCACGAAGCACCACCTGAACGGCGGGAGGGCCATCCTCAGGCTGGTAGAGGATCAAATCGGTGTCAGGCATGACAAAGGCTCCGAACCCTGACGGGATAGCACGCATATTCTAACAGACATGCGTCGAACGTTGACCGTCGGTATGAACGAGCAGCGACCCGCCCGCTACCTACCGCAGCAGTGCCGCCACCCGATCCAAAATCCGGCCGGAGACCTCGTACTTCGGGAGGAGTGGGAGGTCCTCGCGGCCGCCCTCGGCGTCGAGGATGGTGACGCGGTTGTCGTCGGAGGCGAAGCCGGCATCGGTGGCCGAGACGTCGTTGGCGACGATGAGCTTCGCGCCCTTGGCGACCAGCTTCTTCGTGGCGTTGGTGATCAGGTCCTGGGTCTCGGCAGCGAACACCACCTTCACGAAGGGGCCATCGACTTCCTTGCTGATGTCGGGGTTCTCCACCAGCGGAACGCTCAACTCGCTGCCCATGTCGGCGCGCTTGATCTTCTGCTCGGCGGGCTCCGCGGGGCGGTAGTCGGCGACGGCGGCGGCCATGATCAGCACGTCCGCGCCGCGCACCGCCTCGCGGACGGCGGCCAGCATCTCGGCGGCGGATTCCACGGCGACGACGGTCACCCCACCCGGCGCAGGCAGCGCGGCGGTGCTGACGAGTGTCACCTGTGCCCCACGGTCGCGGGCGGCCTCGGCGAGCGCGTAGCCCTGCTTCCCGCTCGAACGGTTGCTGAGGTAGCGCACCGGGTCGACGGCTTCGCGGGTGCCGCCGGCGGTGACGACGATGCGCCGTCCGGCGAGGTCGCCACGCTCGCGACCGAGTCGCGCCTTCACGAAGTCGACGATCGTCTCCGGCTCCACCAGCCGCCCGGCACCTCGACGTCCCGAGGCGAGCCGACCGGCAGCAGGCCCGACGAACTGCACGCCGCGCTGCTCCAGCAGGGCGCGGTTCGCCTGGGTGGCGGGGTGCTCCCACATCTGCGAGTCCATCGCCGGGGCCACCAGCAGCGGTGCCTGCGTGGCGAGTGCGGTGAGCGAGACCATGTCGTCCGCCAAGCCGTGCGCGAGCCGCGCCATGCTGCTGGCAGTCGCCGGTGCGATCAGCATCAGGTCGGCGCGGCGAGCCAGTTCGACGTGCACCTCGCCCTCCGCACCATCGCGGAACATGTCGAGGTAGGGCGCGCGGCCGGTGAGGGCGCGGAAGGTGAGTGGGGTGATGAACTCAGCAGCGTGCGCGGTCATCGCGACGTCGACGATCGCACCGGCCTGCACGAGGCGGCTCGTGAGCTCGGCGGCCTTGTACGCGGCGATCGAGCCGGTCACGCCCAGCACGAGGTGGCGACCGTCGAGCGGGCCGCTCATCGATGCGCCGCCTTCGCGCGGTGGTGCATCACTTGTTCGCCTCGTACACCAGGCGCAACCCGTCGAGGTTCAGGTTGTCCTCGATGACGTCGATGCAGGTCGCCTCGGCCTGGATGAGGTGGGCGTAGCCGCCGGTGCCAATCACCGTGGCGTCCTCACCAATCTCCTCCTTGAAGCGCCGCACCATGCCGCAGACCATGTCCGCGTAGCCGTAGAACAGCCCGGACTGGAGCGAGTGGACGGTGTTGCGCCCGATTACCGCCTCGGGCCGCTCGATACTCACGCGGCGCAGCATGGCGGTGCGCGCGAACAGCGCCTGCGAGGCGATGCCGATGCCCGGCGCAATCGCCCCGCCCAGGTAGTCGCCCTCGCGTGAGATCGCGTCGAAGACGAGCGCCGTGCCGAGATCGACGATCACCAGCGGCGGCTTGTACTTCGCGAGTGCGGCGACCGCGTGCAGGATGCGGTCCGCACCCACCTCCCGCGGGTTGTCGTAGCGGACTCGTACACCCGTGCGCACCCCGGTGCCGATCACGAGCGGCTCCACGTTGAAGTAGTTCTTGCAGACATCGGTGAACGTGGTGATGAGCGGCGGCACCGTCGAGGACAGCGCGGCGGCAGTCACCTCGGCCGGATCGACGCCACGAGTGCGCAGCAGGGCGAGCAGGAGCATCGCGTACTCGTCCGGCAGGTTGTCCTGGTCGGTGGCGATGCGGAATGTCGCGAGCAACTCCTCCTCGCGGTACACGCCGATCGCGATGCTCGTGTTGCCGATGTCGATGGCGAGCAGGAGAGGAGGGGGCATGGGTTCCGTCACCGGTCCAAACTGTGCACACCACGGCGCCCGTGAAGGCGCGCGTCAGGAGGCGCTACGCGGGGTGCTCATTATCACATAGGGTGCTCGGGAACGCCTTGTTTATTACGATTCCCCCGAATTCATCGACACTCCACATAAGCCCCTTGATCGGCCTTTTCGGCCGGTGCTATCGTCCGCGCAGGTTCGTTGCCCGGTCTGCATGCGGCAGGATTCGGGCGGCGGCCGGACAGACGCGAACGAGTCCTCTGGATTCATTCCTTTCCTTGGCGTGCATTCTCATGTTGGCGGTGACCACTTACTCACAGCTTGTCTACGGTTGTGGATAGTGCTTCGTGCGCCTATTTCGAGTCTTGCGCCTGCGGCGCACGGGTTCTCTCTGGAGCGACCGGGCGGGAATGCACAGTGACACTCAGGGCGCCTGGGCCTCGCAGTCGGATCACAGAATCGAATGAAGCGCTCGGAACATCCGAGCGGCGCATCATGATGGTGGAGGCTGTTCGGTGACGACTCGCTCGACAGACCAACCGCCTACCGACCCACACCGCGACCCGGCGGAGCTCTGGCAACAGGCGCTCCGGCACCTCTCGCAGAACGTCTCGCAGGCGAACTACAACACCTGGCTGGACGGCACCGAGGGTCTGCGGTTCATCGACCACTCACTGGTGATTGGGACGAAGTCCGAGTTCGTCACCGAGTGGATGCAGAAGCGGATGCGCCCGTTGATCGTGCGCACGCTGACAGAGCTGGCCGACGAGCCGCTGGACATCCGCTTTGAACCGCTCCGCCAGGAGATGCAGACGGTCTCCCCACTGAGTGGAGCGCCGGGCGAGCAGGAAGCCGGCATCCCGCGGCCTCGCCTGCGCGAGCGGTACACGTTCGAGCACTTCGTGGTCGGCACGAACAACCGTCTGGCCTTCGCGGCCGCAGAAGGCGTTGCCTCGGCGCCGGGTCGGCTCTACAACCCGCTCTTCCTGTACGGCGCCGCCGGATTGGGCAAGACCCACCTGCTACAGTCGATCGGCCACCGCACCATGGATGCCGGACTGAAGGTGATCTACATCTCGTCCGAGCAGTTCACGAACCAGATCATCACCGCCATCCAGCAGCGGCGGCAGGACGAGTTCCGCGCCCGCTACCGCTCCGCCGATGTCCTGCTCATCGATGACATTCAATTCATCGTGGGCAAAGAGTCGACGCAGTCTGAGTTCTTCCACACCTTCAATGACCTGTACGAGGCAGGACGACAGGTCGTCATCACCTCGGACAAGAGTCCGGCGCTGATCCCCCATCTGGAGGAGCGGCTGCGCACACGATTCGAGTGGGGGCTGATCGCCGACATCCAGGCGCCGGACCTCGAGATGCGCGTGGCGATCCTGCGTGAGAAGGCGATCGAGCACGGCGCGCGCGTACCGGACGAAGTGATCCACGCCATCGCCGCGCGGTTCACGAACAACATCCGTGAGCTGGAAGGCTCGCTCACGCGCATCCTAGCCTACGCTCGCCTCACCGGCGAAGCGCTGACCATCGAACTTGTGCAGTCGGCGCTCGCCTCGCTGCGAGCCGACGAGCCGAAGCTGCCACCGTCACCGGATCTGATCATGGACGTCGTATGCCGCTACTTCGGCATCGACCGTGAGGCGCTGCTCTCCAAGAGCCGCGAGAAGCGTGTGGCGTACCCGCGCCAGCTGGCGATGTACCTCATGCGGGAGATGGCTCAACGCTCCCTGGTGGAGATCGGGCAATCGCTCGGCGGGCGGGATCACTCCACGGTCCACCACGGCTGGCGGAAAATGGAGCGCTCCCTCATCATCGATCCGGAGACGAAGCGTGACGTCTCCAGCCTGCGCGAGCTCGTGGAGCGCTCTCGGCAGGCCGCCTGAGCGGTTCGCTGCCTCGGCCATTAGTTCCCACGTACGACATCCAGATCGATGTTCGCGTGCGCCGCGCGTCCCCCTCCAGGAGGGGGACGCGCCATCAGCGCAATAGCCTTCGGCGCCTGTGCGATGGCGCCCCAAGCGCGTGCAACGACTGTCTACGCCAATCGCAGACCTACATAATTGCGTAGGCGTACGAGTGATTCCTGTTCGACAGTTGTGTTCACCGCTCGCCGAGTCGTGGGGATACCAGGGGGTAACCTTCCACGATGGTGGGGGAGCGTCAGTCCGTTATTGTTTAGATACATATACCGGTGAAACTTATCGGTGGAGTTCAGATGATATCCACCGGCTGTCACACCCTCATACCCGCAGGCAGGAGATACTGATCCACACTGTCCACACCACTACTACGACTACTTCCCGTGACACCCTCCTCAGGGCGCATCATGTCTTTGTGCAACAACCTCTTCTTGTGAATGTGCGTAACTCACTGTGATCGACCAGGTAATCATCGAAGTCGCAAGTGGCCGTGGTGGGGATGGAGCGGTTTCGTTCCGTCGTGAACGCTTCGTGCCCAACGGTGGACCGGATGGGGGAGACGGCGGTCGAGGCGGTGACGTCATGGCGACCGCCGATCGCGGACTCTCCACGCTCGGTGCGTTCCGCGAGGGCCATCGTCTCGCAGCGGAACCGGGCGGTGCAGGCGGCGGCAACAAGCGCCACGGCGCGCGCGGCGCGGAACTGCTGCTGAAACTGCCCGTTGGCTCCATGGTTTGGCTCGATCCCACGGATGCCGATGGCGAGCCGGAGTTGCTTGCCGACCTCACAGCGGACGGTGCGCTGGTGCTGATTGCACACGGTGGGCGCGGTGGCTGGGGGAACAAGCGGTTCGCGACGCCAACGCGGCAGACTCCTCGGTTCGCGCAACACGGCGCGGCTGGGACACAACTCCGACTGCGCATCGAGCTCAAGTTGTTGGCGGACGTCGGACTGGTGGGCCTGCCGAACGCGGGCAAGTCGACGCTGCTGCGGGCATGGTCCGCGGCTCGGCCAAAGGTTGCGCCCTACCCGTTCACGACGCTGGAGCCCGAGTTGGGCGTTGTGAGTGTCGGCTTCGAAACCTTCGTTGCTGCTGACATGCCGGGGCTCATCGAGGGCGCCAGCCAGGGCGTGGGCCTTGGGCATGAGTTCCTGCGTCACATCGAGCGGACGCGCGTGCTCGTGCATGTCCTGGACCTCACCAGTGAGCATCCGCTTGAGGACTACGAGTTGATCAATAACGAGCTTGCGGAGTTCGGACACGGGCTCGCTGAGAAGCCGCAACTGGTGGCGCTGAACAAGATCGACGTGCCGGATGCCGATGAGCGTGCCGCTGAGCTGGGTGCCGTCCTGGAGGCGCGACGCGTGCGCTGGCTGGCCATCTCGGCGCAGCAGCGCACCAGCACCGACGCGCTGGCGCAGCGTGCATTCTGGCTGCTGCAGGAGCAGCGGGTATACGAGAAGTACGACGCGCCGCTGCCGGTGCTGCGACCGGAGGCACGTCGTGCACGGGTCGAGGGGGCTCGCGCGGCGGATGGTGTGGCGGTGGTGCGCGGCGCGACGGCGGAGTGGTTGGCAAGCACCTTTGATGTCGCCGAGTTTGAGTCGCGGCACGAGTTGATCGACCGACTGCGGCGGTTGGGCACCGGTCGCGTGCTGGATCGCCTTGGCGTGCAGCCGGGCGAGCGCGTCCGCATCGGTGTCACCGAGATGCAGTGGGATCCGTAGCGCGTCTGGGATGAGGGCGGTGCTGGCGTGAACTGGGACCCGGTTCGGACCGGCGTGCTGGGTGGCACCTTCGACCCACCGCACTTGGCGCATCTCGTGCTGGCTGCGGCCGCCCGACGGGCGTTGGGCCTCGATCGGGTGCTCTTCGTCCCCGCCGGCGTGCCGTGGCGGAAGGCGGGACGCGAGGTCTCACCCGCCGCCGCGCGCGTGCGGATGCTGCAGGCAGCCATCGCTCCACTGCCGTGGGCCGCGCTCCGAACCATCGAGGTGGAGCGAGACGGCCCGTCGTACAGCGCGGAGACGATGGAGACCCTCACCGCCGGAGAGCCTGGCGACTGGTGGTTCATCCTCGGCTCCGACGCGCTGGCCGACTTACCGCACTGGCATGAGCCTGCTCGGCTGCTCGCCGCCACGAAGCTTGCGCTCGTGCGCCGTCCGGACGGCACTGAGCGCATCCCCCCGGAGGTGTTCGCAGCGCTTCCCGGCCTCGAGGCGCGCATCGACCCGGTGGCCGCGCCCGCGCTCGAAATATCCTCGACGGATCTGCGTGCGCGTATCCGCGACGGGCGCCCGACGCAGCACCTGCTGCCGGCGCCCGTGCGGGAGGTGATCGATGAGTTGGGCCTCTACCGCTGACCGCTCAGTGCTGCACGTGGTCGAAGTCCACCTCGCGGGCCGGCGATGGCTTTGGCGTCGACAGCATTGAAGCAATGACCGCGACTGTGAGGATGCCCACGATCACGCCTAGGCTGATCAGCGCAGGCACGTGGAACAGATCGATGAGCAGCAGTTTCATGCCGACGAACATGAGAATGAACATGAGCGCGAGCCGAAGATACACAAGACCGCCGAGATAGCCGCTCAGCACGAAGTACAGCGAACGTAGCCCGAGTAGGGCCGCGATAGTCGCAGTGAAGACGATGAACGGGTCGCTGGTGACCGCGAAGATCGCCGGGACGGAATCGACCGCAAAGACGACGTCCGCGGCCTCGATGAGCAGCAGCGCCACAAAGAGCGTCGTCATATGCCACACCCCCGCGCGGCGGACGAAGAAATTCTGACCCGCCAACTCGTCAGTGATCGGCATAAACCGGCGCACAAACTGAATCAGGCGGCTATCTCCGGTGGACGAGACATGCTGCTCCTCCCGCCACAACTTGATCGCCGTCACGATCAGCAGCGCGCCGAAGATATACAGGACGGGATAGAAGTTTGCGATGAGCGCGCCGCCCACCGCGATCAGCACCGCACGCATCACCAGTGCGCCGATTACGCCCCAGAACAGCAGCCGGTGCTGGTATACGGCTGGGATCTTGAGCGCCTGAAAGGTGAGCAGGAAGACAAAGAGGTTGTCGATGCTGAGCGAGTATTCAATGAGGTAGCCAGTCGTCCACTGGAGACCGACCTCCGTGCCCATACGCCAGTAGACGCCCGCGTTGAAGACGAGTGCGAGCGCGACCCAGAATGCGCTCCATGCCAACGCTTCGCGGCGTGACACCTCGTGCGCGCTGCGGTGGAAGACCAAGAGGTCGAGAGCCAGCAGGGCAAGCACCGCTGCTGTGAAGATCACCCAGGGTAATGCGTCGCCAACGGACATAAAAAAACCTGTGTCTCTCCCGGCGTATTGCATGGTATCCCCATGCGCCGGAGCGATGGCAGGTCTGGCCACGGCGTGTCCGCCGCTCACGAGCCGGGGCGCACAGTGGGTGCGCCCGTGATGTCGACTCAGTCACCCACCGATGGTGGGCAGCTACTCCCCTGACGTGATCGAATGTACCAGATGACCTCGAATGCCGCTCAACTGGGCCGCCAGCCCTCAGGCGCCTTGCCGATGAGCATTGAGGCGCGCGGGATCGGCGGGAGCAGGAACGGGCGCAGCTGCGCGTTCCGGACGTGCTCGTAGCCGGCGGCGCGGGCGTGCGCGAGTAACGTGCGCACTGGGCGCAGTTGCGGGTCGCGCACCCCGGGCGAGAGCACGAAGCGGTTCCAGGCATCGAGGGGTGCGCTGCCCGTGGGCGCGAACTCCCAGATCAGCGCGAGCCCTCCACCGACGAGCACACGCCGCACCTCGACGAGCATCGCGTCCAGCTCCGTGTCGGTGAGGTGCTTCACCACGTACCCGCAGGTCACGAGGTGGAACGACTCGTCCTCGAACGGGAGCGCGGTCGCGGAGCCCTGAGCCAGTTCGGGACCGACGCCGTCGCGGGCGTCCTCACGCGCCAGCTGTAGCGCGGCGGCGGAGAAGTCGAGGCCCACCGGAGCGCGGTCGAACCCAACACGCGAGTCGATGAAGCGCAGCAGCGCGCCGCGCCCGCAGCCGATGTCCAGCCAGCGCTGGTCCGGCTTCAGGTCGAAGTGCTCCGGGATGCGCATGAGCGGGGTGTTCACCGCCCACTGGCCGAGCGTCCCCATCGCCCAGCGCACCGCGAGGCTGCTCAACCCGGGGCTCGTGAGCCAGCGGTCGTATTCGGTACGGCGGTCGGCCTCGGGATTGGTCATGCGTCGATGGTGGCACGTGGCGGGCTGAGTCGGAAGGGCTGGGGGCTACGGGGTGGAGGTGATGCGCCTAATCGAGCAGGAAGGAGAGCCGCACCTGCGCGTCGCGCTCAGTGGCCCAGTCGCACATCGCGGCGAGGTCGAGCAGGCGCGCGCCGAGCGGCGGGTCGTGACCCTCGACGAGTGCACGCAGCGTCGGGTCGTCCGCGGCGAGTGCCGTGGCGACCTCGCGGCAGGCGGCGGCGAGGGGGGCGGCGTCCTGCCACGCGTGTTCCAGGGCGTGGCGGTCGTCCTCATCCTCAATGTCGCGGTCGGCGAAAGTGAGCAGAGGGCGGAGGTCGACCTTGTGCCGGCGCTGCATGTGCAACGCGGCCTGTGCGAGCTCGTGCATTCCGCCGAGGCGGATGCTGTACGCCCAGGAGATGAAGAACAGCACCACGGTGGCGTCGCCGCCGAACGCGAGCGGGCAGACCTCGGGCACCCCGTCGTCGCCGCCCGTCAGGCCGCCCTGCGCGAACTCGACGAACAGGCCGCGGCCGGACTCCGGCAGTGCCGACTGCGGCCCCGTCACGACCTAAACGTCGAGGGTGGCGGCGAGGGCGCGGGCCATGATGAACGCCTTGCGCGGTGGCACCTCGTCGCCCATCAGGCGGGTGAAGATGTCGCTGGCTTCCTCGGCGTTGTGCACCTCCACCTTGAGCAGCACGCGGTTGGCCGGGTTCATCGTGGTCTCCCAGAGCTGCTCCGGGTTCATCTCGCCCAGGCCCTTGTAGCGCTGCATCGTGAGGTTCTTGCGCTCCGAGGTGGCCATGAACGCCTCGCGCTCCACATCGGAGAACAGCCAGGTCGTGTTGCGGCCCTGCTGCACGCTGAACAGCGGCGGCTGCGCGATGTACAGGAAGCCGCTGTCGATGAGGTCCGGCATGAAGCGGTAGAAGAACGTGAGCAGCAGCGTACGAATGTGCGCGCCGTCCACATCGGCGTCGGTCATGATGATGACCTTGTGGTAGCGCAGCTTGGCGATGTCGAAGTCCTCGCCGAACGAGGTGCCGAGCGCGGTGATGAGGATGCGGATTTCCTCGTGCGCCAGCATCTTGTCGAGACGGGCCTTCTCCACGTTGAGGATCTTGCCGCGCAGCGGCAGGATCGCCTGCGTGCGACGGTCGCGCGCGCTCTTTGCAGAGCCGCCTGCGGATTCACCCTCCACCAGGTAGATCTCGGAGAACTCGGCGTTCGTCTCGGAGCAGTCCGCCAGCTTGCCGGGGAGCATGGAGCCCTCCAGCACGCCCTTGCGCTGCACCAGGTCGCGGGCCTTGCGTGCGGCCTCGCGGGCACGGGAGGCGGTGAGCGCCTTCTCGATGATGCGGCGGCCGACGGAGGGGTTCTCGTCGAGGTACTGCGTCAGCCCGGTGGCGACCGCGGAGTCGACGATGCCCTTCACCTCGGGGTTGCCGAGGCGGGTCTTGGTCTGGCCCTCGAACTGCGGTTCGCCGAGCTTCACGCTGATGACGGCGGACAGTCCCTCGCGCACGTCGTCGCCGGTGAGGTTCGGGTCGTCGTCCTTCAGGATCTTCGCGCGGCGGGCGTACTCGTTGAGCGCACGCGTGAGCGCGGAGCGGAAGCCGGTCATGTGGCTGCCGCCGTCGATGGTGTTGATGCAGTTGGCGAACGAGTACACTGACTCGCCGAAGGAGGCGTTGTACTGCAACGCCACCTCGATCGCGACGCCATCGCGCTCGGCCTGCACCGCGATCGGATCGGGGTGCAGCGGGCTGCGGCCGCGGTTGAGGTGGCGGACGTACGCCTCGATGCCGGAGTCGAAGTAGAACGTGCGCTCGTCGCCGCCCTCGCGCAGGTCGACGAACTTGATCCAGATGCCCTTGGTCAGATACGCCATCTCGCGGAAGCGCTGAGCCAACGTGTCGAACTCGTACTCGGTGGTCTCGAAGATCTCCGGGTCGGGGAGGAAGCGAATCATCGTGCCGGTGTGGTCCGGCTTCGCGCCGCGCACCTTCTCGATGGTGCCGAGGGGTGCGCCGCGCTGGTACGACTGGCGGTAGAGCGAGCCGTCGCGGCCGATCTCGGCGGTGAGCTCCACGGACAGCGCGTTGACCACCGAGGCGCCGACGCCGTGCAGCCCGCCCGAGACCTTGTACCCGCCGCCGCCGAACTTGCCGCCGGCGTGCAGCACGGTGAGCACCGTCTCCAGCGCGGAGAGTCCGGTCTTCTCCACCTTGTCGACGGGGATACCACGGCCGTTGTCGGAAACGGCGACGTGGCCGTCCGCCTCGATGGTGACCGCGATCTGGTCGCAGTAGCCGGCCATCGCCTCGTCGATCGCGTTGTCGACGATCTCGAAGATGAGGTGGTGCAGGCCGCGCTGGTCGGTGGAGCCGATGTACATGCCGGGCCGGCGGCGCACCGCCTCCAGGCCTTCGAGCACCTGGATGTTGGCGGCGGTGTAGTCGCTCGCCCCGTCGGTCGCGCGGGACGTGCGGCGCGGAGTAGTGGTCATAGAACCTCGCTCGGTATCAGGTGCGATTGGGCCGCGATCGGCAGAGGCGGCGTGGCCTCGATAGGCGTCTATGGTACCACGAACGGCCGTTCGGGCACCCGCGCGACGGCATGCGCGCGCGCCTCCCAGCAGGGTCTCCGCAGCCCCTAC
This sequence comes from Chloroflexota bacterium, assembly GCA_003670575.1. Taxonomy (GTDB): domain Bacteria; phylum Chloroflexota; class Dehalococcoidia; order UBA2979; family UBA2979; genus RH-chloro-G1. Next base: position 38,516 of record QWRD01000004.1, read on the forward strand.
AATCGGGTTTATGAGCGATGCGGATACACCCCTCGAAGAGATACACATGCGACCGATCGGGGTGGTCGCGGGGGGTGACAGCGACGTCTCGCGCTGGGACTGGTCGCGGGTGCGCAGCGAGCTGCGGCTGCTCCCGGAGCACGCCGACGCGCTGCTCGGCCTCGATGGCTACACCCACGTGATCGTCGTCGGCTGGCTGGACCGGATTCCCGCAGAGTTGCGTGCGCGACCTCGGGCGTACCCGGCGGGCGACGAGCGGCTGCCGCTGCAGGGTGCGCTGGCACTGCGTGGCGGCGCGCGGCCGAACCCGATCGCCGTCACCGTCTGCCGCTTGCTGGCCATCGATGGCGCGGTGCTGCGCCTCGAGGGCCTCGACCTCGTGGACGGGACGCCGGTGCTGGACGTGAAGCCGTACATCGCGCACTACGACGCGGTGACAGAGGCACGCATCCCGAAGTGGGCAGGGGGTTGAAGCCTGCCGGTTGCCCCGGACTTGCCTCGGCCCGCCGAGGCCCGGACACTGGCGGCATGGATCTAGGAATCGTCGGCATCGCGCGTTCGGGGAAGAGCTCGCTGTTCAACGCGGTCACGCGAGGACAGGCGCAGGTCGGCGCGTACTCATCGCAGCAGGAGCCGAACGTCGGCATGGCGCGGGTGCCGGATGCGCGCGTCGATGCGCTGGCGCGCGTGTTCAAGCCGAAGAAGGTCACGTACGCCGAGATCCGCTGGGTGGACTACCCGGTCGCCGGCTTCGGGCAGGAGGGCCCCGGCGCGCGCTTCCTCGCGGAGATCGCGGGCCTCGACGCGTTGGTGCACGTGGTGCGTGCGTTCGAGGACGAGGCGGTGCCGCACCCGGACGTCACCATCGACCCCCATCGCGACCTCGAATCGCTCGACCTCGAGCTGACGTTCGCCGACCTCGGGCTGATCGAGCGGCGGCTGGCGCGCATCGAGTCGGAGATGCGCTCGATCAAGGCGGCCGAGCGCGGGCGGCTGGAGCAGGACCGCGCGCTGCTGCAGCGGTTGCAGGCCGACCTCGAGGCTGGCCACGCGGTTCGCACCGTCGCGCTGACCGAGGTGGAAGAGCGGCTGCTCACCGCGTACCAGTTCGTGACGCGGCTCCCGGTGCTGGTGATCATCAACATCGGCGAGGACGATCTGCCGCGCGCGGCCGAGATCGAGGCGGCGTTCGCGGAGCGCCACGGCGGCCCCGGCGTCGCGTTCGCCGCGCTGTGCGCGAAGGTCGAGGCGGAGCTCGCGACGATGGATGAGGCGGAGGCGGTGGAGTTCCGCCGCGACCTCGGCCTGCCGCCGGAGTCGCCGCTGGATCGCGCGATCCAGGCCGCGTATGCGCTGCTCGGGCTGCAATCGTTCCTGACCGCCGGCGAGGACGAGTGCCGCGCCTGGACGGTGCGTCGAGGCGCCAGCGCGCCGGAGGCGGCGGGCAAGATCCACTCGGACCTGGAGCGCGGTTTCATTCGCGCCGAGGTCACCTCCTGGCAGGAGCTCGCCGAGGCCGGCTCCAATGCCGAGTTGAAGCGCCGCGGCAAGCTCCGCACAGAGGGCAAGACCTACCTCGTGCAGGACGGCGACGTGATCAATATCCTGTTCAACGTCTGAGTTCGCCCCATGCCTGACTGGCTCTGGCGCTTCATCCTCATCGCGGTGGGCGCGATGGCGTTGCTCGGCGGCCTCGGCTGGATGGCGTATTGCGATGCGGCGGTGCGAGCGCTGATCGAGCGCGTCGAGGACTTGTCGTGGCGGCGGCGGGCCGGGGTGGCGTTCGCGGTCGCGCGGGATGCACGGGTGCCGTGGTGGGCGCGAGCCGTTCCGTTGCTGGTGGCGGTCTACCTCGTCATTCCGCTGGACATCATCCCCGACTTCATCCCGGTGATTGGGCAGCTTGATGACGTGCTGATCATCGGCATCGCGCTGTGGGTGATGCTGCGCGCGATCCCGCCCGACGTGCTGGAGGAGCATGTCCGCGCCGCCGAGCGTGCCGAGGGGTAGCGGCGCCCGAGCACGGACTGTGCGGTGCCAATCGCTCGCGCACTGCGTATCATTTGCCCGCGCGACCGGTTGGGCGCGAGAGAAGGCGGATGGCGAGATGACACAGGACAACGGTCGACAGGCGCTGGGCGAGATCATGGCGGCTGTGGAGCATGCGTTGGGCGGGGCCGCGCCCGTCGCCGTCGCGACGGTGGTTGATGCCGGCGAGTTGGGCATCGAGGTTGGCGCGAAGATGCTGGTGCGGCGGGACGGCACCACCGTCGGCAGCATCGATGGCGCGGTCGTCGACGCGCAGGTGGTGACCGAGGCGATGGCGGCGTTCGAGCAGTTCCCGCGCGCCGTCCTGCAGTCGATGTACGTCGGACGCGCGCACGAGGCGGTCGCACGACGCTCGCAGGCGCAACCCGGCGATGCGCGGCTGATGCTGGAGGTGTTCGAGGCGCCCGCACGACTGGTGGTTGTGGGCGGTGGCCATGTCGGATTGCAGATCGCGAACTTCGGCGCGCTGCTCGGGTTCCGCATCACGGTGATCGATGACCGCCCCGAATTCGCGAACCCGGAGCGCTTCCCGATGGCCGACGAGGTGCTCTGCAAGGACATCGACACCGCTATCGACGAGATGCGCATCGACTCGACGTGCTCCGTGGTACTGGTCTCGCGTGGGCACCAGCAGGACACGCTGGCGCTGCGGCACGTTGCGGAGCGCGGCGCGGGCTACGTGGGGATGATTGGCAGCCGCCGACGCACCACTGTTGTGATGCAGAACCTCGCGCAGGAGGGGATCGCCGCCGACGCGCTGGCGCACGTCCACACGCCGATCGGGCTGGACATCGGCGCGGAGACGCCCGAGGAGATTGCGCTCTCGATCCTCGCGGAGATCGTGCTGGAGCGGCACGGCGGCACCGGCCGCAAGCTGTCGACGCTCACCAGCCGCCGCCAGGCTGACCGCGGCTGACGAACCTCGGTCGAGGCGCGCTGCAGCACGGTTGCGCGAGTGTTATGATGCGGCATGACGGCGTCGACGTGGCGTCGTGCCGATGGGTGATTCGGTTGACGATAAGTCGACGTATGAGAGCCAGCCCCACCCGGGTTACGCGAGTAACTCGGAGGTATCCCTCTGGGGCATAAGGGTCGTCTCGAGCAATCGAGTCGGCCCTTGTGCTATTTCCCACCCCCGGGTGCACGCACCCTCGGCGGTAGCCCTCACCGAGCAATACGCGGCCGATCCCGACGCGGATTCACGCTGCTATGATGAATGCAGATTTTTGGGAGGGTGCAGGATGAGTCAAGAACTGTTCGCCGAGATTCTTACCGCCCAGGCGCAGGGCCAGCCCCGCGTGTTGGCGACCGTGTCGGACGCTCGAGGTTCCACTCCGCGCAGCCCCGGCGCGCACCTGCTGCTGCGCCCCGATGGGAGCTTCATGGGCACCATTGGTGGCGGCTGCGGCGAGGCCGAGGTCTGGCAGGAGGCGATGGAGACCATGGCCGATGGTCGGCCGCGGGTGGTAGTCGTTGACCTCACCGAGCCCGTGGACGGCGAGGACAAGATCTGCGGCGGGATCATGGAAGTCTTCATCGAGCGCGTCTCCGGCTGACCGGCCCAGGCCGGTGTTGCTGGCGGAACCGTCCGCAGTCTGCGGTTGGGTAGTGCTGGGTAGCGATGTGATCTGAGTCATACGAACGCGCGGTGAGAGCCGCGCGTTCTTGCTTCGATCAGGATGCGCGATGAAGGAGCGGCGATGACAGCTGGCCCCGGCGTTCGAGAGCGCGGTGCGGTGCTGCTGGGTCGCGCTGCCGCGGAGGTGGTCCGTCGGCTACAGCGCGGCGGTGGAACGGCGCTCCCCGGACTGCTCGCCGGTCTGCTCGCACCTCGGCTGATCGAGTCGTTCGCTGGCCAGCTCGGGCACGGCGCCGTGACCGTGACCGGCACCAATGGCAAGACCACCACTGCGCACCTGATCGCCGCCGCCGTGCGAACGGCAGGCTTGCATCCGTTGGCGAACTCCTCCGGCTCCAACCTCGAACGCGGGATCGCCAGCATGTTCGTCGAGGCGGCAACGGCAGGCGGCGCGTTGCCCGACGCCGCAGATCGCCTCGGTGTGCTGGAGTTGGACGAGGCCGTGTGGCCCGCGCTGCTGCCTCGCCTCCGACCTGACGTCGCGGTCTTCCTCAACCTCTTTCGTGATCAGTTGGATCGGTACGGCGAGGTGGACTCCGTCGCCGAGGGTTGGCGGCGCGCGCTGGCGGCCTATCGCTTGCCGCTGACGCTGGCGCTGAATGTGGACGACCCCTCCGTCGCGCAGATCGCGGATGGGACCGCCGACCGCGTGATCGGCTTTGGTATCGACGATCCCTCGGCCGCGCTGGCCCGCGCGGAGCATGCCGCGGATGCGCGCGCGTGCCTGTGTGGCGGTGCGTTCCGGTATGACGCCGTGTTTATGGGGCACCTCGGGTTGTGGGCATGCAGCCGTTGCGATCGGGTGCGCCCGACACCGCAAGTCACCGCACGCAACGTCCGGCTTGGCGCGGACGAGACGCGTTTCACGCTGTGCGTCAGCCCGAGTGTGGACGCGACATTCGCGCCGAGCGAGGGTGCGGGTGCCACACCTTCCGATGCTCCCAGCGGCGAGCAGTGCATCGAGCTGACGATCCCGCTCGCGGGGTTGTACTCGGTCTACAACGCGCTGGCGGCGGTGGCGGGCGCTTTGGCGCTCGGCATCCCACTGGACGCGACCGTGCGCGCACTGACGGACGCGGGACCCGCCTTTGGACGACAGGAGCAGTTCGACATCGATGGCCGGACGGTGCGACTGCTGCTCGCGAAGAATCCAACCGGGCTGAACGAGGTGTTTCGTGTGCTCACCGCTGCGCCGCGCCCGCTGGTGCTGCTGGCGCTGCTGAACGACGGCATCCAGGACGGCCAGGACGTCTCCTGGATCTACGATGCCGACATGGAGCAACTCGCGGGCAGTGGATGCACATTGATCGTGTCGGGCGACCGTGCGGACGACCTGGCGCTGCGCTTCATGCTGGCAGGCGTCGTTCCCACGCAGGTGGAGCGCTCGGCGGCTCGTGCGTTGGACGTGGCTCTGGCGGCCACTCCGTCCGGCGGACGGTTGGAAGTGGTGGCCACGTACACCGCGATGCTTGCGGTGCGTGCGGACCTGGCGCGACGTACCGGCGCGCAGCAGTACTGGGAACAGTCGCAACCCGTCGACGCCACGGTGTCGCGATGATCGAGGACGCCGCAGTGCCCGAGTCAGCGACGCGCACCATCCGTGTGGTGGTGCTCTATCCCGACGTGATGAACGTGTACGCGGACCGCGGCAACGTGATCGCGTTGCAGGCGCGCTGTCGCGCCCTCGCGGTGGGGTGCGAGGTAATCGAGGTGACGCTCGGCGAGTCGCTGCCGGTCGAGGCCGACCTCGTGCTGATCGGCGGCGGGCAGGATCGCGAGCAGCGACGTGTTGCGGCAGACCTAGAGGCGAAAGGCGCGACGCTCCGCGCGTGGGCAGAGCAGGATGCGCCGATGCTGGCGGTCTGCGGTGGGTTCCAACTGTTCGGGCGGCTGTACCGCACCTCGGCGGGCGAGGAGCTACCGGGCGTCGGGCTGTTCGATGTGACCACGGTGGCGCCCGCGCCGGGTGCGCCACGTTGCGTCGGCGATGTGCTGGCGTTTGCGGAAGGCGTCGGCGAACTCGTGGGCTTCGAGAATCACGGGGGGCGAACCTACCTCGGTCCGCGCGCGCAGCCGTTCGCGCGCGTCGAGCATGGGTTTGGCAACAACGGCATCGATGGTACCGAGGGTGCCGTGTACCGCCAGGCGATCGGCACGTACCTGCACGGCTCGCTGCTGCCGAAGAACCTGCCTCTGACGGACCGGCTGATCCTTGCGGCGTTGCGCCATCGATATGGCTCGGACGTACACATTGAGCCGGTGGATGAGCCGTACGCCGCGCGCGCGCACGCCTCGGCGGCACAGGTGGCGCGGCAGCGCGGCCGCGTCACGCCGTAGCGAGGTACACCGGGCGAGCCGCTACCGCTGGTGCCGCTGAGGCGCATGGCGATCGTCCAGCGCCGTCCACCCTGTACCATCGATGGGTCCCGGTGCGTTCCAGCGGGCTGATCGGAGTGATGCGTGCCGTTCCTTGTCATCGAGATTCCGTGGAGCCCGGACATCCTGAGGCTGGGGGCGTTTATCCTCTCCTGGCACGGGCTGTTCACCGCGATCGGCATCCTTGCCGGCGTACAACTCTCGCTGCGCATCGGTCAGACCGTGGGCTACGACCCAGATCAGGCGTACACGCTGGCGCTGGTCGGCATCCCCGGCGGCATTGTGGGTGCACGCGCGCTGTTCGTTGCGGAGCACTGGTCGTACTACAGCCAGAGCCTGGGCGAGATCCTCGCGCTGAACGAGGGCGGCATCTCCGTGTGGGGCGCGATCCTCGGTGGGCTCGTGAGTGCGGCGCTGTTCGCGAAGTGGCGAGGCTATCCGATCGCGCGTGGGCTGGACATCACTGCGTTCGGCAGCGCGCTGGGACTCGCGATCGGCCGCCTGGGCGACCTCGTCAACGGCGAGCACCTCGGACGCGCGACCAACCTGCCGTGGGCGGTGGTGTACACCAACCCTGACTCGCCCGCGTTCGCGCATTCGCTGACCGTGGGGCCGCACCACCCGGCGACGACGTACGAGATGTTTGGGCTGCTGGCGGTCCTCGGTGTGCTGTTCTTCGCGTTGCATCGGCTGTTTCGCGATCGCGCGGCGTTGACGTTCCTGCTCTTCATCGATGCGTACTCGCTGCTGCGGTTCTTCCTCACGGACCTGCGCGTGGACTCCGACGTGATCGCGTACGGACTGCGCACGCCGCAACTGGTCTCCGTGATTGTGCTGGCGCTCTCCGTGCCCGCGCTGATCTGGGCACTCCGCTTGCCTCGCCAGCCGTTTGTCGAGGCGTTGTCGCCGCCACCGTCTGGGCCGCGCTCCGGGCCATCGGGCGGTCGCGCCACCGTTCGCCGACCGTAACGGTGCAGCCAGGATCCGAGGCGATGCCGCACGAGGTGGTGCTGTATGTCGCGGAGGGCTGTGGGTTGTGTGCCGATGCCTCCCGCGCATTGGCTGCGCTGCGCAGCGCACACCCATTCACGTTGACGGAGGTCGACATTCACACCGACCCGGAGTTGGAGCGTCGGTACCTGATCGAGATTCCCGTGGTCGTGGTGGACGGTCTCGAGGTTGCGCGCGGCGCGATCGACTTCCTGGCGGTGCGCGCCGCGCTCGGGGTCTGACCGGCGGCGGCTACAGTCGGCCGGTAGCCACCGAGGCGAGTACCAGCACCCCGACGGTCAGGCGGTACCACACGAATGGCCGCAGTGAGTGCGTGCGCAGGTAGCGCAGCAGCCAGTGAATGACCGCATATCCCGCAAGCCCGGACACCACTGCGCCTACCGCGATCGGTCCCCAGCGCACTGGATCGTTGCCGGTCAGCGCCTCGGTCAGCTTCAGGGTCGCGGCAGCCGAGACTGCGGGGAGTGAGAGCAGGAACGCGAATCGCGTCGCGGTCTCGCGGTCGAGCTGTAGCAGTCGGCCGGCCGTGATCGTGATGCCGGACCGGGAGACGCCGGGGACGAGCGCCACCGCCTGCGCAAGGCCGATGAGCAGCGTCTGCACGAGCCCCACTCGATGGAGTCCGCGTACGCGCTGCGGTCTGCCGTCGGCCCACAGCAGCACCAGCGCGAAGACGATCAGCAGCGCACCGACGACGGCCGGCTGGCGCACGCTCGCCTCGATCGGGCCGTTCAGCGCTATCCCGACGATCACCGCTGGCAGCGTGCCGAGCACGATCCAGAGTCCGAGTTGGGACGACTCGCTCCACGCGCTGAGGCGCATCCCGTGTGCGGGGATGTCCTGCAGCAGCCCGCGAACGATGCGCATCCAGTCGTGCCAGAAGTAGACCAGCGTCGCCGCCAGTGTCCCTGCGTGCAGCCCCACATCGAAGGTGAGCGAGGAGACTCCTTCGCCGAGCAGGTGCGGTGCGAGTACCAGGTGCCCGGAGGAGGAGATCGGCAGGAACTCGGTCAGCGCCTGGACCAGGCCGAGCAGCGCCGCGAGCAAGTAATCGTGCATCGATCGAGCCTACGCCAGCGCCCTCGTAGGAGCGTGTGGGCATCCTGCGCGCCGCCGGGCCGATTGACAGAACACGCCGCGCCCTTCTAGCCTCGATGCACGCACGGTCATCCGTGTGGTTCATCGAGAGTGGTGGAGGGCGTCGGCCCTGTGAAACCACGGCAACCGGGTCACCCTCGCCAGGGTGGGTACGGTGCCAAGTCCGCCCCGCTGCAGGAGAGCTCGTGGTACACGGGTCTGCATTGGGAGAGATGAACGGGAAGGCGACCTCATGACAGACAGTCCTCTCCGGATATCTCCTCGCGGCTGGCTCCAACTCCCTCGCACTGGCTGTGGCGGCATGGGCCGCATGGTGATGCGTCGGCCCGATACGCGCTATGCGCGATCGGGCCTCTCGAATTGTCACCTCGGCTGATGCAGGCCGCCGGTCGCCGGCGGGACGGAGTGCTGACCTATGTCGTTTGAACGTGCCCTGCGCTGCAGGGAATGTGGCCGCGAGTACGAGCTCAAGCCGATCTTCTCCTGTGAGTTCTGCTTCGGCCCGCTGGAAGTCGCGTACGACTACGACGGGATCCGCGAGGCGATCTCGACGGACTCGATCGAGCGCGGGCCTGCCTCGCTGTGGCGGTACGCGCCGCTGCTGCCGGTTGATCCGCAGTACAAGGTGGACATCGGCACCGGCTTCACGCCGCTGATCCGTGCCGACCGACTGGCGAAGCGCCTCGGCCTCGACACGCTGTGGTTGAAGAACGACACCACGAATCCCACGTGGTCGTTCAAGGACCGCGTGGTGAGCATGGCGATCGCGCGTGCGCGCCAGTTCGGGTTCACCGCGATGGCGTGCGCCAGCACCGGCAACCTCGCGAACTCGGTGTCTGCGCACTCGGCGGCGGCGGGCATGGAAGCGTTTGTGTTCATCCCGAACGACCTGGAGATCGGCAAGGTCATCGGCAGCGCGATCTACGCGCCCACGCTGGTGATGGTCGAAGGCAATTACGACGACGTGAACCGGCTCTGTACGGAGCTGGCGGGCTCCCGTCCCTGGGCGTTCGTGAACATCAACGTGCGGCCGTTCTACGCGGAGGGCTCCCGCACGCTCTCCTTCGAGGTGGCGGAGCAGCTCGGCTGGCGCACACCGGCACATTGCGTCGCGCCGATGGCTTCCGGCTCGCTGTTCACCAAGATCTGGAAGGGGTTCCAGGAGCTGCACAAGGTGGGGCTGCTGGCGGACGAGCCGCGGATCCGGATGTCCGGGGCGCAGGCTGCGGGCTGCTCGCCGATCTCCACGGCGTTTGCACAGGGGACACTGAACTTCGTGCCGCAGAAGCCGAACACCATCGCGCGCTCGCTCGCGATCGGGAACCCGGCGGACGGGTACTACGCGCTGAAGGTGATGGAAGAGACGGGCGGCGGTGCCGAGATGGCAACCGACGAGGAGATCGTCGAGGGCATCAAGCTGCTGGCGGAGACGGAGGGCATCTTCGCCGAGACCGCTGGCGGCGTGACGATCGCCTGTCTGCAGAAGCTGGTCGCGAGCGGCGCGATTCGTCGCGACGAGGAGACCGTGGCGTTCATCACGGGCGGCGGGCTCAAGACGATCGAGGCTGTGGAAGGCAAACTGATTGAGCCGGTACGCGTCCCCGCCAATGCGGAGGCGTTCGATGCCGCGCTTGCCGCTCGGCAGGCGCGGCTCGTCGGCGTAGGAGGTGCCTAGCATGGCGACACGACGCGTCCGCTTCACGTTCGAGCCGGACATGATCCGGGAGCCGGTGATCTACCAGTTGGGACACAAGTTCCAGGTGGTCACCGACATTCGCATGGCGGATGTCGACGAAGGTATCGGCTGGGTGGTGCTTGAGCTCGATGGTGAGCCAGAGGAGATCGAGCGCAGCCTGGCCTGGGCTCGCGAGCTCGGTGTCCGCATCGACTCCACGCTCGGCGACGTCGTCGAGGGATAGGTATAGCGGCTGGCAGGCGGCCGACCGGTAACGATCCACTGGCAAACAGTACGGGCAGTGAGGACAGACGATGGCAGTGCGAGTGAAGATTCCAACCCCGCTTCGCGGGCTCACCGGCGAGGTGGACACGGTCCAGATTGAGTGCGCGACGCTGGAGGAGATGGTCGGGCAGCTGGAGGGTGCGTATCCCGGGATGCGCGAGCGGCTCTGCGACGAGAGCGGAGCGCTGCGGCGATTCGTGAATGTGTACATCAACGGCGAGGACGTTCGCTTCCTCGATGGCCTGGCCAGCGCGCTCAAGGCTGGCGATGAGGTCTCGATCGTCCCGGCGGTCGCTGGCGGATAGCTCCGCCGCCGGAGGCGGGGCGGTTGCGGCGCGCGTGCGATCGTGTATTCTTGACTAAGTTAGTCGAGAATTGCGGGCGGCGGCGCGACCATGTACATCGGGACCAAGGGCGACTACGGGATTCGGGCGTTGATCGACCTCGCCATGTACGGCGGGGCCGGTCCGATCCAGCGCGCGGAGATCGCGCGCCGGCAGCACATCCCTGAGGCGTACCTCGATCATCTGCTGGCTCAGTTGCGGCGTGCGGGCTTCATCCAGAGCACGCGCGGTCCCGGTGGCGGTCACCAGTTGAACCGGCCCGCTGCCGAGATCTGCCTGCTGCATGCGCTGGAGACGCTGGAAGGCTCGCTGGCGCCGATGCCCTGCCTGGAGGACCACGACGATGGCGAGTCTGACTCCGTCTGTGCGCAGCAGTGGGTCTGGCGCGAAATCTACGATGACATGCGGGCGCGGTTACAGGCGGTGACGCTGGCTGACCTCGCGGCACGGGAGCAAGAGCGGCTGCGCGCCTTGGCGACAAGCTACTCAATCTGAGGTGCGCCCCTGGGGCGAACGTAGGGCTGGATTTTGGCGACCTGAGTTCGCCTGATTCGGGTAGGGGTGGGATGACGACGGAACGCCGGTTTGCCTCGCAGCCGCTGATCGCGGACTCGGTGCTCGACCTGATCGGGGCGACGCCGCTTGTCCGGCTGCATCGCGTGGTGCCGGAAGGCGCGGCCGAGGTGCTGGGCAAGCTGGAAGCGCGCAATCCCGGCGGCTCCGTCAAGGATCGCATTGCCATCGCGATGGTCGAGGCTGCGGAGCGGGATGGGCGGCTGGCACCTGGCGCGACGATTGTGGAGCCGACCTCCGGGAACACCGGCATCGGTCTGGCAATGGTCTGCGCGCGCAAGGGCTACTCGCTGGTGCTGACCATGCCGGAGGACATGAGCGTAGAGCGCCGTCGCTTACTGGAGCGATTCGGCGCGCAGTTGATCCTCACCCCGACGATCGAGGGGATGACCGGTGCGGTGTTTGCCGCGCAGGAGCTCGCCAAGCGGCGCGGCTACTTCATGCCCCAGCAGTTCGACAACCCGGTGAACCCGGAGATCCACCGCAGCACCACCGGCCCGGAAATCCTGGAGGCCACCGAGGGCCGTCTAGATGCCTTCGTGGCTGGAGTGGGCACTGGCGGTACGATTACGGGCGTCGGCGAGGTGCTGCGGGCCGCGGACGCAGCGATCCGCATCGTTGCGGTGGAACCGGCGCGGGCGCCCGTGCTGCAAGGCGGGCGCGCAGGTATCCACGGTATTCAGGGCATCGGCGCCTCGTTTGTGCCGGGTGTCTTGAACCGCGAGGTCTACAACGAGATCATGAGCGTCCGCGATGAGGACGCCTTTGCGATGACGAAGCGGCTGGCGCGGGAAGAGGGGCTGCTGGTTGGCATCTCCGCCGGCGCCAACGTCTGGGCTGCAGTGCAGGTCGCGACGACCCTTGGGCCCGGCAAGCGAGTGGTGACCATGCTGTGTGATACCGGCGAGCGCTACCTAAGCGTGACGCTGTAACCACCAAGAAGGCGGCGTCGCGTACGGCGGCGTGAGCGAAGGGACGGATGATGACGGTCAGTGTGTACATCCCGTCGCCGTTTCGGCGGCTGACCCAGAACCACGAGTATGTGGACGTGGACGGCGTGAACGTCGCGGAGGTGCTGGACGCCGTCAACGCGCGGTACCCCGGCTTCGGCAACTTGGTGTACGACCGGGAACACGTGATCCCGCCGCACATCAACATCTACGTGAACAACCACGAGATCCACGAGCTCGCAGGCACCGAGACTGCACTGCACGATGGTGACCAGGTGGCCGTCATCCCGGCGGTCGCTGGTGGTGCGGACGAACCCACCCCCTCCACGGCGCTCACCTCCGACGAGGCGATGCGCTACTCGCGGCACATGATCATGGGGCAGGTCGGCTCCATTGGTCAGCGCAAGATGCGCAACGCGAAGGTCCTGATCGTCGGTGCGGGCGGGCTCGGCTCGCCGGTCGCGATCTACCTCGCGCTTGCGGGTGTCGGCACGGTCGGCATCGTGGAGTTCGACACCGTCGACCTCTCGAACCTGCAGCGCCAACTGCTGCACCAAACGCCGGACGTCGGCAAGTCGAAGTTGCAGTCGGCAATCGAGACGTTGAACGCGTACAACCCGCACGTCACGGTGGTGCCGCACAACGCGCCGCTCACCTCCGACAACGCGATGGACATCATCCCGAACTACGACATCATCGTGAACGGCGCGGACAACTTCGCGACGCGCTACCTGGTGAACGATGCCGCGTACCTGTCGGGCAAGACGCTGGTCGACGGCTCGATTCTGCTGTTCGACGGTCAGGCGACCGTGTTCAAGCCGGGGCACGGCTGCTACCGCTGCCTGTACCCCGCGCCGCCGCCGCCGGGCCTGGTGCCATCCTGCGCCGAAGCCGGCGTGCTGGGTGCGATCACCGGCATCATCGGCTCCATCCAGGCGACCGAGGTGTTCAAGCAGATCCTGGACATCGGCGAGCCGCTGCTCAACCGGCTGCTGCTGGTGGACGCGCTCACGATGGAGTTCCGCACCATGAAGTTGCGCCGCGACCCGGGGTGCCCGCTCTGCGGGGAGTACCCTACGGTTACGGAGCTCATCGACTACGACCAGTTCTGCGGCTCGCCGCCACTGGTCCCGATCGACGCTGACTAGCGCGTCACAGCAGGGGGCAAGCGTCGCGTGTCACCACCGTGGCACGCGACGGGGAAGGGAACATGCGTTGGCCGTACAGGTGCACGTTACCTCGGTGATCCAGAAGGCCGTCGATGGCCAGCGTCAGGTTGCCGCGGACGGCAACACCGTGGGCGAGGTGATCGCGAACCTCGAGTCTCGCTACCCCGGGTTCCGCGCGACGGTGATGGACGACAGTGGGCAACTGCATCGCTTCGTCAACATCTACCTCAACGACGAGGACATTCGCTACCTGCAGGGCTCTGACACTGCGCTGAGTGATGGCGACCAGGTCTCGATTCTCCCCGCGCTGGCGGGGGGGTAGGCACGAGATGCTGTTTCGCAGTGTGCTGGAGATGGTGGGGGACACCCCGCTCGTTGAGCTCGTTGGGTTCTCGCCGAATCCTGCGGTGCACATCTACGCGAAGCTGGAGGGACAAAACCCGACTGGCTCTGTGAAGGATCGCATCGCGAAGTTCATGATCGACGCCGCGGAGCGCGAGGGGCGACTGCACCCGGGGCAGACGATCCTGGAGCCGACCTCCGGGAACACCGGCATCGCGCTGGCGCTGATCGGAAGCCTGCGAGGCTACCCGGTGAAGGTAGTGATACCGGACGCAGTCACCGCGGAGCGCGTCGAAATCCTGCGCGCCTTCGGGGCGGAAGTGATCTTCTCGCCCGGACCGCTTGGGACCAATGGCTCTGTGGCAATGGCGCGCGAGGTAGCTGCGGCGCACCCGGATTGGTTTATGCCGTTCCAGTACGAGAACATTGAGAATCCGCGCGCGCACTACGAAACCACCGCACCGGAAATCATCGCGGACCTGCCGGAGATCGACGTGTTTGTCGCCGGACTGGGTACCGGGGGGACACTGACCGGCGTGGGGCGTCGGCTCAAGGAGTACAACCCGGCGATCAAAGTCGTGTCCGCCGCGCCGCATCCCGGGGATCTGGTACAGGGATTGCGCAGCCTGGAAGAGGGCTACATCCCGCCGGTGCTCGATGAGTCCGTGCTCGACGGCCGCATTGTCGTCGATTCGCGCACGTCGTTCCGGCTGACGAAGGAGCTCACCACTCGCGCGGGAATCTTCGCGGGCATTTCCAGCGGCGCCGCGGTGCGCGCGGCGCAGGTCGCCGCAGGGCGCATGGAGTCGGGGCACATCGTCTGCTTGCTGGCGGATGGCGGGTGGAAATACCTGTCGTCCGGGCTGTGGACGCAGGACTACGATGTGATCGAGGAAGACGTCAACACCAAATTCTGGTGGTAGCACTCGGTGGTAATGCGGCGCGCACGCGCAGCACAAAAGGGGCAGCACGATGGTTGAGAAGTTGGTCACAGCCGATTGGGTTGCGCAGCACATGCACGATGCGAATGTGCGCCTGATCGAGGTGGACGTGGACACCGAGGCGTACCGCGAGAGCCACCTGGAGGGTGCAGTCGCGTTCAACTGGACCTCCCAACTGCAGGATCAGATCCGGCGCGACATCATCTCGCGGCCTGCACTTGATCTGCTGTTGAGCGAGGCGGGTGTCTCGAACGATACCCATGTGGTGTTGTACGGCGACAACAACAACTGGTTCGCGGCCTACGCGCTCTGGCTGCTGGAGTTGTACGGCCACGAGAACGTCTCGTTGATGGACGGCGGGCGTGTGAAGTGGCTGGCCGACGGCCGCCCGGTAACGGCCGATGTGCTGGTAGTCGCACACACGCAGTACCGCGCGAAGGACGCCAACCTGGCGTTGCGCGCGCTGCGTGACGAGGTGCTGGCGGCCGCGAATGGCGGCGGCCCACAACTGGTTGATGTGCGCAGTCCCGCCGAATACAAGGGCGAGATCATCGCGCCCCCCGGCATGAGCGAGAGCGCGCAGCGCGCCGGGCACATCCCCGGTGCGAAGAGCATCCCGTGGGCACGCGCGGTGAACGAGGACGGGACGTTCCGCTCCGTGGACGAGTTGCGCACGTTGTACGGGGACGCCGGCGTGCAGGATGGCGAGCCGACCATCGCGTACTGCCGCATCGGTGAGCGCTCCTCGCACACCTGGTTCGTGCTGCACCACCTGCTCGGGTACGCGAACGTGAAGAACTACGATGGCTCCTGGACCGAGTACGGCTCGCTGATCGGCGTGCCGGTCGAGAAGTAGCGTGGCCACCGAGGCCGATCTGCTGGCGCTGGTGCTGCAACAAAGGTTGCTGGCGCGCGCGTTGGCAGCCAACGACTTCGGCGGGCTGCATTTGCACTTCGACATCACGGTGCTGGATCGCTATCGCGAGCGGGGCGCGACGCTGGTGCGCACGCGCACTGTCGGTCGCGTCTCGCTGCCGGGGCGCTGGTCGCTCGACCTCGGCATTGCGCCCAGTGAGCGGGCGGTGCATCTCCCGGCGGCCGACCTGCTGGAGCGGCTACCGGCCGAGGAGCACGCGCACTGGGTGGCGCACTTCGTCACTGCACCCGCCAGCGAGCGGTTCATCCAGATGCGCATGACAACTGCGGCGTGTATTGATGATGGCGATGCCGTTCCGTGGGAGGCACCCACAGCACGCGCGTCTCGAACATCTCGCGCCACGTGAGCGTATGCAGCCGACGAAGGGGAACCGATGCCACGCATCCCGCGCGCGATCATCGACGAAATGGTGGCGCATGCCCGCGCCGACTTGCCAAACGAGGCGTGCGGCATCGTGCATGCTCGCGAAGGCGTGCCGGTGGCGTCGTATCGCGTGAAGAACGCGGCGGCCAGCCCGTACCGCTACCTGATGGATCCGATGCAGCAGTATCGACTGGAGACGCAGCGCGACGAGAGCGGCGAGACGCTGTTCGCGATCTACCATTCACACGTTGCGTCGGAGGGGCGGCCGTCGCAGACGGATCGTCGGCAGGCGTTCTTTCCGCCCGCGCAGGACGACAACGACTTTGACCGCGACCCGGCATATCCCGGCACCTGGTACATCCTCGTCTCGCTCGCGGAAGAGCCGCCCACGGTGCGCGCGTTCCAGGTGAGCCGTGGTGGGATCGTCGACGAGGAACCGATCGAGACGGCCACGCTGCTGTCGGTGCTGGCGGCAGCGGCATCGCTGGTGTACCGCTGGGTGCGAGCGCGCTGGCCGTGGCTGTTCTGGTGAGCGACACTCGGACAATCCACACCCCAACCCTCCCCCGTGAAGGGGGAGGGAGCAGGAACGATGATCCGATCCTCGCTCCCCTCGCCACGTCTGCGGGGAGAGGGGCCGGGGGTGAGGGCTCCGGCCGATGATGCCGCTGCGCATCGGTGGTCGGATGTTCATGTGGGGCGCGAGCACCTACGTGATGGGCATCGTGAACGCGACGCCGGACTCCTTCTCCGGCGACGGCGTGCTCGATCTCGCAGCCGCTCCCGACGCTGTGGCGGAACGAGCGGCCGAGCAGGCGCGGCGCATGGTGGCGGACGGCGCGGACCTCATCGACATCGGCGCGGAGTCGACACGGCCCGGCGGCGCGGAAGTGGCCGCGGACGCCGAGTGGGCGAGGCTGGAGCCGGTGCTACGCGCGATTCGTGCGGCGGTCGCCGTTCCCATCACCGTGGACACCTCGAAGGCAGCGGTGGCCGAGCGCGCGTTCGAAGCTGGCGCAGACGCGCTGAATGACGTGCACGGACTGCGGAGCGATCCGCAGATGGCCGCGCTGCTCGCGCGCAGCGGTCGGCCTGCCGTGCTCATGCACAACCAGCGAGGCCGCCCGCGCTCCGCCGACGTGATCGCCGATGTGCGCGCCGGCCTGACGGAGAGCATCCGCGTTGCGAGTCTGGTCGGCGTCGACGTGTCGCGGCTGATCCTCGACCCAGGGTTCGGCTTCGGGTGGGAGGTCGCGGAAAACCTCGAGTTGTTGCGCGGGCTCGGGGAGCTACGTGCGCTTGGGCACCCGCTGCTGCTGGGCACGTCCCGCAAGTCGACGATCGGTGCGGTGCTCGGCGGGCCGGAGGGCGCGCGCCCAGAGGACGACCGGCTCTGGGGCACCGCCGCGACCATGGCGTATGCCGTCGGCGCGGGCGTCGACCTTGTGCGCGTGCACGATGTGCGGGCGATGGCCGAGGTGGTGCGGGTGGCGGACGCCGCTGCGCGCGGCTGGCCGCCTCGGGAGCGGCGGGTCTGGCTCGCACTCGGCGGGAACCTCGGCGACCGCGTGGCGCGGCTGCGGGAGGCGCTAGACGGACTGCTGGCGGGCGGCGTGGGGATCGACCTCGTCTCGTCCATCTACGAAACGCCGCCGTGGGGCGTCGAGGATCAGCCGCGCTTCGCGAACATCGCGGTCGCGGGCCACTCGATGCTCGGTGCGCGCGAGCTACTGGTGCTCGCGAAGCGTATCGAGGCTTCGGCGGGTCGCGATTTCACCGCTGCCCGCAACAGCGCGCGCCCGATCGATGTCGACATCCTCGCGATCGAGGGTGAAGTCCTCGACGAACCGGACCTGCAGGTGCCGCACGCCGCGTTGCATGAGCGCGCGTTCGTGCTCGTCCCGCTCGTCGAGGTCGCGCCGGACTGGCGCCACCCGCGCCTGCGTCGCACCGCGCGCGAACTGCTGGCCGACGTCGATGCGGGCGGCATCGAGGTGATCGCGGCGCCGGGGTGGTGGTCGCCGCCGGTCGGTTAGGCCAGTGCGCGGGACGCTACGACTCGTCCTCGTCCCACTTCGTGGCGGAGAGCGTCCACCCGACCCAGAATGCGACGCCCGAGAGCGCGACGAGCCCTCCGAGGATCGGGAGCGCGAGCGCGGCGTACGAGCGCTTCGAGATGCCGATGAGGAATAGCAGCAGTTGGATGACGGAGAACGCCATCAGTGCCTGGCCGGCCTGACGGGATTGCTCCGGGTTCACCCGTGTCCGCCGACGCCGCCGCTGTTGCCATCAGCGGCCATCGCCTCGCGTAATGCGGGCGGGAGCAGGTTCGGGATGCCGTCTTCGATCGGGTACCGCTCGTTGCACGCCTCGCAGCGGAGCTCGCCGGTGAGCACCTCGTCCGCCTCGACGGCGGCGATGGTGAGCACGAGCGGGCCCTTGCAGAGCGGGCAGGCGAGGATGTCCATCAGGTCCTGGCGCATGGGTGCCTCCGATCGGCGATGATAGAGAGGCGGGAATCGCCCGCGCAAACCACGCCCGCGAAAGGCCCGCCATGCCCACCGACCAAGTGGTCGATCGCATCCCGCTGCATCGGTCCGTCGCCGTGGTCACGGAAGACACGATCACGGTTGGCCCGGGGCGCGCGCAACTCGTCGGGGCGGTCATCGAACTGGCCATCGCCGCTCTGGCGGTGGCGGCGATCGTCTTCCTGTTCGACTGGCTGCCGCTGGCGGTGTTGATGGTGCTGCTGCTAGTGGCGCTCTTCCTGGGGCCGGTGGGCATCCTGGGGCTGGTGTACGGGGCGATGGGCGCGAGCTTTGTCATGGAGCGAGCCAAGGGCAGCGCCAGGTGGCAGCAAGGCTTCCTCGGGCTCGGCATCGGCACCGTGGACGGCGTCGGGTTTGGCGATGTCGCGCGGCTCGAGGTGACTGGCGACTTTGAGCGCGAACTGACCGACGGCGACCGCCAGGACGTGGTGCATTGGGAGATCCGGCTGGTAAAGGCCAATGGGCGCGTACTGAACATCGGTGTCGTGGTGGCGGCGCGACCGCTGGCCGCGATCGGTCTGGAGCGCGCCAACCGGCTGTGCGAGGCGGTCGCCGCCATGGCGGGTGTGGAGGCGCGCGCCGCGGTGCTTCCGCTCGACGCGCCGGAGGCCACCGCCGAGTCTGCCGTGGCGCCGGCACCCGCTCGGTCGCGGCGGCGGTACCGCCGGGTACCCGGGTCGAGCGAGGCGGAGTGAGTCCCATTCGGGGTCGCGAGCATGGTTGGTGGCCATCGGTCGCGGCGGTGGTACACTGCCGATTGCACACTAGATGTTGGGCTATCTCTGTTTGGGGGGCGATCGAGTGATCCCCAGCCTGCGCGAAAAGTGCGGGGTCTTCGGCGTTTTCGCGCCAGGCGAAGACGTAGCTCGGCTTACCTTCTTTGGTCTTCATGCACTGCAGCATCGCGGACAGGAATCGGCGGGGATCGCCGCCACTGACGGCGAGCGGATTTCCGTATTCGCACGCATGGGCCTGGTGGCGCAGGCGTTCGATGAGGAGTCGCTGGAGGGCCTGACCGGCATCGCCGCGATCGGCCACACGCGCTACTCGACCACCGGCTCCAGCGTCGAGTGCAATATCCAGCCACTGCTGGTCACTGACGGCGCCGACCACCTCCCTATGATCGATGGCCATCCGCGGCAGTTGGCGCTGGCGCACAACGGCAACATCGTCAACGCGGACACGCTGCGCGCCGACCTCGAGTCGCAGGGCATCGTCTTTGAAACCACCACCGACTCCGAGGTGATCGCACAGTTGATCGCGACCGCGCCGGGCCTGGACTGGGATCAGCGGTTCGCCGCGATGATGCGCCGCGCGAACGGCGCATACTCGCTCACCGTGCTCACTCGTGACGCGTTGTTCGGTGTGCGTGACCCGAACGGGGTGCGCCCGCTCTGCATCGGGCAACTCGATGGCGGGTACGTCATCGCTTCCGAGACCTGTGCGTTGGACCACCTGGGCGCCACGTTCCTGCGCGAGGTGGAGCCGGGCGAGGTAGTGCGCGTTGATGCCAGCGGCATCACCTCTTGGTTCCCGATCGGCCAGGAGCAGCAACGGCGGGCACTCTGCCTGCTGGAGTACATCTACTTCGCGCGGCCGGACTCCCGGATGCGCGGTGAGTTGCTGTACGAGGCGCGCATGCGCATGGGTGCAGCACTCTCCCGGGAGCATCCCGTGGACGCGGATATCGTCATCGGCATCCCGGACTCGGCCACCGCCGCCGCCATCGGGTACGCGCAGGCCTCCGGCATCCCGTATGTCGAGGCACTGGTCAAGAATCGTTACGTGGGGCGCACCTTCATCCAGCCCGATCAGCGGCTGCGCGACCGTGGCGTACAGCTGAAGTTCAATCCGCTGCCGGAGATGCTCCGCGGTCGCCGCGTGGTGGTCGTGGACGACACGATCGTGCGCGGCACCACGACGCCACGGGTGGTGGCGATGCTGCGCAAGGCCGGGGCGCGCGAGATCCACATGCGCATCACCTCGCCGCCGATCCAGCACCCATGCTTCTACGGGGTGGACATGGCGACGCGAGGCGAGCTGATCGCTGCCCAGCGGGAGATCGAGGCGATCCGGCTACACATCGGCGCGGACAGCCTCGGCTACCTCTCGCTGGCCGCCACTGCCGCGGCCACCTCCCAGCCGGAGGAGCATCTGTGCACGGCGTGCTTCAGCGGCAACTACCCGCGCGAGGTGCCGCTGCAGCTGGACAAGTTCGCGCTGGAGATTCCGGCGCTCCCAGTGGCAGTGCGCGATGGCGGCCAGGTGGAGCCGCTACCGCTCGCGCGCTAGGGCCGGTACGCTGCTGGCTGCGGCGCGCGGCAGCCTCCCCACTTCGCCTCGCCCCCGGGACAGACCTGATGAGAACGTCCATGACCACGCGCATGAGGACGGTCGCGCTATGACCGCGACCTCCGATCGCCCAGAGGACCGTCCGCTTCGCTACTCGGACGCCGGTGTCGACATCGACGCCGCCGAGGCGACCGTGCTGCGCTACCGCGAGATCGGGCGCCGCACGAATCGTCCGGAGGTGATGGGCGGTGTCGGGCCGTTCGCGGGGCTGTTCCGGCTAGGCGCGTTTCGCGACCCGGTGATCGTCAGCAGCACGGACGGCGTGGGCACCAAGCTGCGCATCGCGATCGCGTGTGGGCGTTACGACACCATTGGCCAGGACCTGGTCAACCACTGCGTGAACGACATCCTCACCACCGGCGCCGAGCCGCTGTTCTTCCTCGACTACCTCGCGTCCACAGACCTGACCCAGGAGCGGCGCGTTGAGGTGGTGGGAGGCATGGGGCAGGCCTGTGTGGAGAACCACACGGCGCTGATCGGCGGGGAGACCGCTGACATGCCCGACATGTACGAGTCGGGCGACTTCGATATCGCGGGCTTCATCGTTGGTGTGGTGGAGCGCGATGCCGTGATCGATGGCTCGCGCATCGCGCCCGGCGACGTGCTGCTGGCTCTGCCGTCGAGCGGCCTGCACACCAACGGCTACTCGCTCGTGCGCGAAGCGTTTGGTGTCGGCAAGGGCAACGACGAGCTCGATCGCGAAGTGCTCGAGCGTAGGTACGAAGAGCTGGGCGGAACGCTCGGCGATGCGCTGCTCGCGGTGCACCGCTCCTACCTCGACGTGCTGCGCCCGGTGCTGCCACAGCTGCACGGCTGGGCACACATCACCGGTGGCGGCATCCCCGGCAACCTCCCGCGCATCTTCCGCGATGAGATCGCCGCGACCATCGATGCCGATTCATGGCAGGTGCCCGCGCTGTTCCGGCTGATTCAGCGCGCGGGCAACGTGGAGGATGCGGAGATGTTCCGCACATTCAACATGGGCGTCGGCGCGATCCTTGCGGTGGCGAGCGACGAGGCGGATGCGGTGCTGGCGGCGATTCCGGACGCGTGGCGCATCGGCGAGATCGTCGCGCGCGGCGCAGGCGAGTCGGCCGTGCGCGGCCTGCCCGGCAGCGAGTAGGACGAGGGAGACCACGATGCGCGCAATCCTGAGCGTGTACGACAAGACCGGGCTGGTGGAGTTCGCGCGCGGACTGCATGACCTCGGCTGGGAGTTGTTCTCCACCGGTGGGACGCACGCCGCGATCCACGGCGCCGGCCTCCCGGTCGGCACTGTCGCCGAACTCACCGGGCACCCGGAGATCCTCGGCGGGCGAGTGAAGACGCTGCACCCGAAGGTGCACGGCGGGCTGCTGTTTCGTCGTGGCCACGCGGAGGACGCTGCCGAGATCGCGCAGCACGGCATCGAGCCGCTGGACATGGTGGTGGGCAACCTCTACCCGTTCGTGCAGGCCGTGACGCGCGGGGAGCCGACGCTGCCCGAGGCGTTGGAGGAGATCGACATCGGCGGGCCGACGATGATCCGCGCGGCCGCCAAGAACCACCCCTGGGTGATCCCCGTCGTCGACCCGGCGGACTACCCCGCGGTACTTGAGGGGTTGCGCGCTGGTGGCCTGGACGCTGCACAGCGTCGGGCGCTGGCGGCGAAGGCTTTCCAGCACGTCGCGCACTACGACACGGCGATCGCCGAGTACTTGCGCACCGAGGATGAGTTGTTCCCGGAGCAGTTGAGCGTCGGCCTGACTCGCATTGGCGATGAGTTGCGTTACGGCGAGAACCCGCATCAGCGCGCCGCGTTCTACTCGCTCGATTCCGTGCGCACGCCGGTGGAGGGCATCGGCGGGTACACGCAGCACCACGGCAAGTCGATGTCCCTGACGAACTTCCTGGACACCGATGCCGCGTACAACCTGGTCGCGGACTGCGAGCAGCCGGCGGTCGCGATCATCAAGCACACCAACCCGTGCTGCTTCGCGACCGGCGGTGCGTCGAATGGCGGGGACTCGCTCGCGGTGCTTTACGAGCGCGCGCTGACGCAGGGCGACGCGATCTCGGCGTACGGCGGCATCGTCGCGTGCAACCGACCGCTGGACATGGCGCTGGCGACGGCGCTGCGCGACCTCCTGAGCCCGGTCGCTGGGGTGCGCATGTTCTTCGAGATTGTCATCGTGCCCGGGTTCGAGCCTGGTGCGCTGGAGCACCTACAGCGGAAGTCCGCGGACCTGCGCATCCTCAGCGCACCGCTCGGCGATCCGCGGCGGACGCGCCTCGACGTGCGAGGAGTACGCGGTGGTGTGCTCGTACAGACGGCTGACAGCACGGTAGAGACGGCCTTCGAGGCCACATCTGCCCGTCAGCCCACCCCGCAGGAACTGGCGGACCTGCGCGTCGCCTGGGCGGTGTGCCGCCATGTGAAGTCCAACGCGATCACCCTCGTGAAGGATGGCGTGCTGGTCGGGATGGGGGCGGGCCAGCCCAACCGCGTGGAGAGCGCGCGGCTCGCCGTCGCGGCGGCTGGAGCGGCCGCGCGAGGCGCCGTGCTGGCCTCCGATGCCTTCTTCCCGTTCCCGGACTCACTGGAGGTCGCAGCGGCCGCCGGCGTGACGGCAGCCGTGCATCCCGGTGGGTCGATGCGCGACGGCGATTCGGTGGCGGTCGCGGACGCGAATGGCATGGCACTGGTGACCAGCGGGGTGCGGCACTTCCGGCACTAGTCCGCCGCCGCGACGTTGGCGTGGCGGCTACGAGCCTCGTGCATTCCGATGGTGGCGAGGCGTGCGGACACCGAGCGTGAAGCGCGGTACTATGCGCCCGTGGCAACCGTCGACCTCGTCATCCCGGTGTACAACGAAGAGCACGTGCTGGCCGACTCGGTCGCCAAGGTGCTCGCGTGGGCTGACCGTCATCCGGAGCACCAGTGGCGCGTGGTGTTGGCGAACAACGCCTCCACCGATCGCACCCTTGAGGTCGCTCAACGCCTGGAGGCGGAGCATCCCGGCCGTGTAGCCGTGCTCCACCTCCCTGTGAAGGGCCGCGGCATCGCGCTGCGAACGGCCTGGCTGACTTCGGCGGCGGACGTCTCCGCGTACATGGACGTTGACCTCTCGACTGACATCGAGCACATCCCAGAGCTCGTCAACCCGTTGGCCGCCAACGAGGCTGATCTGGCGTACGGCAGCCGACTCAGCGGCAAATCGCAGACGAAGCGCTCGTTCAAGCGAGAGTTCATCTCGCGCTCGTACGTGCTGATCCTGCGCCTGCTGGCCGGGCTGCGAGTCAGCGACGCGCAGTGCGGGTTCAAGGCGATCCGGCGCGATGCTGCTCTGGCGCTCGTGCCGTTGGTGGAGGACCCCCGCTGGTTCTGGGACTCGGAGCTGCTGCTCATCGCACAGCAGAACGGTTACCGCCTGCGGGAGGTGCCGGTGCGCTGGTTGGAGGATACGGACACGCGTGTGCATATCTTCAGCACCGCGATGGAAGATTTGAAGGGTATCTGGCGCCTTCGACGTCACGGTATCCCGAAAGTACAACGAGGCGGATCCGGCGGGCCCAGCCCGATTTCTTGACGCTACATAGCCCGCTGGCTAGTATCCGTCGGGTTTGTGAAACAGTGCACGGCTCGTAAAGCCGCGCCGAGGGAGAGCGCCATGATCTTTGGCGAAGTTGGCGAAACGCTCGAGTTGGTTGGCGTCGTTGTGACGATTTTTTCGTCATTGGCGCTGCTCGTGGTGCTCGGGAAGTTCTGGGAGGCCTAGTCAAATGGCGAGCCAGGCAGAGACCGGCACGACTGTGAGCGAGGGGAACACCCATGGCGTCGACTGAGCGCCCGGAAGGGCGGGGCATGGGCGATCGTATATACGACGCCATCTTCCACAGCTACTTCTGGCAATCGATCTTCCGCAGCGGGTACCCCAACACGCCCCGGAACCAGATGCTGGCCGTCGCCACCAACGTCTTCCTGCACCTCCACCCGACGCGTATTCACCGTACGCACGTGAAGATCACGCACACCTACTGCCTGGGTGGGCTTTCGTTCTTCCTGTTCCTAGGACTGACCATTACCGGCGTGCTGCTGATGTTCTATTACGTCCCGTCGGTTGAACGGGCGTACGAGGACATCATGCGCCTGGAGACCGATGTCCGATTCGGCATCCTGATGCGGAACCTGCATCGCTGGATGGCCCACGGCATGGTGATCATGGTGCTCATGCACATGATGCGAGTCTTCTACACCGGCGCGTACAAGCCGCCGCGGGAATTCAACTGGGTGGTCGGCGTTGTCCTGCTGGTACTGACGCTGCTGCTCTCGTTCACCGGGTACCTGCTGCCGTGGGACCAGCTCGCGTTCTGGGCGATCACGGTCGGCACGAACATGGTGGGCTCGGCGCCACTGCTGGGTGAGCCGAACCGCTTCGCACTCATCGGTGGGTTCGAGGTTGGTCCCAACGCGCTGATTCGCTTCTACACGCTGCACGTGATCGCGCTGCCGCTGCTGGCGTCGGTGTTCATGGCCGTGCATTTCTGGCGCATCCGCCGCGACGGCGGCCTGGCCAGGCCGCTGTAGGCCGGGGGAGACGCGATGGTAGCCGCAGCTCAAGAGAACGCGACGTCCACTGCCGTCCGCGCCAAGGCGCGTCGGCAGCGCGATGAGGAATTGCTGGTCTGGCCGGACCTGGTCTTCGTCGAGTTCATCGCGGCGATGGTGTTTCTACTGTCGCTGACGGCACTCTCGATCGCGATCAATGCGCCGTTGCTGGACCGCGCGAACCCGGGTGTGACCCCGAACCCGTCGAAGGCGCCGTGGTACTTCCTCAATCTGCAGGAACTGCTGCTGCACATGGACCCGGCGCTCGCTGGCGTTGTGGTGCCGACCATCGCTCTCATCGCGCTGGGCGCCATTCCGTACTTCGACAACACGCATGACGGCCAGGGCGAATGGTTGTCCACACCTCGCGCGGGACGGTTGACCTTCCTCGGCGCTGCCGTCGGCTCGATTGGCACCATCCTGCTGATCCTGTATGACGCCTCGAAGCACGTCGTGATCTTCGAGGGGCTGACCGGGTCCAAGTGGCCAGTGGGGCTGAACTTCCTGCGCACCTCGCGCGCGCTGCAGAATGACCTGCCATGGCCGGAGTGGTCGAAGAAGATCCCACTGGGCGACTTCATACCATCCACGCAGTTGGGCTTGCCGAAGATCGTGTTGGATCTGAACATCGCCGAGTTCCTTGTGGCGCAGATCATTCCGGTCTCGACCATGGTGGGCCTGCCGATCCTGATGTCGATTGTGCTCTGGAAGACCGGCGTCGCGAAGACCCGGCGTGATCACATGATCGCGCAGTTCTCTGGGTTCATCGCCGTGTTCATCGTGCTGACCATCGTGGGCACAGCGTTCCGCGGCCAGGGCATGGAATTGCTCCCGCCGTGGCTCGTGAAGCCACCGATCTCCTAACGTGAGGACCACCAGCGTGAAGACGGAGTCCCGCCAGTGACCAACGCACCACGGAATGTCCCTCCGGACATGGGCGCCTCACCGGCTGCCGGCGAGTCCGGTGACGTCTGGCGGGAAGCCCTTGCGGCTCGCCGCACCGTCGCCGATGTGTCGACGCTGCCGGGCGCGCAGGTGTCCAAGCGCGACCCGGATGCCAGCCGCCGCACGTTCATTCGCGCGTCGTTCTTCGGCGGGTTTGCGGTGTCGCTGCTCGGCTCCGTCGGGATGCTGGTTGACTTCCTGTACCCGCGCAATGTGCGCGGCTTTGGTGGCGCTGTGCCCGCTGGCAAGGTGTCCGAGTACCAGAAGGGCGGCGAGCCCAAGCACTATGCGGATGGCCAGTTCTGGCTCGCTAACCTGGATCCGGCGGAGTCGCGTAATGGTGGCACCGGCGGCGGCGCAGGGCTGATAGCGCTCTGGCACAAGTGCCCGCACCTCGGCTGCACTGTGCCCTGGCGAAAAGAATTCGACTACGAGGGTGACAAGGGGTGGTATCGCTGCCCGTGTCACGGTTCCACGTACACGAAGGCGGGCATCCGAGTCTTCGGGCCCGCACCGCGCTCCATGGACACGATGAAGATCGAAGTTGATGGATCTGGAAACGTCGTCGTGCAGACCGGTACTCGGACGCCCGGCGGTCCGGACAACCCGCAGCGTGCGATCAAGGCGCCGGGACTCCCGGCGTAGGCGCGGCAGCCGGCCGGTAGGGCGCGGCACAGCAGATCAGGCGGGATTGGTAGGCCGATGAACACCAGCAAGCAGGTCAACATCATGATCGGCACCGTGCTGGTGTCGATCATGATGTTCGGTGGGTACATGGCGTACGAGAGTACGCGGCAGGTGCATGCGCGGGAGGAAATCACGCAGCGCATCGCGGAACGCGGCGCGCGGCTGTTCGTCAGCAACTGCCGCACGTGCCACGGCCTTGAGGGCGAGGGCCACGTCGGTCCGGCGCTGAACCGCCCGGGCTTTCGCATCCTCGGCGAGCACGACGCGAGCGGGGCGGAGCCCACGCCGCCGGGCGAGGCTGATGCGATCCATTCGTTCCTGTTCACCACGCTCGCCTGTGGGCGCACGAATACGGTCATGCCACTGTGGGGGCAGCGTTTCGGTGGTTCGCTCTCTGACACCCAGTTGAACCAGCTCGTGACATTGATCAGCGAAGGCCGCTGGGACCTAGTGAAAAAAATCGGCGCCGAACACGACAAGGAAGTCGGTGCCACGGCGAAGGATATTCTGGTGCAGGACGTGGGTGCGCTGTCGCTGACCGAGAAGAACTGTGGTCAGTTCAACGCGGACAACGCTGCTGAACTGCGCAACCGTGATCCGTACGCCGCGAAGCCTGCGGCAGGTGCAACCGCCGCGGCGGCGCCCGCATCTGGTGCAACCGCCGCAGCTCCGGCTGCCGGTGGCGCAGCAGCGGCTGGCAAGACCCTGGCCACCGCTCAGGGCTGCGCCGCATGCCACTCGGCAGGCGGATCTAACGGTGTCGGGCCCACCTGGAAGGGTGTCTTCGGTAAGCAGGAAGCGCTCGTCGACGGATCAACGGTGACCGTGGACGAGGCCTACCTCAAGGAGTCGATCCTGGCGCCGAATGTGAAGGTCACGAAGGGCTTCGCGCCCGGTCTCATGCCGCAGAACTTCCGCGAGAAGTTGACGGATGATCAGGTCACGCAACTCATCGAGTACATTAAGACGCTCAAGTAGCAGGCGGAGGGGGAACCATGCCAGTCACCACGGGGAAGCGGTATCGATGCCCAACGTGCGGCGCAGAATTCATCGTGACCAAGGGCGGCGATGGCGCGCTCCGGCACGATGGCGTTGACCTTGAGCAGTTGTAGGAGGTTAGGAACATGGCGGTAGCACTCGGTAAGCGCTACAAGGACGAGAGCTCCGGGGTTGAGGTGCTGTGCATCAAGCCCGGCGACTGCAACCTCAACGTTGATGGCCGTGGCATGGAAGAGCTTCAGCCGAAGGTGCTGCCCTCCGCTGACTAGGTGCCGCCGGTAACTGCCGCGGCGCGATGCGTCGGGGCGGTTCGGTGGGCCAGGCGGGTGGCGGTCGGTGCGCGTGGTTTGACGTGCACCGCTGACGCTCCTAGCATCGTCGACATACGAACCGCCCGCGAGGGCGGTTCGACTCTCTGCGGGAGGGGGTGATGTTCAGCAGATGAGTGAGATCCAGGTCGGAGACATGGAATCCCTCGAGTCGGCACTGAAGCGCTTCAACAAGCGCGTACAGGCCGATGGCATTCTTGCTGACGCGCGTAAGCACGAGTATTACGAGAAGCCGTCCGTACGCAGGAAGAAGAAGGAAGCAGCTCGCATCCGCAAGTTGCGGAAGGCGATCCGCCTCCAGACGACGCGGACACGATAGCGTAACCGCCTCACGAAGAGCCCCGGCCCAGCCGGGGTTTCGTGTACCCAGCGAGGTGCACTGTATGCCCTTCGTGTGGGTATGCTTTGTCTGGCCGCCCAGCAGGTGGCGGCCGACCACAGGAGGCCACCGTGACCATGCCAGCCAGCATTGCGCAGACGCTCCGCGAGCAGTTGACGGCTGCCGTGCGCGATGGTGAAACGCGACGGCGCGACATCCTTCGACTGCTGATCGCTGCGCTGGACAACGCCCGTATCGCCGCTCGCCACGAGCTGAGCGACGAGGAATCGATCGTCGCGTTGCAGCGTGAGGCGAAGCAGCGTCGTGACTCCATCGAGCAGTACCGCGCTGGCAACCGCGAGGATCTGGTGCAGACGGAGCAGGAGGAGTTGGACCTGATCACGACGTATCTTCCCGCCGAGTTGTCTGACGCTGAGCTGGATGACATCGTACGGGAGGTGATTGTGGCCTCCGGTGCCACTGGGCCCGCCGACGTAGGTAAGGTCATGGGGCTGGTCATGAAGCGTGTCACGGGGCGCGCCGAGGGTTCCCGCGTGAGCGCGCTTGCACGGGGGCTGCTGGTGGCGCAGTGACCGCGCGAGTGCCACGGGCGCAGGCTGTCGCTGCGACGGGGTACTCACAATCCACGGCGATCGCGTTCGGACTCGTGACGGCGATTGCACTGGGCGCGGTGCTGTTCCCCTGGTTCCCCGCCGGCGTTCGACTCCACATCGGCGACCGCGTTCCCTGGACGCTCATCTCACCTCGTGCGGTCTCGTACGACTCCGCCATCCGCACTCGCGAGGTGCGCGACGAGGCCGCGCGCGCGGTGCCGGACGTGCGCGTGCTGGATCCCGGCGTTCGAGAACGCCAGATCGCCGAACTCGATCGCCAGCTCGTGGAGGTGCGGCGTCTACGTGCCGACGGCGGCATGCCGCAATCGCTGCAAGCGACGACGGCGCGGCTGATCCCGGGTGTGGCGCTCTCGGCGACTGGCGCGCAATTGCTGGTGAGCGTGAGCAATCCGGAATTCGATGCGATGGCCGAGGAGGCGCGTACGGCGCTGGGCCGAACGCTGTCCGGCGCCGTCCAGGAGAACGAGTTGGCGGCCGCGCGCACCCGTGCCAGCGGGTTTCTCTCACCCGCCATGCCCGCGGAACAGACGCAGGTGATTGAACAGTTGCTGACGCCGCTCGTCGTATCCACGTTGATCGTCGACGCCTCGAGAACTGCGGCGCTGCGTGACGAGGCTCGCACGAGCCAGCCCCCCGTGCATGTCAGCCACGCTCGAGGTGATGTATTGCTGACCGAGGGGCAACCGGTCACCGCGGGCGACATTGAGCTGCTGGGTGAGGCGAGGCTGTCGTCCAGTGGTGCGCGGCCCACGGACATCGCGGCGGCCGTGCTGGTTGCTGGGATGGTCGGTGTCGCCGTCGGTGGATACTTGCTCGTCGGGCAGCCGGTCGGGCTCGGCAGCATGCGGCGACGGCTGTTGTTCGTGGCGCTGCTGGTGCTCCCCGCGCTGGCCGCGAAGTTGGCGATGCCGCTCCTGCTCCCGGATCACGCACGACACTTCCTGGTGTACGCGCTGCCGCTGGCGGCGGCCCCCATGGCTGCCGTCGGGCTGCTGGATGTCGGCGCGTCGGTACTGCTGACCGTGCTGCTCGCCAGCGTGGTGTCATTCGTTGTCGCGTACCTACCTCTGGCGCAGGGCGACAGCACCATGCACCTGGAGGCTGTGCGAGCCGGCATGGCGATCGTGGCGTCCTCGCTCGGTGGGGTGTTGGTGGCGGCGCGCGCGGCGCGGCTGTACCAGTACCTTGCCGCCGGACTGGCGGCGGCGCTGGGTGCGGCGCTCGCGCTGCTGGCGGTGTGGCTCATCGATGCGGATCACCGGTGGGTGGATCTGGCGTGGATGGCTGGCGCCTGTGCGGTCGGTGGCGTGCTGACGGCGCTGATCGCCGTCGGTGTGTTTGTGCTGCTGAGCCGCCCGTTCGGCATCGTCACGCGCGTGGATCTCATGGAACTTTCGCAACTACATCAGCCGCTGTTGCGCCGGTTGCAGGACGAGGCGCCCGGTACGTTCCAGCACTCCGTGCTTGTCGGGAATCTCGCCGAACGCGCCGCGGATCGCATCGGCGCCAATGCATTGCTCGTCCGCATCGGGGCGTACTACCACGATGTGGGGAAGTTGGTGGCGCCGCCGTTCTACGTGGAGAACGGTAGCGAGGAGAATCCGCACGCCTCGTTGGACCCGCTGCAGAGCACGCGAGTGATCCTTCGGCACGTGAGTGGCGGCGTCGAGATTGCGCGGCGGGAGGGTCTCCCGGAGCCGGTGGTCGCGTTTATTCCGCAGCATCACGGCACTCGGCTGGTCGCGTTCTTCTATCGACGGGCGGCCGCCCTGGACCCGGAGATCGATCCGGAGCTGTTCCGCTACCCCGGCCCACGGCCGCAGACGCGCGAGGCTGCCCTCGTCATGCTGGCTGACGCCACCGAGGCGACCGTGCGCGCGAGCAACGACCGCTCACGCGACCGCATTCGCGCCATCATCGAGAACGTCATCCGCGAGCGCGTGGAGGAGGGACAGTTCGACGAGTGCGATCTGTCTTTGCGTGACCTGCGTGTCGTCGCGGACTCGTTCGCCACCACCATGAATGCGGTTTACCACCCGCGGGTGGAGTATCCGGAACCCACCGAGCGCGAACGTACCGCGCGGCGGTCGCTCGTCGGCAGGGTGCCTGCGCCACCCGCGACGGCGATACCGCCCGCGACACGGGGCACGAGCGCGGAGTTCTCCGAGGACACCCCGGGTATCGCGGCGTCGGACTCCGACTGATCGGCGCGGCTACGGGGCTTGCCTCGGTATACTTCAGGCGGCACTCTCGACTTGTTCATCTGGAGGCGCGATGCGGGCTGCTGTCGTGGTCTTTCCCGGCACCTGGAGCGATGGCGACTGCATCTACGCGCTGAGCCGCGTGGGCATCGAGGGCTATCGCGTCTGGCATCGCGAGGCACCGGACTTCGCCGCGGACGAGTTGGTCGTGCTGCCGGGAGGGTTCTCCTACGGCGACTACCTGCGTTGCGGCGCGATCGCGCGGTTCTCGCCGGTGATGGAGTCCGTGCGCGCGCACGCCGCGCGCGGCGGTCTGGTCATCGGCATCTGCAACGGCTTCCAGATCCTGTGCGAGGCGGGCCTGCTGCCGGGTGTGCTGATGCGCAACGCGTCGCTGCAGTTCCGCTGCCAGTCCACCTACCTGCTGCCCGGCAGCGCCGATTCACCTTTCACCAGCAGCTTGGATCTCGATCGCGCGCTTGCCGTGCCGATCTCGCACGGCGAGGGCAACTACTTCGCCGATGCGGCCACCCTCGATCTGTTGGAGGCGACCGGCCGCGTCGCGTTCCGCTACTGCGATGCCGACGGCGCCGTCACCGACGAGGCGAACCCGAACGGCGCCCAGCGCAACATCGCAGGCATCCTCAACGAGGGGCGCAACGTGCTGGGCATGATGCCGCACCCGGAGCGCGCCTGTGATCCGCTGCTCGGCGGCGAGGACGGCAATGCGATCTGGCGCTCGGTGCTGGACGCGGTTGGGGTGCGCGCGTAGGCGACGCTGCTCGGCTCCACCGACCCTGCCCGTGCTACGGTTGTGATGGCTGCGGTGCAAGGAGGCGATCGTGGCGATTGCAACGGTGACGGCGGCAGGTGAGTACCCCGCCCCCTTCGACGTCGAGTACCCCGAGGGGCCGCGGAACCGGCTGACGGTCGCGATCCGCTTCCTGTTGATCCTCCCGGTAGCGGTCGTGCTCACGCTGTTGACCGGCGGCGGTGGGGCGTCTGGCGGCGAGGTGGCCGCTGCCGGCGGCGTAGTGATTGCACCGACCGTGCTGATGCTGCTGTTCCGCCGTAAGTACCCGCGCTGGTGGTTCGACTGGAACCGCGAGGTGTATCGCTTCGGCAACCGGGTGTGCGCCTACGCGCTGCTGCTCCGCGACGAGTATCCCTCCACGGACGAGGAGCAGGCCGTGCACACGGAGATCGACTATCCGGACGCGCAGCAACTCAACCGCTGGCTGCCGTTGGTGAAGTGGTTCCTTGCGATCCCTCACTACATCGTGCTGGCGTTCCTGGGCGTGGTGGTGGTTGTGGTGACCGTGGTGGCGTGGTTCGCCATCCTGATCACGGGGCGGTACCCGCGAGGGCTGTTCGACTTCGTCGTCGGCGTTGCGCGCTGGGCGCTGCGGGTGAGCGCCTACTCGATCCTGATGGTGACGGATCGGTACCCGCCGTTCTCGACGCAATAGGGGGCGAGGCGCGCACCCTCCCGCCTCGACATCGGCGCTGGTAGGCTAGGGGCTGCGGGCCGGAGCCGCGGCCCTTCGGGGCGCAGGCCCCGTATACTCGCGAACCTCCCTGCCTTGTTGGAGCACGCGCCGATGACTGTCGATGACCACACACTCGCCCAGGTCGCGATGTCGCGCGTGGAGTTCGACCGGCTGGTCGCCATGCTGGAGCGCGAGCCGACCGAGGTGGAACTCGGCATGGCCGGCGCGCTCTGGTCAGAGCACTGCGGATATAAGCACTCGCGGCCGCTGTTCAAGCACTTCCCGACCCGCGGGCCGCGCGTCCTGACCGAGGTCGGCACCGAGAACGCCGGCGCGATCGACCTCGGCGACGGCTGGTGCGCGGTGTTCAAGATGGAGTCGCACAACCACCCCTCGGCGATCGAGCCGTACGAGGGCGCGGCGACTGGTGTTGGCGGCATCCTGCGCGACATCTTCGCGATGGGGATGCGACCGGTCGCACTGCTCGACTCGTTGCGCTTCGGGCCGCTGGCTGATGCGCACAACCGTCACCTCTTTGCGGGCGTCGTCGCTGGCATCGGCGGGTACGGCAACTGCATCGGCGTCCCGACCGTGGGCGGCGAGGTGCAGATGGCGCCGCAGTACAGCGGCAACCCGCTGGTGAACGCGATGTGCGTGGGCGTCGGCCGCGTGGATCACCTGCTCTCCGCCGCAGCGCGAGGCGTCGGCAACCCGCTGGTGCTGGTCGGCGCGGACACCGGTCGCGACGGTATCCACGGCGCGACGTTCGCGTCGGTGGAGCTGGATCAGGACTCGGCGGATCGTCGGCCTGCGGTGCAGGTCGGCAACCCGTTCATGGAGAAGTTGCTCATGGAGGCGTGCGTCGAGCTCGCCGAGCAGCACGGCGACTGGATCGAGGGGTTGCAGGACCTCGGTGCTGCGGGGCTCACCTCCAGCGCTGTGGAGTCCGCACATCGCGCGGGCACCGGCATCGACATCGACACGCAGCTGGTGCCGCGCCGCGAGCAGGCGATGACCCCGTACGAGGTGATGCTGTCGGAATCGCAGGAGCGCATGCTCGTGATTCCGAAGCGCGAACACCTGGACGATGTGCTGGCGCTCTTCCGGCGCTGGGAGCTGCATGCGGACGTCATCGGCAGCGTCACCGGCGACCAGATGGCGACGATCCGCGATGGTGCCGAGGTGGTCGCGCGCATCTCCATCGATGTGCTCTCCGACGCGCCGCAGTACGAGCTGGAGACGCGACGTCCCGCCGACCTGGACGCGCGGCAGAGCGAAGACCTGAGCGCGTTGCCGGACCTGGACGTCGCGCACGCCGGCGCGATGCTGCTGGAGCTGCTCGGATCAGAGAACCTCGCGAGCCGCCGCTGGATCTTCCGGCAGTACGACCACCAGGTGCAGAACAACACGATTGTCGCGCCCGGCGGTGACGCCGCGGTGATCTGGCTGAAGGGCACCACGCGCGGCATCGCGGTCGCGACCGACTGCAACGGGCGCCTGGTGGGTCTGGAGCCGCGCATCGGTGCGCAGATCGCTGTCGCCGAGGCCGCGCGGAACGTCGTCGCGACGGGCGCACTGCCGGTGGCGGTCACCGACTGCCTGAACTTCGGCAACCCGGAGCATCCGGAGATCGCCTACCAACTCGCGCAATCGATCATCGGGCTCTCCGAGGCGTGTCGCGCGCTGGAGACGCCGGTGGTTTCCGGTAACGCCTCGCTCTACAACGAGACCCCGGACGGCGCGGTGCTGCCGACGCCGACGGTGGGCATGCTCGGCGTGATCGAGGATGTCGCGCGCGCCATGACCCCCGCGCTGCACGATGGGGACACCGTGCTGCTACTGGGCGCGACGGTTGCGCAGGGCGCGGAGACGCTCGCGGGTGGGGAGTACCTGGCGCACGCGCATGGGCGAGTCGCTGGGCTGCCGCGCCTCGACCTCGACCTTGAGGTTCGCGTGCAGCGGCTGGTGCTGGATGCCCACGCTCGAGGCCTGCTCACGGCAGCGCATGACTGTGCGGACGGTGGGCTGGCGGTGGCGTTGGCGGAGTGCTGCATCGCGGGCAACGTCGGTCTGGACGCGCGCGCGATCGACCTCGGCGCGCGCACGGACGCCGCGCTGTTCGGCGAGGCGCAGTCGCGGTTCCTGGTGGCGACGCGGGACGTCGAGGCGGTGCGCGTGCTGGCCGCAGCCGCCGATGTGCCGTGCACGGTGCTGGGTGTCGCGGGCGGTGGCTTGCTGCGCCTCGGTCCGCTGGCGCTCGCAGTCGAGGAGTTGCGCGATATCCACGAGGGTGGGCTCGCGCGCATCCTCAGCGGCCCGGAGACGATGGTCTAGCGCAACGGGGCTTTGCCGCCTCTATGGGCGTATCGGACGGCCGATCCACTGCCTGGGCTCAGCTGCGCGTGATGCCCGCGCGATTCGGGAGGTTGTCCCACAGTTCCGTAACGCGCTCGAACTGGCGCAGCGCCCGCACGACATTCGGAAGCGGCGCCGGGTACACGATGCCATCGAGTAGCGGGTCGTTCGGATCCGCGAGGCTCCCCGCCAACGAGAATGGCGCGGTGCCTCGCGCGTCGAGCGCCACCCATGCTCCTTCAAGCCATACGCCGTTGAACCGGTGTAGGCCGCCGTCGGCATCCGTGAGTTGATACACAAAGCCCGCTGGCACCGCAGACGCCCGCAGCAGCGCTGCCAGCAGGTGGCTCTGCGCAAAGCAGATGCCGGTGCGCAGCCGCAGCACCTCCGATGCCGAGCACGTCACCTCGTCGCGGCCCGCATCGGCGGAGTGCGGCACCTCGGCTTGCATCCACTCGTAGGCCGCGCGCGCCCTCTCTACGGCGGTTGCCGCCTCGGATGTGAGGCTGCGCGCGAGGGCACGGATGTCGGCGCGATCACAGTCGACCACATCGGTGGAATCGAGGTATCGCGCAAGGTCGTCGTCGCCGGGAGTGAGGATCATGCGTGCGATGGTAAGACGCGGCACTGGGTTTCGCATTGCGCTCCGCAAGAACATGTGTTTGACATGATGAGTACGTGCGTTCTACTATGATTCGGCAAGCCCAACGCTGCGGCGAGGCGGTTTGGCTGTCCCGATTGCGCCCCGACCGGGTCGTTGAGTACCCTGTGCACTCGTTGCAACAGGCCATCAACGCTCCAGCGCGCTGACACCCAACTTATTTGGGACAACGCTGGGGGTAAGTAATCGGGTCGGGCCGGTCGACTCCCGCATAGTTGGGGGCGTCCCGGTTCCGACACGCCGAGAGGGTGAGTCCGACGTGAAGGTGCTATTTCTGGAGACCGTGGAGGGTTCGGGCACTCGGGGCGAGGTGAAAACCGTAGCCAACGGGTATGCCCGCAACTATCTCTTGCCGCGTGGCTTTGCCGCGCCGGCAACGCCGGCCATTCTCAAGCGAGCCGACAGGCTCGTCGCTGAGGAAGAGGATCGGCAGCGGACTCTGGACGAGCAGGCAGAACAGCTTGTCGGCAAGCTGGTCGGTCATCCGCTCGTCATGGCCGTTCGCGTTGGAGAGCAGGGACGTCTGTTTGGTTCTGTCACAAATGCTGACGTCGCCGAGAAGGCTGGGGAGATTCTTGGCGAAGGACTGGACAGGCGTCGTGTACTGCTGCCTGAGGTGATCCGCCAGGTCGGGGTGTACTCCGTGCCGTTGCGCCTGTCACGTCATGTGACTGGCCACGCGCAGGTGGTGGTGGTGGACGTGGACGCGCCGCAAGGCGTGGACGCGGCCGTGCAGGAGTTGCTGGCATCGCTGGCAGCTGCTGAGGCCACCGCTCAGGAGGAAGCCCTTGCCGCCGACAGGATCGCTGCCGGCGAGTCGGAATCGGGCCAATCTGCATCTGACGAGGCAGGTTCGAGCGAGGCTGAGACCGATGACGCGACCAGCGAAGACTCGGCGACCTCGTAGCTCCAACCTCGTAGCCACGGTTGGTACTCGATGGCCGCGTTCGCGCGGCCTTCGTGATCTCTCGCCTGCGCTCCGTCTGCTGATCCCATCCAACCGGGACACAATGCCCCGGGCTGTACTGCTGCACGCGCCGAATGGAGTTGCGTCATGGTGACTACCGGCCGACCGGCGCCGCTGCGCCCCGATGCACGACCCGCCGCCGGCCTGCCGCCGCACGATGTCAGCGCCGAAGAAGCGGTGATCGCGGCACTGCTGCTGGACGAGGACGCCTTCCCGCGCGTGCTCCCGATCCTGCAACCCGTCGACTTCTTTCGCGAGCAGCACGGCTGGTGTTACGAGGCGTGTCTGGCGCTGTCCGACCGCGGCGAGCCGATCACGATTCCCACGCTTGCGCACGAACTGGATCGCGCCGGGCGGCTGGACGCCGTGGGCGGTGAGCCCGCGCTCGTCGAGCTGGCGGGGCGGCACTTCACCGCGACCGGCGTGGAAGCGCACGCGAGGATCGTCGCGCGCGATGCGTTGTATCGACGTCTCATCCAGGCGGCGGGCCAGATCGCGCAGCTCGCGTATGAAGGCGGCCCGGACGCCAGTCGCGTGCTTTCCGCCGCCGAGGGTCTGCTGCTCGGCATCCGCAGCGCGGAATCCTCCGGTGACTTCAAGCGACTGCGTGACCTGCTCGACCAGTTCCTCGAAGACCCAGGTGAGGAAGCGGACGGCTCGCTGGTGCACTCGGTGCGTACCGGGTTCATGGACCTTGACCAGCTGTTGGGCGGGTTCAAGCGCGGCGACCTGATCGTGCTGGCCGCCCGTACCGGTGTCGGTAAGTCGTCGTTGTTGCTGAACTTCGCGCGCAACGCTGGAGTCGGCCAGCACGGCGCGGTCGCGTTCTTCGCGCTGGAGATGGCGGGCGAGCAGCTCGCGATGCGCCTGCTCTCCTCGGAGGCTGGCGTGGACTCCACCCGGCTGCGGCTGGGGATGCACACGGAGGCCGAAGAGACACGCATCATGCACGCCATCGGCACGCTGGGCGAGGCGAACATCTTCATCGATGATTCGGCGGTACTCACGGTGCCGGAGATTCGCGCGAAGTGTCGGCGCATGCAGGCGGAGGTCGGACTCGACCTCGTGATCGTCGACTACCTCCAGTTGCTGCACGGCAGCGGCCGCAACGACACGCGCGCGAACGAGGTGGGTGCGATTACGCGCCAACTGAAGGAGATGGCGCGTGAACTCAGCGTCCCGGTGATCGCCGCCGCGCAGCTCTCGCGCGCCGTGGAGACGCGCAACCCGCACATCCCGATGCTCTCCGACCTGCGCGAGTCCGGCTCGATCGAGCAGGACGCTGACATCGTGATGTTCATCTATCGCGAGGACATGTATCTCACGCCCGACGAATGGCAGCAGCAGAACCCGGATTCTCCCGGTTCGCAGCACCCCAGCGGCATTGCGCAGATCATCGTCGCGAAGCACCGCAACGGGCCGACCGATACGGTGTCCGTGCGCTTCCAGAACCGCACCGCGTCGTTTCAGGACCTCGTGTTGCGCGAGCCTCCCGCGTACTTCGAATAGGCGAGCGCGATGACAGACGTGACGCGAGCGCTAGATCAGTTCGAGGGGTTCATCGCTGGTGGCACGGCGGTGACACTACCCGCGCAACTGTTCGCAGAGGTGCTGCCCGCGATCACGGACGAGGCGGAGCTGCGCGTCACGCTGTACGCGCTCTATGCGATCGGTCGCCAACGCGGTGCGCTGCGTGCCGTGCGCGGCAGCGCGCTGGCGAGCGAGGGGCCGCTGTTGCGGCTGCTCGCGCCGTGCGGCGGCGTCGAGGCGCTGCGTGCGGCGCTGGACGCGGCGGTGGCGCGCGGGACGCTGCTCGATTGCGCGCTTGCCGATGGCGACACGCTCTACCTGGTGAACAACGAGGCCGGTCGACGCGCCGTGCCGAGGATCGTCTCCGGCGCGCTGCCGGTGCCGGGTGGTGTGGTCGCGCCGCGGAGCGTCTCGGACGCTGCGGTCGGCGGTGTCGCGCGCGTGTATGAGCAGGAGATTGGCGCGCTGACCGGCGCCATCGCGGACGCGCTCGCGCAGGCGGAAGCACGCTGGCCGACGCCGTGGATCGTGGATGCGCTGCGACTGGCGGCGGTGAACAACGCACGCTCCTGGCGATACGCCGAGGCGATCCTCGAGCGGTGGGAGACTGAAGGAAAAGACGATGGAACGACTGGAAGCACTGCTGCGGGCTCAGCAGGCGGTACAGCGAACCGCAATCACGGCGCCTTTGAGCAGGTCATCCGCCGCGGCTGAACCGCCCGCGCCGGTCTGCGAGTGGTGCGAGGGCGCACGCTTTGTGCGCGTGACTTCCGATCCGGAGAGCCCGGAATTCGGGCGCGCGGTGCCGTGCCGCTGCGTGCAGGAAGAGGACGGGCGCACGCGACGCGAGCGGTTGCTGCGCTACGCACGGCTCGGCGCGCTGGAGCGCTTCACATTCGCGACGCTGTTGCCGCGCGGTCGCTCCACGCGTCCGGAGGCGCAGGCGCGTTACGCACTGGCCGTCGATGCTGCTCGACGTTTCGCGGACGCACCGCAGGGCTGGCTGGTGCTGACCGGCGTGCCCGGCTCTGGTAAGACGCACATGGCCGCGGCGATCGTGAACCAGGTGGTGGAGGCCGGCCGGCCCGCGTTGTTCTTCACGGTCGCCGACCTGCTGGATCAGTTGCGTGCCTCATACAACGATGACGCCGAGCTGTCGTATGACCGGCTGTTCGATCAGATACGCAACGCGCCGCTGCTGGTGCTGGACGACCTCGACTCGTACTCCGACACGGCGTGGGCGCGCGAGAAGTTCGATCAGTTGGTGTCGCATCGCTTCCATGCCGCACTGCCCACGGTATTCACGTGTGACCGCTCACCGGAAGAGATCGATGCGCGACTCGGCGCGCGACTGACGGACCCCGCGCTCGCGCAGGTCTTCTTCGTCGCGGGCCGGGAGCTGCCACGCTACATGCACGTCGGTGGCATGACGCGCGAGCGACTGGCGTCGTTCACGTTCGAGACGTTCCGCACCGGCGGGAAGTCGGTGCAAGGCCGCGCGCCGGGCCTCGAAGGTGCCGCCCGCGAGGCGCGACGCTGGGCCGCCGATCCGCAGGGTTGGCTGGTGTTCCTCGGCGAAAGTGGACGAGGCAAGACGCACCTCGCGGGCGCGATCGCGAACCATCGCCTCGAGGCCGGCGACACCGTCTGCTTCGCGAACGTGCCGGACCTGCTCGATGAATTGCGCGCCGCGTTCGCGCCGGACGCGCATGAGCGCTTCGAGGATCTGCTGCAACGGCTTCGCGACGTGCCGGTGCTGATCCTCGACGACCTCGGCGCGCAGCAGACCACGCCGTGGGCGCAGGAGAAACTGTACCAAATCCTGAACTACCGCTACGAGGGTCGGATGCCGACGGTGGTCACCACCAACACGGAGATGAGCCGCCTGGACCCGAGGTTGGCCTCGCGTCTCGGGGACCTGCAGATATCGGTCATGTACGAGATCGTCGCGCCGGACTACCGGCTGGGGTGAGGCCGGGTCGACAGTCGGGATTGCACCGCGCGAAGGTGCGCGGCGGCGCGTGATAGATGCGCTTGCGGTCGTGTGCTAGGTTACATGTAACCAGCGATCGGAGTCACCGATGTCGGCAGCGCCTCGCCCTCGACCGTCGCGAGACAAGGTTAGCGCCTACCGCGAGCGGTTGCGCCAACAAGGGCTGCGGCCGATCCAGCTCTGGGTGCCGGATACCCGTTCCGATGCGTTCGCGGCGGAAGCGCATCGGCAGGCGCTCGCCGTCGCCGTGAGCGATCGCGCCCGTGACGATCAGCAGTTCATCGACGCCGTGTCGGACCTCGACGCCACATGATCGCCACGGTATGAGGCGTGGCGAGGTCTGGACGGTCGCCGGCGGTGGTGACTACACGGGCAAGCCGCGTCCCGTGGTCATCCTGCAGGACGATCGGTTCGATGCCACCGAGTCCGTCACCATCTGTGCGTTCACAACCGATCCGACGGATGCACCGTTGTTCCGGGTGATGATTGCCGCGGCCGAGCGTAACGGCCTCGATTCGGCGTCGCGACTCATGGTCGACAAGATCACAACGGTGCGACGGTCGCGCCTTGGCGCGCTGTTGGGTCAGCTGGATGACGGTGAATTGGCGCGACTGAACCAGGCCGTGCTGGTGTTCCTCGGACTGACGACATCGAGAGGTGCCGGATCGCGGTAACGCTGGGCGCGTTACACGCGCCAGCGTGCCGGAGGCGCTCGCGCCTACTCGTTCGGTCGTAGCAGGGGCATGACGCCCTCCTGCCAGGTGGCGCCGTTCGGGCCGTACTCCTTCTTCCAGACCGGCACCGTCTCCTTGATGCGATCGACAACGCGCAGCGCGGCCTCGAAGGCGTCACGGCGGTGGGCGGCGGAGACGGCGACCAGCAGCGAGATGTCGCCGATCTCCAGCGTGCCGATGCGGTGATGCGCGGCGATCGAGTAGACCTCGCGACCGGCGTACTCCGAGATCACTTCGGCGGCGACGGCTTCCAGTTGCTTCTCAGCCATCGAGGGGTATGCCTCGTACTCCAGGCGGAGCACGGTGTGTCCCTCATGGTGGTCGCGTACCACGCCCTCGAACAGCACGACGGCACCCGACGCGGGGGTGCATACCAGATCTCGCAGCGCCGTCCGATCCAGCACAGCCTCCGTGACGAGGAACGGTGGGCAGGCCTCGACATCGCTCCCGGCGGCGCGGTCGGCATCGTCACTGCCACCGGAGACCGGCGGGATCAGCGCGACGACATCGCCATCGTGGATCGCCGTGTCGTGGTTCGGGATGTACTCCTCGTTGACGGCGAAGGCGACGCAATCGAGCTGCGGCTGCAGCGCGGGGACGTGCTCTCCGAGGCGGCGCGCGAACTCCGAGATCGTGACGGCATCGCCGTCGAACCGTTCCTCGAGGTCACTGGTGCCCGCGAGATCCCGCAGGCGGGCGAACAACTTCACACTGACGCGCATCGGAACCCCCTCGTGCCCGTGTGGGCACCACCAGTATAGCCGGGGCTACGCAGTGGGCAGGCGATCGGCGCGTATCATGCGCCAGCGGAGACGCCATGCCGATCCCGACCGTCCGCCAGCTACTGCACGATGCGCTGGATGCGGTGTTGCCGCAGCGTTGCGTCGTCTGTGGCCGGTTTGGCGCGGCGCTGCACCTCGATTGCCGCGCGTCCCTGCCGCGCGCGCAGCCGCCGCGTTGCGAGCGCTGTTGGTCGCCGGGCGATCGTCTGCTCTGCGACAGTTGTGTCACCTCTGCGCCCGCGTACGCCGGGTTGCGCGCCGGGTACTGCTTCACCGGCCCGGTGCGCCGCGCGATCCTCGAGGCGAAGTTCCGCGGCATGACCACGCTGCTGCCACCGCTTGCGGCGGAGGCGGCGCTGAGCGTGCCGAGCGCGTGGGCGGTCGACCTTGTGGTGCCCATCCCGCTGCATCCGAACCGCCAGCGCCAGCGTGGCTACAACCAGGCGGCGATCGCGGCTCGCGAGGTTGCGCGCGTCCTCGGTGTTCCGTACGGCGAGCCGCTGCGGCGCGTGC
Source organism: Chloroflexota bacterium (assembly GCA_003670575.1). Classification (GTDB taxonomy): domain Bacteria; phylum Chloroflexota; class Dehalococcoidia; order UBA2979; family UBA2979; genus RH-chloro-G1. The sequence continues at coordinate 80,897 of QWRD01000004.1, forward strand.
GCGCCACTCCAGCCCAGGCGGGGCTGGACGCGCTGCAACGCCAGCGCAACATCCGAGGTGCGTTCGCGGCGATATCGGGGCCAGGCGCGCCGGTTGTGGCGTCGTTCGCGGGCTCCGTCGTGCTCCTCGTCGATGACGTCAGCACCACGGGGGCGACGTTCGCGGAGGTAGCGCGAGCGTTGTTGGATGCCGGCGTGGCGCGCGTGTACGCACTCTCCATGGCACGTGAGGACTAGTAACCAGCGAATCCACGTTCCTACAATCAACCTCGTTGGGCTGTGGTCCGGCGAGGAGTCTCTCCGATGATCATCACTGTTGCGCTGAACCCGGCAGTCGACCTGACGCTGGAGGTGGATCACTTCCAACTCGCCGACACCAACCGCGTGCACGCGGTGCGACAGGACATCGGCGGCAAAGGCATCAATGTCGCGCGCTCGCTGAAGGCGCTTGGGTACGAGGCGCTCGCGTGCGGGTTTGCACCGGGCGTGCGCGGTCGCCAGATCGAGGATCAGTTACTCGATGGTGGCATCGGGTGCGATTTCATCTACATCCCGGGCGACGTGCGCACCAACATCACGATCCTCGATCGCGCGAATCACTCACACACGCAACTCGCGCTACCGGGGCCCACGCTCCCGCGCTCCGCGATCGCACAACTCACCGAGCACTTGCGAAGGCGAGTGCGTGTCAGCACGTGGCTGGTGCTGGCCGGATCGATCCCGCCGCCGGGTGACCCATCGGTGTACGTGGAACTGATCCGCATGGCCGCTGAACACGGCGGTCGGAGCGCGCTGGATGCGGATGGGCCGGTGGTGGAGGCTGTGCTGGCATCCGACGTGCGACCGTCCCTCCTGAAGATGAACGACCACGAGTTGGCGCGCCTGCTGCACTTGAACATCGAGAGCGAGGCGGAGGCGCTGGGCGCGGCTCGTCGCGTGCGTGAGCGCGGCGTGTTGAACGTGGTGGTCACGCTCGGCTCCGACGGCGCGGTCGCGGTCACCGAGCACGGCGAGTACCGGGTGTCGGCGCCGCGCATCGACGTCGTATCGGCCGTCGGCGCGGGCGACGCGTTCCTGAGTGGGCTGATGTACGGGCTGGTGAAGACCGGCAACTGGGAAACTGCGCTGCCGATCGCCTCGGCGGCTGGGGGGGCGGCCTGCCTTGAGCCGGGCACGCTCCCGTGCAGCGGCGAGGCAGTGTGGCGGTTGCGGCCTAGTGTCGTGGTGGAGCGGATTCACGAGGTCAGCGCCGCCCGGTAACGGCGCTGCTCCAGCGCCGCGTTAGTGATGGCGTGCTGGGCGCATGAGCGCGGGCTGCGCTACCGTATCTAGGCGCGCGAACCGGCTGTGTCGCGGCATCCAGCGCGGGGAGCAATCGCATGAACGCACCAGCAGGCCTGAACTCGCTCGCCAGCGTCGACCCGGTGGTCGCCGGCTGGATCCATCGCGAAGAGCAGCGGCAGCGCGGCACCCTCGAGATGATCGCCTCCGAGAACTTCACCTCCACCGCCGTGATGGAGGCCGTGGGCAGCGTGCTCACCAACAAATACGCGGAGGGATACCCCGGCAAGCGCTACTACGGTGGCTGCGAATTCGTCGATGAGATCGAGCAGATCGCGATCGACCGTGCGAAGGCGCTGTTCGGGATGGGGCACGCCAACGTGCAGCCGCACTCCGGCGCGCAGGCAAACATGGGCGTGTACATGGGGCTGATCAAGCCCGGTGACACCGTCATGGGGCTGAAGCTGGACCAGGGTGGTCATCTCACCCACGGCAGTCAGGTGAACTTCTCCGGCAAGCTCTACGAGTTCGTCTCCTACGGCGTGGACCGGGAGACGGAGACCATGGACTACGAGCAGATGCTGACGCTGGCCAAGCAGCACCGCCCGAAGATCATCGTGGTGGGCGCGACAGCGTACCCGCGCATCATCGACTTCCCACGTGCACGCGCCATCGCCGACGAGGTGGGTGCGCTGCTCATGGCGGACATGGCGCACATCTCGGGGCTGGTCGCGGGTGGTGCGCATCCCTCGCCGGCCGGGTACGCGCATGTGGTCACCTCCAGCACGCACAAGACGCTGCGAGGACCGCGTGGCGGCATGATCCTCTGTGACGAGCCCCACGCCCGTGCCATCGATCGAGGCGTCTTCCCGGCATCGCAGGGCGGGCCGTTGATGCACGTGGTCGCAGGCAAGGCTGTCGCCTTCCTGGAGGCCGCTGGCGAGGAATTCACTGCCTACGCCCACCAGATCGTCGCGAACGCGCAGGCGCTAGCGGAGACGCTGATCGATGCAGGTCTGCGCGTCGTGAGTGGCGGCACGGATAACCACTTGCTGCTGGTAGATGTCACCGCCAAGGGGCTGAACGGCCAGCAGGCGGAGGACGCGCTGGCTCGCTGCGGGATCGTGGTGAACAAGAACGCCATCCCGTACGACACGCTGCCCCCGAATGTCGCCTCCGGCATCCGTATCGGCACGCCCGCGCTCACCTCGCGCGGGATGGGGCCGCAGGAGTTGCGGAACGTCGGCGCGCTCATCGTGCGGGTGCTGGACGCCCCGGACGACGTTGAGGTGGCCCGTCAGGTCGCATCGGCGGTCGAGGCGCTCTGCGAGCGCTACCCGGCCCCCGGCGTGCCGCTGGGCTGAGGCTGGTCGAGGGGCCCCAAATCTAGTGGTCGTCCTGTTGCCTGACACTAGATTTGGGGGTCGCGTTGACCCTCCGACGGTGGGCTTCCTATACTCAATGGCCCCGGGGAGCCTCGGCTGTGCGGGAGCGGGATGCCGCAGGGTGCGGCGTCTGGTGGTATCGTGTGCGCGGCTCGAGTCCGGGTGTTTCCGGAACGAGGCCGATGGGGGTTTGCTTGAACGAATACGAACTGCTGTACATCGTCAGCCCGCGCGTGCCTGCGGACGACGTCCCGAACGCCATTGAGCGCGTGAGCGCGCTGGTGACCGCCCAGGGCGGCGAGGTGCTGTCCACGGATAGTTGGGGCCGCCGACGTCTGGCGTACCCGATCCGCCAGTACTTTGAGGGTAGCTACGTCTTCTGCACGTTGCGGATGCCGCCGGCTGGCGCCTCTGCACTGGAGGCGACGCTGAACATCACCGAAGAGGTCGTGCGCCACCTGCTGACGCTGGGCATCATTCCGCCCCGCCAGCCGCGTGAGCGCCGCTTCGACGATCGCGACCGCGGTTTCGACCGCGACCGTGGGTTCGATGGGCCGCGTGACTCTGGTCCGGACGCTGGGTTCGCGCCCGAGGCGTCGGATGCCGAGGCTCCGGTCGACGCTGGCGATGCTCCGGCAGCGCCGAGCGGCGAGGCGACCTCTACCGACGAGACCGCAGCGGCTCCCGAGCCGGCGATCGCAGCAGCCGAATAGGCATCTCCCCTGTGGAGCGAGGGTCAGCGTATGGCGCTCAATAAGGTCATGATCATCGGGCGTCTTGGCGCCGACCCGGAGATGCGCTACACCGCCAATGGCAGCGCGGTGACTGAGTTTCGAGTTGCCGCGGGCGAGACGTATACGGATCGAGGCGGACAGCGCCAGGAGCGCACCGAGTGGTTTCGCGTGGTGGTATATGAGCGGCTGGCAGAGATCTGCGCGCAGCACCTGACCAAGGGGCGCCAAGTCTACGTGGAGGGTCGGCTACAGACTCGATCGTGGGACGGCCAAGACGGGCAGAAGCACTACATGACCGAGGTCATCGCACGGACAGTCGAGTTTCTCGGTAGCGCGCGCGACGGCGGTACCAGTGACAGTTTTGACGCTGGCGCGCCGGTTGGCGCGGACGGCGCGGGAGACATCGAGCCCGACGACTTGCCCTTCTAGGGCGGCCGAGTCGGGTACATCGGGCAGCGGACAGTAGAAGCGCAGAAGAGAGCAACTATGACCACCGACGAGATTAACAGCGGCCCCGGTGGGGGCTTCGGCGGTCGTGATCGCGGGGATCGCCCGGATCGCGAAGACCGTGGTGACCGCGAGGATCGCGGTGGCGGTCGCTCCTTCGGCGCGCGTCGCCGCGGCTGCGAGTTCTGCATCGAGAAAGTCGACCAGCCGGACTACAAAGATGTGCCGATGCTGCGCCGCTACGTCACTGACCGTGGCAAGTTGGAGCCGCGCCGCAAGGCCGGCACCTGCGCGAAGCACCAGCGACGTGTGGCTGTGGCGGTGAAGCGTGCGCGTCAGATCGCGCTGCTGCCGTACACCTCGGAGCACGTGCGGATTTCCGGTGTTGCGGGCGGTCGGCCGTCCCCCGGAGGTCGCCGCTAAGCGTCGATCGTCCGTAACGCGTAACAAGACAGCACTCTCGCCAGGCGTCCGACACTCCCCAGGCCGCGCCCGGCATCGACGGAAGGAACCCGTACGGTGGCCGGTACTACACGTCTGGGTCCAAGGCGCGGTGGGACTGCGGAGTCTCCTCGCGATCGCATGATTGTGCTGGCATCCACCGTGGTGCTGGTGGTGGCCGCGCTGGTCGCCATCGTCGGCTACTACCTCGGCGCGTACCGTCCGGCGCACCAGTCGCTGCTGACCGCCGGTACCGAGCGCTTCACCGCCTCGGACATCGAGGCGCGCACGCTCTACCTGCTGCTCTTCCAGCAGTCGATCGCGCCTCGCGAGGCCACTGAACTCATCCCGAAGGCATTGGACGTACTGGAGCACGAGGCGATTCTGCGCCAGCGTGCCCCCGCGCTCGTTGGCGATGTGTCCGCAGAGGACATGGCGAAGGATCTCGCCGTGCGCCTCGCGACGCCCGTCCCGCCCACTCCGATCCCGACGCCGTCGATCACGCTCGGCACCCCGACGCCCACCGGCACGCCCGATGCGACGCCGACCGCTACCGCTACCGCCACTGCGGCGCCGAAGCCGACTATCGATGAGAAGCAGGTCGCCAGCACGCAGCAGGAGCGCCTGCAGAAGTCCGGCCTGAGCAAAGCTGCCTTCGACGCGCTGACGCGGGCACAGATCCTCGAGGATCGCCTGGTCAAGCGCTATACGGACGAGGCGCCGAAGACTGCGCTCCAGTGGGAGGTTCAGGTCGCAATCCTGCCGTCAGTGGAGCGCGCGGAACAGCTCCGCGCGATCGTGCAGCGGCCGGGTGTGGACTTCGCGCGAGTCGCGTCGGCGGCGGCCACCGATCCATCCAACGGCCAGTTGGCGTGGGTACTGGCTGACCTGCAGGAGCCCGAGGTGCGGGACGCGCTGTCCAAGCTCAAGGCCGGCGAGATATCCGCCACGATCAAGAGCGGCACGCGCTATAAGGTCTACCGTCTTTCGCAGATCGAGCAGAATCGAACTGTCGATGAGGAACAGCGCGATAACGCCGCGACTGAGCGCCTCACGAAGTGGTACGAGGACGAGCGCAAGGCGCTGACGATCGAGCGTGATGTCGTCGCCAGCCGCGATGCGGCCATGCGCGTCAACATCTCGCGCGCCTATGAGAAGGTTCAACCGGTGAAGCGTGCCCCCTGAGCCGGGCGACAACAGCAGCCTCGGCCTGGCGCTGCTGGGTTCCGGCAACGTCGGCGCTGGCGTCGTCGCCGCGCTGAACGAAGGCGCGGCGCGATACGCGCTGCAAGTGGGACGGCCGCTGGCGCTGCGACAGGTGCTGGTGCGCGATGCCACCCGCGCGCGTCCGGGCCTAGGCGACGCACATCTCACGATCAGCATCGACGAGGTGCTGGCGGATCGCGATGTGCAGATCGTCATCGAGTTGATGGGCGGCGAGCACCCGGCACGTGAGTACATTGAACGCGCGCTCGCGTCCGGGCGGCACGTAGTCACCGCGAACAAAGAGGTGATGGCGAAGCACGGCGCGGCGCTGCTGGCGGTCGCTGCGCAGCATGGCGTACGCCTGCTGTACGAGGCATCGGTCGGCGGCGGCATCCCGGTGATTAGCCCGCTGTCTCGTGACCTGTTGGCGAACGAGCTCACCGCCGTCACTGCCATCATCAACGGCACCACGAATTACATGCTCACGGGCATGGCGCGCGACGGCACGGACTACGCCGTCGCACTGGCCGAGGCGCAACGCCTTGGGTACGCCGAGCCCGACCCCACCGCCGACGTCGAGGGTATCGACGCGACTTACAAACTTGCGATCCTCTGTGGGCTGGCGTTCCATGCGGCCGTTGCACCGGACGACGTCGCGCGACAGGGCATCTCGCGATTGGCCGCGCGCGACTTCCGCTACGCCGAGGCGTTGGGCTACACCATCAAACTGCTCGCGATCGGGCGGTTGGTCGATGGCGGCGTGGTTGCCTCCGTGCAGCCGACGCTGATTGCTCGCGATGAGCCGCTGGCGAAAGTCGATGGCGTACTGAACGCCGTGCAGATCGAAGGCGACCTTGTGGGCCGCGTCCTGTTCATCGGACGTGGGGCGGGGCCCGGACCCACCTCCAGCGCCGTGCTCGCGGACGTGCTCGATGTTGCGCGTGACATCGTCGCCGGTCGGACGCCGTTGGCGGCGCCGGAGCAACGCGTGTTGCCGGTACACCCGCCTGCGCTGCACCGCTCCCGGTACTACCTGCGCGTCACCGTGCAGGATCGCCCGCGCGTGCTGGCGAGGTTGGCCGGGGTGCTGGGCGAGCACGAAATCAGCATCGCGTCCGTCATCCAATTCGAGACGGACGATGATGCACGCACCGCGGAACTGGTGATCACCACCCATCACGCTCCCGGCTCCGCGATGGAGGCGGCGCTGAGCGAGATTCGCGCGCTGGACGCGGTGGTTGAGGTGGGCAACGTGTTGGCGATGGGCGGGTAGCAGTGACCACCGAGCCGGTCGCGCACTGGCTCGAGACACAGTTGCACGCCTCGGTGGCGCGCATGGATGGGCTCGCGCGGGACGTTGCCACCCTCCAGTCCGCGTTGGCCGCTCGCGAGCGCGAGGTCACCGAACTGCGTGAGCATCTGGCGATCGTCGAGGGGCGCTCGCGTCGCATCGAGTCGGCGCAGGAAGCGTGGCACGATCTCCCGCAAGCGCTTGCCGCGCTGGACGCACGACTGAACGACGAGGGCGAGTTGCGGCGCGCGCAGGGCGTCGCGCTGGACCGCGTGCGCGAACGGCAGCAGCAATCTCAAGAGGCCATCGAAGGCGCGCTCGCATCGATGGATCGGCGGCTCGATGGCGCGGAGCAGGCGCTTGCAGTGGTCAGCGCGCGTCAGCAGGTGCAACTGGCCAGCGACCTTGCGGGCCGCGCACAGGATGAGACTCGGGACATTGGACGGTTGGCCGCGTTGAGCGACGAGGTCGCCGCGCTGCGGCAGGCGATGCGACGTGAGGACGGTAGTGGGCCGCGCACCGAGGACGCCGTGGCCGCGCTGCAACTGGCCGTCCACGTGATCACCGGAAGCACTCAACAATTGCAACTGCATCAGCAGCGCCTTCAGGATGAACTGACGACACTGCACCGCATCGCAGAACGTGAAGACGCCCTGGCGGAAGTGTTGGAGCAGCAGCGCACCTTGCGCCGACACCTCGAAGAACGATTGGCGCTCCTCGACAGCCGTGGCGCTTCCGCCGACGCTGCGCAAGCGTCTGAGGCCGAGTCGGTGTCGCTGCTCCGTCGGCGAATCGATCGATTGGAGACGAGCGTGAGCGCGCTCGGGCCCGGGGCCGACGCGCAGCGCGAGGCGTTGCTCGATCATTTCCGCCGCGCGACCATCGCATCAGAGGCCGCCGGTCGGCGGCAGACAGAAGAGATCGATCGTCAGGCGCGGGCAGCCCGTGCATTGTTGGTACGGCTCTCCGAAAGCGCGGAGCTGGCCACGAAGGAGCAGCCGCTGTGACCACCACACCGAACCCCCGTCACGACAGCCGCTTCATCCTGGAGCGCTACGCGGCGCTGCTGCCGGTGACCGCGCAGACGCCAATGCTGACGCTCGGCGAGTGCGGCACGCCATTGGTGCGCTCGCGCGTGCTGGAGCGGGAGCTCGGCATGGAGGCGCTGTACTACAAGTTGGAGTTCACGAACCCCACCGGCTCCTTCAAGGACCGGGGGATGGTGCTGGCCGTCGCGAAGGCTGTGGAAGACGGCGCGGAGGCACTGCTCTGCGCATCCACCGGAAACACCTCGGCGTCTGCAGCCGCCTACGCGGCGCGGCACGGGTTGCGCTGCTACGTCGTGATTCCGGATGGCCGCATCGCCGCCGGTAAGCTCGCGCAGGCCGTCGCCCACGGCGCGGAGATCGTCGCCATCGATGGCTCGTTCGACGACGCGCTGCGGATCGCGCGCGAGCTGGGGGAGCGGCCCGGCGTCGCTCTGGTGAACTCCGTGAACCCGTATCGCATCGAGGGGCAGAAGACCGCCGCCTACGAGATCGTTGATGACCTCGGCGACGCGCCGGACGTGCTGTGCATCCCAGTTGGCAATGCTGGGAACATCACCGCGTACTGGCGCGGGTTCCGGGAGTACCGGCAACTGGAGCGTTCCAGCGGGCTGCCGAAGATGTGGGGCTTCCAGGCCGCTGGCGCGGCACCGCTGGTGCTCGGCCACCCGGTGGAGCACCCAGAGACCATCGCGACGGCGATTCGCATCGGCAACCCCGCATCGTGGGACGGCGCCATTGCCGCTCGCGACGACTCGGGCGGAGCCATCGAGGCGGTGACCGACGACGAGATTTTCACCGCCTACCGCCGCCTGGCCGCGGAGGAGGGCATCTTCTGCGAACCGGCTTCGGCTGCCTCGCTCGCCGGCCTGCTGAAGCGGGCGCGCGAGGGCGCTTCGCTGCGCGGGCTGGTGGGGGTCTGCGTGCTGACAGGTGCGGGTCTCAAAGACCCGGACACCGCGATGACCATCCAGGCCGTGCGACACACAGCGCCCGCGGATAGCGCGGCGGTTCAGCGCGTGCTCGGCTGGTCGTAGCGTCTGTCCATGCCGCTCGGTAGTGCTGCCGACGAGGCTGCCCCCAAGCGGTTCGGCCGCATGCTACGATCGTGCATGAAACTTCCCGAGCACGTGAGGTATCCGTGGCCAGCATAGTCCCGCCCGATCGCCCCCCCGGTACCGTGAATCACGCCGAGGTTGAACGTCTCGTCACGGAATTGCTGGCCGCCGTGGGCGAAGACCCGGGGCGCGAGGGGCTGCGGGGCACACCGGAACGCATCGCCCGCATGTACGAGGAGATTTTCTCGGGCCTCCACGAGGATCCGATGGAGGTACTGTCGGTCGGCTTCGAAGAGGGCCACGACGAACTCGTGATCCTGCGCGAGATTCCGTTCTACTCCATGTGTGAGCACCACCTGCTGCCCTTCCATGGCGAGGCACACATCGGCTATCTGCCGGATGGGCGCATCGTCGGGCTCTCCAAGATCGCGCGGGCGGTCGAGATATTCGCGCGGCGTCCGCAGGTGCAGGAGCGCCTGACCACGCAGATCGCGGACAGCATTGAGACGGTCCTCGGCGCGAAGGGCGTGGGCGTCGTCATCGAGGCGGAGCACCTGTGCATGACAATGCGCGGGGTGCGCAAGCCGGGCGCGAAGATGGTCACCTCTGCGATGCGCGGTCGGTTCCGCACGGAGGTGAATACGCGCCAGGAGTTCCTCGGCCTGATCCGCCCGGCCACCGGACACTAGGACACACGATTGAGCATGAGCGAGCACGGCGTGAACGAGGCTGCCCGTCCGCTGCTGCGCGTCGCCATGCTCTCGCTGCACACCTCGCCACTGGCGGCACTGGGCGGGCGCGAGACCGGTGGCATGAACGTCTACGTTCGTGAGGTCGCCTCCCGGCTCGTCGCGGCTGGCGTTGAGTGCGACGTATTCACTCGACGCATCGATGCTGCAACGCCCGAAGTGGAGCCGCTGGGCGGCGGTGCACGGTTGATTCACATCACGGCTGGCCTCGTCGCCTACCTCGAGAAAGAGGCGTTGCCACCGCTCACCGCCGCGTTCGCGGATGGCGTCGAGGCGTTCCGGGTACGCGAGGGGCTGCAGTACGACGTCATTCACTCGCATTACTGGCTCTCTGCCGCAGCAGGCGAGGCACTCGCGACCCTGTGGGCGGCGCCGCATGTCGCGATGTTCCACACGCTCGGCGAGGTGAAACTGCGCGCCCGTGCCTCCGAGCACGAGACACCGGACCGCCTGGAGGCTGAACGCCACCTCGTGCACGTGCTGGACAGGGTGGTCGTGGCCACCGAGCACGAGCGCCAGTTGCTGCGCCAGCTGTACCGGGTGCCGACTGATCGTGTGGCTGTGATCCCGCTGGGCGTGGACATCGATCGGTTCCAGCCGGGGGACCGGTTCGAGGCGCGCGCAGCGCTTGGGCTGACCGACGACGCCCGCCTTGTGCTGGCCGTCGGTCGCATCGAGCCGCTGAAGGGCCTCGACATCCTGATCCGCGCGCTCGCGGAGATGACGGAGCGCGAGCGAGTCCATCTCCTGATCATCGGCGGCGACGATCGCGCGGCGGGCGAGGTAACTCGATTGCGCGCTGTGGCGGCCTCAGTGGGCGTGGCGGATCGCATCGAGTTCCTTGGTGCGGTGCCGCACGACCGGCTGGTGCAGTACTACCGAGCGGCGGATGCGGTGGCGATGCCATCCTTCTACGAATCGTTCGGCCTCGTGGCGGTGGAGGCCATGGCCTGTGGCGTGCCGGTCGTCGCCTCGCGGGTCGGCGGGCTCACCTCTACGATTGCGGACGGGCGGACGGGGTATCTCATCCCCTGGCGCTGCCCGGAGCCGTTCGCGGAGAAGTTGGATACGCTGCTTGGGAACCCCTGGCTGCGGGATGCGCTGGGCGCGAACGCGGCCCGGAGCATGCAGGCGTACTCCTGGCAGGCTGTGGCTGCCACGCTGCGAGGGCTGTACGAAGAGGTGGTTGCCGAGCAGCGGTCGCTCAAGGCTGCGCCGTTGGCGGCGGGGAACGCCTCGAGCGGTGCAGCCTAGAATCCGGTGATAGAGCCTGGAACCGGCGGCGCGGCGTAGAACCCGCGACGCCGCGGAGAAGAGATGTCATGCCTGACCTGAATGCCCTGACCGACGCGGCCGAACTGTTCGCGGCCGTGGAACCGAAGCGGGCGATGGTGATTACCGCCCACCCGGACGACTGCGAGTTCATGTGCGGCGGCACCGTCGCCGTGCTCACCCGCGGTGGCTGGGAGGTGGACATTATGGTCGCCACCAGCGGGAACAAGGGCACCAAGGACCCGCAGGTCAGCGCGCAGTGGCTGGCTGGCACCCGCGAGGACGAGCAGCGCGAGGCTGCGCGCCGGCTGGGCGCACGCGAACCGATCTTCCTCGGCATGCACGACGGCGGCGTCCAGGACGATGACGAGTTACGTGAAACCATCGTCCACCAGATGCGTCGACGGCGTCCGGAGCTCGTGATCACCTGGGACGGCTTCCGGCCGGGCTTCAACCACCGCGACCACCGCAACGTGGGCCGGGCGACCTACGACGCCATCTTCCCCGCAGCGGACGACCACCTGTACCACCCGGAGCACAAGGACGAGGGGCTCCAGCCACATCGCCCACAGGTGCTGCTGCTCGGCGGGCAGGCGGGGACCGGCACGCCCGACTTCACTGTGGACATCCGCCCGGTGCTCCGGCGCAAGGTTCGAGCCGTGCTGGCGCACACCTCGCAGATGCGGGGTCGCACAGAGGCTCAGCTGCTGGCGCTGTGGAAGCAGCGGGCTGCTGAGGTGGGAGAGACTGACCCGAAGCGCGTGTTCGCGGAGGCGTATCGACGGGTGATCTTTGCCCGATAAGTGGTCGGCGACCATCGATTGCCTGTGCATAACTATTGCTAACGCGATAATACAGGTGACCTGAAATCCTTGTGCAGTAAGGCATTCGGCTGGATGGGCCGATGCGGTGGCGTTGACACAAGGATCGTGTTGCTTCTACCATCCAATTCCGCGCGTCACACAGTGAGTGCGCGTTCCTTCGCGGTCGGTGGCCGTGATGTATGGAAAACCGGCGGCAACGCTGCGTACCAACGGTACGCACGCCGTGTCGGGCTCCATGCTCAGCCGCCCGGCCGTTCGTTTTTTCCTGTGCGGGATCAACTCCGGACTGGATGTGTGTTGGATGCGGGTGGGCGCGTGGTACGCGCCGCCGGACGGAGTGGCATCGGTGCCAACGATTAATCAGCTGGTGCGACATGGGCGGAAGCCAGTGCTCAAGAAGACGAAGGCGCCTGCGTTGCGCTTCCGCTTCAATGCGCTGACCAGCCGCACGACGCGCTCCCTGAAGGGGTCGCCGCAGAAGCGTGGGGTCTGCACGCAGGTGCGTACCGTCACCCCGAAGAAGCCGAACTCTGCGCTGCGCAAGGTCGCGCGTGTCCGGTTGTCCAACGGTATTGAGGTCACTGCGTACATTCCGGGCGAGGGGCACACGCTGCAGGAGCACTCCGTAGTGCTGATCCGCGGCGGTCGTGTCAAGGACTTGCCGGGTGTGCGCTACCACATCATCCGTGGCGCGTTGGACGCGTCCGGTGTGCGTAACCGCAAGCGTGGCCGTAGCAAGTACGGCACCCGGCGCGGATAGGCGAGGAGAGGTCGCATGGCACGTCGTAATCGCCCAGCCCAGCGCCCGGTACTTCCGGACCCGCGATTTCAGTCTCGGTTGGTGACCTCGTTCACCAACAAGCTGATGTACAGCGGGAAGAAGAGCACCGCGGAGCGCATTGTCAACGACGCGCTTGATCGCGTGGAGGCGACCACTGGTCGCGCCCCGATCGATGTGTTCGAGCAGGCAGTGCGTAATTCCACCCCGCAGATCGAGGTCAAGCCTCGTCGCGTCGGTGGCGCTACGTACCAGGTGCCGGTGGACATCCGCAGCGAGCGCCGTCAGGCCCTCGCGATTCGTTGGCTCTTGGCCGGCGCTCGCAACCGCAACGGTCGTTCCATGGCGGAACGGCTGGCGGGCGAGCTCATGGATGCCGCCAACAACACGGGCGCCGCGATTCGGCGCAAGGAAGACACGCACCGGATGGCGGAAGCCAACCGCGCGTTTGTGCACTACCGCTGGTAACGAGGTTCGCGCTTCGGCGCTGACCGATCGGCTCGATCTGCCGATCCGTGTTGCCTGCTGATTGGGGCCCGCTGGCCCAGATGTTGATTGAGGCCCGTTGGGCCTGAGAAGGACGAACTGGACGAATGCCACGCACCATCCCGCTTGAGCGGGTACGCAACATCGGCATCATCGCGCACATCGATGCGGGCAAGACCACCGTGTCTGAGCGCGTGCTCTACTACACGGGCCGCAGCTACCGGATTGGCGAGGTGCACGAAGGCACCGCGATCATGGACTGGATGGAGCAGGAGCGAGAGCGCGGCATCACGATCACGTCTGCCGCAACGACCTGCCAGTGGGCCGACCACTCCATCAACATCATTGACACCCCAGGCCACGTGGACTTCACCGTTGAGGTGGAGCGCTCGCTGCGGGTGCTCGACGGCGGCGTAGTGGTGTTCGACGGTGTTGCCGGCGTGGAGCCGCAGTCCGAGACCGTGTGGCGCCAGGCTGACAAGTACCACGTGCCGCGCATCTGTTTCATCAACAAGCTTGACCGCACTGGCGCATCGTTCGATCGCTGCGTGGACATGATTGTCGACCGCCTGGGCGCAGTGCCGGTGTCGCTGCAGATCCCGATTGGTCACGAGGATCTCCACCTCGGCGTGATCGACCTGCTGGAGATGGAAGCGGTCTACTTCGAGGGTGACCGCGGCACCGAGATGGTTCGCCGCCCGATCCCGCCGGAGTTGTTGGGCGCCGCCACTGCCGCACGGGAGACGATGGTTGAGCGTGTCGCTGAAAACGACGATCTGTTGATGATGTCCTTCCTCGAGGGCAAGGCCATCGAGATCCCGGAGCTGAAGAAGGCGATTCGGCGCGCGACGATCTCGTCCGCTATCACACCCGTGCTCTGCGGATCCGCACTGAAGAACAAGGGCGTCCAGTTGATGCTCGACGCGGTGGTGGACTACCTCCCGTCGCCGCTGGACGTGCCGCCGATCGTCGCGAACGACCCGCGCGACATGACGAAGAGCCTGCAGCGCGCCCCGTCCGACGACGAGCCGCTGACTGCGCTCGCGTTCAAGGTTGTGTCCGACCCGTTCGTAGGTCGCCTCGTCTTCTTCCGCGTGTACGCGGGTGTGGCGAAGAGCGGTGACCAGATCCTGAACACGGCACGCGATAAGCGAGAGCGCTTCGGTCGACTGCTGAAGATGCATTCCAACTCGCGCGAGGACGTGGACGCGGTGTACGCCGGCGACATTGCCGCGGCGATCGGTCTCAAGGACACATTCACCGGCGACACGCTGTCGGATCGGGAGCACCCGGTCGTACTCGAGTCGATCACGTTCCCGGAGCCGGTCATTTCGGTCGCAATCGAGCCGAAGACCCGCGAAGATCAGGAGAAGTTGGGCGACGCCCTCCAGCACCTGACCGAGGAAGACCCCACGTTCCGCGTCCGCCACGACCAGGAAACTGGCCAGACCGTGATCGCCGGCATGGGCGAGTTGCACCTCGAAGTCATCGTCGACCGCATGAAGCGCGAATACAAAGTCGAGGCGGCCATCGGTCGTCCTCAGGTGGCGTACCGCGAGACCGTCACCAAGTTCGCGCGGGCGGATGGTCGCTTCGTGCGGCAGAGTGGTGGTCGCGGCCAGTACGGGCACTGCGTGCTGGAGATCACACCTCGGGAGCCCGGTCAGGGCTACATCTTCGAAGACAAGACGGTTGGCGGGTCGATCCCGCGCGAGTACATCAGCCCCGTCCGTCAGGGCGTGGAATTGGCGCTGCACAACGGTGTGCGCGCCGGATTCCCGGTCGTAGACGTCGCAGTCGCGGTCGTCGATGGCTCATTCCACGCGGTGGACTCGTCGGAAATGGCGTTCCAGACCGCGGGCTCCATGGGGATGCGCGCGGCCCTGGAGGCTGCTGGCTCCATCCTGCTGGAGCCGGTCATGAAGCTTGAAGTGGTTACGCCGGAAGACTATTTCGGCGACGTGCTCGGCGACATCAACGCACGTCGAGGCCAGGTGCAGGGCATGGATCAGCGCGGCAACGCGCGCGTGCTCTCGGTGATGGTGCCGCTGGCGGAGACGTTCGGATATGCCACCGACCTCCGTTCCAACACTCAGGGCCGCGCGACGTACTCCATGGAGTTCGACCACTACGCGCAGGTTCCGTCAAACGTGGCAGACGAGATCCAGGGTCGCCAGCGCAACGCGCGCGTGACCACGGTTTAGGGAAGGGTACGAGCGATGGCGAAGGGGAAGTTTGAGCGGAACAAGCCGCACGCGAACGTCGGGACGATTGGTCACGTGGACCACGGCAAGACCTCGCTGACGGCTGCGATCACGAAAGTGCTATCGCTGAAGGGCGAGGCGACGTTCCGAGCGTTCGACTCCATCGACAACGCGCCGGAAGAGCGAGCACGCGGGATCACGATCGCGATCGCGCACGTGGAGTACGAGACGGAGAAGCGTCACTACGCACACGTCGACTGCCCCGGCCACGCGGACTACATCAAGAACATGATCACCGGCGCGGCACAGATGGACGGCGCGATCCTCGTGGTCGCTGCTCCTGACGGGCCGATGCCGCAGACGCGAGAGCACCTGCTGCTCGCGAAGCAGGTCGAAGTGCCCGCGGTCGTGATCTTCCTGAACAAGTGCGACATGATGGAAGACGAAGAACTGCTGGAACTGGTCGAGATGGAGATGCGCGAACTGCTCTCGGGGTACGAATTCCCGGGCGACGACACCCCGATCATTCGGGGGTCCGCGCTGAAGGTACTGGAGAGCACCTCCACCGACCCGGACGCACCGGAATACAAGTGCATCTGGGACCTCATGGAAGCGGTCGACAACTTCATCCCGCAGCCTGAGCGCCCGGTGGACCTGCCGTTCCTGATGCCGATTGAAGACGTCTTCGGGATCAAGGGCCGCGGCACCGTGGTCACGGGACGCATCGAGCGCGGCATCGTCAAGGTCGGCGAAGAAGTCGAAATTGTCGGGATCAAAGAGTCTCGCAAGACCACCGTCACCGGTGTCGAAATGTTCAAGAAGCTGCTGGACCAGGGCGAGGCCGGCGACAATGTCGGCTGCCTGCTGCGCGGCATTGAGCGTGAAGACGTCGAGCGCGGCCAAGTGCTGGCGAAGACCGGATCGATCACGCCTCACCGCAAGTTTGAGGGTGAGCTGTACGTACTCTCGAAGGAAGAAGGCGGTCGTCACACGCCGTTCTTCAACGGATACCGCCCGCAGTTTTACATGCGAACCACGGACGTCACGGGCGACGTCACCCTGCCGGAAGGCACGGAGATGGTCATGCCCGGAGACAACGTCTCTGTGAGCATTGAGTTGATTACACCGGTCGCGGTGGAAGAGGGTCTGCGCTTCGCGATTCGCGAAGGCGGCCGCACCGTGGGCGCAGGAGTGGTCACCAAGATCACCGAGTAGG
>QWRD01000005.1 GCA_003670575.1 Chloroflexota bacterium
CCTGCATCCTGCAGTTCATACATCCCCAAAGGATAGCGGCGGTAGGCCCGTGCAGACGCTTCGCCGCGCCGGACATCGCCTCAACGGCCGGTGCGCCGCAGGGCATCTCCGCCATCCCGCGAAAAATCAATGTGAGATCAGATCCGCAAGAGGAGCAGATCGGCCCTGCCAACCCAGGACCCGTCCGACGCACCGCGACTCCAGCCCAAACGTTCAACTGACTGCAACGCACGCAACGGTCGGAGTGCGTGACACCCGTAGATTCGTAGTCACATTCCGGCGCGTGCAGCCCGCTGGGTGCGGCCGTCTCTAATTGAGCTCTGCGTTGTCCGCGACTCTTCCAGACGAATACGAGGGCGATCGCGGTGACAATGGCTGTCACATTCCCGATCGCATCACTGCCGGACAGGCCTCCAGCGATCCCTCCGGCGGCCAGTATCAGAACGACCGCACCCAAGATCTTCACCATCGATTGCTCCCAAGTAGACGAATCGGGCGAGCGGAATCTCGTGCGGGGCGGCCCGCCGCGATGATGCATCGTATCTTTTGCTGGTCATTCCTCGTTCGGAGCGGCTGCCACGCAACCGGAAGGGGCGGCCCCATGGCCGCCCCTTCGCGTGTACAGACCTCGAGGTGTCGAGAGCTACGCCTGGCCGGTGAGCTTGCGGTTCTTCGTCTTCGCAGCCATGTAGTCGCGGTTCATGTAGGCGATGACGTCGATCGAGATGCCCTTCGGGCACGCGAACTGGCACTCGCCGTGGTTCGTGCAGCCGCCGAAGTACTCCTCCATCGTCTCGACCATGCGCTCGGCGCGCTGGTAGCGCTCTGACTGGCCCTGCGGGAGCAAGTTCAGGTGCTGCATCTTCGCAGCTGTGAAGAGCTGCGCAGCGCCGTTTGGGCACGCTGCCACGCACGCGCCGCAGCCGATGCACTCCGCGACGTCCATCGCCGCATCGGCGACGACCTTCGGCACCGGGATCAGGTTCGCCTCGGTGGCCGCGCCCGTCGAGACGGAGATAAAGCCGCCCGATTCGACGATGCGGTCGAGCGCCGAGCGGTTCACGACGAGATCGCGCACCAGCGGGAACGCCGCCGAGCGCCACGGCTCGACGACAATCGTGTCGCCGTCGTTGAAGACGCGCATGTGCAGCTGGCACGTCGCGGTGCGCGTGCCGGGGCCGTGCGCCTGCCCGTTCACCATCATGCCGCACGAGCCGCAGATGCCCTCGCGACAGTCGTGGTCAAAGGCGATCGGTTCGGTGCCCGCCTCGATCAGGTCTTCGTTCACGACGTCGAGCACCTCGAGGAACGACATGTCCTCGGAGATGCCGCTCGCATCATACGTTGCGAAGGCGCCCTTCTCGCTGGGGCCGGTCTGTCGCCACACCTTGAGCGTGAACTGCATTACTTGTAGCTCCTCTGCGTCGGGTGCACGTAGTTGAACGTCAGCGGCTCCTTGTGGAGCACCTCCGCCTGGCCCGTGCCCTTCCATTCCCACGCGCCGACATACGAGAAGTTCTCGTCGTCACGCTCGGCCTCGCCGTCCTCGGTCTGGTGCTCGACGCGGAAGTGGCCGCCGCACGACTCCTCGCGGTGCAGCGCGTCCTGCGCCATCAACTCTGCCAGCTCGAAAAAGTCCGCCACGCGGAACGCCTTCTCCAGCGAGTCATTCAGCCCTTCGCCGTCGCCGAGGATCTTCACATCGCGATAGAAGTCCTCGCGCAGCGCCGGGATGTCGCGCAGCGCGGACTCGAGGCCCGCCTTGTCGCGCTCCATGCCGATGCGGTCCCACACGATCTTCCCGAGTTCCTTGTGGAAGTGGTCGACCGAGTGCTTGCCGTTCGTGCCGAGGAAGCGGCGCGTCTGGTCGGCCACGTCCGCCTCGGACTTCTTAAACTCCTCGTGAGCGGTGTCGACCGTCTTCGTGCCGAGCATCCCGGCGAGGTAGTCGCCGACGGTCGCCGGCAGCACGAAGTAGCCGTCCGCGAGCCCCTGCATCAGCGCGGAAGCGCCGAGGCGGTTCGCGCCGTGGTCGGAGAAGTTCGCCTCGCCACCGACGAAGAGGCCGGGGATCGTGCTCTGGAGGTTGTAGTCCACCCAGAGGCCACCCATGGTGTAGTGCGTCGCCGGGTAGATACGCATCGGGGTGTCGAACGGATCCTCGCCGGTGATGCGCTCGTACATCTCGAACAGGTTGCCGTACCGCTCGAAGATTTCCTTCTCGCCGAGGCGGTCGACAGCAGCGTTGAAGTCGAGGTATACGCCGTTCTTCAGCGGCCCGACGCCGCGGCCCGAGTCCACCTCGCGCTTCGCGGCGCGCGACGCAACGTCACGCGGGACGAGGTTGCCGAACGCCGGGTAGCGCCGCTCAAGGTAGTAGTCGCGATCCGTCTCGGGAATCTCGTCGGCCGGCCGGACATCGTTCTGATCCTTGGGCACCCAGATGCGGCCGTCGTTGCGGAGCGACTCGGACATCAGCGTGAGCTTGGATTGGTGCGCGCCGCTGGCGGGGATGCAGGTCGGATGGATCTGCGTGAAGCAGGCGTTCGCGAACGCGGCGCCCTTGCGATGCGCACGCCATGCGGCTGTCGCGTTGCTCTTCTTCGCGTTCGTCGAAAGGTAGTAGACGTTACCGTACCCGCCCGAGGCGAGCACAACCGCGTGCGCGGAGTGCGACGACACCTCGCCGGTGACGAGGTCACGGACGACAACGCCCGCCGCCTTCCCATCGACCACGACGACATCGAGCATCTCGGTGCGCGGGACGAGGCGCACCGTACCGGCATCGACCTGCCGCATCAGCGACTGGTACGCGCCGAGCAGCAGCTGCTGGCCCGTCTGGCCGCGCGCATAGAACGTGCGAGAGACCTGCACGCCGCCGAACGAGCGGTTCTCCAGACCCCCACCATACTCGCGCGCGAACGGGACGCCCTGCGCGACGCACTGGTCGATGATGCTGACGCTGGTCTGCGCAAGGCGGTACACGTTCGCCTCGCGCGAACGGAAGTCGCCGCCTTTCACAGTGTCGTAGAAGAGGCGGTGGACGCTGTCACCGTCGTTCGCGTAGTTCTTCGCGGCATTGATGCCGCCCTGCGCGGCGATCGAGTGCGCGCGCCTCGGAGAGTCATGGTACGTGAACGCCGTGACGTTGTACCCCAGCTCACCGAGCGAGGCGGCAGCCGCCGCGCCCGCGAGCCCCGTGCCGATGACGATTACCTTGAAGTTCCGCTTGTTGGCCGGGTTCACGAGCCGCATGTTGAACTTGTGCTCATTCCAGAGCGTCTCGATCGGTCCTTCGGGGACGTGTGCGTTGAGTTCCATCGATGGCTCCTAGCCCACGATCCGCAGTGCGACCGCAATCGGGAACGAGACGTTCCCCATCACAATCGCCAGCGCGAAGACGGTCGCGAATACTCGACGCACGCCGTTCAGATACGGGTTGTTCACGCCGATCGACTGGAACAGGCTCCACGCGCCGTGCCAGAGGTGGATGCCCAGTGCCGCGTTGGCAAGGATGTACACGATCATCACCGGCATCCGTTGCAGCGAGGCGACCACGTTGTGGTACACGTCGCCCTCGATGAACGACGGGTTGAGGTTCCCAAACGTGAGGTCGAGGAGGTGGAACGCAATAAACAGCAGCACGATCGGCCCGGTCCAGATCATCGTGCGACTCGCCCAGTTCGCTGCGATGTAGTCGCGCCGCGAGGCGTACGCCACCGGGCGCGCTCGACGGTTCGTCATCCACAGCGAATACGCCGCGTGGACGTGCAGCACCAGCGCGATGAACAGCACGATACGGAGAATGTCGAGCACGACGCCACGAGGCACGAACGGGTCTCCGAAGATGCGGAGGCCCTCGGCGTAGTGGTTCAGCTCCTCGCGGCCGAGATAGATCTTCAGGTTCCCCAGCATGTGGACCGTGATGAATCCCATGCCGATCAGGCCAGTGATCGCCATCGTCCACTTCTTGCCGACCGCGGAGGCGTAGATGTTCAGCGGCCAAGGAGCATTGCTTGCGGGGCGGCGACTGATCGGTTTGACGGCGGCTTCCACCGTCGACCGTGGACTGGCAGCCATCGACCCACCTCCGTTGCAATCGCCGAGCGGACCGATCCGCTCTCCCCCGGGGCACATGCTTACCCTACTGCGTCACACTGTTCCGAGCGAGATACCGAGCGTAGAGCGTGAGCGCAACCATCGTCTTCGCATCCTCGATGCGCCCGTCGTCCACCGCACCGTACACCTCGTCCAGCGTCAGCCACTCGGGCGCCTCGATGTACTCGTCGTGGTCCTGCGGGAGCGGATCGGCGCGGAGATCGGTGGCTAGGTAGAACGTGATGAACTCGGCAGAGAAGCCCGGCGCCATGAACGCCCCGCCGATCTGCTCCAGCTTGCCGGCGGCGAAGCCGGTCTCCTCTCGCACTTCGCGTGCGGCGGTGAGTTCGGGGGGCTCGCCTACCTCGCGGGTGCCTGCCGGGATCTCGCGCAGATTGCGCTTCGCCGGGTGCCGGTACTGCCGCACGAGGAGCCAGCGTCCCGCCTCGTCGGTGACGACGAGTGCGACTGCGCCGGGATGCTCCACGACCGTGCGCTCCGCCTCGTGCCCATTCGCGAAGCGGATGGTGTCGCGCACGACGTGAAGGTAGCCGGACGCAACGAGCGGCTCCGAGGACACCAGCACCGGCAGCGGCGCCTCGGTCACGAAGAGGCACCGGCGGCGCCGCCGGGCACGAGGTCGATCACCATGGCGATCTCGTTGCAGCCGGGGAACTTCGGGCAGCGATAGCACTCGTTCCAGACCTTGCGGGGCAGCGTCATCACATCGACCTGCTGGAATCCGAGACGCTCGAAGAAGCCGGGGCGGTAGGTCAGCGCAAACAGCCGCTCCAGCCCCAGGGCGCGCCCTTCCTCGATGCAGGCTCGCACGATCGTGGAGCCGTAGCCGGCGGATGCCCGGTCCTCACGCACCGCGAGTGACTTCAACTCGGCGAGGTCGGCCCAGGTGATATGCAGCGCGCCGCAAGCGACCGTCTCGCCGTTCTCGCGGACGACAAAGAAGTCGCGCAGGTTCTCGTACGTTTCACCCAGCGTGCGGGGCAACATCTCGCCCTTGGCTGCCCAGAAATTGACCAGCCGGTGAATGGCGTCGGCGTCGTGCACCGTGGCGCGTTCCGCGCGCAGCGCGGCGCCAGCTGACACAACTCCCCCAGCCGACACAACTCCCGCAGTACCCTCGTCGGGCATGGGATCCTCCTGCGCACCGTATCGAGAAGAACAGCATAGAGCACCGGACGCGTACTGGGGCTCGCGAGGCGGCCTAGACCGGCTGGTCGCTCGCCTCGTCGTGTCGCGCGTCCGGGCCGAGCGCGTGGTCGATGCGCAGCCAGCCGAGCCGCTTCGCGAGGTTCGCGTAGAACTGCTGCTCGCCTCCCAGCCGATAGAACGAGGCAGTCATCGGCGATCGCCCGATGTGCACGATCTCGCCTGAACTGACCGCCTGCTCCTGAGCGCCATCGACGATCATCAGCGAGCGGAAGCCGCGCGCGACCTCCAGCTCCACGCGTGCATCGCCGGGCAGCACCAGCGCGTTGGTGTACGAGAGGTGCGGCGCGACCGGGGTCACAATCAGGTCCTGCGAGGTCGGCGGCAGGATCGGACCTCCCACGGCCAGCGCGTAACCGGTGGAGCCGGTCGCGGTAGCCGCGATCACCGCGTCCGCACGGTACTCAGCGAGCAGGACGCCTTCCACGCGCAGTCCAACGGAGACGGTGCGCCCCAGGTGTTCGCCGCCGATCAGCACCTCGTTCAGCGCATGCAGCGGCTCGCCATCGCCGACACGCGCCTGCAGCATCATCCGCCGCTCGATGCGCCCACCACCGTCGAGGATCGTCGCGAGTCCGTCGGGTGCCTCGGCCTCGGTCGCCTCCGCGAGGAAGCCGAGCCGGCCCATGCGCACCCCGAACACCGGCACGTCCGAGCGTGCCGCGATACCCGACGCGTGCAGAACGGTGCCGTCGCCGCCGACGCAGATCAGGAGGTCGGAGGCGGCCACCGCCTCGCGCAATCGCCCCTCGGCGCCGTCCGCGTTGTCGCGCGGTAGTTCGGCGACCCAGTGGTCGATCCCGCGCGCCGCGACGATCGCGCCCAGCGCGCGCGCGACGGCTTCCGCGCCGACGACGGAGGGATGGTAGACGCAGCCGACGCGCTTCACTCGACGCCCGCAGACTGAAGCTTCTGCAGCCAGATGAAGAACTCGATGTTGCCCGCGGGCCCGGTCAGCGGCGAACGGAACACCCCACGCACGCGCAGCCCGTGAGCGATGCTCCACAGCGCAACACGCGCCACACAGGCAGCGTGCACCCGCGCATCGCGAACGACTCCACCCTTCCCGACCTCATCGCGCCCGGCCTCGAACTGCGGCTTAACCAGCGCGAGGATGTCGCCGCCGGGTGCCAACGACCCGATCGCAGGCGGCAACACCAGCGTGAGCGAGATGAAGGAGACATCGATGGTGACCAGGCTGACCGGCGTCTCCAGCATGGGCATGGCGCGTGCGTTCGTGCGCTCGCGCACCTCGACGCGGGGATCGTCGCGCAGCCGCGGCACGATCTGGCCGTAGCCCACGTCGACGGCCACGACGTGCGCCGCGCCGTGCTGCAGCAGGCAGTCGGTAAACCCACCGGTGGAGGCGCCCAGGTCCAGGCAGCGACGCCCTGCGATGTCCAACCCGGAGGCGGACAGCGCGCCTGCGAGTTTGTCCCCGCCTCGGCTGGCGTATGCGGCGGGCTGACGCACGACCACGTTGGCGTCGGACGCCACGGGCGCGGCCGGCCGAGTAGCGGGCATACCGTCCACCAGCACGTCGCGAGCCATGATCAGGGCGTGCGCCCGCTCCCGGCTGGGGACGAGCCCGCGCTCAACCATGAGCAGATCCAGGCGCTGCCGCGTAGGACGCGGCCCCGGAGTCTGTCGAGGTGCGGTAGGTATGGTGGACATCACCAGCGAGGATAGCATCGCGGCGCGTCAGCGCACGGGCGCGTTACGCGGACTCCGCGATCTCCTCGCCATCCTCGTTGATGACCTTGCCTGCCTCGGTGACCAGCAGCGGCCGAGTGTGACGCGTGACGCAATCCGCTGAGACGACGCACTTCTTGATGTCCGTCCGCGAGGGAATCTCGTACATCACGTCCAGGAGGATCTCCTCCACGACAGTGCGCAGACCTCGAGCGCCAGTCTTCTGGCCCATGGCGGCCTCGGCGATCGCGACGTAGGCATCGTCTGTGAAGACCAACTCCACGTTGTCGATCTCAAAGAGGCGCTGGTACTGCTTGGCGATCGCGTTCTTCGGGCGCGTGAGAATGGCGACCATCGTCTCCACGTCCAGCGGGTCAAGCGTAGAGACGACAGGGAGCCGTCCGACGAACTCCGGAATCAGGCCGAACTGCAGCAGGTCGTCGTGCGTGACGTTGCGGAGCACTTCGGCGCGATCCGCATCGGTGACCTTGCGCTCGGAGTTGAAGCCGAGCGAGCGCACGCCCTCGCCCGTGCGGCGGGAGACGATCTTGTCCAGCCCCTCGAACGCTCCGCCCACGATGAACAGGATGTTGGAGGTGTTGATCTGGATGAAGTCTTGGTGCGGGTGCTTGCGACCGCCCTGCGGCGGGACGCTGGCGACCGTACCCTCGATGATCTTGAGCAGCGCCTGCTGCACGCCCTCACCGGAGACATCGCGCGTGATCGATGGGTTGTCGGTCTTGCGCGCGATCTTGTCTATCTCGTCGATGTAGACGATGCCGCGCTCAGCCTTCTGGATATCGAACTCGGCGGACTGGATGAGGTGGAGCAGGATGTTCTCCACGTCCTCGCCCACGTAACCAGCCTCGGTCAGCGCGGTGGCGTCGGCGATGGAGAACGGCACGTCCAGCACGCGCGCCAATGTGCGCGCGAACGCGGTCTTGCCGGTACCCGTCGGCCCGATCAGCAGGATGTTCGACTTCTCCAGGTCAAGGTCGGCCTGCGGCGAGTCGATGCGCTTGTAGTGGTTGTAGACCGCGACGGACAGCACGCGCTTCGTGCGCTCCTGCCCAACGATGTACTGATCCAGTTCCGCGACGATTTCCTGCGGGATGCGCACCCGTGCGCGCTGGCCCTTGACCGCAGTGCGAGAGCCAGTCTGGCTCTCCTCGTTGATGATCTCCTGACAGAGATCAACGCATTCGTCGCAGATGTAGACGGCGCCGGGTCCCGCGATCAGGCGCTTCACCTGATCCTGGTTCTTGCCGCAGAAGGAGCAGTGGTACTGCACCCTGCTGCCGCGAGTTGTCGTCGTGGTGTTCGCCATGAGACCCGGCCCCCCTCGTCGGCGCGTGCTCAGCCGCCGACGTCCGCTATCTACCGGCTGGCCGACTCCGGGATACGGCCGAGGATTTCATCCACGAAACCGTAGTCCTTCGCCTGCTCTGCGCTCATGTAGAAGTCGCGGTCGAAGTCCCGCGTGATTCGCTCAATGGTCTGTCCGGTGTTCGTGGCGATGATGCCGCGAATGATCTCGTTGTTGCGCAGGATCTCCCGCGCCGCAATCTCGATGTCGGACGCCTGCCCGCGAGCACCACCCAGCGCCTGGTGCATGTGCACGGTGGCGTTCGGCAGCGCATACCGCTTGCCTCGCGCGCCCGAGCAGAGCAGCACGGAGGCCATCGACGCAGTGGAACCGACGGCGATCGTGGAAACGTCAGCGCGGATCAGGTTCATGGTGTCGTAGATCGCCAGTCCGGCGCTGATCACGCCACCCGGGGAGTGCACGTACATGCTGATGTCCCGATCCGGCTCTTCCCGGTCCAGGTACAGCAGTTGCGCGACAATCGTGTTCGCAACCTGGTCGTCGATGGCAGTACCCAGGAAGATGATCCGCTCCTTGAGCAGCAACGAGTAGATGTCGTACGCCCGCTCACCTCGAGCAGTCGTCTCAATGACCATCGGCACAATATTCTGTGGCGCGAGCCAGTCGCTGTTCGGCATTACCCTGTCCCCACCCCTCTGTATCCCTACACGCGTGTCCTGCGAGGTTGCTCAGCCGACCTCGCTGCATCCACCAAGATTATGTCGATCTCTGACTACGCCTCAGAACCGGCCGCGGGCGACGTCCCCGCGCCCTCAGTGTCGGCAGTAGAAGCGCCGGAGACGATAGCAGCATCGGCGTCCTCGCCGCCCTCGGCCTCGGTTGCATCGTCGCCTTCGGCGCGCGCACCACGGCGGCGGCGGCTGCCGCGCGCTCGAGGCTCCTCGCCTTCGCCCTCGGGCTGACTCGCTATCTCGACCAGGCGACCGAGCGTCGCAGTCGTAAGCATCTGGTTGCGAATCGAAGCGCGGTAGTCCGGCGTGTCGAACATCTGCCGGAATGCCGCCTTCTGCTCCTCGGGCATCTCGCCACGCGAGGCACCGATGAACTGATCCATGCCACGATCGATCTCGGCCTCGATCTCGTCTTCCTCGACGGTGAGGCCTTCGCCCATCGCCAGTTCGCCGAGCACCAGAGCGCGCTTCACCGCCAGGTCAGCCCGCGGGTGGAGTTCCTCGCGTACCTCCAGCTCGGTGCGGCCGATCTGCTGGAGCCATTGCTCCAACTGCTCCGGGGTGTGCGAGGCGTGATCCGACTGCTGGTCGACCATGCGGTCGACCTCACGCTCCACCAGCAGCTCGGGGTAATCGAGTTCCGAGTTCGCCAGCAACAGATCTAGGACTTCCTCCTGATACGCCGTGACGCCCGAGGCTTCCGCCTGGGCCCGTACGTTGCGCTCCATGCGCTCGCGCAACTGCTCGACGGTCTCGAGCTCGGCGTCGTCCAAGGACTTCACGAAGGCGTCGTCCAGATCCGGCAGGATCTCCTGCTTCACCTCGTGCACGGTCACCGAGTAGTGGGCGGTCTTCCCGGCGAGGTCGGCCGCGATGAAGTCCTCGGGCAGCGCGAACTCAATGGCGTACGGTCCGCCGCGCGCCAACCCGATGAGGTGATCGAGGAAGCCCGGCAAGGAGACGGTGCTGCCCTGCAGCACGCCGAACTCCGCGTCCTCTTCCTTGTGCTCTTCCTCTTGGCCGTCGACGGTCACGGTCACGTCGGCCCGCACCGTGTCGCCCCACTCGATCGCCCGGTCCACCGGGTCGAGGGTCGCGAAACGTCGGCGAAGGTTCGTGATCGCCTCTTCGATCTGCTCCTGAGCGACGGTTACCTCGGTGCGCGGGACGCGCAGGGCGGAGTAGTCCTTCAGGTCAACGGTCGGACGAACCGGAACCGTGGCGGAAACCACCAGCGGCTCCATCGACTTGAGGTCGAAGGCCGGCTGCCCGATCGCGTCGATCTTCTGTTCCGCAATCACCTCGCTGTAGGCGTCTGGGAGCAGCAGCTCCAGCGCCTCCTGAATCAGCGCCGGCCGCCCAAGAGTCCGCTCCACGATCTGGCGCGGTGCCTTGCCGGGACGAAAGCCGGGTATGCGGACGCGCTGCGCGAGCCGGCGCGATGCCTTCTCCATAAACGTCTCGAGTCGGTCGTCTTCGACCTCTATCTCGAGCAATACCTGTGATCGCGGAAGACGTTCGGTCGTCACACCCACCCGGAGCGCCCCCGTTCAGGCCATACCCTGCGCCGCTGTCATTTGTTGGAAATGAGTATAGCACGCGACCAATTCTCGGCCGCGAGATCGAAAACCCCGACTTTGTATTGCTATCTGCCGCGAATCACATCATTGATAGCGTCGCCGAGCAGTGCGAACGCGAAGAGCAGCGCGGAGACGCATAACCCCGGCACCAGCAGCAAGTGCGGGTGCTGCGCGAATGTGCGAGCACCCGACCCTTCGAAGATCATCGCACCGAACGAGGGGGTGGGCGGCTGCACGCCGACGCCGAACCAGGTCAGTGCCACCTCGGACCCCGCGACGGATCCCAGCGTCGCAGAGAGTTGCAGCACCACCAGGAACGCGACGTTCGGCAGCAGGTGCTGCCAGAGGATGTGGATGGTGCCCCCACCCAGCGCCTGCGCCGCCAGCACGAACTCGCGCTCCCGCAGTTGGAGCACCTGCGCTCGCACCAACCTCGCGGTGCCGACCCAGAAGAAGAGGGAAAGCACGCCGAAGACCGTGAGGTACGAGGAGAACGGACCGGCGATGCCGCCGAACGGCGTATGTTGCTCGACCCAGCCCCCGAATTGGATGATCCGAGGCCCCAGAGCCGCGTTGACCAGAATCAGCATGGGGAGACCAGGCAGCGCCGAGAGCACCTCGCCCGCGCGCATGATCAGGTTGTCGACCCAGCCGCCGCGATACCCCGCCAGCAGGCCGAGGCCGTTGCCGATCAACAGCGATCCGGAGACCAGCACCGCCACGCTGACCACCAGGGTGGTACGCGCCGAGTACAACGTCCGGCTGTACATATCGCGACCCAGCCGATCGGTTCCGAGCCAGTGCTCACGGCTCGGCCCCTCGAGGCCTCGATCCAAGTTCTGCTCGGTGAACGAGTACGGAGCCAGCACCGGCGCGAGAATGCCGCCGCCGTAGATCACCGCGATCACGACGAGCGACAGCATCGCCAGTCGCTTCCGGCGCAGGCGCGACCAGAACAGCGACGACGGGCTGCGTGACGCCGACGCACCGGCGGCAGCGGGACCGGGGGCCATCGCCTCCGGGCTGGCGGTGGTCACGTGCGCGCCCCCGTCCCGAGGCGGATACGCGGGTCGATGCGCGCGTAGGCGAGGTCGGTGATCAGGTTCATGACGATGAAGAACATGCCCACGATCAACGTGGTGGCAAGGATCACGTCGTAGTCTCGGCTCCGCACCGACTCGAAGGTGAACGAGCCGATACCGGGGATGCCAAGCAGCGTCTCCACGAAGTACGCGCCCGACAGGATGTCGGCGAGCGACAGCCCCACGACCGTCACCAGCGGCAGCAATGAGTTCGGTAGGACGTGTCGGAGCGCGACAGCGGACTCCGGCAGCCCCTTGGAGCGCGCCGTGCGCACGTAGTCCTCGGTCGACACTTGCAGCGCGGTCACGCGCACCAGCCGCGCGACGCCAGCGAAACCGGGAACGGTGAGCACCAGAAGCGGCAGATAGAGGTGCGGATCGGGGATCGGGATCGCGACGACGTCTCCAATCCACCAGATCGCGAAGAGCCCATCCCAACCGCCGACCGGAAGCAGGTTGAACTGAATCGCCAACAGCCACTGCAGCGGCGGCAGCACCACCAGTACCGGGATGGAGCTCAGGAACAGCAGTGCGGAGATGATGAACGGGTCCAACCATCTCCCCTGGAACCACGCGGACATCAATCCGAGCGGAATCCCCACGGCGAAGACAATGACGATGGACAGGATGTTCAACTGCGCGGAGATCCACATCTTCGGCACCAGCAACTCGCGTACGGAGTAGCCGCGCTGGATGAAGGACTCACCGAAGTCACCACGCACCGCGCGGTTCACCCAGCGCAGGTACTGCTGGACCATCGGGCCGTCCAGCCCGCGTTCCTCGCGGATACGCTGGAGCACTTCCTGGTCGCGGATCTGGCCTGCCGCCACGGCCACCGGATCACCGGGGCCGAAGCGCGCGATTGCGAACGTCAGGAACGAGACGATGAACAGCACGACCGGCATCCACATCAGCCGACGCACCACGTAGCCGGTCATCGAGGGCGCCTCGTCATCGCTGCCGTCACGTGCATCGATCGATCGCCTTTCACGCCCCTCAGCGTTCCACCGTGACGAAGCGCAGGCGCGGAATCACCATCGGTGGGTTGAACCACCCCTTCACCGCGGCACTCACCACCGTGTGCGACTGCGCGAAGTACAACGGCAGCCACGGCGCGTCGCTCAGCACCTGCGCCTCCACCTCCTGGTAGAGGCGGATGCGCTTCGCCGGGTCGCGTTCCACGCGGGCCTGCTCCAGCGCGAGGTCAACCTTCGGGTTGGAGTAGCGAATATCGTTCAACTGCGACTTCGAGTAGAACTTGAGGTCCAGGACGTTCTCCGGATCCGGGTAGTCCATGATCCAGCCCGCGTTGAACATCTGCAGTTTCCCGGCGTCGGTGTCAGCGTAGAACGTGGCGGCATCCGTCTGGCGGATACGCACGTCGATGCCGAGTACCTGCTTCCACTGTTCGATGAACGCCTGGGTGTCGGTACGGCCTTCGGCGCCGCCACCGATCTCCGTGAACTCAATGGGCGGCATCTTCCCTGCGTACTTGGAGGCGGCCAGCGCCTTCTTCGCCTCTGCAGGATTGAACGGCAGCGCCTTATCGGCCGGCGTAAACGCGGGCATTTCAGGCGGCAGGATGCCCGTCGCGGGCACCAGCATGCGGTTGAACGTCACGTCGGTGATCTTCGCGCGGTCAATCGCGAAGCCGAGCGCCCGCCGCACGTTCACGTCATCGAACGGTGGCACCGTGGTGTTGAACGCGATGTACGAGATCGAGAACTCGCCATCCACGTGGTACATCTTGTTCAGCGGGTTGTTGCGGTCACGCACAGCATCGATGTCGTTGACGGAGATCGATGCGACGTCCAACTCCTTGTTCTGGAACCGCGTAAATGCGGAGCCGCCGGAGAAGGAATACACCGTCTGCGCGAGCTTCGGAACACCCGCGTAGAACTTGTCGTTCGCCTCAAGCACGATGCGCTCGCCCAGTCGCCATTCCTTGAGCTTGTACGGGCCAGTGCCGTTCGGCTGGCGCGTCCAGTTCTTCGGGTTCGCTTGCACCTGATCGCAATCCACCACGAACGCGGTCGGGAACGACAGCTTGGCGAGGAAGTACGGCTTCGCCGCGTCGATACTGATCTTGATGGTGCGCCGATCGACAACGTCGATGCCGCTCATCTGCTCGCTGGTGCCGCGGAACACCTCGGTGGCACCCAGGATGTCATTGAGGTACGCGGACGCAGTGCTCGATCCGAGCTTCTTGGACGCAGCGCGCTCTATCGAGCACTTCACGTCCTTCGCCTCCACCTTGCGGCCATTGTGGAATGTCGCGTTGTCGCGGAGCGTGAACGTGTAGGTTTTACCGTCCTCGCTGACTTTGTACGACTCTGCGAGGTCCGGCACGACGTTGAGCTTCGGATCGATCGTCATCAGTCCACTGAAGACCTCAACGATGTACTCGGCGGAGCCGGAGTCTCCCGCGAGGTGTGGATCCATCGTGATCGGGTCACCACCCGAGAGCTGGAGCGCTCCCGAGGACGAGGTGCCGCCGCCGGCCTGCTGCCCGCCGCCGCTCGGTCCACCGTTGAGTAGCAGGACGGCAGAAAGGCCACCGACGATGAGCACCAGCGCCGCGAGCACGCCAAGCAAGATCGCGAGCAGGCGGTTCTGACGACGCATTACGGGCTCCGCTCCGATATTCCGCTGTCGTTATACCTACGCCGCATACCTATACCGCGGGAACGGGATCCCTGTGGTGCCGTTCCGGATGCGTCCCTGTTCCGGTATTCGCCGCACCCATCGTCATGGAGAACGGGGTGGAACCGGCCTCGGATTCGCGCATCATAGCGCAGCCGCGGGCGCGACAACTGCGATGTGCACCTCGGCGAGCTGCGCGGCGCTGACGGGCGACGGTGCACCAGTCATCGGGTCGGATGCCGACTTGGTCTTCGGGAACGCGATTACCTCGCGGATGTCGCGCTCGCCCGCGTAGAGGGCCACGGTGCGATCGATGCCGGGCGCCATGCCGCCATGAGGCGGTGCGCCGAAAGCAAACGCCTCCAGCATGTGCCCGAACTTCTGTTCGGCCTCGGCATCCGACATGCCCAGCAGCGCCAGCACGCGACTGAGCAGCGCTCGCTGGTGGATACGAATCGAGCCAGAGCTGATCTCCTGGCCGTTGCAGATCAGGTCGTAGGCGTGGGAGCGTACCGACCCGGGGTCGGACTCCAGGCGGTCGACGTCCTCCGCGAATGGCGCGGTGAACAGGTGGTGCACCGCGCTCCACCGCGATTCGTTCTCGTCCCACTCGAACATCGGGAACTGCGTGATGAACGCGAACTCGAGGCGGCTCGGGTCGGCGAGCGCGCGATCCTCCGCGAGCTGGCGGCGCAGCACATCGAGCGCGCGCGAGGAGATTGCATCCCGATCGGCGACCGCCAACAGGAGGTCACCGCGACCCGCGCCCGCGGCCTGCGCCAGCGCGACGATCTGCTCTACGGTGAAGAAGCGCGCCACGGGTGACCGCACCTCATCGAGGGTGATCGCCTCGATCGGCCCCTCTCCGGTGAACGCCATCGTCACCAGACCCTGCGCCCCTGCCTCGCGCGCAAGTTCCGTCAGCGCGTCGATGCCACGGCGCGCGATGTCCGCGCCACCCGGCACCGCGATAGCGCGTACGCGCCCGCCAGCCTCGATCGCGCGCTTGAAGACCACGAACTCGCTCTCCCGCACCAGCGGGGACAGGTCGGCGATCTCCAGCTCATAGCGCAGGTCGGGCTTGTCCGAGCCGAACCGCTCCATCGACTCCCGATAGGTCATGCGTGGAAACGGCGATGGGAACGAATACTGCGGCGCAACGGCAGCCGTCATCGCGGTGTACAGCCCCTCGACGAGGTCGAGCACGTCGTCTTCCTCGACGAAGGACATCTCGAGGTCGAGTTGCGTGAACTCGGGCTGGCGGTCGGCGCGCAGATCCTCGTCACGGTAGCAGCGCGCGATCTGGAAGTAGCGTTCGAGGCCCGCGACCATCAGCAGCTGCTTCCACTGCTGTGGCGACTGCGGCAGCGCGTAGAACGAGCCGGGGTGCACCCGGCTGGGCACCAGATAGTCGCGCGCGCCCTCGGGCGTGGCGAGGTTGAGCACCGGCGTCTCTACCTCGATGAACTCGTGGCTGTCCATGAACTCGCGGATGAACTTCACCACGCGGTGGCGGAGCCGGAGATTGCCGGTCATGCGCTCGCGGCGGAGATAGAGGTAGCGATAGCGCAGCCGGGCAATCTCATCGACCGGTGTGTCCTGATTCACGGGGAACGGCGGTGTCTCGGCGGTGTTGAGCACCTCCAGGTGCGCGACCGCGACCTCCACAGCGCCCGTGGGCATCTCCGCGTTTTCCGTGCCGGGGCGGCGCGCTGCCACCTCACCACGTACGAGGATCACGTACTCATTCCGCACGTCGGCGGCAACGGCGAAGGCCGCCGGTGCCTGCTCCGGGTGCAGCACCAATTGCACGATGCCGGATGCATCGCGCAGGTCGATGAACGCCAGTCCACCGTGGTCGCGCCGCCGGTGCACCCAGCCGACCAGCGTCACCTGCTGCCCGACGTGCTCCACGCGCAATTCCCCACCGCGATGGCTTCGGATCACGGGTTCAACCCCTTACAAACTGCCCTCGAATGTGCCGAGTGTCGCATGGCACCGGAGGCCGGGCAACGCAGTGGGGCGGTAGCTCGCGCGGCTCAGACCCGCCGCGCCACGATGACGTCGCGATCGAGGTATTCGCCAAGCCCGCCGCCGGATGGGACGAAGCGGCCGCCGCACGTGATGAACGTCGCGCGCTCCTCGCCAGCCGACATCCCGGATGGCCAGATGATCTCCCCCATCGGGATGCGGCGTACATCGTAGCGAGTGTTCGAGATCACGAGGTAGCGCACGCGTGCCCCGTCCGAGAGGGTGACCTCCACCTCGTCACCATCGCGTGCGAGGTGCAGTGAGTAGAACGGCGCGTGTGTCCGGTTCCAGGTCTCGTGCGCGGCGAAGACCGTGTTCCCGCCATAGCCGGGGGTCGCGTACTCCGGATACCACCCGACGGCGTTCACCCCGTCCGATGGCGATTCCATCTGCCCATTGACGACGCCCACACGCTCGATGCCGTGATCGACGCCGAGCCGTGGCATCGCGACCCGAGCCACACGCAGGCCCGGTGGCGGCCGGACGGGTGCGGGCGGCGCAACGGGAATCGAGGCGGGCGACCCTGCCGTCGACGGCGCGACAGCCTCCGGTGCCACAGCCGTCTCCCCCGAATCCGCGAGGCGTGCGAGGTGTGCACCGGCAGCGGGCGCAGACAGGGGTGGCCGCACACCAGACGCCACCGCACTCGCCGTGAACGAGGCACCGACGACCAGCGCCGAAAGCGCGCCCGCCAGCACCACGCGCCGTGGCACGCCGTCCAACGCGGTAAACAGGCATCGAGCGTGCCAATGCACCTCGGCGGGGAGGTTGATCGCGATGCGCATGCAGGAATCCTGACCGCCCGCCGAGGGTGGTGCTCGGAGTGTTCCCCGGAGTTACCGGCAGGCCGTCCACACTTCCGCCACGCACGGATGGCGTGAAACGCGGCGGGGAGTATTCTGCGGCTTATCCCGTTGCCACCCGGCCGGGAGAGAATGAGAGAGAGGGACACCCCGGGATGCGAAGCATCAAACATCTCGCGTCGGCGACGCTGATCGCCGCGCTCGCGCTGGGAGCAGGCACGCTGTTCCACACCGACGCTTCCGCACAGACAGCCGGGCCAACCGTGCTGGTCGGTGCGGGTGAGCCCGGATACGCGGTCAACCTGTTCGGCGGCGACAAGCTGACGGTGAAGACCGGCACCACCGTGACCTTCAAGTCCAACTGACTGGAGCCGCCACGGTCACCTTCACCGCGGGAGGGCCAGCCCCGGCCCCGAGTGACCCGAAGGCTCCGGTTCCGTCCAACCCCGGCGTCGCGGTGAATCCGTACGACGGCACGACCTACCTCAGCTCAGGCTTCATCGTGCAGGGCACTCCGAACGCGAACTTCCAGGTGAACTTCCCGAAGGCTGGCTCGTTCCCGTTCCTGTGCATCATCCACCCCGGCATGGCCGGCACCGTGACGGTCTCCGACACCGCCACACCGACATCGCAGGCCGACATCGATGCTGCCGCGCAAGCGGCCTTCAGCGCCGCCACGCCAGCGTTGAAAGCAGAGGCCGCCAAGCTCGCGCAGATTCCGGTGACCCAGCGCGCGAATGTCGACGGTTCCACGACCTGAAAGATCAACACCGTCGGCGGCTTTGTGCCGCCGTCCGATGTGCAGCAGTTCTTCCCGCCCTCCATGAACGTTCGGGTGGGCGATACGGTCACCTGGCGCTCGTCCGTGCCGACGCCGCACACCGTGAGCTTCCTCGGCGGCACCCCGCTCATCGTCCCACCGAGCCTGGAGAACCCGAAGATCTTCGCACCCACGCCGGCCCCCGCAGCCGGGTATGACGGTGTGGGGTACGTGAACTCCGGTGTCATGGGTGTCGGCTTCCCCGGTCAGGGCTTCTCCGTGAATTTCTCCCGCGCGGGGACGTTCGGCTACGTGTGCATCCTGCACATCAGCCAGGGTATGGGCGGCACGATCAACGTGGCTGCGGCCGCGCCGGCACCGCCCAAGACCGGCTCCGGTGCGGCGAGCAACCCCGCGACCTCCATGGCACTCGTGGGCGTGCTCGCGGTGCTCGCACTCGCCACGGTTGGCGGTGCACGATTGGCCTCCCGCCGGGCGCGCTAACCTCGACGCAGCGCTCTGGACTCAGCAGAGAGGCCCGGCGGATCGCCGGGCCTCTCTCGTATCCGATCCCCGCTCGCGACCGCGTGGCCAACCGATAAATGCGCAAGTCGCGCCACGCTCATACTGTGTGGCGAGGGTGTCGACGCCCACAGCGCGAGGGAGATGCAGCAATGACGAACCGCTTGTCGATTGCGTTCGGGGTACTGGTCGCGGTGCTGGTTGCCGCACTGGGAACGTTCGCGGTTACTCCATCGCCAGTGGCTGCCCAGACAGCGACCGCGACCAGCACAGCCACCGCCACGCCAACGGGCACTCCCGGCCCCGCAATAAGCGGCACACTGCCGCGCAACGGCGGAACCGGACTGGGCGTGTGGACAGGCGGCCGAGTGGAGGATGTTCCCGGCGCGTCCGCAGCCCTCGGGTGCCGACTGCTCGCGCTGTAGCTCATCAACAACGGCGAGTTCGTCGGCTTCGTCTATGGCGCGCCCGACGCGGTGAACGCGACGTTCCGTGCGACCTATCCGAGCCTCGTCCCCGCGGGCGCGGTCATCGTCGTGTGCGGCGCTGGCAGCGCTCCTGCGATCGCGGCGACCGCAACGCCGACACCCATCCCGAGCACGGCTGCGGGCGTGAAGGAGTCGATGCTCATCGTCGGCTTCATTTTCCAACGCCATTTCGAGTTGCCGGTGGGCAGCAACATCACTTGGCGAAACATTGACGGCGTCCAGCACACGGTCACGGCGGATGACGGCAACTTCGACTCCGGAAGCATCACGCCAGGCCGGGACTTCAGCTTCACCTTCACGAAGCCCGGTACCTTCGCCTACCGCTGCACAATCCACACGTTCATGAGGGAGTCGGTGGTCATCCGCTAGTGCGGCCGATACGCCGTGTCCGAGGTGGCTCGCGACTCGGCGCGCCTGTACGCTGGTGCACGTGACCACTACTTCGCGGCCCGCACTCGCGCTTTATTTGCACATCCCGTTCTGCACGGCGAAGTGCGGATATTGCGACTTCAACTCCTACGCCGGGCTCGACCATCTGGTGCCCGAGTACACGCCCGCGCTGGTGCGCGAGTTGGAGCTCTGGGCGCCGGCTGCCCGCGAGTTCGAGGTGCGCACCGTCTTCTTCGGTGGCGGCACGCCCAGCCTCAGCTCGCTGGACGACCTCGCCACGATCGCGGAGGCGGTGCGTGCCAACTACACCGTCGCCGATGACACCGAATGGTCGCTGGAGGCGAATCCCGGCGAACTCACGCTCGAACACCTGCAGGGGATGCGCGCCCTCGGCATCAACCGGCTCTCCATCGGTGTGCAGTCGTTGCACGACGACGAGCTGAAAATGCTGGATCGCATCCACACCGCCGACCGCGCGATCGAGGCGATCGAGGCAGCGCGCACTGCGGGCTTCGACAACCTCAACATCGACCTGATCTTCGGGCTGATCGACCAGCCACTCGCCCGTTGGCAGCAGACGCTGGAGCGCGCGCTCGCGCTGCGCCCGGAGCACCTGTCCTGCTACGCACTCACCGTGGAGCCCGGCACCGCGCTCTACTACCAAGTGGCGAAGGGCATCCTGCAGGCCCCGGATGGCGACATCGTCGCGGACCAGTACGACTGGACGCGAGAGCGGCTGGCGGCCGCCGGATACCACCAGTACGAGATATCCAACTGGGCGCTGCCGGGACGAGAGTGCCGCCACAACCTGGTCTACTGGCGTGCCGACCCGTACCTCGGGATCGGGGCGGGCGCGCACTCGTTCTTCGCCGGGCAGCGCTTCGCGAACGTCGACGCGCCGAACAAGTACGTCGAGCTCGTGAACGCCACCGCCGAGGAGCGCCGCACCACGGGGCGCGCCACCATGCAGCAAATCAAGGGCGGCGAGCACCCCGACGAGGCAACGCTACGCTCCGATGCCATGATCCTCGGGTTACGGCTGATCGAGGGCGTGGACGCTGTCGAGTTCGCCTCGCGCTTCGGCTGTACGGTGGAGGATGTCTTCGGTCCCGCCGTGGCGAAGCACATCGGCTACGGGTTGCTGGAGTGGGCCGACGGCCGGCTGCGCCTCACCGAGCGCGGCCTGCTGCTCTCCAATGAAGTCTTCATCGACTTGCTCCCCGACCGGGAGACGGAGCCAGCGCCCACCGAGGCCTGAGCCGGTCCGAGAGAGCCCTCACCCCCAGCCCCTCTCCCCGAGGACGGGGCGAGGGGAGCAAGACCGCTCCGCCCCTTCCCGGTTCTTACCCCCTCCCCCTTCGCGGGGGAGGGCTGGGGTGGGGGCCTCCCACGCCGCCCCGTACTACAGCGTCCTAGTCCAGCCCGATCGCCCGCCGCACCGCACCGATCACCATCGAGGGATCCGGCCCGGCCGGTGGCGTCGCCGGCTGTGGGTCGGGCGTCGGCGTCTCGCCCAGCAGCAACTGCACGAGGTTGCTCGCGCACCAGGCGAGGGCGTGCGTGTCGTAGCCGCCCTCCAGTGCCACGACGATGCGGCCCTCGCACAGCCGACGCGCGGCATCGATCACCAGTTCCGCAACGCGTGTGTACCCGGCAGTGGAGACGTTCAGCGTGCCCAACGGATCGTTGGCGTGGGCGTCCCAACCAGAGGAGACCAGCACCAACTGAGGCCGATGCCGCTCCAGTGCCGGGACAACGACCTGCTCGTACACGGCGACAAAGCCTCGGTCGGCGGTGCCGTGCTGCAGCGGGATGTTCACCTTCGTGCCGGCCGCTGCGCCGCTGCCGATCTCATGCACACCGCCGGTGCCGGGGTAGAACGGCGCGGCGTGCGTGCTGACGTACAGCACGCGTGGATCGGCCTCGAAGATCGCCTGTGTGCCGTTGCCGTGGTGGATGTCCCAATCGACGATCGCGATGCGTTCGAGGCCGGAACGCAGCGCGGCCGCGGCGGCCACCGCGACGTTGTTGTACAGGCAAAACCCCATCGAGTTCACGACGGTAGCGTGGTGCCCCGGCGGGCGCACCGCCACGAACGCACTTTGCACCTCACCGCGCAGTACCGCCTCCGTCGCCACAATCGACGCGCCGGCCGCGCGACGCGCAATGGCGGGCGATTCCGGTGTGACGTAGGTATCGGAGTCGATCCAGCTCACACCCGGTACAGCGTGTCGTGCGACCTCGTCCAGCACCGCCTGCTGGTGCACGGCGAGCAACTCGGCGTCGGTCGCCGCTCGCGGCTCGAGCTCGGTCATGCGGGCGCGCAGTCCGGTCACCTCAAGTTGCGCGACGATCGAGGTGAGCCGTTCGGGCCGTTCCACGTGGCCCATCCGCTCGTGCGTGAGGTGCGACGGGTCGGTAACGAATCCCACATTCAGCATGCGTTACCTTCCGCCCGTGTTGCGCGGAACGTCAACCACATCGGCATCGCCCGAGGTCTGCCGCTGCGGGAGCACCGGCGGGACGGACAGCACCACGGGAGCCCGGTACACTCGCCGCATGGTAGAAGCACTCTCACTGCTGGCAGCGCTCGCGATCGGCTTTGGCGCGGCGGTTCAAACCTCGATGCTCGGCGCGATGGGTCGCGCCCGCGGTCCAGCCGAGGCAGCCTGGCTGTCCGTGCTCACGACTGCGTGCGGTCTCGCGGTGATCCTCGGCGCGCGCGCCTTGCGCGGGGACCCGCCGATGTTGCCCGCGCCGCTGGATCGCGCGTGGGTGTACATCGCCGCCGCGCTGGCGACCGCAGCGGGGATCGCGGTTGGGCTTCGTGGGCTCAACCCATCGTTCGCGGTGAGCGGACTGTTCGGCCTCGCGTTCATCGTGGGCGCAGCAACACTGGCACCGCGCATCGGCATCGCGCTGTTCATCAGCGCCGCGATCGCGGGGCAACTCATCGGCGCGATGACAATGGATCAGATCGGCGCGTTCGGTGCTGCGGTGCACACCGTCACGCCGATGCGGCTCGTCGGCGGGGCGCTACTGCTACTGGGCGTCGTGCTGGTGCGAGGCCTCGGCCGCTAGGCAGTTGTCCTCGCGACCGGGACCCGCCGCCCGACACCCGGTCGCGAGTCGTCAGCCCGCAGTCGCCTCACGCTTGCGCCGACCGGGGACCCAAGCGAAGAAGCGATCCAGCTCGCCCTCCTCCCACGCCACCAGCAGCTGTGCAGCCACCGCCACGCTGGAATACGTGCCGGAGATGATGCCGACCAGCAGCACGAGCAGGAACTCGCGGATCGACGATCCGCCGAGGAGCAGCATCGCGAGGATCGTCAGCAGCACCGTGATCGAGGTGTTCAACGAACGCCCGAGCGTCTGCACGAGCGACGCGTTCACGTTCTCAGCCAACGATGCAGCCGGCGCGAGCCGCACGTTCTCACGGATGCGGTCGAACACCACGATGGTGTCGTGCACGGAGAAGCCGATCACAGTGAGCAGACCGGTGATGAACATGAGGTTCACCTCCAGCCCAAAGACCTTGCCGAAGAGCGAGAAGGCGCCGAGCACGATGATTACGTCGTGCAGCGTGGCGACGATGGCGCAGGTCGCGTAGCGCAACGGCCGCGGCACGGACGAGAACACCACCGCGATGTACGCCATGATGAACAGCGAGGCGACAACCACCGCCACCGAGGCGTTTCGTACCGCCGCCGCCGAGACGACCGGCGATACCGTGGTGAACTCCAGTACCTCGAACGCACCGAAGCGCTTCTCCAGCGCGGTCTCCAACTCACCACGCTCGCCGGTTTGCGTCGGTCGAGGCGTCGCAACCGCCGTGGCAGTCGCAGCAGGCGTAGCGCTCTGGGTCGGCGTCGTGACGTTCGCCGTCGGCGCCGTGTAGTCGCGAATATCTGCAGCGACAATGTAGCCGGTGACGTTACCCGTGGCGCCGGCCGCCTGCACGCGATACACGGTGCCGCCCGGGCAATCCGTGCGCTGATCGATCACGCGAGCCTTCGTGCCCGCGGGGATGGTGCCGGCCTCGATGCCGAGGCGGCAGGGATCGCCGCCCACCACTGCGCGCAGCGCAACACTTCCGGTCTGTCCGGCCTTCCCGATGACCAGCGAGGCGGATGACCCCGCCTCGGCGGTGGCGGTTGCAGTCGCGGTCGCGCGGGCCTCGGTGAAGGAGCCCGGCGGGACGTTCAGGTTGCGCGTGCGGATCAGGAACTCGAACGCGCCGGTGGACTGGATGCGCGCCTCCTCATGCCCGAGGCTAGCGAACTCTGCCCGCAGGTCGTCCTGACGCACCACGCTGCCGCCGGTGAACCGGAGGTGCATCGTGGTGCCCGATGTGAATTCGATGCCCGGGCGCAGCGCCGGCGGGATCAGCAGCACCACGATCGCGATGATCGCGGTACCACCGCTGACCAGGAACAGCCACTTACGAATCGAAATGAGGTTCAGCGTCTTCACTGTTCAACTCCTGCCGGACGCACGTCGGCAGGCGGACGCATGTCAGCGCCCATCCAGTCCGCTCGCCGTGACCACCCGGTCCCGACCAGCGCCCGCATGAGCGATCGAGTCACGACGATCGCCGAGAACATGGAGACCAGCACGCCCAGCGCCAGCGTGAGCGCAAAGCCCTGCACCAGTGGCGCCTGGAAGGAGCCCAGCCACGGAATCTTCAACCCACCACCCAGGAAGTACAGGATGAAGGTGGTGATCAGCGTGCTGACGTTGGAGTCGCGAATGGATGGCCACGCGCGTCGGAAGCTCGCCTCAAGCGCGGTGGGGTAGGAACGCCCATCGCGCATCTCTTCTTTCAGGCGCTCAAACACCAACACGTTCGCGTCCACCGCCATGCCGATCGAGAGCACGAAGGCACCGATGCCGGCGAGCGTCATCGTCACCGGGATCAACTTGAACACGGCCAACGAGAGCACGGTGTAGACGATCAGCGCGACGCACGCGAGCACGCCCGGCAGCCGGTAGTACAGCACCATGAACAGCATCACGATCAGCAGCCCGATCTCACCGGCGAGCACGGACCGCTCGATGACATCACCGCCGAGGGTGGCGTCGACGTTTTGCTCCTGGAGCACGGTGAGCTGAACTGGCAGCGCGCCGGCGTTCAGCTGCACCACTAGGTCACGTGCGCCCACTCGGTTGCCCTGCGTGGCCAGCGGGACACCGGTGATCGTGCCGCTATCCTCGATGGTGCCCTGCACCGTTGGGTTCGCGAGCAACTGGTTGTCGAGGAAGATGCCGAGCGGCTGGCCGCGCAAGCGCTCGGTGACCTGGCGGGAGAGCTCCGGGCCGTCGCCCTGCCACTCGAAGTACACCACCGGGTTGCCGACAGAGTCGGCCGCGAGGTACGAGTTCGCCTTCAGGAATCGAGAGGTGAGCGGGGTCGGCTTCCCATCGAGGCGACCGGTTGCCTGCACCCAGTTTCCATCGGTGCCACAGGGGATCTGCGCGTCCGGGTTCGGACCGGGAGCGCGCTCGCAGAACTGGAGCAGCGCAGTGCGGCCGAGCAATGCTCGCGCCTGCTCCGGAGTGAACCCGGGCAACTGCACGGAGATCTGCGTGGCGCCCTGCCTCGTGATCTCGGCTTCTGCGACGCCCGAGGAGTCGACGCGCTTTCGCAGCACGGCGACGGAGCCTTCCATCGAGTCGGCGATGTCGCCCTCGACGCCCTCTGGGAGCGCCGCGCCCAGCAGCAGGCGCGTACCGCCCTGGAGGTCGAGCCCCAGGCGGATCTCGGCGCGCTCGAAGCTGCCGATCTTGACGCCGTGCCCCGTCGGCCAAGGAATGTACGCGGGCAGGAAGCGCCCTGGCGTCTTCGGCCAGATCACGACCAGCGCGGCCGCGGCGAGCAACAGAATCAGGAGTACCGGGACAAGCCGGCGGATGGTCGGCATTAGCGTTGGCCCGTCTTCCCCTCGCCCCCAATGGGGGCCTCGTATGGCATGGTCACGCGCGCAATCGCCTCGGCGGTGGCACGAAGCAGGACGCCCGGCGCAGCTTCAAGCGTGAGCTCCAGCGGGCCGCGCTCCTGCGTCCTGATGTCACGAACGATCGCATAGAACCCGCCAGTGGTCAGCACCTCGTCGCCAATTCCCAATCGGGAGATATCACGACGCCGCAGCTTTTGCTGCTGAATCACCGGTCGGAGCAGGATGAAGTAGAACGCACCCAGTACCGCCAGGAGCAGAAAGAAGTCCTGCATCCCTAGTCGCCTGTGTCCGCGTCAGGGCCAGCGTGAGCGTGAGTCGGTAGGCCCGACGAAGCTCCACCGACGGGCGCAGCGGCCTCCGAGGGTGCCACCGCATGCGCGCTGGACCAGTCGGTGCCATCAAGTTTCATCAGGTCGGCCATGCTATCCAGTCGATCGACGTACAGGAAGCCGTTGATGTGGTCGACCTCATGCTCCAGCGCCTGCGCCAGCAGGTTGGACTCTGCGCGCACGCGAATCTCCTTGCCTCGCAGGTCCAGAGCGCGCACCACCACCTTCTCGGAGCGGGTGATCGC
Source organism: Chloroflexota bacterium (assembly GCA_003670575.1). Classification (GTDB taxonomy): domain Bacteria; phylum Chloroflexota; class Dehalococcoidia; order UBA2979; family UBA2979; genus RH-chloro-G1. The sequence continues at coordinate 25,906 of QWRD01000005.1, forward strand.
GCCTCGATAGCCGGGAACGGAGAGGCAGCCTTCGCCATCCAGCCGTCGAGTCCCGGTGCGGCGCATGATCACCGGGTTGATGAGCGCGAACGGCTCCTCGTCCGGCATGCCGAGCACGACGACACGTAGCGGCACGCCAATCTGGGGCGCGGCGAGCCCGACCCCTTGCGCGGCGTACATCGACTCGATCATGTCCTGCACCAGCCGCCGAATCGCATCATCAACCTGACGCACTTTCTTAGCCGGCTGCCGCAGCACCGGATCGCCGAGGTACCGGATCGGACGGACTGCCACGAAGCATCACTCCCTGATGGAGGCAACCGTATAGGCGCTATCGATGATTGTAGAGGGCTTTGCGGCAGGCGTCCCGCCGCCCGTCTGCGGACAATCTACACCGTCACGCCACGGTCACCGGATCAACGTCGATGCTCCAGCCCGGCGGCAGGTCGATTTCGCGCACCAGCGCCGCCGGGTCCGATCCGCGCACGAGTAGCGACCAGCGATGGCGGCCACGCACGCGGGCGATCTGCGGCGGCGTGGGGCCCAGCACCTCCACGTCCGGGAGGCCGGAGGCCAGACGCCGCAGCTCCCGCTGCACGCGTACCGCCTCCTCCAGCGCGTAGTCGTTGCTGGGGTGCGCGAACAGCAGTCGCACCAGCCGCACGAACGGCGGGTAGCCGTGCTCGCGGCGCCACGGCAGCTCGTCCTCGAAGAACCCATCGACGTCCAACGCGGCCGCCGAGGCGATCGCGCGATCCTCGGGTTGGAGCGTCTGGATGATCACGCGGCCCGGTCGCTCTGCGCGCCCGGCGCGGCCGGAGACCTGCGCCAGCACCTGGAAGGTCTGCTCCCGCGCGCGGAAGCCGCCGCTCCACAGCGAGTAGTCGGCCAGCACCACGCCCACCAGCGTCACCAGCGGAAGGTCGAGGCCCTTCGCGACCATCTGCGTGCCGACCAGCACGTCCGCCTCGTGCCGCTGGATGCGGCCGAGGATCGCCTCGTACTGGCCAGCGACTCGCGCCGTGTCCCGGTCGAGGCGGACGACGCGCGCGGCGGGAAAGAGCGACTGCACCTCGCGCTCCACGCGTTGCGTCCCGGCGCGCGTCTCGCGCAGCGGGCGGTCGCACTGCGGGCAGCGTGGCGGCGCGGGCCTCGAGCGGTTGCACTGGTGGCACACCAGTCGCGGCGGCGCGCCGGCCGCATCGTCCGGGAGGCTGTGCACGGTCAGTGCCACATCGCACGAGGGGCACAGCAGCGAGTGCCCCTGCGCGCAGAGCAGGTACCCCGCGAGTCCTCGACGGTTGAGGAAGAGGATCGCCTGCTCGTCGCGGTCGAGCGTCTCGTCGAGCGCGCGCATCAGCGGCTCCGAGAACAGCCGACGCTCCCCGCGCACATCGACGAGTTCCACCTCCGGCATGTCAGAGGATGGCCACAACTTTGAGGTGCCGTCCGGCTGGCGCACCGGCCGGAACCGTCGAGGCAGGTCGATGCGCAGCAGTTCGCCCTCGGCGGCCTGGGACCAGCGCTCGGCGTCCGGGGTGGCGGTGCCGAAGATCAGCGCCGCGCCGGTCAGCGTCGCGAGTTGTTCCGCGACCATGCGCGCGTCATAGCGCGGGGCCGGATCCTGCTGCTTGTAGGTCCACTCGTGCGCCTCGTCGATCACGATCAGGCCGAGGTCGGGCTGCGGCGCGAACACCGCCGAACGTGAGCCGACGACGACGTCGTAGTCACCTCGCGCGGTGGCATGCCACTCATCGAACGCCTCGCCGGCGGTGAGCCCGGAGTGCAGCACGCCCACCCTGCCGGGGAACCGCTCGGCGAACCGACGCACGGTCTGCGGCGTCAGCGCGATCTCCGGCACCAGCACCAGCCCGCGCTTCCCCTGCTCCACGGCATGGCGCAGCGCGTCGAGGTACACCTCGGTCTTGCCGCTGCCGGTCACGCCCATCAGCAGGATCGCCGATCCGTCCGCGCGGTCGATCGCCGCGCGAACCGCCGCGCCAGCCTCGCGCTGTTCCCTCATGAGTTCGACCGGCGGCCGATGCGTGACGGTCAGGGCGCGCAGCGGGTCGCGACGATCGAGCACCTCGTCGACGCGTACCAGTCCCTGCGTGACGAGCCGGTCGAGCCCCTCGCGGGCCCCGTCGCCGAACTCGCGTGCGAGGCCGGCCACCGGCAGCGTCTGCTCGGGCGCGTCCGCGAGCCGCTCCAAGAGCATCGCGGCGGACGCCTCCACGCGCGTCCGACTCAGCAACAGCACCTGTTGGCGAGCCGCCTCCTCGCTGACGGCGAGGCCAACCTCGTCACCCGCGCGCTCCAACCAGCCCTCGGCGACCAGCGTGTCCACCGCCGGGACGCCCCGCGCGATGCGCGCCACCGCGTCGAACGCCATCGGCTGCTTCGCCTCGATCAGTGCCAGCAGCGCGCGCGCCCGCCGCGAGGCGCGCCGCCCCTCGATGCGCGACGCAACCTCGCGGGCGCGATCGGGCGTCACACCCTCGGCCAGCCGCATCATCTGCGCGATGCGCGCGCGGCCTCGCGGACGAGCGAGCGAGTAGCGCCGCTCCGCCAGCCCACGCCGGAGCAGCGCGGAGAGCGCGGCGTCGAACGCGCGCGCACCGATCTCGGCGCGCAGATCGTCGGGCGACTGTGGGGTCTCGGAGAGCAGCTCGTACAATTGTTGCTGGCGCTCGGACAGCGCCTCCGGCAGCGGTGCGGCGCCACGCACGAGGGCGGTCTGTGGCGTCTCGCCCGCCCCCGGCGGGAGCAGCAACGAGGCGGCCTCCCACGGCGGCGCGATGTACGTCTCGGCGACCCAGAGCGCCAACGCCAGCCGCTGCGCGCCCAGGCGCGGCGCGCCATCGACCGCCGGTTCCAGCTCGCGGGTGTCGCCGGAGTAGCCGGGGAGGTCCGTCGGCCCCTCGATGATCACGCCCTGCAGCGTGCGTTGGCCCCACGGCACATGCACCACCTCGCCCGGCTCGACCTCGCGGCCGGGCGGGACACGGTAGGTGAACGTCATGAAGTTCGGCCGCCCGGAGTTGACGGCGACCTTCACGAACTTCGGGCGGGGCTGGGGGGTGGTCACAACTTCGATGATAGGTCGTCGCGCGACACAGCACCGCGTCAGCGCGTATCGCGACGAATCGAACGGGTAACACGACGGCCCGCTCGATGAGCGGGCCGTCTGCATGTAGCGGTGAATCTGCACTCGTCGCGGAACGCGCCGAACGAGCGGCCAGACGCTAGGTCGTGACGCGCCGTGCTTCCTTGACTCGAGCGGCGCGGCCCGTGAGCCCGCGCAGGTAGTACAGGCGGGAACGACGCACTCGGCCCCGCCGAGTTACCTCGACCCGGTCAACGCGCGAGCCGTTGAACGGGAAGGTGCGCTCCACGCCAACGGCGTTGGACGCGATGCGGCGGACGGTGAAGTTCCCTGCCACGCCATTGCGCAGCCGGATCACCACACCCTCGAACGCCTGGATGCGCTCGCGCTCACCCTCGACGACCTTGACGTGCACACGCACGGTGTCGCCGGGTGCGAACTCCGGGATGGTCTCGTTGCGGGGCGCAGCCAGAGTGCGCAGGTCAATGCTCATCTTGGGCCTCGTACGTCATGCACCACGTCATCGTGGGTGTCTGTGAGCCTGCAGCGCAGGCGGCACGGCGAACCGCGCGGACGGCTAGTCTACCGAATCACCGGGGGTAGCGTCGAGTGGTGCCCTGTCGAGAGGGGGAGCCTCGGGCGGCGTCGCCTCCAGCCACGCCAATTCCTTCGCCGTCACGTCAGCGGAAGGGAGCAGATCCGGCCGCCGCGCACGCGTGCGAAGCAGCCGCTGGCGTCGACGCCACTTGTCCACCTCGGCGTGGTTACCCGAGAGCAGCACGGCGGGCACACCCCAGTCACGGAACTCAGCGGGACGCGTGTACTGCGGGTACTCCAGCAGCCCACCCTCGAACGACTCCTCGGTCAGCGACTCTTCGCCGCCGAGCACTCCCGGAATCACGCGGGACACCGCGTCGATAAGCAACATCGCGGGCAGCTCACCCCCGGAGATCACCACGTCCCCGATGCTCACCTCGATGTCCACGAGGTGGGCGCGCACCCGCTCGTCCACGCCCTCGTACCGCCCGCAGACGATGAGCAGGCGCGGCTCCGCGGCCAGTTCGGCGACCAGCGCGCGATCCAGTCGACGGCCCTGCGGGGTCATCAGCACCACCTTCGCGGGTGCCTCGGCGAGCGGCTGGATCGCCTCGACGGCAGCGAACAGCGGCTCCGGCTTCATCACCATCCCCGCCCCGCCGCCGAACGGGTAGTCGTCTACCGTGCGGTGCTTATCGATCGCCCATGACCGCAGGTCGTGCAGCGCCACCTCGATCAGGCCGGCCTCACGCGCACGCCGCAAGATCGACTCGTCCATCGGCCCCGCAAACATCCCCGGAAACAGCGTCAGCACATCGAAGCGGATCACGAGTCGCGCCCCGCCAGGTGCTCGGTGTCACCGCGGAGTAGTCGCAGCGAGTGCGGGAGCACCGGCAGCACCGTCGTGAGGTTCTCGCGCGCCCCGCGCTCGCTGCCGGGGAGGTTCACGATCAGCGTGCGGCCTCGTACGCCCGCCAGACCGCGCGATATCATCGCCATCCGCGTCGTCGCCAGACCAGCAGCTCGCATCGCCTCGGCCATCCCATCGACGCGGTAGTCCAGCACGGAGGCGGTCGCCTCCGGTGTGCGGTCACGCGGCCCCAGGCCGGTGCCGCCGGTGGTGATCAGCAAGGCGCAGTCCAGCGTGTCCGCGCCACGGATCAGCCACGCCGCCACCTGATCCGGCTCATCCGGCACCAGCGCCGTCTCCACCACCTCGAAACCCGCCTCGCGCAGCAGCGCCACGACGGCCGGCCCGGAGCTGTCCGCTCGCTCCCCGCGCGACCCGGAATCCGAGACTGTCAGCACGGCGGCGCGGGGCCCAGGAGGCGATGCAGGTGGGTTCAAGGTCACGGCAGGCTCCTCCCGGTGTGGCGGCGCGATCGTGGGCTCGTGGCGATGCCTACCCGGCTGCGGCTATCGGATCAGAACCGATCTCGTTCTCCACGGGCAGCGTCCACGTCGAATACAGCTTCTGGTGGGGGCTGCCCGCGCCGCCCATCTCCTGCACGGTCTCTTCCCAGGCGCCGATCGCCTCCAGCGCGTTGGCGCGAAGCTCGTCCAATGTCTCGCCTTGCGCGACACATCCCGGAAGGTCGAGGACGTCGCACCAGAAGCCACCCTCTTCGGCCTGATACACGGCCACCGTATAGACGCGCGGGATGGTGGTCATAGCGCCTCCCTGAACTGATCCTCGGTGAACCCGGCTCGACGAATCTGCGACCGCAGCAGTCCGGTCTTGAGAATACCGCTGGGCAGGACGATTAATTGCCCGTTCGGCATGCGAATCATCCTGTAGTTCTTCTTCGTCTTCCGATCCTCCCCGCCCAGACGAAGGAAGGCGTTCGCGGCCGCGTCCTGGGTGATGTCTCGGAGGTCGGGCAGTGCAGTGTCCCCTCAGCGCCTCAATGCAACGATCGTAACAGTGCGCCAGCGGATGGGGCGCAGCGCAGCGCCAATCCTCGCCCCATTTGTCATGCCAATGGGGAATCTGTTACTGTTTTGAGCGGTAACGGGGGCAAAATGGGGCACAACGCCCACCCTCGCCAGCGAGGCGGATTCGTGCGGTTCCTCGGGACATTCGAGCACACGCTGGACGAGCGTGGACGGGTTGCCGTCCCGGCGTCGTTCCGTGCCGCGTTCAAGGGCGGCGGGATGATCCGCCCGGGCGCCGAGGGCTGCATTGAGCTCTACACACCCGAGGCCTTCGAGGTCGAGGTCCAGCACCGCCTCTCCGGCGAGGACGAGTCCTCGCGCACGCTCAGCGCTCGACGCGCGCGGCGCAGCTTCTTCGCCGATGCCTATCCGGTGGATCTGGACGCGCAGGGCCGCATCGTGATCCCCCCGCTGTTCCGCGCCGCCGCCCTGTCGGACAACCGGGTCGCGGTGGTTGGCTGCGGCGATCGTCTTGAGATCTGGGCGAACGAGCGCTGGGCCGCCGAGCGCGCCGCCATCGCCGCTGAGGAGGCGCGGGCATGACCAGTCGCTCCTCCAACTCACGCACCCCCCGCCACGAGCCCGTGATGCTGCGCGAGGCCGTCGAGGCGTTGGCAGTGAAGCCGGGCGGCCGTTATGTCGACGCCACGATCGGCCTCGGTGGGCACTCCCGCGCGATCCTGGAGGCGGCTCCGGACGTGCGCCTGCTGGGCATCGACCAGGACCCGCAAGCCCTCGAAGCCGCCCGCGAGCGGCTGGCCCCCTTCGCCGGTGCCGCGCAGTTGGTGCACGGCAACTTCGAGGCGATTGCCGACATCTGCGAGGCGCACGACTTCGTCCCGGTGGACGGCGTGTTATTCGACCTCGGGGTGTCCTCGCTGCAACTCGACACGCCGGGACGAGGTTTTTCGTTCCAACGTGATGAGCCCCTCGACATGCGGATGAACCCGGATGCCGAGGTCACCGCTGCCGACATCGTGAATAGTTATGACGAGCAGCGTCTGGCGGCGCTGATCTGGGAGTACGGAGAGGAGCGACGGAGCCGCCAGATCGCACGCGCCATCGTGGAGCGGCGCCCGCTGCACACCACCGGAGCGCTGGTCAACGCAATCGAGCAGGCCGTGGGACGGGGCCGGGGACGTCAAATCAACCCCGCCACCCTGACGTTCCAGGCCCTGCGGATCGCGGTCAATCGGGAACTGGACATCCTGGCTGATTCGCTCTCTGCGGCCCACGGCCTGCTCGCCGGCGTTGGCTCTCGACTGGTGGTGATCTCCTTCCACTCGCTTGAAGACCGGGTGGTGAAGCAATATATGCTCAAGGAGTCAAGCGCTTGCCTATGTCCGCCTCGAACGCCGATGTGCGTGTGCGGCCACGTCGCGACCCTGCGACTGGTCGCCCGCGGCGCGCTGCGTCCCGGGCCGGACGAGGTGGGGCGCAACCCGCGCGCGCGTTCAGCGCGGTTACGGGTCGCGGAATCGATTACCGCAACGGTTACGGGACGGGCAGCCTGATGGCCGCAGTACCGCAATTCGCCGGACGGTCACGCACGGTCTCGATCCCGAGTCCGGCCCGCATCCCGCGCACGGTGCTCATCAGCATCACGATGATCGTGGTGGCTTCGGTCGGGCTGCTGCAGGTGCTGCAATCCAGCAACGCCGCGACGGCCGGCTACCAACTCGCAGCCCTCGAGCGCGAGCGCACCGCGCTGGGAGCCGAGGTACGAGCGTTGGAGGCGGAGATCGCAAGTACCGCCGGACAGGACCAGTTGCGGCAGATGGCCGTTCAGCGGCTGGGGATGGTGCCCGCGCAGCAAACAATCCGCATCGCGGTGGAGGCACCGGCCCCTGCGCTGCCAGTGTTGCCAGAGCGGTACGTCATCCGGCCGCCGGAGGACACGGGTCCCTCGTTGGCCTGGTGGCAGCAGTTGCTGCGCGTGCTGCCCGGCTTCCACTAGGCAGCGCTCATGCGCGCCGCACGAGGACAGCAGCGCGCTGCGGAACACTGCGGCAGGGAGTAGTACGGGTGGCGGAGTCTCGACCAGACCATCTGACTCTGCGACACCGGGCGCTAGCGGTTGGCTTCGCGCTGGCCATGCTCGGGCTGACTTGGCGGCTGGTCAGCATTCAGATCATCGACCACCAGGAATACGCCGAGATTGCCACCGCCATGCACCTGGGCCCGGGCACCGCCAGCATTGCCGCACCGCGCGGCGCAATTCTCGATGCCACCGGCTTCCCGCTCGCAACGTCCGTCGACACGTGGGACGTGTACATCGACACGTACCTGTGGAAGGAAACCACGAAGGCGCAGCAGGCAGCGGGCGAGCTCGCGCCGTCGCTCGGCATGAACCAGCGCGCAGTGTTCGCACTGGGGACGGCACAGCAACAGGGCGATCTCATCGTGCGTCGCCAGTTGCCGTACGACCTGGGCGTGCAACTCCGACAGCGCGATCTCTGGGGCGTACGGTTGCTCCCGTCGTCCCGCCGCATCTACCCGGAGCGAGACCTCGGCGGGCCGGTCATCGGCTACGTGGGGTTGGACGGCAAAGGGTTGTGGGGCGCCGAGGCTGACTTTGAATCGATTCTGAGCGGCAAGCCCGGACTGCTGGCAAGCGAGCGCGATGGCCTCGGCCGCCCGATCTCCTTCGGTGGGCGCACCGAGACGGCGCCGATCCCGGGCGGCGAGGTGCAACTGACGATCGACCGTTTCATCCAGGGCATCGCGGAGCGCCGCCTCACAGAGGCGGTGGAGCAGTACCACGCCACCAGCGGCTCGATTCTCGTGATGGATCCCAACACCGGCGCCGTGCTCGCGATGGCCTCCGCGCCTTCGGTGGGCCCTGCCACCGTGAACCTGAACGACCCGAAGCTCGCCGATCGTGTCCGAGATCGTGTAATCACCGACCTGTATGAACCGGGCTCCGTCTTCAAGACGCTGACCACCGCCATCGCCATCGACAGCGGCAAGGTGACCCCGGAGTCGACGTACGTCGACACCGGCCGTGTCGTCGTCGGCACGTATCCGATCACGAACTGGGACTTCTCCGCGAACGGGCGGACAACGGTGCGGCAGTACCTGCAGAAGTCGCTGAACACCGGCTCGGTCTGGCTGGCGCAATCCGTCGGCGCGAAGGACTTCTACCGCTACCTGAATGCGTTCGGCCTGCGCGAGCAGACGCACATCGGACTCGCAGGCGAGGCGGAAGGGCTGATGCGCCTGCCCAGCGATCCGAACTGGTACCCCGTCGACCTCGCGACGAACTCGTACGGTCAGGGGCTGGCGGTCACGCCGCTGCAGATGCTGACCGCCGTCAATGTCTTCGCGAACGGCGGACGGCTCATGCGGCCGTACGTGGTCTCTCGCATCGTCACCGGCGAGCAGGTGCGCACGTTCCAGCCGGTGGAAGTACGTCGCCCGGTCTCCGCACAGACCGCGAACACCGTCGGCGCGCTGATGCACGATGTCGTCGACAACGTGGAGTTGCACGGCGCGCAGACGAAGGGGTACGAGGTCGCCGGCAAGACCGGCACCACGCTGGTTTCCATCCCCACCGGCTACGACCTGGACTCGACCATTGCGTCGTTCGCAGGGTTCATCCCGTACCAGCACCCACGCGTCTCTGTGCTCGTGAAGATCGACCAGCCGACCGGCGGATTGAACCTCGGCGGTCAGGTGGCGGCTCCGGTCTTCGCGAAGGTCGCTGCCGATGTCATGCACTACTACGGCATCGCACCAGCGATCCCGGTCACGCCGGTGGGAGCGGCGCAGGCCGCGGCGCGATGAGTACGGCAGCCGTACTGGACACCTCCTTCGTACGCACCGCGCTCGGTGATGCCCTACTGCACTCGAGCGGCCCGCAGACGACGTTCACGCGCGCGGTCATCGACTCTCGACGCGCAGGGCCCGGCGACCTCTTCGTCGCGCTGCCGGGAGAACGCACGGACGGCCATGACTTCGCGGCGGACGCGGTGGCGCGTGGCGCGAGCGGCGTGCTGCTCACGCACGAGGTGACAGGCATTGGCGACAACACCGCGTGCTTCCTTGTCCCTGATGCGCTGACGGCGTTGCAAACGCTCGCGACCGCGTGGCGCGACGCGCTTCCGCACCTCGACGTGGTGGGCGTCACGGGGAACGTCGGCAAGTCCACCACGAAGTTGATCGCCGCCGCCCTGCTCGCGCCGCGCTACCGCGTGCAGGTCAACGAGGCGAACTACAACAACGAGATCGGCGTCCCGCTCTGCCTGCTGGAACTGCGGCCCGAGACCGAACGCGCGGTGATCGAGATGGGGATGTACACCACCGGTGAAATCGCGTTGCTGTGCCGCTGGACGCACCCGCGCATCGGCATCGTGCTCAACGTCGGCCCGGTGCATCTCGAACGCGCGGGCTCGCTCGATGTGATCGCGCGCGCCAAGCGGGAGCTGCCGGAATCGCTGCCCGCCGACGGCCACGCGGTGCTGAACGCGGACGACGCCGTGGTGCGTGCGATGGCCTCGCACACTCGCGCGCGCGTCTGGCTGTGCGGCACCGCGGAAGACGCCGACGTGCGCGGCACCGACCTCGACCGTCATGCCGCGAACGGGTTCGCGTTCACGCTGCGCTACCAGACGCACGCGCGCCGCGTGCACGTTCCGCTGCCGGGCGCCCATCTGCTTTCCAACGTGCTGGCGGCCGCCGCCGCTGCGCTCGCGGACGACGTGCCGTTCGAGGCCGTCTGCGATGCCATCGAACAACTCGAGGTACCGACACGCCTCGCCATCCACACGTTGCCGGGCGGCGTCACGCTGCTGGACGACACCTACAACGCCAGCCCGCTGGCCACCATCGCGGCGCTGGACCTGCTGGCGGAAACACCTGGCCGACGCATCGCGCTCCTCGGCGACATGCTGGAACTCGGCGACCTTGCGCCCAGCGAGCATGCGCGTGTCGGTCGGTATGCCGCGGGAATCGTCGACGCCCTCTACACCGTCGGCGAACTCGGTCGGCTGTTGTCGGATGCCGCGCGCGCGGACGGCCTGGCGAACACAACCCACTGCACGACGAAGGACGCGGCGATCGATGCCCTGCGCGCAACGCTGCGTCCCGGCGACGTGCTGCTGGTGAAGGCATCGCGCGGGCTGGCGCTGGAGACAGTGGTACAGGCGTTGCGTGCGGACGCCGCCGGAACCGGCGCGGCGGGAGGCACAGACCGATGACGTACGCCCTGCTCTGCGGCGGCTTCGCATTCCTGATCGCGCTGCTCGCGGGCCGGCCGGTGGTCGCAAAGTTGCGATCGCTCAAGCTCGGCAAGGCAATCTCCGAGGAAGGTCCGTCCACCCACCAGACCAAGTCCGGCACGCCGACGATGGGTGGCCTGCTCATCTTCGGCGCGGTAGCCATCGTCACTGCGTTCACCAACCCGCTGCAGCACCGCAGCATCCTGCTGCCGTTCGGCGTGGTGCTGGCAACCCTGCTCATCGGCGCGGTCGATGACCTGGGCACACTGGTCGGTCAGCGGCGGACCGGGTTGAGTTGGCGGCTGAAGTTCGGACTGATCGCGCTGCTCGCCGTGGGCGTGGCGCTGGTGCTGTACTTCGAACTGGATGCGCACAGCGTGAACATCCCGTGGTTGGGCAAGTTCGACATCGGCTACGCGTACATCCCGATCGCGGTCCTGACGATCTTCCTCACCACAAGCGCCGTGGCCGTGACCGATGGGCTGGACGGCTTGCTGGGTGGAACGGCGGCCGTGGCGTTCGCCGCGTATGCGGTCATCGCGTTCCTGCAGGAGCAGGCGTTCCTCGCGACGTTCTCGTTCACGGTGGTGGGCGCGCTGCTCGGGTTCCTCTGGTACAACGCGCACCCGGCCAGCGTCTTCATGGGCGACGCCGGCGCGCTGCCCCTCGGCGCCTCGCTGGCGACGGTGGCGCTGATGACCGGGCACTGGCTGCTGCTGCCGATCATCGGGCTGGTCTTCGTCGCCGAGGCTGCCTCGACAGTGATTCAGATCGCCTACTTCCAGACCACCGGCGGCGGACGACTCTTCCGGATGACGCCGCTTCATCACCACTTCGAGCTGATCGGATGGAGCGAGCCTCAGGTGGTCATGCGGTTCTGGCTGTTCGGTATCGCCGGGGCGATGGTCGGCGTCGCGCTGGCGCTTGCGGTGTGAACACCCTGTGGGTAACAATGGCGCATCTGCTATGGCACATTCACCGAACTTCGAGGGGGCACGGGTGACGGTGGTCGGCCTCGGCATCGAAGGAGTCGACCTCGTGCGCTTCCTCACGTCCCGAGGGGCCACGGTCACGGTGTCCGACGCACGCACGCCTGAGGCGCTCGCAGTCCCCCTCGCCGCCATCGCGGACACTGGCGCGAAGCTCTCGCTGGGCGCGAATCGGCCTGAGGACACCACCGGCGCCGACTTGGTTTTCGCCTCTCAGGGCGTGCCGCGCACGCTGCCGGCGCTGGTCGCAGCCCGCGAAGCAGGCGTCCCGATCTCCTCGATGACTGCGCTTTTCCTTCAGAGCTGCCCGGCGCCGGTCGCGGCAGTCACCGGCTCGTCCGGCAAGACCACCACCACCGCCCTCGTGGGGGCGATGCTGGAGGCGGCGGGGGTGGACTTCGTCGTCGGCGGGAACATCGGCGTAGGGCTGCTGGGGCTGCTGGATCGCATCACGCCACAGACCACGGTGATGTTGGAGCTCTCGCACACGCAGTTGGAGTCGGTGGATCGCAGCCCACATGTGGCGTGCATCACGAACGTCACGCCGAACCACCTGGACCAGTTCTCGTGGGATGAGTATGTGGCGCTGAAGCGCCGCATTTTCCAATTCCAGACCGCCGATGACATCGCCATCTTCAATCTGGACAACCCGGTCACCGCTGGATTCAGCGGCGAGGCCCCGGGACGGGTGTTGCAGACGTCGATGCTGCACGCCCTGCCGGGCGACGGCGTGGCGCTCTCAGGCGACGCGATCGTCCGCCGCGAGCACGGCACGCAGACGACGGTGCTGCAGCGCGATGACATCCGGCTGCGCGGCAGTCACAACGTCGAAAACGTGCTCTCCGCCGTCGCCATCGCCTCGCAACTGGGCGTGAGCGACCAGGCAGCGCGCTCCGCCGTGCGCGCCTTCACCGGCGTTCCGCACCGCCTGGAGACCGTCGACACGGTCGGCGGAGTCACTTATGTCAACGACTCAATCGCAACCAGCCCGGAGCGAACACTCGCCGGGATACGATCGTACTCGGAGCCGCTGGTGCTGCTGCTCGGTGGGCGGCACAAGGCGTTGCCGCTCGACGATCTCGCGCGCGAGGCAGTCGCGCGGGCGCGCGCCGTCATCGCGTTCGGCGAGGCGGGCGAACTGTTCGCCACCGCTGTGCGCGCGGCACGGAGTGGCGAGCACCCGCCCGTCGAGCTGGTCGGCTCCGTGGAAGACGCCGTGCGTGCTGCCTCGCGATACGCGCAGGCCGGCGACGTGGTGCTCTTCTCCCCCGCCGGCTCGTCCTTCGACGCCTACCCGAACTTCGAGCGCCGAGGCAGCGCGTTCCGTGACGCGGTCGCGTCGCTGCGTGGCAACGCACGAGGTGCCCGCTGATGGCCCGCACCACACCTCGACCCGACTCGTTCCGCATGCGTGCGCACGGACCGGACTACGGCCTGCTGGCGATCGTCGCCGCTCTCGGGATCATCGGACTGATCACGGTGTACTCATCCTCGTACGCGCTGGGATACGCGCAGTTCCAGGACGCGAACTACTTCGTGAAGCGGCAGGCGGTCTTCCTCGTCATCGGGTTCGGCGTCCTGATCATCGCGATGATGACGGACTACCGGTTACTGATGCGGACAAGTCCGCTGCTGATGCTCATGGCGCTGATCGGACTGACGGCGGTGCTGATTCCCGGCATCGGCATGACGCAGAACGGCGCTCATCGCTGGATCGCCCTCGGGCCGCTGCCAGCGCTGCAGCCGAGCGAGTTCGCGAAGTTGGCGGTGCTGATTTACATGGCCGCATGGCTGACAGCCAAAGGCGATCAGGTGCAGGACGTCTCGCTGGGAGTGATGCCGTTTGTGACAATGGTGGGTCTCATTGGCGCGCTGATCATGCTGGAGCCCGATATGGGCACCGCGGTGATCGTGGCGGCGATCACCGGAACGCTCTTCTTCGTCTCCGGCGCGAAGTGGACGCACCTCGGTGCCGTCGTCGGCAGCGGGTTGCTCCTCGGCGCCATCCTGATCATGAGCAGCGGCTATCGGGCGAGCCGCATCCTCTCGTTCACCTCTGCCGAGGATCACGCAGACGGAGTCGGTTTCCACACGCTGCAATTGATAGTCGCCTTCGGCTCAGGCGGGATCTTTGGTCGCGGGCTTGGCGTGTCCCGACAGAAGTTCTTCTACATCCCCGGCTCACATACAGATGGCGCACTCGCGATCATCGGTGAGGAGCTGGGGTTCATCGGCGTCATGCTGGTGCTCGCGCTGTTCACCTACCTGCTCTGGCGCGGACTGAAGATCGTGCAGCGCGCCCCCGACCAGTTCGGGTCGCTGTTGGCGATGGGCGCGCTGTCGTGGATCGCGTTCCAGTTCGTCATCAACGTCGGCGGCGTCACTCGCGCGATCCCGCTCACGGGCATTCCGCTGCCATTCCTGTCCTACGGTGGCTCCGCGCTCATCGCCACATTGGCCGCCATGGGCGTGCTGCTGTCTGTCTCGCGCTACTCCGCAATCGTCGACCCCGAACGCGAGGCGCCGACCCGTGGAGTGCTGCGATCGATCGGCCTTGGTTCGGCCGGCGCGATGGGCAGGGCGCAATGAAGTTCGCGCTGGCAGGCGGCGGAACCGGCGGACACGCCTACCCCTCGATCACCGTGGGTGAGGAGCTCCGCGACCGTGCGAATGCCGAGGTCGTGTACTACGGCAGCGAGCATGGTCCGGAACGTGCGCTCGCCACCGCCGCCGGCTTTGCCTACCGCGCCATTCCCGCCTCGCAAGTGCGAGGTGGACCCGGCCGTATGCTGCTCGGCGGATTGAACCTGCTGCGCGGGCGACTGGCGGCGCAACGGGCGCTGGCCGCCGACCGTCCTGCCGCGCTCTTCGCGACGGGTGGATACGCTGCAGCGCCCGTTGGTTGGGCCGCACCAGCGGTGGGTGTCCCGCTGCTGGTGTTCCTGCCGGACGTGCGGCCAGGTTGGGCGGTGCGGTTCCTCGCACGCTACGCAACTCGCGTGGCGTGCTCCGTCGACGCGTCGATCGCCGCGTTGCCCGCATCGCGCACCGTGGTCACCGGCTACCCCGTACGTCGCCAATTCACCGAGGCAACGCGCGCCGACGGTGTCGCGCGCTTCGGGTTGCAGCCGCTGCTGCCGACGCTGTTGGTGACCGGCGGTTCGCTGGGCGCGCACCGCTTGAATGTCGCGCTCGCGGCCGGGTTGCCGCGGTTGTTGGAGCACGCACAAGTGCTGCACGTCAGCGGCCGTGACGAGGAGCCGTGGCTCCAGGCAGAGCGCGAGCGACTTCCCGCATCGCTGCAAGAGCGCTACCACCTGCACGGCTACACCGAGGAGATGGCGAGCGCGATGGCCGCCTCCGACCTCGCCATCACGCGCGCGGGCGCATCGACGCTTGGCGAGCTGCCGATGAGCGGGCTGCCGGCGATCGTGATCCCGGGCGACTTTTCGGATCAGCACGCCAACGCGGACTACCTGGCATCACGCGGGGCGGCGATCGTGCTGCGCGGCGACGAGCTGCATCGGCTGGAGGGCGAGGCGCTGCGACTGCTCGCCGACGCTCCTGCGCGCGCGGCGATGGTGACGGCGATGCGTGCACTCGCGCGGCCCGACGCAGCAGCCCACCTGGCGACGATCATGCAGGAGATCGCAGCATGATGGTGCGACTGCGATCCCGTGCGCCTCGCGATGAGAACGCGATCCCACAGCGCGTGCACCTGATTGGTGCAGGCGGCATGCACATGTCCGCCATCGGCGAGATCTTGCTGGCACGCGGGCACGTCATCACCGGCTCCGACCAGGTGGAGTCGGAGCACACTCGCCGGCTACAGGGGTTGGGCGCGACGATCTACCTCGGTCACGCTGCCGCCAACCTCGGGCGCGCGCAGCTCGTCGTGACTACCGTGGCGGCGCGTGAGGACAATGCGGAGCTGCGTGCCGCACGCGAACGCGGCGTCCCGGTGCTGATCCGCGCCGAGATGGTGCAGCGACTGATCGCCGATCGCGATGTGCTGGCCGTCGCCGGCACACACGGCAAGACCACCACCACCACCCTGCTGGCGCTGATGGCCGTGCGCGGCGGGCTGGACCCGCTGGTGCTCTCCGGCGGTGACTCGCGTGACCTCGGCAGCAACGCGCGCGAGGGTGCGGGCCGATTCGCGATCGTGGAGGCAGACGAATACGCGGAAGCGTTCCTGCAGTACGAGCCGCAGACCGCGATGATCACGAACATCGAGGCAGACCACCTCGACTATTACGGCACGGAGGAGCGCCTAGTCGGTGCGTTCCGCGCGTTTGCCGAGCGCGTGCGCCCGGATGGCCTGCTGCTCGTCTGCGCCGATTCACCGCAGGCACAGGTGATCGCGCAGGAACGCGCACGCGCCGGCGCACGTGTCGAGCGGTACGGCGTGGACACGGACGCGGAATGGCGTGCGGTGCAACTGCGCGGGAACGACCGCGGCGGCCTTGATTGCGTCGTCACCCTCGAGGGTGCGGAACTCGGCAAGCTCTCGTTGCAACTGCCCGGACGGCACAACATCGCGAACGCGCTGGGCGCGCTGGCGGTGGCGATGCGTGCCGGCGTCGACTTCCGTCGCGCGACGCTCGCCGCCGCGGAATGCACAGGCGCGCGCCGTCGCTTCGAACACGTTGCGGATGTTGATGGCATCACGCTGATGGACGACTACGCGCACCACCCGACGGAGGTGCGTGCGACCCTGCTGGCTGCGCGCCAGCGCTTCCCCGGACGTCGGCTCGTGGTCTGCTTCCAACCGCACACGTACTCGCGTACGCGCTACCTGCTGGAGGGTTTCCGCACCTGCTTCGAGGCGGCCGACGCGCTGTACATGCTGGGCACGTACGCCGCGCGCGAGGAGTCGGACGCAGGGATGGACGCACGCGCGCTCGCGACCGAGATCACGCGGCCGTCGGCACAGTACATGGATGCGGAAACGTTCGAGGTGGTCGCCGACCGCATCGCCGCGGATCTGCAGTCCGGCGACGTCTGCTTCACCATCGGCGCGGGTGACATCGATCGCCTCGGCCCCTTGCTGCGCACCCGACTGGAGGCGCGAGCATGAGCACGCGCACGCAGCAGTTGGGCGCCCGCACGCAGCTGGCAGTGATCTGCGGCGGACGTTCCCCGGAGCACGCCGTCTCGGTGGTCTCCGCACGCTCGATCCTGCGCGAGGCGGACGCGGAGCGATTCGACGTGGTGCCCTTCGGCATCACGCGTGGCGGACGCTGGCTGACGCCCGATGAGACGCGCACACGCCTTGATCGAGTGGAGCGCGGGGAGACCGACACGCTCGGTGACGACGAAGGCGCGGGCGTGCTCGGTGAGCCGCAGGTGCTCGCGGCGCTCGCGCAGATCGACGTCGCGTTCCCGATCGTGCACGGGCGGATGGGCGAGGACGGAACGCTGCAAGGCTTCCTGGAGACCGCGGAGATTCCGTACGTGGGCTCCGGGGTCGCCGCCAGCGCGATCGGCATGGACAAAGAGCAGATGCGCGCTGTCTTCGAGCGCGCGGGCATTCCACAACCCCGCTATCAGGTGCTCCGCGACGACGAAGCGCACGCTCCGTCCGCCGACGCACTGCGTGCGATCGAGACGAACCTCGGCTATCCGTGCTTCGTGAAGCCCGCGAACGGCGGCTCGTCGCTCGGTATCAGCAAGGCGCACACACGCGAAGAGCTGCTCGAGGCGGTCGCGCTGGCCGCCCGCTACGACCGCAAAGTGTTGGTGGAGGCCGCTATCCAAGGCGGCGACCTACACGAGGTGGAATGCGCGATCCTCGGCAACGCGGATGCGCAGGCGTCGCCGCTCGGCGAGATCCGCCCCCACGCCGAGTTCTACTCGTACGAGGCGAAATACGCCGACGACAGCACGGAGTTGACGGTGCCGGCGGCCCTCCCTGAGGCCACCTCGCGGCTGGTGCAGGAGTACGCGCTGCAGGCGTACCGCGCCGTGGATTGCGCGGGTTTGGCGCGCGTCGACTTCTTCGTGCAGCCACCGGGCGATGTCCACATCATCGAGGTGAACACGCTCCCGGGCTTCACGCCGATCTCGATGTATCCACGCCTCTGGCAGCACGCGGGTATCTCCTACCCGGCGCTGATCACGCGCCTCGCGGAACTGGCGATCGAGCGGCACACGGAGGCAAAGCGCTATGCCTGACCTCCAGATCCCGATTACCCCGAAGCGCGAGCGAACAATCCGCTACGCCGGTGGCGACTACGCTCAGCCGCGGCGTGAACGGCTCCAATGGCAGTTGCAGGCGGTCGCACGCTGGGCCGTGGGCGTCGCGGCAGCAGCCGCGCTGCTGGTGGGCGGGACGTGGCTGTACCGCGGCGACCTGTTGCGAGTGAAGCAGATCCAGGTCGTGGGCGCGCAGATCATCGATCCAAACGCTGCGGCCGCGCGCGCCGCGATTGCCAGCGAATCACTACTCACCCTCGACACCGAGGGTGCGGCGAAGCGCGTGGCGGAGCTCCCGGGAGTCGCGAGCGCACGCGTGCGTCGCGTCTGGCCCCATTCAGCGGTGATCGAGATCACAGAGCGTCAGGGCTGGGGCTACTGGCAGGTACTCGGCATCCGCTCAGTCATCGATGCGCAGGGTCGAGTTGTCGATCCGGCGCGCCCACCGGCCGCAGATGCACCGACGATCTACGAGGCGGGTGTGTCCGCGCCGCTGGAGACGGGCGCCAACGTGGACCGAGACACCGTCGGGTTGGTCGATAGGCTGATGCACGACGGGACGTTCGCGCAGTTGAGGCTCCCGCCCGCGCGGTTCGACTTCGAGCGCCGTCGCGGTCTGGTGATACGCACCGAAGGCGGCCCGTCCGCCGTGTTCGGAGATTCGCACGACTACGAGTTCAAGGTCGCGGCATGGGTAGCACTCATGGGACGCGTCCGCAGCGGGCAACTGACGGCATCCGAGATCGACCTCCGATTCGGCAAGGAACTGGTGGTACGGTAATGGCGAACCCCACATTCGCGGCGATCGACATTGGCACGACCAAGGTGTGCACCGTGGTCGCGGAGATCATTGCAGGCGAGATTCGCATCCTCGGCACTGGTGTCGGGCCTTCCGCTGGCCTGAACAAGGGCATGGTCGACAACATCCACGCCGCCATCGAGGCGATCGCGTCATCCGTGGATAAGGCGGAGCGTGCCTCCGGAACGCGCATCCTCTCCGCGCATGTCGGCATCGCCGGCCCACACGTCTCATCGATGAACTCACGCGGGATCGTGGCGATCGCCGACCCCCGGCACCCGATCACCGACGGCGACGTGCAACGCGCGCTGGAAAGCGCCCGCATCGTCAACATCCCGAACAACCGCGAGGTGATCCACGTAGTCCCCCGTTACTACGTGGTGGACGGACAGGATCACGTCGTGGACCCGCTCGGGATGTTCGGGTCACGGCTGGATGTGGAGACGCACGTCGTAACGGCCGGCTCCTCCGCGATGCACAACCTGATGCAATGCGTAGAGGGCGCGGGCGTCCGCGTGGACTCGCTCATCCTGGAGCCGCTGGCATCTGCGGAAGCCGTTGTGGATCAGGAAGAGCTGAACCAGGGCGTGGTGCTCTGCGACATTGGCGGCGGGACTACCGACCTCGCGGTGTTCGTGCAGGGGGCGGTGATCCACACCGCCGTACTGCCCGTGGGCGGGCAAAACATGACAAAGGACCTCGTCGTTGCGCTGCGAGTGCCGCAGCCCGCCGCCGAGATTACGAAGCGCAAGTTCGGCCACGCCATCCCCTCGATGGTGGAGGACGACGAAGTGCTGGTGGACGCATTCGGCTCCGAGGGGACCAAGTCCGTCCGCCGCCGTCTCATCGCCGAGGTGCTGCAGGCCCGCACCGAGGAGTTGTTCGAGACCGTGCTCTCCGAGATTCGCCGCGCCACCCAGCACGACACGCTCTCGGCGGGGCTGGTGCTCACCGGCGGTGCCTCCAGCCTCCCTGGTATCGAGTTGCTCGCGGAGGACGTCATCGGCCTCCCGGCACGTATCGGCCGACCGCATCACCTGGCGGGACTGTCAGACCAGCTCAGCGACCCGGCCTACTCGACATCGGTCGGGCTGCTGCGCATGGCGATGAAGAGTCACGACGTGATGTTCCGGACTGCTCCCCTGCTGCCGAGCGCATCGCTCGGCGGGCTATTGCGAAAGGTGGCACATCTCATGCGCCTGGTACTGCCGCAATGACCGGCCACACGGACAACGACGAGGTGACACCCGGGAGAGCGGAAACGCTGTTCGACTACCTGTCCGCCGCGCGTGCGCGGCTGGACGCGATCGGCGAGGAGGAGCCGCCCACCCTCGACGCTGTCGAGGCCACGCCGGAGCCGAAACCGTTAGCATTGTCCGACCGGAGGGTCGATCCACCGATCGCGGGCTGTGCCTCCGAATACGACCTCATCGACCATCGGCCAATCGCGGAACCTGCGCAGCGCGTCATCCCCCAACGCGCTGCGACGCCCGCGCCGCCCCAGCGGACGCGGCCGAAACTTCGGAACCAGGAGTCACGCGCTGCTGCGGCGCGCGGCTCCTCCCCTACCCCCCAGGCAGCGAGCGCAGCGCACGCCGAGACCACCGTCCCGGCAGACACGGAGGCCCCCGACATGACGAACCAATACGACACCTTGCCGCCGATCAAGGTCGTGGGCGTGGGCGGCGGCGGGTCCAACGCCGTCAACCGCATGATCTCGGCGAAGCTGCCCGGCGTGCAGTACGTGGCGCTGAACACTGACATGCAGGCGCTGCAGTACTGCCAGGCGGAAATCAAGGTCCGCATCGGCGACCGGCTCACCAAGGGCCTGGGCGCCGGTGCCGACCCGCTCCGCGGTGCTCGTGCCGCGGAGGAGTCTCGCGAGGCGATCGCAGAGGCACTGCAGGGCGCTGAGATGGTGTTCGTGACTGCCTGCCTCGGCGGCGGCACCGGCACCGGCGCCGCGCCAATCGTGGCGGAGGTCGCGCGCGAACTCGGCGCGCTGACCATCGGCGTGGTCACCAAGCCGTTCGCCTTTGAGGGTGCGAAGCGCCGTCAGCAGGCAGAGGAAGGCATCCGCGACCTCCAGGCGAAGGTCGACACCCTGATCGTCATCCCGAACGACCGGCTGCTCCAGATCTGCGACGACAAGGTCACGATGGCCGACGCCTTCCGCGCCGCGGACGACGTACTGCGACAGGGCATCCAGGGCATCAGCGAGCTGATCACCGTGCCGGGCCTGGTCAACCTCGACTTCGCCGATGTGCGCAAGATTATGTCGGAGGCCGGCCCCGCCCTGATGGCGATCGGCACTGGCCGCGGCGAGCACCGTGCCGTCGAGGCTGCTCGTGCGGCGATCTCCAGCCCGCTGCTGGATGTGGACATCACCGGCGCAACGAAGGTGCTGTTCAACATCACCGGCCCGGCGAACCTTGGCCTGCACGAGTTGAACGCGGCTGCCCGCGTGATCGCCGAGGTGGTCGACCCGGAGGCCGAGATCATCTTCGGCACCGCCGTGGACGACTCGCTCACCGACGAGGTGCGCATCACGGTCATCGGCACCGGGTTCACCGGCCGACAGGTGACCATGCGCAACGTGCTGGACGGCATATCCATGGAGCCACGGCCGATCAAGATGGCGGACCTCCAGGGCGATTCCGGCATCGACTCGCTGTCGGAGGCGGAGTTGCCGACGTTCCTGCGCCGCACCTTCCCCTCGCGCTAGTCGGATCCGCCTCGCGCGTCCGAAGCGGCCCGCACGTGACCTATCACGTGCGGGCCGCTTGCTATCCGGCGCTCAGACGCGGCACCGGGCGGTCATCCACCGGCAGCCACGGGGCGTGGACAACTTCCCCCGACTCTGTGCACTGCTCTGTGGAAGGATGACCTTGTGGGGCGCGCCCCGCGATGCTTCACTGCGATTCGCCGCGCAGCGCGGAACCACCGGACTCCCCCTCCGAAAGCATCGAACCAACCAATGAAATGCCCGTATTGCGGTCAAATGGCTTCTCGTGTGGTGGACTCGCGTACCGCGGAGTCCGGCGTACGCCGACGTCGAGAGTGCCAGGAGTGTGGCGAGCGGTTCACCACGTATGAGCAGTACCAGGCAACCGTGGTGATGGTGGTGAAGAAGGACGAACGCCGCGAGGAGTTCCACCGTGAGAAGCTCCTCCACGGCCTCCGCGTCGCCACCTCCAAGCGCCCGCTGCCCGCGAACGCCGTGGAGGCGATCGTCGATGACATCGAGCGGCGGCTGATGGCGTCCGGCCGCGCGGAGATCCCCAGCCGGGTAATCGGCGAGATGGTGATCACACAGCTGAAGCGGCTGGACCCGATCGCGTACATCCGCTTCGCATCGGTCTACCGTCAGTTCGTCTCGGTGGAGGACATGCTGAGCGAGCTCGACCAGTTGACGTTCAACCCACTGCCGCCGGCGGAGCAGCCTCGGCTGTTCGAGGATGAGCTGGCCCGGCTGCTGAACGGCGATGACGAGCTGCCGCGCACGCCCACCCCGATCGAGGCGGCCCCTTCCGCCCTCGCACGCCGGTAGGACGGTTTCGTGGCGCACCCCTACGACGCCGAGAACGAGCACAGCGCGGCGGAGTTGCGCGCGCTCGTTTCCCGGCTGTCCGAGGCGCAATTGCGCGCTGAAGTCGGCGGCGGGTGGACCGTCGGGACGGTGCTCGCGCACCTCGCGTACTGGGATCGACGGGTGGCAGGCGTCTGCGCACTCTGGCAGCGCGGACTTCGCACTTACCCATCGCCGCCTGACGATGCCATCGACGTCGCCGCCAACGATGCACTCGAGCCGCTGCTCCGCCTGGTTCCACCCGGCGACGCGGCGCGCTCATCGGTGGAAGCGGCAGAAGCCGCGAATGCAGCGCTCGCGGGCCTCAGTCCAGAGCACGCGCAATGGGCGATGGCAATCGACAGCCCGATAGTTGCCAACCGATCTGGCCACCGAGGCGAGCACATCGCGCAGATCGAGGCAGCGCTGCGCGGCTGACCGCGACGCACCGATCCACCCGGGCGGGCACCGTGTGTTCTAAGATCGATCCGGATCGACTCGGCGGGTTGCGCGCGTAAAGAACGTATGTTCCAATAGCGCCATCCCCGCCTGCGGAGGCATCGATAGACCGATGGTCGCGACCCCACCCCTCACCGCTCACCCCGTCTCACTCAGCGAGAACGCTCGCACCGTGCTGGAGCGCCGCTACCTGCTGCGTGACGCCTCGGGCACCGTCGTCGAGACGCCGGAGCAGCTGTTCGCCCGCGTCGCCGAAGCGATCGCCGCCACCGAAGCGACCGAGGCACTCCGTGCCGCGTGGGCTCAACGCTTCTATGACGCGATCGCGAGCCTGCGCTTCCTGCCGAACTCGCCCACCTTGATGAACGCCGGCACCGGGCGCGGCACCCTCGCCGCCTGTTTCGTGCTCCCGGTCGATGACTCGATGGAGTCCATTATGTCCACCGCCCAGGCTGCGGCGATGGTGCAGAAGTACGGTGGCGGCACCGGCTTCTCCCTCTCGCGACTGCGCGGTGTCGGCGAGCCGATTGCGACCACGCACGGCTCCGCCTGCGGCCCGGTCTCCGTGCTGCACCACTACGACGATGTCTCTCGCCTGGTGACGCAGGGCGGCAAGCGTGATGGCGCCAACATGGCAGTGCTGCGCGTCGACCATCCGGACGTGCGCGCGTTCATCCACGCCAAGGACGACGGCGTCACGGCGCAGCGCTTCAACATCTCGATCGGCGTGACGGACGAGTTCATGGCCGCCGCCGCCGAGCAGCGCGCGATCACACTCGTCGACCCGCACACCGGGGAGTCGCGGGGCACCGAGGACGCCAGCGCGCTGCTGGATGAGATCGCGCGGTCGGCGTGGCTCACGGGCGACCCCGGTCTGATCTTCCTCGACACGGTCAACCGCACCAACCCGACTCCCACACTCGGCACGATCGAGGCGACCAACCCCTGCGGCGAGGTGCCACTGCTCCCGTGGGAGGCGTGCACCCTCGGCTCGATCCACGTCGCGCGGTTCTGGGACGCGCAGCGTGGCGACCTCGACTGGGACGGACTGCGCGCCACAGTGGCGCTGGCGGTCCGCTTCCTGGACAACGTGGTGGAGGCGAACACCTTCCCGCTGGAGGAGATCGCGCAGGCAGTGCGCGCCAACCGCAAGATCGGCGTGGGCATCATGGGGTTCGCAGACCTGCTGATCGCCGCCGGCGTCGCGTACAACTCCGAGGCCGCCCTGGCGCTGGCCTCCAGGCTGAGTCGCACCATCGGCGAGGCCGCCGACGCCACCTCGGCCGCTTTAGGCGAAGAGAAGGGCGCCTTCCCGAACTGGGGCGAGTCGATCTATGCGAACGGCCCGCGGTATCGCAACGCCACACGCACCTGCATCGCCCCGACCGGGACGATCGCGATCATCGCCGGCGCCTCCTCCGGCATCGAGCCACTGTTCTCGCTCGCCCACATGCGGCGGATGGGCGATGGAACGCTGCTCGCGGAGGTCTCCGCTGCGTTCGCCGAGGCAGCGCGCGACGGCGGCTTCGGCAGCGCCGAGCTCAACTCGGCACTCGCGTCCGGCGGGCGGCTCGGCGAGCGCGCGGAGGTCCCGGAGGCGGCGAAGCGTCGCTTCGTCACCGCGCACGAGGTGAGCGGAGAGTGGCACGTTCGCATGCAGGCGGCGTTCCAGGCGCACACCGACCTCGCGGTCTCGAAGACCGTCAACCTCCCGCACGAGGCGACGCCGGAGCAGATCCGGGAGGTGTACGTGCGCGCCCATGCACTCGGCTGCAAAGGCGTCACCGTCTATCGCGACGGCTCGCGAGCGCTACAGGTGCTCGCGCACCCCTCGATGCCCGGCGCTGTCGCAGCGGCCACGCCGTACCGCCGCCACCTGCCGGACGAGCGGCCGGCGGTGACACACAAGTTCCGCGTCGGCGAGCAGGAGGGCTCGACAGTGTCCGGGCTCGCGGACGCAGTAGCGCTGCTCACCTCGATGGCGCTGCAGTACGGCGTCAGCATCGAGACGCTCGCGGACAAGTTAGAGCACACCCGCTTCGAGCCGTACGGCCCGACCGGCAACGCCGAGATCCCGCTGGCCACCAGCGTGCTGGACTACATCTTCCGCTGGCTGCGTCTCCACTTCGGCACTGCAGACACACGTACGTCATCGGATGCGAACGACGCCGTGCAGTCCGGCATCGCGTGCCCGGACTGCGGCCTACAACTCGCGTACCGGGAGCGTTGCCTGGTCTGCGAGGCGTGCGGCTACTCACGCTGCGGATAGCGGCGCGCCTCAGCGGCGGGTGGCCCTCAACCCTGCCCCTCTCCCACTCCGCGGGCCAGGGGTTCCGAGCGGTGCAGGGAGAAGGGGCCGGCGGTGAGGGCCCCCTGCTCCCTGCAATCCCATAGAATTGAGTCATGCCACTGCTCGCCGACTTCCGGGCCGCCGCGATCGCACGCACTCGCTTTCCCGACGACCAGCGGTTGAGCGAGGCGGCCCTGTTCGCTCTGGTCCGCGACATCCCGTTCGGCCGACCCACAGACGAGCACCCCGAGACAGTGATCGCAGAGTGGCGCGCCACCTCGATCGGGAAGCACATCCTGCTACAGGCGCTTGCCGAGGAGTTCGGGCTGCACACCATGCTGATCTGCGCGCTGCACGAGTTCGGGCCACAGACCACGCCGTGGCTCCCGGCGGCACTGCTGGCCGATCTGGCGGCGGACGGACCGGTGCCCGACCTGCACATGTTCTTACGGTTGAAGATCGCTGACGACTGGATGACCGTGGACGCCACCTGGCCACTGGCCACGGCAGCACTCGGGTTCCCAGTGAACGAGCGCTTCGACGCGGGGCGTGAGATGCGGCCGGCCTGTGACCCCGACGAGGTGCTACACGTCCCACCGGAGGCCGACCCGATCGAGTTCGCCGAACGGCTGATCGCCTCGCACGTCGGCGCCCAATCGGAGCGCCGAGCGCGCCTCCTCGCTGCGCTCGCCGACGTGGCCGCGGCAGCGAACACCCGCTGATCCGGTCGGCGCCCTCGTATGCGCGGTGTGCGGCCGCGGGCGGCGTACACTGATCGCATGTACGGATACGAACCACCGCGGACACCGAGCGAGCGTGGAAGCTGGGCAGAAGTGCTCGCATTCATCATCGCGGCGTTTCAGGTGCTCTTCCCGTTCCTCGCGATCGTCATCGGCGCGCTTGGCGTCGTGTTGCTGCTGCTCTACCTCTACATCGTGAATGCATGGCTCACACTGATTCCGCTCTCGGTGATCGCCGCGGGTATCGGCGCGTTACTGCTGCGCGAGCGTCGGAACCGTCTGGCGATGACACGCCGGATCGAGGGCACCGACACGCGCCGCCGATAGCGCCACGCCGCGCCGAACTGGGCGGCTGCATGCGATATCCCCTCGCGCTGCGCTGAACGACCTTGCGAGATGCTGACGAGCCGCATAAGTACGGGCGCGCACGAGCGGGAACGAGGGTTCTCCCCACGATCGTGCGCACCCACGGTGCGCAGACTGATGACATCGCACCCGCCTCTCCGAGGCGTCACCCGACAAAGGAGTCTGACGATGCACAAAGCACAGGCAGTGGCGGATCTCACCATGCGGTTGGCGCGCGTCACCACGACGGAACATGCACGCACCGCACTGGAGCGGGCGCTGCGCTCCACAGGGCTCACGCACGCGATGACGATCCGCGACACGGATCTGGAAGCTCTCCTGCAGGCGCTTGCCGCTGAAGGTGGAGCGATTCAATCGATCGCGGAGCAGATCGCCATGCACAGTGATGGCGACGGCCCGCTGGCCGCGTAGCGGAGCGCACCGCGTCCGTCCCTCGGTCCGGCGCCACCTCGCGCCGCTCAAACGACGGCCAAGCGGTGCCGCCACCGGCGCAGCGGCACCCGGCGGTACAATCGACGCGTGATAGAGCATGCCGTTTTGCAGCAGGTGCGAGCGCTCCCCGAGCGCCCCGGCGTCTACATCATGCGAGACGCTCGAGGTGACGTGCTGTACGTCGGCAAAGCGACCAGTCTGCGCGCGCGTGTGCGCTCCTACTTCGGCTCCGGACGAAGCCTGGAGCCGAAGGTGCGCACGCTCGCGGAGTTGGTGGTCACCATCGACCACGTCCTGACGCGATCGCCGTCGGAGGCCTTGCTACTGGAGGCCACGCTCGTAAAGCGGCATCAGCCGCCGCACAACGTCCGACTGAAGGACGACAAGCACTACCCGTACCTGAAGGTGGACGTGCAGAGCCCCTGGCCGCGCGTCACCATCACCCGGCGCGTGGAGCCGGACGGTGCGCGCTACTTCGGGCCGTACGCGTCGGCAGGCTCCGTGCGTCGAACGCTCGATGTGGTGAAGAAACTGTTCCCCTGGCGCTCCTGCACCAAGCAGATCACCGGCACGGATCCGCGCCCCTGCCTTGATTACTACATCAAGCGCTGCATCGCGCCCTGCACTGCCTTCTGCACGAAGGAAGAGTACGATGAGGTGATCCACCAGACGGTGCTGTTCCTGGAAGGGCGCAGCCACGAGGTGTTGGACCACGTAGAGAGTGAGATGCATCGCGCATCGGACGCGCTGCAGTTCGAGCGTGCGGCGACGTTGCGCGATCAGGCTGACGCGATTCGCCGCATCACCGAGCGGCAGCAGATGGCAACGACTGCGCCGCTGGACGCGGACGTGTTCGCGCTCGCGCGTGTCGGTACGGATGCGTGTGTGCAGGCGTTTTTCGTGCGTGGCACTGTCGTTGCGGACACCGACTCATTCCTCGTCGACGGCACGCAGGACGCATCCGATGCCGACGTGCTGGGCGCCTTCCTCGCGCAGTACTTCGAGTCCGCCACGTATGTCCCGCGGAACATCCTGCTCTCGCAGCTACCTACCGACGTCGAGGAATTGCAGGCCGCACTGCGGGAGCGGCGTGGCGGCGTGGTGGAGATCCGCGTGCCGGAACGCGGTGAGTTGCGAGGGCTGGTCGCGAGCGCCGAGGAGAATGCGCGTTCCGCGCTGGCGACGTACCGCGTGCGCTGGCTGAACAACCGCGACCGTACCGAGGCTGCCCTCGCCGGGCTGGAGGCAGAGCTCGACCTCCCGGCACTGCCGCGCCGCATCGAGTGCTACGACATCTCGACAATCCAGGGCACGAACACCGTGGCCTCGATGGTCGTGTTCGAGGACGGTGCGCCGGCGACCGGAGAGTACCGCCGCTTCCGCATCAAGACCGTCGAAGGGCAGGACGATTTCGCCTCGATGCGTGAGGTGCTCACACGCCGCTTCGCAAGCATCGCGGCGCGGCGCGCGCGCGAGGCCGGGCGGCCGCCCGCCGATGACAGTCCGCCGACCGTCGCAGGCGACTCAGACGAAGCCGAGGATCTCGACGAGGTGGCGCCGTCCTCGTGGGACACCGTACCTGGCCTCGTGGTGATCGATGGCGGCAAGGGCCAACTGAGCGCGGCGTGCGATGTGATGCGCAACTATGCGCTGACGGACATCCCCGTCTGCGGCCTCGCCAAGCGCGAGGAAGAAGTGTTCATGCAGGACGTCGACGAGCCGATCATCCTGCCTCGCGACTCGCAAGCGCTCTACCTGCTGCAGCGCGTGCGCGACGAGGCTCACCGCTTCGCGATCACGTACCACCGCACGCTGCGCGGCAAAGGCGTGCGCGGCTCCGTGCTGGACGAGATTCCGGGGATCGGGCCGAAGCGCAAGCGCGCACTGCTCAAGAAGTTCGGTTCCGTGCGCGCGCTGCAGGATGCCTCGGTCGACGAGATCGCCACCACCGAGGGGTTCACTCGCCGCCTGGCAGAGACTGTAAAACGCTCGCTGTAGCGAGACGATACGGTGCCGCGCACGCCGACAACGCGCACCCGCTGGCGTGTTGCCCAAGTTCCGGTCGTCGGCGAACCACCCTCGATCCCGGCTGCCTGACGCGCTCCACCTCGGGCATGCCGCGGTCTGGACAACGCCTCGGCGGCCCGCTATATACTCGTCCGGGCCGCACGCGCTATGTAAAGTCCGAGGGCGATCGCACGGCGCCAGATCACGGTCGCGCCAGGTCAGGAGTGTCCCGAGTGGAGCAGCGGATCGAGGCCTTCCTCCATTACCTGTCTGCGGAGCGTGGCTCCTCGAAGAACACCATCGATGCGTATCGCAACGACCTGACGCGCTTCGAGGAGTTCGCAGCCAGCGAGGCGGCGAAGGCAGCACCGCCCAGCGACGCGACGCAGCCCTCGACCGACGCTGCGCAGCCCTCCGAGACCCCAATCGCGAACGGTCACCCCGGCGTGGATGTGCTGAGCCGCGATCTCATCACTGCCTACATCCTCTGGTTGCGGAACCCGCAGGAGCGCGCCTACGCGGCTGCCACCGTCGCCCGCAAGGTCGCAGCGGTGAAGTCGTTCTGCGCCTTCCTGCTGGATCACGGCGACATCACGTCCAACCCGACCGCTTCCATCGACTCGCCGCACGCGCCGAAGCGTGTGCCGCGGCCGATGAGCACCGCCGATGTGGACGCGCTACTGCGCGAGCCGGTCAAGCACGGTACACCCGAGGCAATCCGCGACGCGGCGATGCTGGAACTGATGTACGCCACCGGAATGCGCGTGACGGAACTGGTCTCCCTCAACGTCGACAGCCTGCACCTCGATCCACCGCCGGCCTACGTTCGCTGCCTGGGCAAAGGCGCGAAGGAACGCAGCCTCCCGGTCTACGAGCAGGCCGTACGCGCCATTGAGCGCTACCTGGACGAGTCACGCGCGGCGCTCGTGAAGGACAGACCGCAGGGCGCACTCTTCGCCAACCGTCGAGGTGAGCGGCTCACGCGGCAGGGGTTCTGGCTGATCCTGAAGGGCTACGCGAAGTCGGCGGGCATCGAAGCACACGTCACGCCGCACACACTGCGCCACTCCTTCGCGACGCACATGCTCCGAGGCGGTGCATCCGTCCGCGACGTGCAGGAGCTGCTGGGCCACGCAAACGTCTCCACCACGCAGGTGTACACGCAGCTCGCCGACTCGCATCTCCGCGATGTCTACGCGGACGCTCACCCGCGCGCGCACTGAACTCCACACTCTGGCCCATACGCTGACCCACACAGAACGGGCGCCGATGGGGGCCCGTTCTGTGTGCTCGCCAACTGAGGCGGCAGGCTCGTCCGCTACGCGTGCTACTCGTCTGGCGAATCGACGTAGATCTGAGTGGTCGGTACCTTCGGCGCAACCACGGCGGCGGGAGCGTTCGGGTCGGTCACGTCGATGGTTACGCGGCCGACCGCCATATCGTCGGTGTCATCAGTCACGCCAATCGTGATCGGGACGCTGGACGCGGCGGTCGGAACGCCACTGATCACGCCGGTACGCACGTCGAGGCTGAGACCCGCCGGGAGCTGCCCCATGACGGTGCCCCAGGACTCGCCGCCGCTGCCACCGACATCGGTCAGTGTCGCGGTGTACGGCTGTCCAACCACCGCAACCGGCAGCGCCTCCAGCGTGATCGCGTGGTCGACACCCGCAGCAAAGGCGCTGCCCGGCAGCGCGATCGAGGCCAGCGCCACGAGTCCTACGCCAATGCTGCCAATCGACTTCTTGAGTTCCATCAGAAACCTCCTGAACCGGGCGGGGCCAATCCCGCGCCCAACACAGGACACGTTAACGCGTCATTGCTGATGAATTGTTACGCATCTATAAACTATCAGGCCTGACGACGCATTCGTAATCACTCCCCCGGTACGCCCGCACCTCGTAGCATGTGCGCGCGATGAAAGGCGGGGATGGTGGAAATCGAAGATGTTCGGGCGCGCGAGATTCTCGACTCACGAGGCAACCCAACGGTAGAGGTCGACATCGTGCTGGCGGACGGCTCCGTGGGCCGCGCGGCCGTTCCCTCCGGTGCCAGCACCGGTGCACACGAGGCGTTGGAACTGCGCGACGGCGACCCGGCGCGCTTCCTGGGGCGCGGCGTGCTCCGTGCGGTTGAGCACGTCCGGGAGCACCTCGCACCGGCGGTGATCGGCATGGACGCCACGCACCAGGCCGAGGTCGATGCTGCGTTGATCGCGCTGGACGGCACGCCAACCAAGAGCCGACTGGGCGCCAACGCCCTCCTCGCGGTCTCGCTTGCGGTCGCCAAGGCTGCGGCGGCGACCACCCACCAGCCGCTGTATCGCTACCTGGGCGGCGCGGACGCCCGAGTGCTGCCGGTGCCGCTCTGCAACGTGCTGAACGGCGGCGCACATGCGACTAACTCCACCGACTTCCAGGAGTTCATGCTGGTCCCGCTCGGTGCTCCGACGTTCAGCGAGGCGATGCGCTGGCTTGCTGAGACCTACCACACGTTGCGCAAGCAGCTCGCCGAGCGCGGCTTCGCCACCACCGTCGGCGATGAGGGCGGCTTTGCTCCCACGCTCGGCACGAACCGCGAGGCGCTCGACCTGCTGATGCGCGCCATCGAGTCGACCGGCCGCAAGCCCGGCGAGGACATCGCGATCGCCCTCGACCCCGCCACCACCGAGCTCTACGCCGACGGCCGCTATAACCTCGCACGCGAAGGCCGCGTCGTGAGTTCGGACGAGATGGCGGGGCTCTGGGAGGAATGGGCTCGCGACTACCCGATCGTGAGCATCGAGGACGGCATGGCGGAGGACGACTGGGCCGGCTGGTCCACGCTCACGCAGCGCATCGGCGGGCGAGTGCAACTCGTTGGCGACGACCTGCTGGTGACGAACATCGAGCGCCTCGGCCGCGCCATCGACGAGCGCGCCGCGAACGCGATCCTGATCAAGCTCAACCAGATCGGCACGCTTACCGAGACGTTCGGGGCGATCCGCATGGCGCATATGGCCGGCTGGGCCTCGATTATCTCGCACCGCTCCGGCGAGACGGAGGACACGACGATTTCGCATCTGGCGGTCGCCAGCGGCGCGGGCCAGATCAAGACCGGCGCACCGGCCCGCACGGACCGCACCGCCAAGTACAACGAGCTCCTGCGCATCGAGGAGGAACTGGGCGGTGCCGCGCTCTACGCTGGCCGCTCTGCGTTCCGACAGCTCGGGCGGTAACGGTGCCACCAATCGCACTGCACCCTGTGCCGGTTGCGGCTCACGTCAGCGCGCGCGGGGCTCGACGCTCCCCGCGCGCCATCGAGGGGGCCCACCGCCCGTTCGAGATGTGGCCCGCATGACCGGACCACGTGACGCTGCCGAAAGCGAGATGCCTATCCTCGACCCGCCGCAGCGCGTCTCCGGGATGCGCGTCCCGGACGCGGAGGGCTGGCGTCTGCCCGGCAAGCCCGCGGGCCTCGCGCCCGATGCCGAGGACGCCTGGCGTCAGACCGGCTTCCTGCTGTCGGACGACATCCAACTGATCGAGGCTGCGGCGAGGCTTCAGCTCCGACTCGCCGTGACCGGCTACACGCCGGCGGCACGCACGATGACAATGGCGGCGTACGCCTCGCTCTGGAGCCGGACGTTCTCCAGCCTCCACGACGCGACCAGCCTGGTGCAGCGGGGTGCGTACCAATCGGCGCTGCCTCTGCTGCGCATGGCGGTGGAGCACATCGCGGCACAGGCCCAGCTCCCGGACGAACTCGACGCCTTCAAGGCGTGGGCGCACAGCGCGTATGGGCACCACGCCCCCACTCGCTCGGAGGAAGTAGGACTCGGCCACTATTTCGCTGGCGAGGCCATCGCGGCGGATGAGCACCTGCGGCTGATCTACCGCGCCGCCTCCGACCTGGGGCGGCCAAACTTCGGGCCCACCGCGCTGTTCGTGGCGGCCGAGGCCTCACACCAGCGCTATCCGCTGATGTTCGACGACGCCGCGTTCCACCTCGGGTGGGCGCAACTCATCCTCGGCTGGGTGCTCCGCCTCGGCGCGAAGCAGCTGCACGTCGCGATGCACCAGCGCGAGCAATTCCCGGCGCCCCAGCCGCTGCGGGACGAGGTAGTCGCCCACGTCGCCAGAGTGGACGCCGGGCTCGCCGAGGATGGCCGCTGCCACCTCGAAGAATTCGTGGACGACGAGGCGAGACGCCGGCACCTGCTGGTGGACTTCCGCCGCCAGCCACCGGACGCCGCGAAGCGCATCCTGCTGTAGCTCCCGGAACCTCGACCCAGCCCCCATCTGGCACTGGGCCGCAACGGCGCTACAATCCCCTTGCATATTCCCCGTAGCCGGACGCCTAGGAACCCCTCAGGAGAAGCGAGAGATGGCGAAGAAGCTCCGAGTTGGCATCAACGGTCTGGGCCGCACCGGTCGCCAGACGGTACGCGCGTGGTGGGATCGCCACCGCGATGACTGGGATCTGGTGGCCATCAACGGTCGCTCAGACGTGGCCATGCACACGCACCTGCTTCGCTACGACAGCGACTACGGGCGCTTCCCCGCGGAGATTGAGGACGGCAAGGACTCGTTCGCGATCGGCGGGCGGGAGGTGCGCGTCTTCGCGCAGGACGACCCCTCGCAGATCGATTGGAACAGCGTCGGCGTCGACGTCGTGATCGAGTCGACCGGTGAGTTCGAGACGCGCGAGGCTGCGGCGATGCACCTGCGCGGCAGCGTGAAGAAGGTGGTGATCTCCGCCCCCGGTAAGAACGAGGACTGGACCGTCATCATGGGCGTGAACCACCTCGACTACGATCCGGCGCGGCACCACGTCATCAGCAACGGCTCCTGCACCACCAACTGTGTGGTGCCGATGGTGAAGGTGCTGCACGACGCGTTCGGCGTGCGCCGTGGGTTCATGACCACCATCCACTCCTACACACGCGACCAGAACCTTGTCGACGCGAAGCACCGCGACCTGCGGCGAGCACGTGCAGCGGCGATGAACATCATCCCCACGTCCACCGGCGCCGCTCGCTCCATTGGCCTGGTGATCCCGGAATTGCAGGGGAAGATGAACGGCATCGCGTACCGCGTGCCCACCCCCACGGTGTCGGTCGTCGACCTGGTCACCGACCTGGAGCAGACAGCGTCCAGCGGCGCAATCAACGAGGCGTTCCTCGCGGCCGCAGAAGGCCCGATGAAGGGCTTCCTGTACTTCGAGAAGAGCGAGTTGGTCTCCAGCGACTTCCGCGCCCACCCGGCGTCGGCGATCTTCGACTCGCCATCGACGATGGTGCTGGACGGCGACATGGTGAAGACCATGGGCTGGTACGACAACGAGTACGGCTACGCCTGCCGCATCACCGACCTGGTCACGTTCATGGGCGAGCGCGGGCTCGAATAGCATGCGCGGCGGCGAGCAGCGATGAACGGCCGACGCGGCCTTGTCGTGATCCTGCTCGCCGCGATCGCACTGCTCGCGAGTTGCTCCACGGGTGTCGGGGCGCCACCAGTCGTCACCACCTCGACAGCTGTCGCGACTGCCACTCCGCCGTCTCGGGCGACCGCCACCGTCACGCTGGTGCCATCCGCTTCCTCGACGGCTCCCCCCGCCGCGTCACCAACGGCGATACCGCCCCCCACTGCGCCCGCCTCCACGCCACCCGCACCGGCAGCACCGACGGCCGCGCCCGTAACTCCGACAGTAGGCACCACGCCCGCCGTCACGCCGCCCCCATCACCAGCACCCAGCCCAACGCCGACCCTGGCCGCAGGTCGCAAGCGAGTGCTGGCGCCCATCGACAAGTTGGAGGTGCGTCTGGCGGAATCGCAGCCGGTGCAGGTGTTCGTGGATATCACCAGCGGCTTCCCGGTGGCTGCGCGCGATTCGACCACTACACGGTGGAACGCTCCGGCTTCACCATCGCCATCGCGGTGTGGAACACCATGCCTGCGACGGACGGTCCGTGTACGACGATCTACGGGTACGTACCGCACAGCATCGCGCTCGGCTCCGGGTTCCAGGCGGGCACATACCTCGTCCGCGCGAACGACGTCACAACAACATTCGCCGTGCGCTAGCCGGGGAACGTGGCGCGAGGGACTTTCCACGAACAGCAATCCGCCGTATAACGCTTCGAGACGAGGCGCGTCAGACGAAGCGCCTCAGGCCTGCTTAAGCAGGGAGGGGGAGTGTTATGCCAGCATCGCTACCAGGGGCCGGAGCCCGGCCACTTGAGGGCATCCGTGTCGTGGACTTCTCCTGGATCGTCGCGGGACCGCAGTGCACGCGCATCCTCGCCGACCTCGGCGCCGACGTGATTCGCGTGGAGAACGAGTCGTATCTGGACTCCATGCGCTCCGGGATGCAGGTCTATCCGGACCGACCGTCCTACAGCGGCTCCGGGATGTTCAACAACATGAACCGGAACAAGCGCAGCATCACCGCCAACGTCTGGCACCCGGGCGGGCGCACGATGGTGGAGAAGTTGATCGCGCAGGCCGACGTCGTGATCGAGAACTTCAGTGCCGGCGCCTTCGAGCGCATGGGCTTCGGCATGGAGCACCTCAAAGAGCTCAACCCCAACATCATCTACATCTCGATCTCGGGCTTCGGCCACGCGGGGATCGACACCACGTACATCACGTGGGGCCCGACCGCGCAGGCGATCTCCGGTAGCACCTTTATGTCCGGCCAGGCCGACCTGCCGCCGGCCGGATGGGGCTACTCCTACCTGGACCACACGGCGGGCTACTACGGCGCGATCGGTCTGCTGATGGGGTTGTTCCACCGAAGCCGCACCGGCGAGGGCCAGTACATCGACGTCGCACAGTGCGAGACGGGCATGATGATGGGCGGCATCGCCATGCTGGACTACCAGGTGAACGGTCGGAAGTACGAGCGCATCGGTAACCACTCTCGATGGCCAGCGATCGCGCCGCACAACGTCTACCGGTGCGCGGGCGACGATCGATGGATCGCCATCTCCGCCGAGACAGACGACCAGTGGCTCGCGCTGTGCGAGGTGCTGGACGCGGATGAATTGGCAGCCGACCCGTTGTTCGCGACCAACCTCGGCCGGGTGGACGCGCAAGACGCGCTGGACGCGGCGATCGATGCGTTGACCCGCAAGTGGGACACGCGCGAGTTGATGTACCTGCTCCAGTCGAACGGTGTTGCAGCCGGCACGGCGCAGACCACCGAAGACAAAATGGAGCACGACCCGCAGCACGCGGCGCGTGAGTTCTACCCGATGGCACCTCACTCGTACCTCGGCGACCGGCGCTTCGAGGGGCTGCCCATGCGCTTCTCTCGCTCCAAGTGGGAGGTCGTAAACGGTGCCCCCGGTTTGGGCGAGCACACACATGCAGTCATGGAACAGCTCCTGGGCTACACCGCCGAGGAGATCGCAGCCCTTGCGGCGGAGGTGGCGATTTGACCGGGGCACTGGACGGCATCCGCATCCTGGAGATTGGCGACCGTGGCGAACAGGCCGGCCGACTGCTGGCCGACGCCGGCGCCGACGTGATCCGCATTGAGCCCGTAGAGGGCTCCTATGGCCGACGGCAGGGCCCGTTCGTGGGCGACCGCCCCGGTTCGGAGCGCTCGCTGCACCACGCGTACATGAACGCCAACAAGCGCGGGATCACGCTGGACCCGTCCACCGGTGACGGCGCTGAGCTCTGGCGTCGGCTCGTCGAGGGCGCGGATGTCGTCATCGACAGCTACCCGCCCGGCTTCCTGGACAGCATCGACTGCGGACCGGAAGTGTTCGCGCCGCTGTTCATCGAGGGTCGTCTGGTGTGGTGCGCCATCACGCCGTTCGGACTGACCGGCCCGTGGAAGGACTGGGAAGCCACCGACCTCACCAGCATCGCGCTGGGCGGGCCGATGATGAGCACCGGCTACGACGATCACGACCTGCCGCCGATCCGCCCGGACGGTGAGCACTCGCTCTGGATGGCTGGCGAGCACGCCGCTATGGGCATCCTGGCCGCGCTGATCGAGCGCGAGCAGTCTGGCCTCGGGCAGTTGGTGGACGTTTCCGTCCACGAGGCGGTCAGCGTCACGACCGAGGGGGCGTTCCCGAACTGGGAGTACAAGCAGGCGCTGGTGCAACGCCAGACCGGTCGCCACTCCTCACCCACCATCACGGCCCGGTGGCAGTTCCAGGGATCCGATGGCGGATACGTGAACCTCATGGGCGGCGGCGTGCCGCGTACTCGAGGCAACTGGAAAGAGCTGATGGACTGGCTCAACGAGTTCAACGCCGCAGCCGACCTCGAAGACCCGAAGTACGAGGCGGCCGTCCACTCCGACCCGATGCAGGCGACGGTGGAGCGTGCACGCATCTCAGAGGTCATCGGCGCGTTCATCCAGACGCGGCCATCGGAGGAAGTCTACCGCCGCGGTCAGAGCCTGCACCTCCCGTGGGCGGTGATCCGTCCGCCGGAGGACAACCTGTCCGACCCGCACTGGGAGGCTCGCGGATTCTGGGCGAAGACCCACATTCCGGAGCACGACAGCGAGGTTCGCTTCCCGCTGGGGCCGTACAAGATGAGCGCCACGCCGCTGGAGCTGCGTCGACGTGCTCCGCTGCTGGGCGAGCACAACACGGAGGTATACGGCGGTGAGCTCGGGCTGGAGGCTCGCCAGCTCATCGTGCTTGCGGGGCAAGCCGCGATCTAGCGCACGTCCCTCGGCTCAACATTGGAGGGCGCCGACATCGGCGCCCTCCTGCATTCCCACGTCGCCCGCAGCGCCCGCAGCCGGTACCGCACCACATCCTTCGGGCGCGTGACCAGCACCCGTCACACGCGTGTCACCTCGTGGTGTCGACGCTGCCCTCTCGCCAATATCGCGTTCGCACATAGCACAGAATTACATTCGCGCGTATTCAACACGATTGCAGTGATCAGCACGCGCGGGAATACACGCATGTGATTTTCCCTTGCAAATACTGGCGATCACAAGAAGGCCACCTCGTACCATCGCCCGTATGTACGAGTGAGGGCAACGGGTTGTCCGGGCTCTCCGCCAGTAATCATCAGGAGGGATCACACTTGAGCAACATGTTCACGCAGCGTGCACTCGGCCGCAGGACCATGCTTCAGGGCGCTGGCATCGGCGCGCTGGGACTGGCCGGGGCCGCGCTCATCGGCTGCGGCAGCAGCGCACCGGCGGGCGGATCCTCCGCCAGCAACAGCGGCGGCGTGCCGGTCAACACCCCGAAGGGCACCGGCCTGCCGATGACCTCGCCGGTGGTCAAGGGCACCAAGAAGCCCGGCGGCACCTTCACCGCGCACACCACCAGCACCTACACCCAGCACGACCCGGGCACGGCGCTGGCCACCAACATCTGGCACATGATCGGCGAGAAGGGCCTGGAGCCCGACCCGCAGACCGGCAAGATCCGCCCGCACGTCATGACGTCATGGGAAGTCGCCGACCCGACGACGCTGGTCTTCAAGATTCAGCCAGGCATCAAGACCCACAACATGGCCCCGTGGAACGGTCGCGAGTTCACCGCCGAGGACGTGGCCTGGAACCTGGAGCGCATCGGCGGACTGTACGCGGATCGTCTGAAGATTCCGTTGTCGCAGTTCCAGCGCGCCTCGATGGTTGCGAACCTCGTGAAGGCGCAGGCCACGGACCCGACCACGGTCAAGGTCACGCTCTCCAAGCCGAACTCCTCCTTCTTCAACGGCCTGATGGACACTCGTGTCCCCTTCGCCCCGAAGGAAATGGACGACATCGGCTGGGCCGACCCGCTGAAGATGGGCGGCATTGGGCCGTTCCAGGTCTCCGGGTGGGTCAAGGACCAGAAGATGACCTACAAGAAGCACCCGGCTTACTTCCGCAAGGACGAGCCGAGCTTCGACAACGTTGAGTGGACGATCATCCCGGACCGCGCTTCGGCGGTCGCCGCGTTCATCAGCGGCCAGACCAATGCCATCTCCGGCCTGAACCAGCTGGAGACCGACCAGATCAAGAAGTCGAAGCCGGACGCTAACCTCAACGCGTGGATCGACTCCAACTGGCACCACATGCGGTTCAGCGTGGAGTACGCGCCGTTCAAGGACTTCCGCGTTCGGCGCGCGATGTTCCTGGCAGTGGACTACGCGTCGATCATGGACGGGTTCTTCGGCAACGGCTGGGGCTACCAGGCCTCGCTGAGCCCCGGCTTCCCGGAGGCGTGGAGCCCGGACAAGGTCAAGGATCAGGCGGGCTACAACCCGGCCACCAAGGCTGCGGACCGTGCCGAGGCCCAGAAGATGATGACCGCTGCAGGCTTCCCGGCCGGCAAGGGCATCGACTTCTCCATCATCTACATCAACACCTCCGGCTCGGCCTACCCGGAGAACGTGCAGCGGTTCCAGGCCCAGATGAAGGAAGTCTTCCCGGAGATGAAGGTTGGGCTGAAGCCGTACGCGGACAGCGCTTCCTTCAATGGCCCGCAGAACTCCGGCCAGTTCGAGATGGTGAACTACGTCATCACCGCTGCGCCGGACGCTGTCATCGACATGCAGTCCCAGTACTACACGGGCGGTAGCCGCAACTACGGTCACTTCTCCGACAAGGGCCTGGACGCGCTCATCGACAAGGCTCAGGTCGAGCTCAACGTCGAGGCCCGCTCCAAGATGCTGGAGGAGTTCCAGACTCGCTACCTGAGCGAGTGGATGCCGAACATGATCCTCGGCGCGCAGCCCGCTCGCGTGATGACGCAGGGCAACATCGCTGGATTCGACACGATCGCCGGCACCTGGTACGGCTACTCGGCCAACACCAAGATCTGCCGACTGTTCTACGTCGAGAAGTAGCACCGCATCGCTGCATTCGTAGCAATCGGACAGCAGAAGGGGCGCCTCGCGGCGCCCCTTCTGCGTACCTGTCGAATGTCACGACCACTGCCTGAGGCACACCATCGGCTCGCCACGCGAGCACGACGAGCTGGTACTACCCGCCCATGCGCCCCTGCTCGATCAGCTCGTGCTGCGGCAACTCGTCGTGCTTCTGCTCATCGTTCGGGCAGACGAACTGCTCGCAGCCGGTGCATGCCTGGGAGGTGGTGTACCCGCAGTGCAGGCATCCACCCGCGCGCGAGGTGAGTCGGAAGATCTTCATGGGGAGAGTGTACCTCGGCGGAGGGGAGCCCTCACCCCAGCCCCTCTCCCCGGGGCGGGGCGAGGGATTCTGAACGTCGTGACTCGCCTGCGGGGTCTTCGTTGACCGTCGTGCGCAGGGGGGCTCGATGGTAAGTGAGTGGGAGATTCGAGCCCGCCCTCCTGCTACAATTCCCGCATGCTTGATGCACTCTCCGAACGACTGCAAAACACCTTCCGGCGCCTTGGGCAGCACGGGAAGATCACCGAAGAAGACCTCGACGCCGCGCTGCGCGAGGTCCGCGTTGCGCTGCTAGAGGCGGACGTCAACTTCAAGGTCGTGCGCGACTTCATCGCCGCGGTGCGGGAGAAGGCGCTGGGCCAGGAGGTGATGAAGTCCATCACCCCCGCGCAGCAGGTGATCGCCATCGTGCACGCGCAGCTCATCGAGATTCTGGGCGGCGACCAGCAGCCGCTGAAGCGCGCCTCCCAGGGCATCACGAAGATCCTGCTGTGCGGCATCAAGGGCAGCGGCAAGACCACCCTCGCGGGGCGGCTCGCGCTGCACCTGCGCTCGCAGGGGATGCGCCCGCTGCTGGTCGCGACCGACTTCGAACGCGTCGCGGCAACCGAGCAGTTGCAGGTGCTCGGCCAGCAGATCAACGTCGCTGTCTACTCGGAAGAGAAGGCAGCACCGTCGCCACAGGTCGCGCGCCGCGCACTGCGCGAAGCGGAGCGCACCGGCGCGAACGCGGTCATCATCGACACGCGCGGTGCGGTGGCGCTCGACGACGGGTTCATCGATGAGTTGGCCGCGCTTGCCGACGAGGTCGATCCGACCGAGGTGCTGATCGTCGTCGACTCGATGACCGGCCAGGAAGCCGTCAACCTCGCGAAGGAGTTCCACGA
This sequence comes from Chloroflexota bacterium, assembly GCA_003670575.1. GTDB lineage: Bacteria > Chloroflexota > Dehalococcoidia > UBA2979 > UBA2979 > RH-chloro-G1. Next base: position 66,547 of record QWRD01000005.1, read on the forward strand.
GGCGGTGGAGGGCACCGGCATCGTGGTCACGAAGGTCGACTCCGATGCTCGAGGCGGCGCGGTGCTGTCGGTGCGCTCGGTGACCGGCCTCCCGGTGAAGTTCATCACCACCGGCGAGCGGCTGGAAGCGCTGGAGACATTCCACCCGGATCGCTTCGCATCGCGCGTGCTCGGCATGGGCGACGTGGTCACACTCGTCGAGAAGGCGAAAGCCGCGATCGGCGAGCGCGACGCGAAGGAGATGACGCGGCGCATGTCGCGCGGCGAGTTTGACCTGGAGGATTTCCTGCAGCAAATGCAGCAGGTGAAGAAGATGGGATCGCTCGCCGGGCTGATGGAGATGATGCCGGGTCTCGGCGGACTGAAACAGCAACTGGGTGGCGCGACGCTGGACGACTCGTACTTCAAGCAGTCGGAGGCCATCGTGCAGTCCATGACGCTGGCTGAGCGGCATCGGCCGGACATCCTCAACGGATCGCGCCGCCGCCGCATCGCCAACGGCTCCGGCACGACACCGGCGGACGTGAACCGACTGCTGAACCAGTTCACGCAGGCCAAGAAGTTGATGCAAGCGATGACCTCCAACAAGGGCGGCGGCGCCGGCGGGCTGCGTCGGATGCTGGGCTTCTAGGCGGCGCGTCCGAGGCACATCGAGCGCCTGTTGGACTGAAGCGAGACTCAGAGCCAACGGCTTGCTACAATCGAGCGCCTGAATCGCCACGGTTCCCTCGGGGGCCTTGAACTGACGAGATGGAGTGGCGGCCACTGCCGCCGGGGGCCATTCGCGCGGCCAACGCCGTGCCGCCCCGAAGAGGATGCGAGGACTGAACATGCTGCGAATGCGCCTGCGCCGCACCGGCAAGACAAAGCAGCCGACGTACCGAGTGGTGGTCGCAGACCAGCACGCGAAGCGCGACGGTGACTTTGTGGAAGTGCTGGGGCACTACAACCCCCGCACGCGCCCGAGTGTGCTGGAGCTCAAAGAGGATCGCGTGCGCCACTGGCTCTCGCAGGGCGCACAGCCCTCGGAGACCGTGCACCGACTGCTGTTCGCGCGTGGGCTCACCACCGTGGAGCCGCCGAAGCGCGTGACCAAGACCTCCAACGCCGACATCGCGGCCGCCAAGGCTGTCGCCGATGCCGAGGCTGCTGCGAAGGCTGCGGCTGACGCGGCTGCCAAGGCCGCCGCCGACGCGAAGGCCGCCGAGGAAGCTGCCGCCGAGGCCGCACGTGCCGCGGTTGCGGAGGAGAACGCCACGCAAACCGATGGCGCTGCCGCCGAATTCACCGAAGCATGAAAGCGCTTGTCGAATACCTCGCGCGTGCCCTTGCCCGGCATCCTGAGGAAGTCGTCGTCATCGAGGAGCAGTACGGCGACCGCGTCGTGCTGCGCCTCAGCGTCGCCGAGGATGACAAGGGCCGCGTGATCGGTCGCGAAGGCCGCATCGCCAACGCGATCCGCGCGCTGGTTCACGTAGCGGCCACCCGCGCCGGTGTCCGTGCCACCCTCGACATCGACTAGCCCCTCGTCTGACACGCCGCCCAACCCCGCGCCTCATGAGGCGCCGGGCGGCGGTGATCACGTCGTCGTCGGCCGCATCAACGGCACATGGGGCCTGCGCGGCCACGTGAAGATCACGGCGTACACCTCCAACCCTGCACGCTTCGCACAGGGCGCCGTGTTGATCGTCGACGGCACCCCGCGCAAGGTGCTCGCCGTCAACCTCTCGCAGGGCTACCCCATCGTGCAGTTCGAGGGCTACACACACGTGGACGCCGCCCAGGTGCTGCGCGGCACGCTGATCGAGATTGACGCCGCCGAGCTGCCCCCGCTCCCCGAGGGCGAGTACTACCGCCATGACCTGATCGGCCTGGCCGTGGTCACACGCGAAGGCGAGCACATCGGCACGCTGAGCGATGCGCTCACCACTGGCGCAAACGACGTGTACGTGATCAAGCGCGAAGGCAAGCCGGACGCCCTGATCCCCGCCATCCCCGATGTCGTGCTCACGGTAGACATCCCGACGCGCACCATGACCATCGAGGCGATGCCGGGCCTGCTGGACTAGCCGGCGGGCCAGCCCGCTCTCCCAGGCTGCCGCGCGTTTGCCGCTGGGGATGGTGGCTCCCTATACTCATCGTCTGCCCCGCGAGGTCGAAAGACAGGCGCGCGGGGCGGCCCTCGGTGGGGGTGTAGCTCAGTTGGGAGAGCGCTGCGTTCGCATCGCAGAGGTCAGGGGTTCGAATCCCCTCACCTCCACCAAATTTCGTCGTCCAACCTCGGAACCCGCGCTTCGATCACCATCCGCCGCTCGCGGATGACGATGCCGCTGGTGGCTGTCACACTGGAACCCTGGCCTCGTAGCTCAGTGGATAGAGCATCGGTTTCCTAAACCGTGCGCGCAGGTTCGACCCCTGCCGGGGCCACCACTCACTCCAATCACCCGGAGGCGCACGATGAGCACGACGCGACCTGCACCTCGCACCGCCCGCACAGCACAACCGACCAGCGACCGCGACCAACCGTTCGCGGCGCGGCGCGAGCGTCTCGCTCGGCTGCTGACACGCGCCGAAGCGGGACCGGTCGCCGCTGTGTTCGCCTCCGGGCACGAGGCGCGGCGCAACGGTGACGTGGATTACGAGTTCCGCCAGCCCTCGACGTTCTACTACCTCACCGGCTTCGAGGAGCCCGACGCGGTCGCGCTGCTGCGGCCCGGACACGCCCAGCCGTACGTGCTGTTCGTGCGCCCACACGACCCGCAGATGGCGATCTGGGTCGGCGAGCGCGCCGGCGTCGAGGGTGCGGTGCGCGACTTCGGCGCGACCGTGGCGTACCCGATCGAGGAATTGGAGCAGCGGCTGCCGGAACTGCTCGGTGGCATGCGCACCGTCTACTTCTCCTTCGGTGCGGACGACCGCGTGGAGAAGCTCGTCACCACCGCGGTGGCACAACGACGCGGCGGCGGGCAGCGTGGCGGTGTCGCCATCGAGCGCGTCGCGGACCCGTTCCCGTACGTCTCGCAGATGCGCGTGATCAAGACCGCCGAGGAGATTGCCGCGCTGCGCAAGGCGATCTCGATCACCGGCGATGGCATTGACGCCGCGATGCGCGCAACGCGCCCCGGCATGCACGAGTACGAACTGCAGGCGGTGTTGGAGGCCGAATACCGCAGGCGCGGCGCGCCGCGCAACGGCTTCCCCTCGATCGTCGCGGCCGGCGCGAACAGTTGCACGCTGCACTACACCGCGAACAACTCGCTCGTTGGCAAGGACGACCTCGTGCTGCTCGACACCGGCGCCGAGGTGGACTACTACGGCGCGGACGTCTCGCGCACGTACCCCACGAACGGTCGCTTCACTGCCGCGCAGCGCGACGTGTATGCGATCGTGCTGGAAGCGCAGCGCCAGGCGATCGCACTCGTGCGTCCCGGCGTGCGCTTCATGGACGTGCATCAGCGCGCGCTGAAGGTGCTCGTCGATGGGCTGCGCCACCTCGGCGTGTTGCAGGGCACGACCGCGAAACTGACGAAGGACGGCGCGTACCAGCCGTACTTCATGCACGGCACCTCGCACTGGCTCGGCCTCGACGTGCACGACGTCGGCGCGTACCGCGAAGACGGCGAGTCGGTGGTGCTGCGTCCGGGCATGGTGCTCACCGTGGAGCCCGGCCTGTACATCGCACCCGACGCGAAAGCGCCGCGCCAGCTCCGCGGCATCGGCGTGCGCATCGAGGACGACATCCTCGTCACGCGCACCGGCCACGACAACCTCTCGGGCCACATCCCCTCGGCGATCGACGAGCTCGAGGCGATCGTCCGGGGGTAGGAAAGGGAAGAGCCCTCTCCCCCTGCCCCTCTCCCCGGGACGGGGCGAGGGGGGTCAGAATGAAGCGCGGAAGCCCCACGTTCGGAACCCCTCGCCCGCGAAGTGGGAGGGCGGCAGGGGTGAGGGTCTGAAGGGAGCCATCGATGCCGCGACCCGTCCACTTCGAGATCCACGCCGACGACCCGGCGCGCGCGATCGCGTTCTACCAGTGCAACATCTTCGGGCTGCACCAGGACACCTCGGGGCGGGTTCAGCAGCAGCAGCAGTAAGCGCATGACGAGCGACGTCGGCTGGCAGGAGTACGAGGCGGCGCTGGCGTTCGCGGTGGCGGCACACGCGGGGCAGCGCGACAAGAACGGGCAGCCGTTCATCAACCACCCCATGCGCGTGGCCGCTTCCTTCCGCGACCCACTGCTCGCCACCATCGCCATCCTGCACGACGTGATCGAGGACACCTCGACCAGCCTGAACACGGTCGGCGTGCGCTGGGGCCGGCAGGTTGCGGAGGCCGTCGACGCGCTCTCCCGCCGCGAGGGCGAGGTGTACACGGACTACATCGAGCGCGTCTCCGCGCATCCGCTGGCGGTGGAGGTGAAGCGCGCCGACATCGGCGACAACCTCGCCCGCATCGATGAGATCACCGATCGTGCCGTGCGCGTGGAGCTGCAGAAGCGCTACGTCGCGGCGCTGAAGCGGCTCGGCTGGGCGTAGCGGCGCCGAAGGCACCGCCCCCGCCGAGCGCGGAGAGCCCTCACCCCTGCCCCTCTCCCAGTTCCTGGGCGAGGGGCTCTGATATGGATTCTGGCCCCCTCCCCCTTCACCGGGGAGGGTTGGGGTGGGGGTTTCTGAGCACCGCCAACGCGCCAGATCCTGCCCCTTGCCTCGACTCGCAGAACACTAGTACTGCATATCCGCCTGCACGCATAATCTGCAACCTTGACGGCGTCGAGCGGCAGGAATACATTTCCCACCGCGCTCCGCTCAACAGTGTATGCGCATATGCAGTTAGGCCCTACATCTTGGGGCCGCCAGCCGACCGGACACTACCGATCGTGGCGACCACGAAGCAGGGCCCGTAGCGAACGGGACCCGACCATGCGTATTCCTCGTCACTTCACCACCGCCGGGCACGACCCGTACGAGGGCATTGCCTTCGTGCCGCGCGAGTCGCGCATCGTGAACCCGGACGGCTCCTCGGTCTTCGAGGCGCGCGACCTGCTAATGCCGGCCTCCTGGTCGCAGGTTGCCGTCGACATCATGGCGCAGAAGTACTACCGCAAGCGCGGTGTACCGTCCGCGCTCAGCCACGTCTGGGAGGCCGATGTGCCCCCGTGGCTCTGGCGCTCCGTCCCTACCGCCGATGCCTCGCACAGCGGCGGCGAATCCGATGCGCGGCAGGTGTTCCAGCGCCTCGCCGGCACGTGGACCTACTGGGGCTGGAAGGCCGGCTACTTCGACGGCGAGCAGGACGCCGCGGCGTTCTACGACGAGCTGTGCTACATGATGGCCAGCCAGCGCGCCGCGCCGAACTCGCCGCAGTGGTTCAACACCGGGCTCAACTGGGCCTACGGCATCACCGGCCCCGCGCAGGGCCATCATTATGTCGACCACGTCACCGGCGTACTCACCGCCTCGACGAGCGCATACGAGCGCCCGCAACCGCACGCCTGCTTCATCCAGTCCGTGAACGACGACCTCGTGAACGAGGGCGGGATCATGGATCTGTGGACGCGTGAGGCGCGCATCTTCAAGTACGGATCCGGCACCGGCTCCAACTTCTCCCGCCTGCGCGGTGAGAACGAGCAGCTGTCCGGCGGCGGGAAGTCGTCCGGGCTGATGTCATTCCTCAAGATCGGCGACCGCGCCGCGGGCGCGATCAAGTCCGGTGGCACCACGCGCCGCGCTGCGAAGATGGTGATCGTCAACGCCGACCACCCGGACATCGAGCAGTTCATCGGCTGGAAGGTGCTGGAGGAGCAGAAGGTCGCGGCGCTGGTCACCGGCTCCCGGCTGACTCGCCGCCTGCTGCGCGCGATCTTCGACGCGGCCGAGGACGGCGGGCTCGACCCGATCGAGAACCGCCCGCTGCGCAAGGCCGTCTCCCGCGCACGTCGCGACGGCGTGGAGGAGGCATACATCCAGCGCGCGCTGCAACTGGCTGCGCAGGGTGAGGCCCTCGACTTCAAGGAGTTCGACACCGACTGGCAGGGCGAGGCGTACCTCACTGTCTCCGGCCAGAACTCGAACAACTCCGTGCGCGTGAACGCCGACTTCCTGCGCGCCGTCCGCGAGGATGGCTCGTGGGACCTGGTGCGGCGCACCGACGGCAGCGTTGAGAAGACCGTGCAGGCGCGCGATCTCTGGGCGCGCATCGCGCGCGCGGCGTGGGAGTCGGCAGACCCCGGCTTGCAGTACGACACGACGATCAACGAGTGGCACACCTCGCCGGCCGGCGGCCGCATCGAGGGGTCCAACCCGTGCTCCGAGTACATGTTCCTGGATGACACGGCGTGCAACCTGGCCTCGCTGAACCTGCTCGCGTTCACGGACCTCAAGACCGGCGCGTTCGACATCGTCGCGTACGAGCACGCCTCGCGGCTCTGGACGATCGTGCTTGAGATCTCTGTGCTGATGGCGCAGTACCCCAGCAAGGAGATCGCGCAGCTTTCGTACGACTACCGCACGCTCGGCCTCGGCTACGCCAACCTCGGCGCGATGCTGATGGTGCAGGGCATTCCGTACGACTCAGCGGACGCGCTGGCGCAGGCCGGCGCGCTGACCGCCATCCTCACGGGCGTTGCATACGCGACCTCCGCCGAGATGGCTCGCGAGTTGGGCGCGTTCCCGCGCTACGCGGAGAACAGTGCGGCGATGCTGCGCGTGATCCGCAACCACCGCCGAGCCGCGTACGACGCGCCTCGCGAGCAGTACGACCAGTTGACCGTGCTCCCACGCGCGATCAACCAGACCATCTGCCCGCAGGATCTGCTGGTCGCCGCGCAAAGCGCGTGGGACCGCGCACTCGCGCTTGGTGAGCAGTACGGCTACCGCAACGCACAAACCACGCTGATCGCGCCCACCGGCACCATCGGCCTGCTGATGGACTGCGACACCACCGGCGTGGAGCCGGACTTCGCGCTGGTGAAGTTCAAGAAGCTCGCGGGCGGCGGCTACTTCCGCATCGCCAACGAGTCGATGCCCGGCGCACTCGCTCGCCTCGGCTACACCCTCGAGCAATCGCGTGACATCGAGCAGTACTGCGCGGGCACGGCACAACTGACCGGGGCGCCGCACATCAACCGCGACTCGCTTGCCGCGCTCGGCTTCACGCCGGAGCTGCTGGACCGCATCGACGCTGCCCTGCCGACGGCGTTCGATATCACCTTCGCGTTCAACAAGTTCAGCCTCGGCGAGCAGTTCTGCGTCGATGTGCTGGGCTTCACCGCGGAGCAGCTCGGCTCGCCGTACTTCAGCGTGCTGGAAGGCTTGGGCTTCACGCGCGCGCAGATCGAGGCGGCGAACGACCACATCGTCGGTCGCATGACCATCGAGGGCGCCCCGCACCTGCGCGAGGAGCACTACGCGGTATTCGACTGCGCCAACCGCTGCGGTAAGTACGGCACGCGCTACATCGCACCCATGGCGCACGTGCGCATGCTGGCGGCCACGCAGCCGTTCATTTCCGGCGCGATCAGCAAGACGATCAACATGCCGTTCGATGCCACCGTCGGCGAGGTCGCGGACGTGTACATGGAGGCCGCCGACACGATGGTGAAGGCGCTGGCGCTCTACCGCGACGGCTCCAAGTTGTCGCAGCCGCTCTCTTCCTCCGCCTTCGATGACATCGACGACGACGAGGACTTCGACCAGGCGGAGACGGCGCTCCCCGCTCCCGCAGTCGCGCACCCCGCAGTGCGCGCGGCGGAGGAACTGGTGCGTGCGCTGCAGCGCGGCGCTCGCGAGAGTCTGCCGTCACGCCGCCACGGCTACGCGCAGAAGGCAAGCGTGGGCGGCCACTCGATCTACCTGCACACAGGCGACTTCGCCGCGCCGAACGCCGACGGCACACCGCGCCTCGGCGAGCTGTTCGTCTCCATGTCGAAGGAAGGCGCATCGTTCGGTGCGCTCATGAACTGCTTCGCGATCGCAGTCTCCATTGGGCTGCAGCACGGCGTCCCGCTCTCCGCATACGTCGACTCGTTCATCTTCCAGAAGTTCGAGCCGAACGGCATGGTGCTGGGTCACGACCGCATCCACATGGCGACCAGCATCATCGACTACATCTTCCGCGAGCTGGCCGTGACCTACCTCGGCCGCGAGGACCTGGCGCACTTCGGGCCCACCGACGATGACCACGACCTCCACGACGCCACCGCAGAGGTATCCGCGTTCCCGCCGGCCGCAACTGCAGCGGTCGCCGCCGCTGCGCCGCTCGCTGTCTACGCCTACGAGCCCGGCGACAGTGCCTCGGGCGTTGCCGTCGCCACTGTCGCAGCCCCCTCGGCCGTCGAGGCGAGCACCGCGCCGGTGGCCCCGGCGCTGCCGAGCGGCATCGCGGCGAGCTCGGTGCTCGAGTTGCGCGCGGAGCAGAAGGTGCGCGTCACCCAGGCCCGCCAGCGCGGCTTCGAGGGTGACCCCTGCGACGACTGCGGTCAGATGATGATGGTGCGCAACGGCACGTGTTTGAAGTGCATGAACTGCGGCGCGACAAGCGGCTGCAGTTAGCAGCGCGCGCCAATACTGGGGATGCGGCCTATCTCTAGACCAGAGACGAGTCGGTAGGGGGCCAACCTACCGACTCGCGAACAGTACGGCTCCCATTCTGTCAGCAGCTTCTCGCTGCAACTCCGGGACTACGTGTGAGTAGAGATCAGCGGTCATGCTCATTTGCGCATGACCAAGAATCTCCTGCACCACTTTCATCGCAATCCCCTGAGCGAGTAGGAACGTCGCGGCACCATGACGAAGGTCGTGGAACCGAATCAACCTCACTCCCCCGGACTTGAGGACACCGAGAAACTCCGAATATACGGAGCGGGCTCCGAGTGGCTGTCGCAGTGCTCCTGTAAAGACAAGCCCCCATTCATTCCCGACCCATGTACGGGCTTCTCCCCCGCGCCGCTCAGCCAGAGTCTTTCGGTCGCGATGATGCCTCAACGCCTCCACTACCGGCAGCGGTATGGCAATCGTGCGACGACTATTAACCGTCTTTGGCTCCCCTCCGTGGAAAGCTCCTGCGTACCGGCTCAGCCCAGCGGAGACGCGGACGTACCCACCATCCAGATCAACCTGTGGCCAGGCGAGGCCTAACACTTCGCCACCGCCATAGCATCTCACCAGCCGAAACAGTCCAGCGCGATTTGGAGTAGAGTCCGCCACAATGCCAAGCGAACGCATACAGAGACGTATCGACGCCCTCCTCGACTAGGCCGAGGAGGTAATCGCCGCGCGCGATTGGGCGGCGGCCGCCGAGGCCGCCCGCGCCGTCCTCTCCATCGACGAAGCGAACGAGGATGCCGGCGCGTTCCTCAAGATGGCGGAGGCAAACCTCGGTACGCCCGTTGCCGACTCGACACCCTCGACGCTGGCGCCTGCTGCCTCCACCCCTACGACAGCCGCCCCTGCGGCACACCCCGAGTCGTTCGTTGCAGGCCGGTACCACGTGCGTCGCTTCCTCGGTGAAGGCGGCAAAAAGAAAGTCTTCCTCGCGCACGATGAGTCCCTCGATCGCGACGTGGCCTTTGCGCTCATCAAGACGGATGGCCTCGACGCCACGGGCCGCGAGCGCATCACGCGTGAGGCGCAGGCGATGGGCCGCATGGGCTCGCACCCGCACGTCGTCACGATCTTCGAGATGGGCGAGGAGAGCGGTGCGCCCTACGTCGTCACCGAATTGCTCGGCGGCGGCGATGTTGAAGGCCTGCTCGAGAAGGCAGGCGGCGCCCTTCCGCTCGAACGGGCACTCTCGATAGCGAAAAACGTCGCCGACGGCCTCGTGTTTGCGCACGCACAGGGCATCGTGCATCGCGACCTCAAGCCTGGGAACGTCTGGCTGACGGCCGAAGGCGTCGCCAAGATCGGTGACTTCGGCCTCGCCGTGAACCTCGGACGTTCGAGGCTCACACAGCACGGACTGATGGTCGGGACGGTCTCATACATGCCGCCGGAGCAGGCGCTCGGCGGCGAGGTGGTGCCGCAGTCCGACCTCTATTCGCTCGGTGCGATGCTGTACGAGATGGTGACGGGGAAGCCGCCATTCCAGGCCGACGACCCGACAGCGGTGATCTCGCAGCACATCAACACACCGCCAGTGGCGCCGAGCTGGAACACCGATCAATGCCCGCCTGACCTCGAAGACCTGATCCTGCGATTGCTGGCGAAGGTGCCCACCGAACGTCCGTCCACCGCGGTGGAGGTGCTCGCGGCACTGGAACGCGTCGACCCGAACGCGAAGTCGGTGTCGCACTCAGATTCTTCCGCTAACCCGCTCGACCGCCTCGCGCGTGGCGTGTTCGTCGGGCGTGAGCGCGAGCTCGAGCGCTTGCGTGGCGCCTTTGACAGCGCCTTCGCCGGTCGCGGCTCGGTCGTCATGCTGGTGGGCGAGCCGGGCATCGGCAAGACGCGCACAACGCAGGAACTCGAGACGTATGCGCGGCTGCGCGGTGCGCAGGTGTACTGGGGCCGCGCGAACGAGCAGGGCGGCGCACCACCGTTTTGGCCGTGGGTGCTGGCCGGCCGTTCGTACCGCGACCAGAACAGCGACGAGATCCGACGCCGAGAATGGGAGCCGTACGCCTCAGAGTTGCAGCGCATCTTCAACCTGCGTGCGCTGTTCCCGAACCTGCCCGAGGCACCACCCGCGGACTCCGAGGAAGGGCAGTTCCAGCTCTTCGATGCGATGAGCGGATTTCTGCACAGCGTGTCGGAGCGTGTGCCGCTGGTCGTGGTGCTCGACGACCTGCACTGGTCGGACCGCGCCACGCTGCAGCTGCTGACGCATCTCGCGCGCGACCTGTCGCACTCGCGCATCCTGGTACTTGGCACGTATCGCGACACCGACCTCGACCGCCGCCATCCGCTGTCGCAGGCGCTGGCCGACATGAACCGTGAGGACCTGTTCCTGCGCCTGCCGCTGCGCGGCCTCACCGAACCAGACGTGCACGACTACATCGCGCGCGCGGCCGGTGTCGAGCCGTCGCGCGAGCTTGTGCGCCGCGTGTTCGAGGAGACCGAGGGCAACCCATTCTTCCTCTCGGAAGTGGTGAATCTGATGGCGCAGGAAGGGACGCTCACAGCGACGTCTGCGTCGGAGGTGATGATCCCTGAGGGTGTGAAGCAGGCGCTGGGGCGGCGGCTCGACCGGCTCTCAGAAGAGGCGAACGCGCTGCTCACGACGCTCGCAGTCGCAGGCCGCGAGTTCGACCACATGCTCGTGCGAGCGCTCGGCGGGCACGACGAGCAGGCGTCGCTTGTGCTGATCGAGGAAGCGCTGCGTGCCCGTGTGCTCGAGGAAATGGCCGCGGGCCAGTACCGCTTCACGCATGCACTGATGCAGGAGACGCTGCTCGGTGAACTGTCGGCGGCGCGGCAGGTGCTCTTGCACGGCCAGATCGCCGAGGCGTTCGAGACGGTCTACGGTTCCGAGGATCATGACCACCTCGCAGCGCTGGCAGGCCATTACGCGGAGTCGGCGGTGCTGAACCGCGAACACGCGCAGCACGCGACACGCTACCTCCGGCTGGCCGCGGAACAGTCCGCAGCCGCGCTGGGGTGGGATGATGCCACGCGTTGCTACGAACGCTGCCTCGCGGTGATCGAGCAAGCCCGCGATCCGCTCGGGCAGGACGCAGCGATGCTGTGGAGTGAGCTCGCC
>QWRD01000006.1 GCA_003670575.1 Chloroflexota bacterium
GCGTGCCGTTGACGTGTCGGCGAAGGCATCTCGCGAGCGGGTTGAAATCAGCGGCTCGGTGCCAATGATCGACTCATCGGACTACGCGAATTTGGTCACCATTGAACGAACATCGGCATGACGACGTGCACGTAGCGGTCGTCGCCGACGGGGCGGAGGACGCCGGGCGCGGAGGGCGAGCTGGTCTCGATGGCGACACGGTCGGTGTTGAGGACGTTGAGCACTTCCATCAGGTAGCGGCTGTTGAAGGCGATCTTCGCCTCTTCGCCGGTGACGACCGCATCGATCTCGCCCTCGTTGTTGCCGACTTCTTCGGCGCGCGCGGTCACGAGTAGGCGGCCTGGGCTGCCGGCGGCGCCGGGAGTCGCGATCAACCGCACGATGCCCGAGCCGTCGCGTGCGAAGATCGACGCGAGCCGGGTCTCCTGCTGGAATTCCTTGACCGTCACCTCGGTGTGGGTAGCGCTGCTCGCGGGAATCAGTTGTTGGTAGTTGGGGAACGTCCCCTGGATCAGGTTCGCGATCAGCGTCGCGTGTCCCAGGTCGAACAGCACCTGCGTTTGCGCGTTGTTTACCGTCATGCGCACGGGACGCTCGGCCTCGGCGAGTAATCGCGAGAGCTCGCCGAGCGCGCGCGCCGGCACAATCACCTCGCGCTCCTGGCCCGCGCCCTCGAGGTCGAGACGGAATACGGCCAGACGGAAGCCGTCCGCGGCCGCGAGGCGAATACCGCTCGGGCCGATCGCGAAGTCGACGCCAGTGAGTACTGGTCGCGAGTCATCAGTCGCCGCAGCGAAGACGACGTGCTCCAGCGCCTCGCGCAGTTTCTCCGGCGCGATCTCGACGGCGCTCGCACCCTCGACTGTCGGGATCGGGGGGAACTCGTCGGGGTCCATCCCACCGATGGAGGCCGCGTTGCGTGCGCATGAGAGGCTCACCTGTCGGGAGCGTTCCGCCAGCGCCATTTCAATCTCATCGCGTGGCAACGTAGCCACGAAGTCGGACAGCAGCCGCGACGGCATTGTGATCGAACCGGGCTGGATGACGTGCGCCGGGATGGTGTACGTGATCGCAATCGTCTCCGCATCGGTCGCGGAAAGCTTGATGGAGGTCTCTTCGGCCACCACCAGAATGTGCTGCGTAATCGGGAGCACGGAGCGGGCGGGGACGGCTCGAGACACCGCGCTCAGTGCGCGGTGGAGCTGATCCTGTTGGCAGGTGACGCGCATCGAGCCTCGCAAACGCTCAAGGGCATGAGCAATTGACTTGCTTACATGAGTATACGGTTATGCTCGATCGGCGGCAATCAGGGTCGGCCCGAATCGGGCCGCGGCGTGGGGCCCGTGCCGATGGCTAGCGCGGCGGCAGGCCAGCCGACTCCGCGACGGGGGTCAGCGCTGGCTGACCGCCGAGGCCCGCGAGCACGTTCTGGACTGCCAGGTCGCCCATCGCCTCGCGGGTGGCGTGGGTTGCGCTGCCGACGTGCGGAGTGAGTACCACCTGGTCGAGCGCGAACAGTTCGCGCGGCATATCCGGCTCGCGGTCGAAGACATCGAGGGCGGCCGCGCCGAGGCTGCCATCCAGCAGGCACCGTACGAGTGCTGCCTCGTCCACCACCGAGCCGCGAGCGATGTTGATGAGCGTGCCCTGCGGCCCAAGCGCGCGCAGCACTTCATCCGTCACCGCGTGGCGGGTCTCCGCTCCACCCGGAATGGTCAGCAGCATCACGTCGCTCGCGTGCGCCAGACTGAGCGCGTCGACGTGATACGGGTACGCTACGTCCGTGCGCTGTCGGCGGTTCGAGTACTCGACGCGCATGCCGAAGGCCTCTGCGCGCGCGGCGATCGCCAGCCCGATACGGCCGAGGCCGAGGATGCCGAGGGTCAGGCCGCGCAGGTGACGTGTGAACGGGAACGCGCCGCGCAGCCAATCGCCACGCCGCACGAATGCGTCGGCTGCCACGATCCGACGCTCCGTTGCGAGGATCAGTGCCAGCCCGAGGTCCGCCACGGAGTCCGTCAGCACGTCTGGTGTGTTGGTGACGATGATTCTGCGCGCTGTCGCGGCTGCCACGTCGATGTTGTCGTAGCCGACGGCGACGCATGCGATCAGCCGCAGGTTCGGCAGCGCCTGGATCAGCGCGGCGTCGACGCCCGCGCTGCCGATCACGGCCTCAATGCGCGGGCCGACCTCCTGGAGGAATGCGGCGCGGTCGGTCGCCTCGTCGAGTCGATGCAGCGTGTGCTGCCCCGCGAGTCGGGCCATCGAGGTCGGGTAGAACGCGCGGGTGACCAGAACATCAGCCATCGTGGAACTCCCTTCGCGCGCGCGTGCGACTACAGCGCGCGCAGCGACTCGGTTGCCGCCTCGATCGTGCGATCGACTGCCACCTCATCGTGCGCGAGCGAGAGGAACCAGCACTCGAACTGAGAGGGCGGCAGCAGGATGCCGTGCTCGAGCATCGCGGCGTGGAAGCGCGCGAATGCGGCGGTGTCTGACCGTCGCGCCTCGGCGTAGTCCGTCGGGATCGAGGGCTGGAAGAACGGCGTGAGCGTGGATCCTGCGCGCGCGACGGAGAGCGGCACGCCGGCCGCCTTCGCGGCCTCGGTCAGCCCGCGCTCCAGCCGACCGCCCAACTCATCGAGGCGACCGTACGGGTCGGAGTGTGCCGCAATCGCGTCGAGTGTTGCGATGCCCGCAGCCATCGCCAACGGATTTCCGGAGAGCGTGCCGGCCTGGTACACGTCTCCCGCGGGCGCCATGCGCTCCATGATCGCTCGCGATGCGCCGTACGCGCCGACGGGTAGACCGCCGCCGATCACCTTGCCGAGCGCCGTGATGTCCGGGCGAACGTCGAACAGTTGCTGTGCGCCGCCCGGCCCGGAGCGGAACCCGGTGATTACCTCGTCGAACAGCAGCAGCGCGCCGAACTCGTCGCAGAGCGCGCGCAACCCCTGCAGGAAGCCCTCGCCCGGGCGCACCAGTCCCATGTTCCCGGCTACCGGCTCCACGATGATGCACGCGATCTGCCCGGGGTGCGCCTCGAACGCCACGCGCGCGGCCGCAAGGTCGTTGTACGGCGTGACCAGCGTTTGCGCGGCGAATGCCGCCGGGACGCCGGGCGAGTCCGGCAGCCCGAGCGTCGCGACACCGGAGCCCGCCGAAGCGAGCAGTCCGTCTGCGTGCCCGTGGTATCCACCGTCAAACTTCAGCACTAGGTCGCGACCGGTGACTGCGCGCGCCAACCGCAGCGCGGTCATCGTCGCCTCCGTGCCGGAGTTGACGAAGCGCACCATCTCGACCGACGGCACCGCTGCGATGACGCGTGCCGCGAGCTCGACCTCGGCCTCCGTGGGCGCACCGAACGATGTGCCGTGGCCCGCGGCCTCGCGGATCGCGTGCACGACGTGTGGGTGCGCGTGCCCGAGGATCAACGGGCCGAAGGAGCAGACGTAGTCGATGTACTCGTTACCATCGACGTCGGTGACTATCGCGCCGCTGCCCTTCGCCAGCACGACGGGTTCGCCGCCGACGGCACGATAGGCGCGGACGGGCGAGTCGACGCCGCCCGGTAGCAACGTACGTGCGCGCTGCATGATGTCGCGCGAGCGGTCTCGGTTCATTCGGGCGTCCAATCCTGCAGTCCACGGGTTGTTTGTGTAGTGCGAGCGGTTACTGTCGCTGCGCTGGCGAGCGCGCCGGTCATGCTCCGAATGCCTCCGCGATCTCGGCGAGAGATGCAACTTCGATGTCCGGTGTTGGCGGGTCTTCACGCGGCGGGTCGCCGGGTGCGAGCGGTGCCGGTGGTGTCTGCTCCTCGGGGCGCTTGATCCACGCGGCCCGCATGCCCGCGTGCATTGAGCCGACTACGTCGGTCGCGGCGGAGTCTCCGACGTACAGCACCTCGCTCGGTACGTAACCGAGGCGATGGCAGAGCGCGAGGAATGCGGTGCGCGCTGGCTTGTACATGCGCAGCGACTCCGATGACTGGATCACGGAGAAGCGCAGCCGGTTGAACGACACGGCGCTCTGCAAGAAATCCTCGTCGGCGTTCGACATCAGGCCCAGCAGCAGACCGTGCCGTGCGAGGCGCTCAATCGTCTCGTGGGCGTCCGGGTAGGCGGGGGCGTGGCTCAACACCGTACGCAGGTGGCTGGCGCCAGCCTCGGCGTCGCCGCGCAACTCGTACTTCTCGAACGTGTATACGAACTGTCGACGCCACATCTCCCAGGTCGTGACCCACTCGCGCGCGGGAACATCGAGCATCTTCTGGCGGTCGAGTTTGCCATCCTCGACGGCATGGTCGGGCGCCCAGATGCTGACCTTGCGAAACGCTTCCTGCTGGAAGGTCTTCGCGATCTCCTCGTGGTCGCCGGGCAACCCCTGCTGGTCGAGCACATCTTTGATCGCGGCCTGGAAGTCCCATGAGAACAGTGTCCCGTACGCATCGAACGCCACGGCGCGGATCGCTGAGGGGTCGAACGTGGCGCATGCAGACAGCGGAGCTGCAGATGCCTCCATGCTCGAGCCTTCCGCCGTCACTCGCTCAGCCAGCGCGCTGCCTCCTTGGCGTGGTACGTGATCACGATGTCCGCGCCCGCGCGCCGGATGGAGGTCAGCGTCTCCAGCACGATCGCTCGCTCGTCCAGCCAGCCCTGCGCGGCTGCCGCCTTCACCATCGCATACTCGCCGGAGACGTTGTAGGCCGCCACCGGCAGCGTGGTCGCCTCTCGCACGGCACGAATGACATCGAGGTACGCGAGCGC
The DNA here is from genome assembly GCA_003670575.1 of Chloroflexota bacterium. GTDB lineage: Bacteria > Chloroflexota > Dehalococcoidia > UBA2979 > UBA2979 > RH-chloro-G1. The sequence continues at coordinate 4,767 of QWRD01000006.1, forward strand.
CGGCTTCACCATGACGATGTCTGCCTGCTCCGCGATGTCCGCAGCCACCTCGCGCAGCGCCTCGCGGCTGTTCGCGGGGTCCATCTGGTAGCCGCGGCGGTCGCCGAACGCCGGTGTGGAGTCCGCGGCCTCGCGGAACGGGCCGTAGAACGCGGAGGCGTACTTCGCGCTGTACGCCATGATCGGCAGCGCGAGGTGGCCCGCGTCGTCCAGCGCCTGCCGGATTGCGCCCACGCGCCCGTCCATCATGTCCGACGGCGCGATGAGGTCCGCACCCGCGTCCGCCAGCGAGACCGCCGCGCGCGCCAACAACTCTAGCGAGGCGTCGTTTTCGACCTCGCCGCGCGGCGTGAGCAGCCCGCAGTGGCCGTGGTCTGTGTACTCGCAGAGGCAGACGTCGCCGACGACCAGCAGCTCCGGATCGGCGTCCTTCAGCGCGCGCGTGGCCTGCTGCACGATGCCGTCCACGGCGTATCCCTCGCTCCCAACGGCGTCCTTCGCCTCCGGGATACCGAACAGCAACACCGCGCGAATGCCGAGGCTGCGCAACTCGCGGGCCTCGGCGGCCAGCAGATCCACCGAGATCCGCGCCTGCCCCGGCATCGAGGAGATCGGCTCGCGCACCCCGCGGCCGTGTGTCACGAACAGCGGGTAGATGAACTGCGCGGGGTCGAGGCGCGTTTCCCGCACCAACGCGCGCATTGCGGCGCTCCCGCGTGTGCGGCGCGTGCGTGCGAACTCGGTGGGTATGGTGCGTGTGGTCATGCTTGCTCCCGCATATTCACTGCCGCGCGCAGGGCAGCGACGAGGCCCGCGATCGTGTACTCAGCCGCCACCACGTCGGGCACGAATCCGGCCTCGCGGGCAGCGTCGGCGGTGGAGGGGCCGATGCACGCGATCAGTGCGCCGCGCAGCGCCTCGATGTCCCGCCCGAGCACCGCGACCAGGTTGCGCACCGTGGAGGATGAGGTGAACGTCACGATATCGATCTCGCCGCGGCGGATGCGGTCGAGCGCACCTTCCGGCGGGCTCGCTGGCGGCGCCGCGAGGTAGAGTGTCAATTCGTCGACGGTCGAACCGGCCGCTCGCAGTCCATCGGGCAGCACCATGCGCGCACCCTCCGCACGCGGCAGCAGCACTTGCGTTCCGCCGGCGCCGGCGGCGAGCAGCGCCGCGAGCGCGCCCTCGCCGGTCGCTTCGGCAGGCACGAGGTCCGCGCGCAGCCCGCGGGCGAGCAGCGCGTCGGCGGTCGCGGGGCCGATCGCGCACAGGCGCGCTCCCGCGAACAGTCGTGCATCGGCGTCGCGATCGCGCAGCAGTTCGAACGTCACCTCGACAGCGTTCTCCGAGGTGAAGACGACCCAGCCGTACGCTCCCGAGCGCAGCGCCTGGACGGCTGCGTCCACGGCCGAGGGGTCGGCGCGACGCAGTATCTCGATTGCGGGGAGCAGCACCGGCAGCGCGCTCTCGCTGCGCAACGCCTCGGCGAGACTCGACGCCTGCTGGCGGGTGCGGGTGATGAGCACGCGCTTCCCGGCGAGCGTGCCCCGACCGGCCGCCGCGAGTCGTGAGCGCAGTCGTACCACCTCGCCCACCACAAAGAGGGCTGGCGCCTCCACGCCCTCGTCGCGCGCGGCCTGCGCGATGTGTTCGAGCGTCGCCGCGACCACCCGCTGTTGCGGAGTGGTCGCGGCGTGCACGAGCGCGCATGGCGTCGATCGTGCGCGGCCACCCTCGATCAGAGCGGCGGCAATCGCGTCGAGGTTGCCCACGCCCATGAGCACGACCAGCGTGTCCACGGCGGTGGCGAGGTGCTGCCAGTCGGTCGCCTGTTCGCTGCGCGTGGGCGCCTCGTGGCCCGTGACCACGGCGAACGAGGCGGCGATGCCACGATGCGTGATCGGGATGCCGGCCGCGGCAAGTCCACCAATCGCCGAGGTGATGCCAGGTATCTCCGTCACCGCGATACCGGCTTCGATCAGCGCCTCGGCTTCCTCGCCGCCGCGCCCGAAGACGAACGGGTCGCCGCCCTTGAGACGCACCACTCGCTTGCCCGCGCGTCCGTGTTCGACGAGCGCCGCGTTGATTTGGTCCTGTGTCATCGCCTGCCGACCGACGGCCTTGCCGACATCGATGCGCACTGCTTCCGGAGGGCACTCGTCCAGCAGCTCGGGCGGCGAGAGGCGGTCGTACAGCACGACGTCTGCGCGCCGCAGCGCCGCGAGGCCTGCAACGGTGATGTAGCCAGGATCCCCGGGGCCACCGCCCACCAGCCAGACGTGTCCGTCGCCGGCGCCTGCTTTGGCAGTGGTGCTCACGGCTGCGGCGCCTTGATGCGGTCGATCAACATCGTCAGCCGTTCGGCCATGCCGGCACCGAGGGCATCCGCGCCACCGGACGCGCCGGTGCCGTCGCCGAAGATCGGGTGTCCTACGGCCTCGTCCTGGATCATCGCGCGCAGCACGACGAGGTCGCGATCGAGGCGTGCGTAGGCGCCAACAGGCAGCGTGCATCCGGAGCCGAGGGCGCGCAGGAACGCGCGCTCTGCGGTCGCTGCGGTGCGCGTGCGCGCGTCGTCGATGGTCGCCAGCAACGCCAGCACGGCCTCGTCATCCTCGCGGCATTCGATTGCGACGATGCCCTGCGCCGGTGCGGGGACGAACTCCTGCGCATCGAACAGTTGCGTCGCCTCGGCAAGCCGTCCGAGCCGTTCGAGGCCTGCCGCCGCGAGCAGTACGCCGTCCAATTCGCCGTCCATGACCTTGCGAATGCGTGTGTCGACGTTCCCGCGCACCTCGACCGCCTCGATGTCCGGACGCATCAGCGCCAGCATCGCCACACGGCGTTGCGATGAGGTGCCGACGCGTGCACCCGCGGGCAGATCGGCGAGCCGTCGCCCGCCGGATGCCACCAGCACGTCGCGCGCGTCGCCTCGAGGCAACACCGCGCCGATGGTGAGGCCGGGCGCGAGTTCGGTGGGTACGTCCTTCATGGAGTGCACGGCGATGTCCGCACGACCCTCCAACAGCGCATCCTCCACTCCACGCACGAAGACACCGCGGCCGCCCAGTATGCTTAACGGTGTGGAGCGGTCGACATCACCCTCGGTGGTGATTTGGACATAGTTGATCCGCAGCGCGGGATCCTGCTGCTGCAGTGCCTGTACCGCCAGCGCAGCCTGCGCAAGCGCGAGCGCAGAGCCACGGCTGGCGACGCGCAGGCTAGTAAGGGCTCGTAACGCTGTCATGCGCCGGACGGATCATCGGCGCGGAAGTTCCCGGCCGTGGCGGCATCGAGGTTGCCGTCGTCTTCGTCCTCGATGACATCGAGCCGGAACAGCCGACGCGCTGTATCGACGAAGACCTCGCGGTTGCCGAACTCGCGCAGACTACTGATCGGGTCGTGCAGCAACTGCTTCACGATCGCCTTGGTGAGCGCGTCCAGGTGCACACGCTCCTCCGAGGTGACATCCAGGCGGCGCAGCGTGCGAGTGAGCTCCGCCTGACGTACGCGCTCCGCACGTTCCGTGAGCGCGGTGATGGTGGGGGCAACCTGGAGCTGCTCCCACCAGGTGAGGAAGCGATCGGCTTCCTGATCGACGATGGCTCGCACCGCGTCCACCTCGCCCGCACGCGCGGCGAAGTGCTCGGCGGCGATCGCCTGCAAATCGTCCAGGTCGTAGTGCGTCACGTCCGGCAGCTCGCCGATCGCTGGGTCGCAGTCGCGCGGCATACCGATGTCGATCACGAGCAGGGGCCGCCCGGGGCGTCGCGCCATCGCGGCGTGTACGAGGGGCACGGTCACCAGCGGCTCCGGCGTATCCGCGGCGGCGATGACCACGTCGGCCGACGCGATCGCGTCCTCCAACTGGTCGAGGCGGAGGGCACGGCCGCCGAGCTCCGCAGCCAGCGCCTGTCCACGTTCGGCGGTGCGGTTCACGACCAGCACTTGGCCGACCCCACGGTCAATCAATGCCGCAGCGGCCAATCGTCCTGCCTCGCCGGCACCAATCACCAGCACGGTGGCGTGTTCCGTCTCCGGATAGAGGGCGCGTGCCTGCTGCACGGCGATTGAGGAGACGGAGACCGCGTGGTGGCTGATCGCGGTCTCGGCTCGCGCGCGTCGGCCGACGCGGATCGCGCTGTGAAACAGCCGCGAGAGCATCGCGTCATCGGTACGAGCGGCGGTCGCCGCGGAGAAGGCGGCCCGAACCTGGCCGAGCACTTCGTGTTCGCCGAGCACCATCGAGTCGAGGCCGGCCGCGACGGTGTAGAGGTGGCGCACGGCATCCAGATGGTGCGCTGCTGCGAAATGCCGGTCCGCCAGATCTCGATCCGCGCCGGTCGTCTGCGAGAGGAACTCGAGTACGTCCGCGCGCTCGTGTGTGCCCGGCAGGTACACCTCGATGCGGTTGCATGTGTTGACGATGGTGCCCGCGCCAAAGCGTCGGCCCAGCTCCGCAAGCACGCCCGGCAGATCATCCGCGGCGATAGCCAGCTGCTCGCGCACCTCGATCGGCGCTGTGTGATGGCTGAGGCCTACGTAGGTCAGCATTGCGCTAGCCGTCTCGTCCGGGCGAGGCGATCAACGGCGCGTCGAGTCCGAGCGCGGTGCTCATCCGGGCCTTCGCGTCTGTGATGCGTCCGGCGCGCAGCAGCGCCAGCAACTCATCATCGATGGCCGTCTGCCAACGGTCGGCGGGGATGCGGTTTGGGCAACTCGTGCACAGTAGCGGCGGGGGCGTGCGTACCAAACTGCAGCCGGCGGCGCACTGGCGATCTCGCTGTCGGACGAGCACGCGCAGCTCTTTCAGAAGGTCGCCGAGCGCGACCACGTCGTCGCTCAGGAACTCTTCCATTCGCTCGCGCAGCCAGCGTGCCAGCGCTGGACTGGCGCCGCCCGTGGAGGTCGCGATCGCAATCGTGCCGCGCTGTGCGAGCGAAGGCAGGATGAAGTCGCAGTTCGCAGCGTCGTCGGCGGCGTTGACCCAGATGTCCTGCGCGCGCGCATCGGCGGCAACGCGGGCGTTCACCTCGCCGTCGTCGGTGGCGACCATCACGACGTCCATGCCATCCACATCGCCGTCCTCGTAGACGCGCTGCTGCAGCGTGGCACGGCCGTCATCGATGTATGCCTGTACCGCCGGAATCAGCTCCGGCGCAACCACGGTGACGCGGGCACCGGCGTCCACCAACTTGCCGATCTTCTCGAGTGCGACGTGTCCGCCGCCGACGAGCAGTACCGGTCGGTCACGCATCTCCACGAAGATTGGGTAGTACCCCATTGGCTCCCTGTCCCTGTCGTCCAGACTTCCGTGCTGTCTCGAACTATCCGACTTACTCGACGTCGTACGCGGCGGTCACGCCCAGCAGCACGCGGTCGGCGAGCCCGCCGATCTCCGCGCGCGCTCGGGCCGCTTCCTCGGCGGACATGCTGGTGCGCTCGGCGAGTTGCTTCGCTGTCTCGTCCAACGAGCGACGGAAGAACGTGAAGGCCTCCACCGCGCGCAACAACGGCGTGCCGCGCTGGTGGAGGATCTGGCCGTAGCGCTGGCCGATCTCGTCGACCTCGGCTTCCACCAGCGCGCGCCGACCACCGCGCCGCGAGATGTACTCGCCGACGAGCTCCACTAGGCGCCGGCCGAGGGGACGCAACGCGTCGCGCTCGTCCTCCTCCATGCTGGGGTACCACGAGGCCGCGCCTTTGCCGCCGGACTGCAACTGCCGGCGGATGCGAGAGACCGCTGCCGTTTCCAGCGCCGTCTCCGATCGAGGCCCGCCTGGCCCGCCTTCGGTCATCGCCACCAGGTCGCCCTCGGCGAACCGCCGGTGCCCGCCCGGCGTGCGAAAGCAGCGGATCTCGCCGGAGTCTGCCCAGCGCCGAACTGTCGATTCGTTGACGCCGAGGATCTCGCAGGCGCGGCCGAGGTTCACCCAACGGGTGACGGCAGGAGTCTGCGAGGCGTTGGTCTGGCGTGCTGGCAAAATCTCACCAAAGTTCTGATCAGATTCGAGCGATCTGCAGTTTACATCCTCGGCCATGGAAGTGGCGACGCCGCTCCGTGGAGGCCTCGTCGACTCAGTCCCGTGGCAGCAGCCCGCAATAGGCTGCCAGTGCCTGCGGTGCCATCCGACGGCAGGTGAACATCGGCGTGTCCCGCTCGGTGTACGACGACGACGCGGAGTCGCGCAGGTCACGCACCAGCGCCAGGAACTCGCCGGGCGAGTCTCCCTCGAACGCGACGACAAACTCCTGGTCGTCGAGACCGTAGGAGTACGTCGTGTTGATTCGGATGCGGTGGTACGCGTGCCCGATCGCGATGTGCTCGTTCATGATCTCCTGCCGGCGATCCTGCGGGAGCTTGTACCACTCGCGAGTCTTCACCATCGGGTACACGAAGAGATACGCCGCGCCGCTGTCATCGGAGCGCAGCCGCTCCCGACCGGGGTCGCCGGGTGCTGAGGTGTGCAGCGGGTTGGCGTACATGGACCGCATGGTCATCGACAAGAAGGAGTGCGGCTGCTCCAGCGCTGACGCCAGCGGGGAGGCGAGCAGTGCGGACTGCCAGTCCATGATCTCCTGCAGATCGTCGGCGACCTGCCAGACCATGAAATCGGTATCGCGCCGCGTGCCCACCGTGGTGTAGGTGCGCGTCAACATGCGTTGGGAGGAGCGTTCCAGCAGCTCTGCGAGGCAGCGCGCGGCTTCGGCACGTGCCGCAGCGTCACCGGCACGCACCGCGTCGCGCACGCGAAAGAACGTGAACTTCACGAACTGTTTGCCGTGCGGAGACGTCGGCTCCGGCAGGTTCGCCGGGCGGGCGTATGGCGAATGCGGTGTGCTGGCGCTTCCGGCGTCGGATGTCACCCGCGCACCTCGTCGCCCCGGGCGGCCGCCGCGCAGCGAGTTTCCCACTCGTCGTACTCGGGCGTGTAGTACGGCAGCCGAATCTTCTTAAATTCGGTGCTGGAGTACAGCATGCGGTGGTCGGTGACCCCCGTCTCCGCAGCGATCGCGTCCGCCACTGCCTCGACGCCTTCCGCGCGCGGCGCGTGGATCATCGAGAAGACGTTGTACGGCCAGTCCTCGTACGTCGGGCGCTGGTAGCAGTGCGAGACGTTGCGATAGCCCGCGACGAACGTGCCGAACTCAAGAATGCGATCCTGCGGCACATTCCACACGGCCATGCCGTTGGCGCGGAATCCCGCGGCCCGGTGGTTAAGGATCGTCGCAAAGCGGCGCAGGTGGCCGTGATCGACCATCTGGCGCCCGTGCGCGAGCACCTGCTCCACCGTCATGCCGAGCTTCTTCGCTACAGCCTCGAATGGGGTGGCGACGTCTGGGAGGTCACCCTGCGTGGCGCGGATGTAGGCGATGTCCGCTTCCGTGATGGGATGCAGGGCTGCCTCTTCGCGACGCTCCTCGGAGTACTCCGGGGCACCGCGCGCAGCGAGGTCACGCTCGCCGGACATATCGAGAGTGACGCCGATCTTGAAGAGCCGCAGCGTCGGCATCGGGCGTGTAGATGTCGCGCCGGAGAGTTCGTGGATGCGCTGAATCACGTGGTCAAGGTCGTTGCCGGGCGGCATCGCGACGGTGAACCACACGTTGAAATCATGGTTGCGCTGGTAGTTGTGGGAGACGCCGGGATGCGCGTTCACCACTGCGACCGCGCGGGCCAACAACTCCGGCTCCACGTGCATCGCGACCAGCGCGGAGGAGTAGCCCAGTGCCTTGGTGTCGTAGATGGCGCAGACCTGGCGGATTACGCCGGCCGTTCGTGCCTCCTTGAGCCGGCGCAGCGTCTCCTCTTCCGAAATGCCGAGGCGAGCGCCGACCTCGGCGTAGGGGCGCTCCACCAACGGGTAGCGATCCTGCAGTTCGTTCAGGAGGAGCGAGGTCATTTCATCCAGTGTCATGTTTGGTCGAGGCGCCGTGGTTGTCATGGCCGTGCTACCGCCTGTTCTACTTCGCGGGGGAGCCCGTAGTTTGTCTCGAACAGCGCCTGGATGCGCGCCGCCTCGTCGGTGGTGATGTCCGCGACGTCCGAGGCGCCGCAGAACTCGTCCACCTGATCGAGGTTGTAGATGTTGGGGAGCGCGCTGACGACGGTGGGATCGTGCAGCACGTAGCGTAGCGCCGCCTGGCCGAGCGTGCGTCCGGTGCCGTTGGTCAGGAAGTCGAGCTGTTGGATCTTCTGCAGCCCGTTCGTGAGCCACGCTTTCGGGCGGTGGCTGCGGTGGTCGTTCGCGTCGAACGTGGTATTCGCGTCGTACTTGCCTTCGAGCATGCCCGAGGAGTGCGGCACCCGCACCAGCAACGACCGACCGGTCTCCCGCGCGGCGGCGATGAGTTCGCGGCCGGGATCGAGTTCCAGCGCATTGTAGATCATCTGCACGGTGTCGACCGGTCGGTCGCGCAGCGAGTACAGCCCCTCGTCCAGCCAGCCGATCGCCGGGCCCAGCGCGACGCCGATGGAGCGTACCTTGCCGGAGGCGCGCACCTTGTCCAGGAACATCCAGAGCGCGTCCTCGCGAAGGTGGTCGCCACGCACATTGTGCAGTTGCCAGACGTCGATGTAGTCCGTGCCCAGGCGCTCCAGCGAGTCATCCAGTGCCTGCTCCAGAAAGGGGATGTCCAGGCGGTGTGGCGCCTCGCGATGGCCCTCGCGCCGCTCGCCCATCGCCGCCTTCCAGTCGTAGCCGAACTTGGTACCGATCACGATCTTCTGGCGGTCGGCGCCGGGGAAGGCCAGCGCCAAGGCGGTCTCGCCGCGCCCGTTGCCGTACGTGTCAGCCGTGTCGAAGAAGGTGATGCCGCGGTCGAAGGACTGCCGCAGCAGCGTGGTCGACTGCTCATCGGTGTATTGGCCCCACCAGCCGGTGGCCATCGTCCAGACTCCGAAGCCGACCTCGGAGACCTGTACGTCGCTGCCCGCGATAGTCCGGTATCGCATGTCGTCCGCCCTTTCGTTTCGCGTCCAGAGCGTCGGTGCAAAACCTCCCAGCGACAACGGGGGGAGATGGCAGGTTCATGCAGATTTGGTGAGATTCTTGCCCGAGAGTCCCGGAAGTCCGTGGCCGATGGTCAACGCGACATTGCCGGTCGTGTTGGCGGTGCCCGAGATGTGGCCCGCGCGGTGATGTTCTGCGCGGCCTAGCCTCGATCAGGGCGCCGTTCGCCACGCCCGGACGAGTTCGGCCCGCGCCGCACCGCGCCCGGACCGAAGCGATCCCGGATCGCGTCCACCACGTGATCCAGTCGCTCCTCGCGTGGTTGCGGCTCGCCGAGGCCCATCTGCGGGTCGTCCAGTCGCAGTTGCACCTCGTCGCCGACGAGGTTGGTAGCGCCCACGCCGATGAGGCGCACCGGCCGCCGTCCGGCCTCCCCTAGCACGGCATCCAGCAGGGCGTTGCCCGCGGCGGCCAACTGCGCGTTGGACTGTGCGGGCCGGTCGAGGGTGTGCGATCGAGTGACCGTCGTGAAATCGCTCCACCGCAGTTTCAGCGTGACTGTGCGCGCTCGGCGGCCGGCCCGCCGCAGATCCGCGCCCACTTGCTCCGCCTGCGATCGCAGCACCCGGCGCAGCGCGTCGCGATCCGTCACGTCCGTCTCGAATGTCACCTCGCGCGAGACCGAGACTGGCGCGCGCGGCAGTGCCCGCACCAGTGTGGCGTCGATTCCTCGCGCACGTTCGCTCAACTGCAGGCCTGCGCTGCCGAAGCGCGCGTTGAGCCACGCCGGGTCGAGTGCCGCTGCCTGACCGATCGTGCGCACCCCTGCGGCGCGCAGCTGCTCCGCGAGGCGAGGCCCCACCATCGGCAGCTCGCGCAGCGGCAGCGGGGCGAGGAACGCAGCATCGCCGCCGGGTGGTAGCTCCAGCAGCCCGTCCGGCTTCGCGCGATCGGATGCCACCTTCGCCGTGGTGCGGCCGTCCGCGATCCCGACCGAGACCGCGAGGCCCACCTCGGCGCGCACGCGCTCGCGGATCGAGGTGGCGACGCGGTGTGCCGCGCCTACGCCCTCGCCGATCCCCGTGAGGTCGACGTATGCCTCGTCGAGGCCGGCGGACTCTACGAGCGGGGAGCAGTCCTGTAGCACGGCGTGGAACTGTGCCGACGCCGCTCGATAGCGCCCGAAGTCCGGCGCGACAACGATTGCCTGCGGGCACAGTCGCAGCGCTTGCGACATCGGCTGTGCCGAGTGGCAGCCGAACACTCGTGCCTCGTACGAGGCAGTTGCGACCACCGAGCGTGGCCCCGTGCCGCCGACGAGCACCGGCTGTCCGATGAGTGCAGGAGCGCGCAACCGTTCGACCGCGACGAAGAACGTGTCCAGATCGCAGTGTGAGATACGGCGGACGATGCGTGTGTCGACGCCGTCAGGGTGTCTGCTGCTGGTCATGGACAGCGTCCTCGTCGCGCGATCGGGATCCGGCGCGGGACATCAGGGCAGGTCGATCCGTCGTGCCTAGTGGTGGCCGACTTCCGTCCGCCCAGTGCCGTTCCCGTTGCTCGGGACGGTCGTGAGGTTGGGGCGAGTCGTGGTGCCATCGGCGGCGGGGGCCGGCGCTGCGGGCTCTGCGGTGTCGACAGCCTCGCCTTCGCGGAGCGTGGAGTCCGCCGGAGTCGTCGTGGCGTCCTCGGCCTGAGCGTCCGGATCGGCCTCCGCGTCCTCGTCCGGCTCGACGACGACCATGCGCTGGCCCTGCATCTCGCCCTCGGTGACCGAGGCAAGCGCCTCGTCCGAGGTTTGGCCGAGGCGCATACGCCTCGCGATTGCCACGCCCGCCAGTACGATCAGCGATGTAGAGACCGCCGCCCCGCCGGCGATGAACTTGTGCCGACGTACCAACTCAGGGAAGCGCTCCAGCGCCTGGTACGCCAGCTGCACGGCGTCGCGCGCCGCGCGGTCAATCGGTTCGCCGCCGCTCGGGTTTCCGGTCTTCTCGGTCATCTCGGACTCCCTGGTGTGATGCGAACGCGTGATGAGGTGCGAGTCATCCCGATGCCCCCTCGTCCGGGGGATCGACCAGTGCGCGGAGCGTGGCCATCTCGATGGCCGCCAGCATCGCCTCGCGGCCCTTGTTGCCGACGGTGCCGCCGGCGCGCGCCTGCGCCTGCTCCAGATTGTCCGAGGTGATCACGCCGAAGGTCACCGGGACGTCGTAATCACGGGCCGTTTCCGCTACACCCCGAGCAGCCTCGCCGGCCACAAAGTCGAAGTGGGGGGTCTGGCCGCGGATCACCGCACCAACACATGCAATCGCGTCGTAGTTGCCGCTGTCCGCCAGCCAGCGTGCGGCCGTCGCCAGCTCGAATGCGCCGGGCACCCAGACCACGTCGATCGCCTCGTCGGCGACGCCGCACTCGCGCGCGGTGTCCACCGCGCCGCTCAGCAGCTTCTCGGTGATCAGTTCGTTGAAGCGCGATACCACGATGCCGATGCGCAATTCGCTGCCGTCCAGTGAGCCCTCGAACGTACGCATTAGGCGAGTCCTCCGGTCTGCGTCACATCACCGGCATCGGCGGAGGGATCGTCCAGGCCCTGCGCGCCCAGGAGGTGGCCCATCTTTTCGCGCTTGGTCTGGAGGTAGCGCAGGTTGTGCGGGTTCGGCTCCACCTCGATCGGGATGCGCTCCACGATCTCGAGTCCGAAGCCCTCGAGGCCCGAGCGCTTCGCCGGGTTGTTCGTCATGAGTCGCAACTTGCGCACACCAAGATCCAGCAGGATCTGCATGCCAATGCCGTACTCGCGCCCATCCGCGGGCAGGCCGAGTGCCTCGTTCGCCTCCACCGTGTCCATCCCGCCGTCCTGCAGGTGGTAGGCGCGGATCTTGTTGTGCAGGCCGATGCCTCGGCCCTCCTGATCCATGTAGAGGATCACCCCGCGCCCCGCGTCCGCGACGCGTTGCATCGCGACCTCTAGCTGCTCGCCGCAGTCGCAACGCAGCGAGCCGAAGACATCGCCGGTGATGCACTGGTCGTGCACGCGTGCCAGCACTGGCTCGCCCGTCGTGATCTCGCCCATCACCAGCGCCAGGTGCTCCTTGGCATCGATGCGCGTGCGATAGGCGATCGCCGTGAACTCGCCGAAGGGAGTCGGCAGGTTGGACTCCGCGACGCGCTCAACGAGGCGCTCCGTGCGCACCCGGTACGCGATGAGGTCGTCGACGGCGATGATCTTGAGGCCATGCGTCGCCGCGAAGACCCGTAGGTCTGGCATGCGCGCCATGGTCCCGTCGTCGCGCATGATCTCGCAGATGACGGCGGCCGGCGCCAGTCCCGCGAGCGTTGCGAGGTCGACCGATGCCTCTGTCTGGCCCGCTCGCACCAGCACACCACCCGCGCGAGCGCGCAGCGGGAACATGTGGCCGGGGTGCGTGAGATCCTCGGGGCCGGCTGCCGGGTCGACGAGCACCTGAACGGTGCGCGCGCGGTCCGCAGCGGAGATGCCGGTGGTGACACCCTCGCGGGCTTCCACGCTGACGGTGAAGGCGGTGCCGAGGGGCGCCGTGTTCTCGCGGGCCATCATCGGCAACTTGAGGTAATCCAGGCGCTCACCGGTCATCGCGACACAGATCAGGCCGCGGGCGTGCATCGCCATGAAATTGATGAGCTCGGCGGTGCATGCCTGCGCCGGGACGCAGACATCGCCTTCGTTCTCGCGATCCTTGTTGTCGACGATGATCACCGGCCGACCGGCGCGGAACTCGGCGATGCCTTCTTCGATGCTCGCGAGGCCGGAGTCCAACTCGTCAGGTGCGCCATCTGCCGCGGCGCCGGACGGGATGCCGGTGGGAACACCTGACGGGGTACCGGTGGGGGTGTTGGTCATCCGCGTCTCCTGAGCTGCTGCCTCGCTGCGGTGGACGCCTATGAGGTCGCCAGCCGCTCCGCAAGCATCTGTTCGACGTACCGGGCGATGATATCGGTCTCCAAGTTGATGCTAGCACCGGGCTGGCGTGCCGTCAGGTTCGTGTGCTCCTGCGTGTACTGCACCAGCGAGACCGCGAACGTGCCGTCGACCTTATCGATCACCGTCAGCGAAGCACCGTCTAGGCAGACCGGCCCCTTCACCGCGATGTAGCGCAGGTACTCCGCCGGTGGGCGCACGCGGAAGATCAGCGCGTCACCTTCAGGAGTCATGCTGTCCAGCACGCAGGTGGTCTCTATCACCCCGCGCACGATGTGGCCGGAGAGGCGGTCGCTCGGCCGCACGGAGCGCTCCAGGTTCACCCGGTCGCCGGCCTTCGCCTCTACGAGGTTGGATCGGCGAAACGTCTCCGGCATGACATCGAAGGTCATGCTGGTTGTGTCCATCTCTCGGACGGTGAGGTCCACGCCGTTGACGGCGATCGAGTCGCCGAGCTTTGTATCGTCGATCACGGTGGAGCACGCGATGACCAGCACCCCGCCCTGCACGTGCCGGACGGTTCCGACCTCCTCGATGATTCCTGTGAACACGGTCACTCCTTCGGGGCCACTTGCCCCTCCGCTACCCGACGGTCGTCGGAGGCCAGTCGACCAAGCCCGACACGAGGATATCCGCCCCAAGGCGTTCCACGGTGACCTCGCGCAGTCGAGGGGCATCCACCATGCGATACGCACCACTTCCGGCCACCGCCGACGGCGCCTCGGCCGCGCCGATGATCATCGGCGCAATCACTACCTGCACGCGATCTACCAGCCGGTCGTCGAACAGCGAGCCCAGCAGCACGCCGCCACCCTCCACCAGCACCGTGAGCGCGCCGCGCCCCCCGAGGATGCCGAGCAACGCCTCCAGGTCGACGTGCCCGTGGCGCTCCGGGAGCTCCAGCACCTCGGCACCCACGGCGCGAAGCCGCTCGCGCCATTCGGGCGCGGACCGCGTCGTGGTGGCGACCAACGCGGGGGAAGGGCCGTGCATTACGGCGGCCTGCTCTGAGATGCGTCCCGTGGAGTCCACCACCACGCGCAGCGGCTGGTGCGCGCCTTCGATCGTGCCGCCGGGGCGCGCCGTGAGTTGCGGATTGTCGATAAGCACCGTTCCGGAGCCGACCACGATCGCGTCCAGCGTGGGGCGGATGTGGTGTGCCCAGAGCAGTGTCTCCGGACCGGACACCCACCGCGAGTCGCCGGAGGCGGCCGCGATTCGTCCGTCCAGCGAGGCAGCGTACTTCGCGATCACGAACGGCAGGCCGGTTCGGCGGTGCTTCAGGTACCCCTCAAGCAGTCGCGTGGCCTCCTCGGCGCCGTCGCCGACGGTGACGGCAAGGCCAGCCTCCAGCAGTTGGCGGTGCCCGTCACCGCTCACCTGTGGGTCGGGATCCTCGATGGCGTAGTGCACGGCGGTGACCCCGGCATCGACGAGCGCGCGAGTGCACGGTGGCGTCCGCCCGAAGTGCCCACACGGCTCCAGCGTGACGTACGCCGTCGCGCCGCGTGCACGCTCGCCGGCGTCGCGCAGCGCCATCACCTCGGCATGCGCCTCGCCGGGGGGCTGGGTGTGCCCACGCCCGACGATCTCATCGTCGCGCACGAGGATCGCGCCCACGGCGGGGTTCGGCGATGACCAGCCGAGCGCCTGCTCAGCCTCCGCCAGCGCCTCGCGCATGAACTCGGATGCCGCCACGGCGCCCCTCGCGTTCGCTAGTGCTTGTCGTAGTCCTGCCAGCCGCGACTGGCGGTCGGCCCGGTCTGGCCCTGGTACTTGGAGTGCAGCGCCGGTGAGCCGTACGGGTGGTCGGCGGGGGTGGTGAGATTCGCGAAGGAGAGCTGACCGATCTTCATGCCGTAGTAGAGGCGGATGGGAAGGGTGGAGACGTTGGAGAGCTCCATGGTCAGGTGGCCGTCCCAGCCGGGATCGACGTAGCCCGCCGTTGCGTGCACGAGTAGACCGAGTCGCCCGAGCGACGACTTCCCCTCCACCCGCGCGACGATGTCGTCGCCGAGCTGCACCCGCTCCAGCGTGGAGCCCAGCACAAACTCACCGGGGTGCAGCACGAACGCCTCGTCGTCGGCGATCGTCTCCACCTCGGTCAGGTCCTCAACGGACTCGCGCACGTCGATGTACGCGCGGCGATGGTGCCGGAAGACGCGGAAGTCGCGGTCGAGACGGATGTCCAGCGAGGCTGGCTGCACCGCGTCCTCGGCCAGTGGCTCCACAAGCAGGCGGCCGGAGGCCAACGCCTCGCGGATGGAATGGTCACTCAGGATCAACGGGGCACCTCGATCTATGGGGAGACCAAGCGCAGCCCGCGCATCCTACCGCGCATCCGGCGTCTGGTGCAGCCAGCGCGGCTGAAAGGGACGCCTCCCCAACCGGTCAGCGCGCGCCAATCGATGCCGAACACTACGCCCGCAATCAGGCTGACCATCCCTCGCCGCCCGGTGTGCGAGACGCTAGCATGCGGCGCGTGACCCGCGCGTTACGAAGGGATCGGCCGACCTATGCCTCTCGCCACCGGCCGTGAACTGTTGGCGGCCGCCGAGGCTGGCGGATACGCCGTCCCCGGCTTCAACGTCTCGAACATCGAACTCGCCCTCGGTGTGCTCGATGCCGCCGAGGAGCGTCGGTCGCCGATCATGCTCCAGTTCAACCGCTCCAATTACGAGCACTTCGGCGGTCTGGCCATCGCCGCCGCTACGGCGCGCGCGCTGGCGGAGCAGGCTCACGTGCCCGTAGCTGTGCACCTCGACCACGGCGACAGCGTTGCCACCGTGCGCGCGGCCGTGCAGGCCGGGTTCACCTCGCTCATGTTCGATGGCTCCACGACACCCCTGGAGCGGAACTTGCGCGACACGCGGGAGGCGTACGCGATCGCGCTGGAGGCCGGACTGGCCCTGGAGGCGGAACTCGGGCACGTCGGCGGTCGCGAGCCGGGTGTCGCCACCTCCGAGTCCGTCCTCACCGAGCCCGCGACGGCGCGTCGATTCGTCGAGGAGACGCTCGTCGACTCGCTGGCCGTGTCGGTGGGCACGGCGCACGGGCTGGCGGGCTCCGTGCGGCTGGACCTCATCACCGAGTTGCGGCTGGCGACACGCCAGTTGCCGCTGGTGCTGCACGGCGGCTCCGGCGTGACACCGGCGGACCTGACGGCGGCGGTGCGTGTGGGCATCCGCAAGGTGAACATCAGCACTGAGATTCACGCTGCGTTTGTGCGCGGCCTCGGCGAGGTGCGCGGCAACGACCCACGGCCGGCGCTGCGTGCGGCGCGTGCTGCCGTCGCGGAGGCCGCGGCGCAGCGCATGGACCTGCTGGGCTCCTCCCGCCGCGCCTGATCGTTGTGACGTTCGTAGTGCCACCGAGACGCGCGCGAGGGACGCCCGGGGCCCGCTGGTATACTCGGACGCATGGTGGAACCAATCGAGCCGTCCTCTGGCGCCCGCCCGGATGTCCCGGGCATCTGGCCGCCCTCGGTGCCTGCACCCCGCGCCGATCGGTCTCCCGAGGCACTCGATGCACTCGAGGCGACTGAGTCCCCTGACGCGGTCGAGTCGGCGCCTGCCGAGCAGTCCACGCCGGAGTGGTGGTACCCGCGGAGCGAGTACGACGACGACTTGGAGTACGACCCGACGGCGGATCTCGCTAACTGGGGCCCACCGCTCCCGCCCATCCCGGAGCGCCCCAGCCTGGGATCCATCCTCTGGCCGTGGGGCATGCGCGGCCTGGTGGAGACCGTGGAGGTGTTGGCGCTCGCGCTCGTGATGTTCATGTTCGTGCGCTCGATCGGCCAGAACTTCGTCGTCGATGGCGGCTCCATGGAGCCGACGTTCCACAACGGCGAGATGGTGATCGTGAACAAGATTTCCTATCGCTCGTTCGATATCGCGTGGCTGCCGTGGTCCGACAACCACGACTGGCGTCCGTTCGGGCAGCCGAGGCTCGGCGACGTGGTGGTGTTCAAGTTCCCGCAGAACACATCGCGTGACTTCATCAAGCGAATCATCGGGCTGCCCGGCCAGACGGTGGAGGTGCATCAAGGCAAGCTCTACCTGGACGGACAGCCGCGCGACGAGCCATTCCTGTCGCAGCCGCCGCTGTACGAGTACGGCCCGCTGGTCGTGCCGGACGGGCAGTACTTCGTGCTCGGCGACAACCGCAACAGCTCGTATGATTCGCACTCGTGGGGGATGCTCGGGCAGTCGTTCCTCATCGGTCGCGCCGAGTTGCGCTACTGGCCGTTCGACCGTGCCGGCCGAGTCGGCGGCGACGCATCATCGCTCAGTGCCCCGCACGTTGGAGTACCGCCATCAGCATCGACCCCGTAGTCATCGCCGCCCTGCAGCAGACCGGTGCGTTCCTGGACGGACACTTCCAGCTGAACTCCGGTCGCCATTCGGATCGTTACCTGGAGAAGTTCAACCTCCTACAGTGGCCGGAGCACACCACCACCGTCTGCGCCAAGATGGCCGAGGCGATGCGCGCCATCAACCCCGAAACGATCGCTGGCCCCACGACCGGCGGCATCCTCCTGGCCTACGAGGTGGGACGGCAGCTCGGGCGGCGCGGCATCTTCGCGGAGCGCGCGCCGGAAGGCGGGCGTGCGTTCCAGCGCGACTTCCACCTCACGTCGGGGGAGCGCGTGCTGGTCGTCGATGACGTGCTGACCTCGGGTGCCTCCGTGCGCGACACCATCGATGCCGTGCAAGCGGCGGGCGGTGTAGTGGTTGGCGTAGCGGTGATGGTCGATCGGTCCAGCGGCGCGGTGCGCTTCGGCGACATCCCGTTCTTCGCCGCCACCGAGGTGGATATGCAGACCTTCGCGGCGGACGCGTGCCCGCTCTGCGCTCGCGGCGTCCCGCTCACCATTACGTAGCGAGACGACCATCAGACCCCGTCGCCCACAGAGTAGGGGAGGCGGTCTGATTCGGTAGTACACCTCTTGCCCCCTCCCCCTGTACGGTGGCGGGTTGGGGTGGGGGGCTTCCCCTTCCTACCGCTGCGCCCCGGACGTCTGCACCTTGCGCAACTCTCCGACGATGTCGCGCACCCCGACGACGGCGACCCCCTCGAGGTCCGCGCAGGTGGTCAGGTGCTGTTGCACGGCGCGTCCCACTGGCTGAGCGGCGATCACCGCGAACATCGAGGCGATGAACGCATTCGGTAGCCGACCGCGGCGCGATCCGGCAGTCAGCGCGATGATCGCGGTCGCTGCGGCGAGCATCCCGGCGACAGCGATGTTTGTCCCGCAAAGCGGCGAGACCGCCAGTTCCGGTTGGCCACCCTGCAGTCGCTGCAAAGCCTCGTTGGCCGCGGACAGCACCTCCTCCGGGTCGAGCGCGCCGTAGAGCAGGAAGCCGTCGGCGCTGGCGCGGCCGGCGAGGCGCATGGGGCCGTGGCGCGCGAGTAGCACCGCGACGGTGGCGTGCTCCAGCGCGTGATTGCGGCGGATCGCATCGATCCAACCTCGGAGCATGGCGAGGTCCTCTCCGTGCATGGGCGCTCGGGGTTCGATCCGACCGCCCCGCGGCCGGATCGGCGGGCTACCTCAGTATGCGCGACTGGTGCCGCTGGCCCCCAACTCGAAGTCCGCATTCACGGTCACGGGCACAGAGACCGGTGCTCCGGCGGCGTTCACTCCGGTAATGACCACGCGTCCGCTCGCGAAGCTGTTCGGGAGCAGCACCGGGTTCACTGTCACCGTGAGCGTGGAGGTCGGGTTGCAGGGCGCGGTGCACGCGACATCAGGGCCCAGTGATACGCCCGCCGGTGGGTCAACCACGATCCAGTTCGCGGAGGGCGTGGCTGCCCAGACTAGGATGCCGGACCCGGCATTGCGCACCTCGACGCTCGCACGCGCGGCCGCGGCCGACACGCCGGCGCGAATCTCGATGGGTGGGCTACTGACCGCGGGTACCGGCGCACCCAGCAGCCGTGCGCGCGCATCCGGCGCGATGTTCTGCGGAGGGTCGACGTGCGCGGGCTGCGGCGTCGGCATGTCCATCGCGCTGTATGGGAAGACCCAGTTCTGAACCGACAGCGGCTGGAAGTACTGCGGCAACGTCGTGTTTGGGAGCGACAGCGCCAACGGAGCCCACAGTCGCGTCCCGTTGCTGACCGGCGGTGAGTTCAGACAGCCCCACACCAATTCCTGATACGGGTACCGCGTGCGCGACTGCGTGCCGTCGCAGCGCCACCCCTCTCGAGGATTCGCGAACACCGGGTCGAGCGGATGATTGGACTGCGTGGAACCCGGTCCGGTGAATCCGTTGTACGCCCACACCGCGAAGTACCAGTTCTCGATGATTGCGGGCGTGCCTTGCGTGTCGGTGCCAGCGATCGGCCGGAAATCCGGTGCCTGGTTCCACTTCTCCGCGAGGATCACCGCGCCCTTCGCCACGTTGTACGCGAAGTGTGTCGCGGTGTTCACCTGCGCCGGAGTCGGCTGGTTGTTTGTGCCCAGTGGCACGGTCATCCCCGTAGTGACCTGCATGATCCCGTGCCCGCAGTCGAACGAGACGAGCGCCGCGCCCGTCGATTGGAACGGCACCGAACGCGCGGCCATCGAGAGGTTGGACTCCACCCAGCCGATGGAGCGGAGCAGCGGCGCCGCGATGCGCCTCGGTCCATCCGTGCGCTGCGCGCGTGTCCCGATCTTCATCGCGGGCAGACCGAACGACGGGTCGGCGGGGAACAGCCCGTCCACCGCTGCCAGGTCCATCGCCGCTGAGTAGGTGCTTCGCGCCCGATCTGCCTCGTAGGCCTGCGGGGTGCGCAGGAACGCGCACGCCTCGGCGCTCCGAGGAGCGCTGCGGAGGAACCCGAACGTTACGAGCATCGCCAGCGCGAGCAGTGCGAGCCGCAGGCTCCTCGACGCCGCTCTCATCCGCCGAGCCCTGCTACCCAGCCCAGCACTGTGATCTCCCCGGACCCGCTCACCACGTACCGGCCGCCGTTCAACGAGAGCACGACGATGGACTCCGTACCCGGCTCCGCAGAGGAGGCTCCGCTGAAGGTGGTCGCAGCCAGATAGCCGCCATCTGCGCTCCACGCCAGCGGAGCGTCGAAGCCGCGCTCCGGCGCCGCGAGGGCGCGCGCGGGCTTTCCGTCCAGCGCGAGCGTGATCGTCCCTGCGCGTGAGTCCAGCAATGGCTCGCGACCGACGGTGATCGCTCGGCTGTCGGGGGTCCACACGGGCGAGTACTGCTCTGCGGGCTGTGGCGGTGCGCTCTCGATCGTCGCCTGAGGCGTGCCGCTGGCGACGTCGATGACGTGTGCGCGATGCACCACTCGTTCCGCGTGAATCTCCGGCGCGAGGTAGGAGAGCAGCCGACCATCCGGGGACAGCCGCCAGTCGCGCGCGATTTGATCAGACGCGTGCCGCAGCAGCGCCGGCGGCTTCCCGTCGGCCAGTCGATAGATGTCCGTCCCACCGAGCCCGAGGCTCGCGAAGAGCACTGCGCTGTCCGCACCGATGCCGATGGGGAACACGCCGAACGTGGTGTCGACCGTGTGGACGACCCTCCTGCTCCCCGCGGACACATCGACGCGGACGATCGCCTGCGTGCCGCCGGCCGTACTGCTGCGGTAGAGGACGGACGTACCGTCGGGCGAGAGCACCGGCGCGACGCGAAGGTCGGCGTCGCTTGCCAGCAGGCGCTTCGTCTTCGCGCGGACATCGAGGATCCAGAGCTCTGCGGGCGTGTCCGCCTGTCCGCGCGCAGTGGGAGGAAGCACCTGAAAGGCCACCAGATCCCGAGCGGCTCGAGGCGCGGCGCTGATACCCCAGCCGTCCGCGTGTTCAATGGTCATGACCTGCGTGCGACGGGCCGGGTCAGTTGCCGGGGCGGTGAAGATGTGGTCCGCGCCCGGGCCGAACTCGGCGAAGACCAGCGTCGCGATTTGAGGCTGCACGGCGCGGCGTCCGAGCAGGAAGAACGCGCCGATCGCACTCGCAATCACGAGCACGGCAACACCTGCGGCGAGTATCAAGGCACGGCGGGAGAGTGGCATGGTTCACCGTGACCTGTTGAACGCGGGCGGGGTATCCCCTGCGCGCGCGTGCGCCGCTCGCCCGCCAGCCTCGACGCTCCGGCTCGCCTCGATGACTCCGCCACCTCGAGGGTGGCCGGATCGCGGCAAGCCGGGGTCGGATCACCTTAGAAACGGCCCACGCGGTGTGTCAAACCACGCGCCGATGGCCGCCCGCGCCACCTGAACCATCGAAGACACGACGCGCATCGTGCGTGCAGCGGCTCGCCCGCTCTATGCTGGCTGCATGCTATTGAGATATCTCTCGGTGATCCGCGACGCGCCCGAGGCGTTCCTCATCCTGGTGGCGGCGTTCGCTGTGTCGATGCTCGTGGGGCTGGCGTTCCACGAGTTCTCGCATGCGTTCGTCGCGACGCGGCTCGGCGACAACACGCCTCGACGATACGGGCGGCTCACGCTGGACCCGCGCAAGCACCTCGATCTGACAGGCTCGCTGCTGATCCTGTTCGCGGGATTCGGCTGGGCGAAGCCCACACCGGTCAACCCCTTCAATACCGAGAATCCTCGACGGAGCATGGTTTTGATCGCCGGGGCGGGGCCCGTCTCCAACCTTGCCATCGCGCTGCTGGCGGGCATGCCGATTCGCCTAGGGCTGGTGCCGTTCTACCACCCCTTCATTCACCCGGCGCTGGCGAGCTCGGCGGTGCAGGTGTGGACGGAGTCGTTCGCGTCGCTGGCCGGACTGTTCCTCGGGACCATCGTCCTGCTCAACGTCATGTTGGCGGTGTTCAACCTGCTGCCGATCGCGCCCCTCGATGGGTTCCGGGTGGTCGCGGGGCTGCTCCCGCCGGAACTCGGTGTGCCGTTCGCGCGCACGGAGGCGTGGGGACCCGGCATCCTGTTGCTGCTGTTTATGTTCCCGTTCTTCTCCGGGGGGATGTTCAGCCCACTCTCGATCGTGATGGGGCCAGTGATCCGCTTCTTCTTGATCCTCATCGCGGGCGATGCGCGCGGGCTGCTGTTTGATTAGGCCGCGCGCGATGCTCATCGCTCCCCGATGCGCCGCCCCTGATCGAGTCGACCGCTCATCGTGAAGACCGCGATCTATCGCGCGCGCCAGTTCTTCCGTGGCTTTCGCACCACGCTCGCCCCGCACGAGATTGGGCTGGTGCATGCCCGCCTGAGCGAGGCGGAACGCGAGCTGTTCGACGCCATGCAGGCGGGCGATCAGCGCCACAGCGTCGACCTCGCGTTGTGGCTCGGCCCGGAGGCCAGCGACACCTTGCTCACGGCCGCGTTATTGCACGATGTCGGGAAGGGGCCGGTGCATGTCTGGGATCGCATCGTCTTCGTGCTGCTCGGCGGCCTCGGGGATCGCGCGCGTGGGTGGTTGGAGGCGGAGCGTGGCGGGCGCTTCCGTCGCGCCCTCTGGCGATTGGAGCATCACGCGGCGCTTGGCGCGGCGTTGCTGCGCGCCGCTGGCAGCTCGCCACGCGTGGTAGAGCTCGTCGAGCGCCACACAGCCGCCCCCCCACACGACGACGAGGAGCTGTCACGCCTCATTGCCGCAGACGAAGCGACATAACGCCACGACGCTGACTGGCGCGGGCTGGCACTAGGTGCTCGCAGCGCGGCATCGGATGGGTACACTGGGTGTGTGCACCTGCGCGGGCGCCGCGCCCATGGACTGGGGTTGGGGGAGACAGCATGCCTCGGGTCACCATTATTGGCACCGGCCTGATTGGCGCTTCGATCGGCCTCGGGATGAAGAAGCATGGCCCACGCGACCTGGAAGTCGTTGGGCATGAGCGCAGCCTGGACCACGCGAAGCAGGCGCTGCGCACGCACGCCGTGGACCGCATGGAGCGCGATCTCGCCGCGGCTGTCGAGGGTGCCGCACTCGTGATCATCGCGACCCCGATCCTGGCGATGCGCGAGGTACTGGAAGTCATCGCTCCCGCGCTGGAAGCCGGCGCGGTGGTCACCGACACCGGCTCCACCAAGGCAGACATCGTCAACTGGGGGCGAACCCTGCTCCCGGACACCACCGCGTTCGTCGGGGGCCATCCGATGGCCGGGAAGACGGATTCCGGGCCGCTGGCTGCGGACGCGGCGCTCTTCCAGGACGCGCGCTGGATCGTCGTACCTGACCCACTGGTTCCGCCCGACGCTGTCGATGTGGTCGTCGGGCTAGCGCAGATGCTGGGGGCCAAGCCCGTGTTCATGGACGCGCACGAGCATGACGCATATGCCGCGGCCATCTCGCACCTGCCGCTGGTCGCCGCCACAGGGCTCTTTCGCCTCGCGCGGTCCTCGGAGGCGTGGCCGGAGCTGTCGGCGCTGGCGTCCAGCGGGTTTCGCGACACCACACGCCTCACGGCCACCGAGCCGGTGATGGCGCATGACATAGCGATCACCAATCGCGCGCAGATCGTCCACTGGATTGAGCGGTACCGCGAGGAGTTGCGCCTCCTGCAGCTGGAGATCGCGGACACGGAGCACGAGGCGGAGCTGTTCCGTACGATCAGTGAATCGAACATGCAGTACGCGGCGTACCGCGCTGGCGCCGTCGGTCGCCGCGAAGTTGATGACGACCAGTTCGACACCATCGGGGACATCTCGATGATGGATCTACTCATGGGCGGCCAGCTCGCCGAGCGCGCCCGAGAGCTCACGCGGCGCTCCGAGGAGCGCATCGCCGAGTCTGAGCGCACCGCCCGCGCCGCCGGGCGCGATGGCTGAGCCGGTGTCGCCTCAACCCGCGGGCACGGGGGCCGACGGCGCGGACTCGCCGGTGATCATCCTTGTGTCGGGGCCGTCCGGCGTTGGCAAGGACTCGGTGATCGCGCGTGTCCGGAAGCGGGCGACGTTCGCCGTGCCAGTGACGATGACCACGCGCCCACCGCGACCGGGCGAGGTCGAGGGGCGCGACTACTATTTCGTCAGTCGCGAGCAGTTCCTTGCGCACCTGGAGGCGGACGAACTGCTTGAGCACGCCGAGGTCTACGGCAATCTCTACGGCGTGCCTCGGTCGGAATGGCCACGCGTGCTGGCGACAGGGCAGGATGTCATCGTGCGAGTGGACGTGCAGGGCTGCCGCACGCTGCGGCCGCTACTCCCGGGTGCCATCACCGTATTCATGGTGCCAGCGCCGCGTGAGGCCAGCGTCGATGAGCAACTGCGAGCGCTCGAGGCCTTCCTGCGGCACCGCAACGAGCGCGACGAAGTGATCGCGCAACGGCTCGCGGCCGCACCAGCGGAGCTGGCGGCGATCGCCGAGTTCGACCACGTGGTGCTCAACGTCTTCGGCGGCCTCGACGCCGCTGCGACGGACGTGCTGTCGATCGTCGAGGCCGAGCGCGCCCGTCGCGGCCGCGGCACATCGGCCAGCTAGCCGCCCATGGATGGCCTGACGCTCTTCGGTGCGCTCGCGGTGTCCGCGATGCTGCTCTGCTACGCGCTGGAATCGAGGGGTGCCGGGTACGTGCTGGCCTTCGCGGCCGCGTGTGCGGCGTCGTCGGTGTACGGGTTCCTGCAGGGTGCGTGGCCATTCGGGGTGGTCGAGGCGATCTGGGCGGGCGTCGCCGCGAAGCGGTGGTGGGATCGACGCGAGGTTTGACACCTCTTGCCACCGGCGGGTAGCCTCGAAACACGTCAATTCGAATACATACAGACGTCGATCGGGAGTAGTACGCCGTGTTGCGGGGCAGGTCCGCCGGTTCACCGGTGGAAGCAGAGAGCCGGGGTAGGTGCGAGCCCGGCGCCCGACACTGGCGGTACGCGTAAGCGAGCCGTCCAGTCATCAACAGCAGCGGCTGAATGGACCCGGGAGTCTCGGCCCGAACGCCCCTCGCATCGTTGAGTGGTCAGTAGGCGTCGACGGTGTGGGCGCCGTTATCCAGGCCTAGGGCATCGCTGTCCGCGCCTCGTCAGAGCGCGCGTCGGTCGTGCCGCGACGAGCGTGTGCGCCCAACGGCGCGCGCGATAATGGGTGGCACCGCGAGGACCATCGCCCCATTGGCGATGGTCCTTTTTTGATCACCGCTGGGTGGTCAGTCGTTGGTGGGCAACCGAGAAGGGATTGAACGGCATGAGACGCAACCGCACCGCACAGCGATCCGCGCGCACCGTAGCGCTGGAACTGTGGCGCGTGGACTGGCGCGTGTGCGAGTGGCGCGACGCCATCCCTGGTCAGCGGTCCCATGATTCGATTGGTGGTGCGAGATGACTGAACTGTTTCCAACTCTCGATGCGGTGCGTGGCATGGTGAGCCGCGGCAACATCGTCCCCATCTATCGCGAGGTCCGAGCCGACCTGGAGACGCCGGTTTCCGCGTTCCTGAAGGTCGCGCGCGGCGAGTACTCGTTCCTACTGGAGTCCGTGGAGGGCGGGGAGCGCGTCGGGCGCTACTCGTTCATCGGCACGGAGCCCTATCGCGTGACCGCGAGCGCCCACGCCGACGGCGATCCGCTGATCGAGGTGGAGGCGGAGCTCGGCCGGATGCGCTCCGTGGACGTGCCCGGGCTGCCGAGGTTCCACGGGGGTGCCGTCGGCTACATCGGCTACGAGGTGGTGCGCCACTTTGAGCCACGCGTGCCCGCACCGGACCGCGACGTGCTTGGCGTGCCGGAGTCGTGGCTGATGTTCACCGATGCGTTGTTGGTCTTCGACCACCTGCAGCACAAGATCAAAGTCGTGGCGCACGTGAGGCTGGATGGCGACATCGACGCCGCGTATGCGCAGGCCGCCGCGAAGATCGAGCAGCTGGTGGAGCGCCTCGCACAGCCGCTGGCGGCGTTGCCATACCAGCCGTGCGATGGTCCCATCGGTCAGCCGGTGCGCTCCAACTGGGATCGGGAGGATTTCCTGATCGCGGTGGAGCGGACGAAGGACTACATCCGCGCCGGAGACATCGTGCAGGCCGTGCTCTCGCAGCGCTTCAGCCGTGCGACCGGCGCGCACCCGTTCGAGGTGTACCGCTCACTGCGGCAGATCAACCCCTCGCCGTACATGTACTACCTCCAGTTCGGCGATGCCTACATCGTGGGTGCGTCGCCGGAACTGCTGGTGAAGGTGGAAGAGGGCAAGGTCGAGGTGCATCCGATCGCCGGCACCCGCCCGCGTGGCGCCACGCCCGAGGAGGACGCGCGGCTCGCCGATGAGTTGGCGCACGACCCGAAGGAACTGGCGGAGCACGTCATGCTGCTGGACCTGGGCCGTAACGACGTCGGCAAAGTCTCGGAGCCCGGCAGCGTGGAGGTGACGCAGCGTTTCGACATTGAGTCGTATTCGCACGTGATTCACCTCGTGAGCCACGTGCAGGGTCGGCTGCGTGCGGGGCTCAGTCCGTATGAGGCGCTGCGATCGGCGTTCCCCGCGGGTACGGTGTCCGGCGCGCCGAAGATCCGCGCGATGGAGATCGTGGCGGAACTGGAGCCGGACCAGCGCGGCCCGTACGCAGGCGCGGTCGGCTTCTTCGACCTCTCGGGAAACGTGGAGACGTGCATCACGATTCGCACGCTGGTGATGCGCCACGGTCAGGCGCACGTGCAGGCCGGCGCGGGCATCGTCTACGACTCTGAGCCGGTGAAGGAATTCGAGGAGACCCAACACAAGGCGCGCGCATTGCTCGCGGCGATCGATGCTGCGGAGGCGGCGGCGACGGGCGCCGTCGGCAGCCTGGGCTACTGAGATGGTGAGCCACCCGTGACCACCATTCCGCACCCCACCATCGTGGCGGCCGGTGTTCGACTCGCGCGGGAGGACGGCAGCGTGCTGTTGGTCCGCCACCGCACGGGGGTTGCGGCCGGGCGCTGGTGCGTGCCGATCATCGATGTCCCGGAGGAGGAGGTGATGGAGTCCGCCGTCACCCGGCTGCTGCGGGACGTGCTGCGCCTGGACGCGACACGCATCGAGTTCGCCGAGACGCTGCTGATCCCCGCGCCTGACGGCGATGTCGTCGTGAACGTCTTCGATGCCTTCGGCTGGACCGGCGAGCCACGCTATAGCGATCGCGACTTCGATGACGCCGGCTGGGTGGAGCCTGCCGCGCTCTCGACGATCGATGCGCTGCCGGAGCTGGCTGCATGGCTCGGCGGCGCAGCGGAAGCGGAGAGCGACCCGCACGACGCGCTGGTGCTCGACCTGCTGGCGGCGCGCGAGGAACTGCTCGCGGCCTTCGAGGCGATCGACGGCCGCAGCCAGGAGCGCGCGCTGGACGGCGCATGGGCCCCCGTCGACGTGCTCCATCACGTCGCTGCCTACGAGGGCTACGCGATGGATGAGACGCTGCGCCTGATTGAGCAGCCGGGTCACCGTTGGCGTCCGTTCAACGAGGCGCAGGCGGAGGCCGACCGGCGGCTACGTGCTCGCCCGTCCGCCGCCGAGGTGCACGACCGGATGGTGCGTGGCCAGACGGAGACCATGCGCCTGCTCGGCAACTTGATGCCGGAGCAGTTCCGGGCCTTTGGTACGCACGCGGAGCGCGGGTTCATGACCGCCCGTGACTGCATCGAGGAGATCGCGCGCCATGACCGTGAACACACCGCACAACTGCGCGGGATGCGCCCCGCAGCGTTCTGAATCGGAAGAGTGAGGAGAACCGATGCTGCTACTCATCGATAATTACGACTCGTTCACATACAACCTCTACCAGTACCTCGCCGAGCTTGGCGCGGACGTGGAGGTGTTTCGCAACGACCAGGTGAGCGTGCAGGACTGCCTGGCGATGGCACCGGAGCGTATCGTGATCTCGCCTGGTCCCTGCTCGCCGGACGAGGCGGGCATCTCGATCGAATTGATCAAGGCGGCGGCCGGGAAGGTTCCGCTGCTCGGCGTGTGCCTGGGTCACCAGTCGATCGGTCAGGCGTTCGGTGGCACCGTGACGTTCGCGGGCGAGATCATGCATGGCAAGACCTCGATGGTGACGCATGACGGCCGAGGGGTGTTCGCGGGCCTTCCGAACCCATTCGAGGCGATTCGGTATCATTCACTGGCGATTGCGCCGGACTCCGTGCCGGACGTGCTGGAAGTCTCCGCACGGTCGGAGAGCGGCGTCATCATGGGAGTTCGCCACCGCGAGTACGCCATTGAGGGCGTGCAGTTTCACCCGGAGTCGATCATGACGCTCGTCGGCCACGACCTGCTGCGCAACTTCCTCGCCATGCCGAACCGGGCGCCCGCCGGAGCCGCACGATGACCAACGCGCCAACGCCGCCCGCGCCAATGGCTGGCACCGCGATGCGAGCAGCGCTCGTCGCGCTCGTCGATGATCACCGCGACCTCACGGAGGCGGAGGCCGCCGCCTGTATGGAAGAGATCATGGGTGACGGCGCGACGGCCGCGCAGTTCGGCGCGCTGATGGTCGCGCTGCGACTCAAGGGCGAGACCGTCGACGAGATCACCGGCATGGCAAAGGTGATGCGCGCGCACGCGCTGCGCGTCGAGGTTCCCTCGCGGCCGCTGCTCGACACGTGCGGCACCGGCGGCGACGGGCTGCGCACGTTCAATGCCTCCACTGCCGCGGCGTTTGCCGTCGCGGCGGCGGGCGGGAAGGTCGCCAAACACGGCAACCGCGCCGCCACCTCGCAGTCCGGCTCGGCCGACGTGCTGGAGGCGCTGGGCGCGGACATCACCCTCACGCCACAGCAAGTCGTGAACTGCATCGAGCGGACCGGCGTCGGGTTCATGTTCGCGCAGGCGTTCCATCCCGCGATGAAGTTTGCGGCGCCGCTGCGACGTGAACTCGGGCTGCGCACCGTGTTCAACATCCTTGGTCCGCTGACCAACCCGGCGGATGCGAACTGCCAGGTGCTCGGCGTGCCGAATGCGGCGATCGGCGAGAAACTCGCGCACGTGCTCGCACGGCTCGGGATGCGGCACGCGCTGGTGGTGAGCGGCGACGAGGGGCTGGACGAGATCTCGGTCTCAGGCCCGACGACCGCCTTCGAGGTGCGCGGCGAGACCGTCACGCAGCGTCGCATCACCCCGGATGAACTCGGCCTGGCCACTTATCCGCTGGCCGAGGTGGCCGGCGGCACCCCTCAGGAGAACGCTGTGACTATGCGCAAGATCTTCACCGGCGACGGCGCTCCTGCGGTGCGGGACTTCGTGGCCGCGAACGCGGGCGCCGGGTTGTACGTGCTGGGGCTTGCCTCGACGATTCGGCAAGGCGTCGAGCAGGCGCGTACGGTGATGGACAGCGGCGATGCGGCCGCGCGACTGGGGGCGTTTGTGGAGGCGAGCCGTCGTGGTTGAACAGGCGCGGCCCGACCCAATGCCCGCGCACATCGCCATCGATGGCGCACGCGAGACCGGGACGGTGCTCGACCGCATCGTCGCCGACCGCCGGCTGCGCCTCGCCGAGGATCGCGCGGCGACACCGGAGTCGGCATTCGCGGGGCTGGAGGCTTCACTCCCGGGCGCGCGCGTGGACTTCGTCGCGCGGTTGCGCCAAGGGCGCCTCGCCGCTCCGGCTGGCGCGCGGCTGCGGCTGATTGCGGAGATCAAGCGCGCGTCGCCGTCCAAGGGACTGTTCGATGAGCATCTGGATGCCGAGGCACAGGCGCTGCGCTATGCGGCGGCCGGAGCGTCCGCAATCTCGGTGCTCACCGAGCCAACGTCGTTTCGGGGCTCGGTCGCCGATCTGCGCGCCGCGCGCTGCGCGTTCCGGGAAGACCCGGACCGTCCGGCGGTGCTGCGCAAGGACTTCATCTTCGACCCGTATCAGGTGCTGGAGGCGCGTGCGAACGGCGCTGATGCGCTGCTCCTGATCGTGATGATGCTCACGCCCGACGCGTTGCGTGATCTCATCGCGCTGACGCGCGCAGAGGGCATGGAGCCGTTGGTCGAGGTGCACGATGAGGCGGAGGTGGCGGCTGCGCTGGCCGCCGGTGCGCGGGTGATCGGCGTGAACAACCGCGACCTCCGCACGTTCGCGGAAGACCTCGGCACGACGGAGCGACTGGCGCCGCTGATCACGCCGCACGCGACGCTTGTTGCGGAATCGGCGATCAAGTTCGCGGTAGACGCCCGGCGCATGGCCGATGCTGGCGCGAGCGCGGTGCTGGTCGGCGAGGCGCTGATGTTGAGCGAGACGATCGCCGCGAAGGCGCACGAGTTGCTGCTGCTGAGAGCGGATGGAGCCCCCTCGCCGCTGGCGGGGGAAGGCTAGCGTGGGGGTGCGCCACAGATGACCTTCGTGAAGATATGCGGCAACCGCACTCCCGCCGATGTACTGGCTGCCGCCGAGGCGGGCGCGGACTTCGTCGGCATGGTGTTCGCGAAATCGTCGCGCCAAGTCGATCCGGACGAGGCATACGCGATGGTACGCGCCCTCGGCGGGCCGCTCTCGGGCCACGAGTTCCTGATGCCGCCTCCGTCCCAGCCGCACGTCCGCGAGGTGGTGAGCGAGTGGTTCCGCCACGGCTCGCGCGTGCTGGAGACGTACCTGGAGGCGAAGCGCCCGCTGACCGTCGGCATCTTCGCCGACCAGCCGATCGAGGAAGTGAACGAGATTGCGGAGGAGGTCGGACTGGACCTCGTCCAACTGTCGGGCGACGAGACGTGGGAGGACTGCTTGCTGGTGACGAAGCAGGTGATCCAGGTGATGCACGTGTCACCGCTCGACTCGCCCTCGGACCCGATGACGCTCGTGCAGCCGGGGTTCGCGCTGGCGCTAATGATGGACACCGCGCATGGGCCGTATCGCGGCGGCACCGGCCACATCTTCGATTGGGAGGTCGCTCGCGAGGTTGCCTCGCGCGTGCCGATGCTACTTGCGGGCGGACTGAACCCGGAGAACGTCGGCGAGGCGATTCGCACCGTGCACCCGTGGGCCGTTGATGTCTCAAGCGGCACGGAAACTGATGGACGCAAAGACTACGACCGCGTGCGCGCCTTCATCCGCGCCGTGCGAGAGGCGGATGCACGATGACCACCACCCTCCCTCCGATGCCTGACGAGCGTGGGCACTTCGGCGAGTTCGGCGGCAAGTACGTCCCCGAGACGCTGATGCCGGCGCTGACGGAGCTGGAAGCCGCGTACGACGCGGCCATGCTCGACCCGACGTTCCGCGGGGAGCTCGACCACCTGCTGCGCACGTACGTCGGTCGGCCGACGCCGCTGACCTACGCCGCACGACTCTCCGCACACCTCGCCGAGGCGAATGGCGCGCGGGGCGGCCCGAAGATCTACCTGAAGCGTGAGGACCTTGCGCACACCGGCGCGCACAAGATCAACGCCGCGCTCGCGCAGGCGCTGCTCGCCCGCCGCATGGGCAAGCAACGCATCGTCGCGGAGACCGGCGCCGGGCAACACGGTGTCGCCACCGCAACCGCGTGCGCGCTGCTGGGGCTCCAGTGCATCGTCTACATGGGCTCCGAGGATGTCCGCCGCCAGTCGCTGAACGTCTTCCGCATGAAGCTACTCGGGGCCGAGGTGCGTCCCGTCGACGCCGGGTCACGCACGCTGAAGGACGCAATCAACGAGGCGATCCGCGACTGGGTCACCAACGTCCGCGACACCTATTACTTGCTTGGCTCCGTCGTGGGGCCGCACCCCTATCCCGCGATGGTGCGCGAGTTCCAGTCCGTGATCGGCATCGAGGCGCGCGAGCAGGTGCTTGCTGCCGAGGGGCGACTTCCCACGGTCGCGATCGCGTGTGTCGGCGGTGGCTCGAACGCGATGGGGCTGTTCTCGGCGTTCCTCGACGATCCGGTGCGGCTTGTGGGGGTCGAGGCGGCGGGCGAGGGCCTCGAGGCGCGACACGCCGCGACGCTGAGCAAGGGCCGTCCGGGCGTACTGCACGGCGCGCGCTCGTATCTGCTCCAGGACGCCGATGGCCAGCTGATCGAGGCGCACTCGATCTCGGCGGGGCTCGACTACCCGGGCGTCGGCCCAGAGCACTCGTGGTTGAAGACCAGCGAGCGCGCCGAGTATGTCGCGATCACGGACGTGGAGGCGTTGGCGGGGTTCCAGATGCTGTGCGGCACCGAGGGCATTATCCCGGCCCTCGAGTCCTCGCATGCCGTCGCATACCTGCCGAAGCTTGTCGCGGGTCTCGGCGGCAACGACCTGGTGGTGCTGAACCTCAGTGGGCGTGGCGACAAGGACATGGGCACCGTCGCCGCGGCGCTCGGAGTCACGCTGTAGGCCGCGACGCCGGTGGTCGAGGGTGCGGTTGTGCGCCCTCGTCGTCTCGCGTGCTACGTGCGCTGGGTGTCCTCGTCGTCGCCGGGCAGTTCCTCGTCCCCAAGTTCGAGCAGCGCCTCGTCGGCGGCGGGCAGCACTTCGGCGGGCAGACCGGCGTCGACCCGCAGGCGTTCGACGCGTTCGATGTGTCGGTCGAGCACCCGCGTGCGCGGCCCTGAGAGCGTGTCGAAGGCCTTCTGCGTCGTCGCCAGCCCGCGCCCCACTCGCCCGACGGCGTCCTTGTATATCGTCCACTGCTGGTTGAAGCCGCCGAGCACCGTCAATATCTCGTCGGTCCGCTGGGTGAGGTGGAAGTTGTCGATGGCCTGCCGGATGACGGAGAGCACGGCGAACAGCGTGAACGGCGAGCACATCACCACCCGCTGGCGAAGTGCCCCGTCCAGCAGCTCTGGGTCGCTCTCGTGGATGAAGCCATAGACCTGCTCGTTGGGGACAAACAGCAACACGTAGTCCAGCGTTCCGCCGGCCGGGTCGATGTACTCGCGGTTCGTCACCTCGCGGATGCGGGCCCTCGCGTCGCGCAGGAAGTCGTGCACCGCGACGGCCCGGTCCGGCTCCGACGCGGCCTCGAGGTACCGGAGGTACGCAGCGAGTGGGAACTTCACGTCCATGTGCAGGACGCGCGTCTGCGGGAGCAGGAACGTAAAGTCCGGTCGACCGCTGCCGGCATCGAGTTGCGTGTTCTTCCGGTATTGCACGCCTTCCACGAAGCCAGCGACGCGGAGAATGTCCTCCGCCATGCGCTCCCCCCACTGGCCGCGCGCCTGGCCGGAGACCAGCACTTCCGTGAGCTTCCCGGTCGCCGCGCCCAGCGCTTCCATGGTCTTGCGGCTCTCCGCGGTGACGGCGGCCAGGCTGGCGACGCCCTCGCCTCGGGTCTTGTCCGTTGACTCCACGTAGTCGCGGAGCTTGGTGATCGCGGTGCCGACGGTCTCCAGTCCCTTCTCGATCTCGTCTGCGCGCGCCTTCAGTCGTTCCTCGCCTCGGGCGGTCTCGGTGCGTAGGCGTGTCTCGGCGAGCGCGAGGAACTGCTCGGAGTTCTGCTGCAGCGCCTGCGACTGCGCCTCCGCCACTTGGGTACGCACGATCACGCCGACGAGTTGTGCGAATTGGTCGTCGTTGAGGCGACCGGTGCGACGCCACGCGAACCACGCCGCACCCAGGGCGACGACCGCGACGGCCAGTACGAGCAATGAGGTGGTGTCCACGGCAGATCTCCTGCGCAGAGAGTACACGCGGAACCATCGATGCTGATGTCGAGGTGGTGAGTAGGAGGCGCCATCGGGCGCGCCGGTGTGCGCAACGCGGCGCGGGCGCGGCTGATACCCTGCTCGCATGTTCGCCGATCGCCCCGAAGTTCTTGCTCCACCGTCGGCGCCTGTGCTCGGCCGCATCTGGCCGGTGCGTGACCTCGTCGTGGGCGTGGGGGCGCTGGCGGCGATTACGCTGCTGCTGATCGCCGCCCTCGTGCTGCTCCGCGTGCGAGGTGCAGCCGTGGGCATGGGCGCCTCCGTGCTGCTGGAGTTGGCGCTGGGCGGCATCGTGCTGCTGCTTGCCGCCCGCCGAGGCGTTTCGCTGCGCGAACTCGGGTTCGTGCGCCCAACCACGTGGCGGCTGGCGGTGCCGGCGTGGCTGGGCGCGTACGGCATCCTGGTCGGCTACGTGCTGCTGCTCCGCCTCGCTGAGCGCGCGGGCTTCGATGTCTCGATGTTCACGCGTGGTAACCCGGTACCACTGAGCGGCGACGAGGGTGTCGCGCTGGTCGCGGTGATGGCCGTCACCGTGGTGCTGCTGGCGCCCGTCTGCGAGGAGCTGTTCTTTCGCGCGCTGTTGTATCGAGGGCTGCGCGGGTTCTGGTCGATGCCGCTCGCGCTGGCGGTGAGTGGGTCCGCGTTCGGCGCGTTCCACCTCAACCTGAGTGTTGTCCTCCCATACAGCCTGATCGGTATGCTGTTCGCGTGGTTGATGGAGGAGTCGCGCTCGCTCTGGCCGCCGATCGTCGTGCACGCGCTGGTGAACGGGATCTCGTTCGCGGTGAGCATCGCCGCGCTCACGAATTGACCATCGAATTGATCATCGAAGCCGACGCGCGGCGCGGAAGTGGCGGTCCAGTCCGTTGCGCTGGTACCCTCCGAAGCCATGAGTGATCGCCTCGCCGAGATGTTTGCACGCACGCACGCGCTGGGACGCCCGGCGCTGATTCCCTTCGTGCCCGGCGGCTGGCCGGAACCCGACGCGACCCTCCAGATCGCGCTCGCCGCGGTGGCGGGTGGCGCGGACGCGCTGGAGATCGGTATGCCGTTCTCCGACCCGCTGGCGGACGGCGCGACCAACCAACTGGCCTACCAGCAGGCGCTCGCGCAGGGCGTGTCGGTGCCGAAGGTGCTGGCGGCGGTTCGGGAGATTCGAGGCGCGGGCGTTTCGATCCCGCTGCTGCTGATGGGCTACTGCAACCCGCTGCTCGCCTACGGGATGGACCGCTTTGTCCACGATGCCGCGGAGGCAGGCGTCGACGGTCTGATCATCGTCGACCTGCCGCCGGAAGAGGCGGCGGAGTTGGAAGTGCCCGCGCGGGCAGCCGGACTCCACCTCGTATACCTGCTGGCACCCACGTCCACCCTCGACCGCATCGCGCTGGTCGCGGCTCACGCGAGCGGGTTCATCTACTGCGTTAGTGTTGCTGGCGTCACCGGATCGCGTACGGCCCTCTCGGACGAGGTGCCTGCGTTCCTGGCGCGGGTGCGTCAGGAGACGGATCTGCCACTGGCGATCGGCTTCGGCATCTCGACGCCAGAGCAGGTCGAGGTCATGGGCCGGGTCGCCGATGCGGTCGTGGTGGGGAGTGCGTTCGTGCAGGCGGTCGAGGCGGCCCCGCTCGAGCGTCGCGCGGAGACGGTGCGCGCGTTCGTCGAAGGGCTGGCTGGACGTGATGGACGCGCTGCGGCCACTGCCGACTGAGGAGCATGCGGCACGGCGTTCCCGTGCCGCATGTTGGTATATTGCGGTGCGACGGTTGTGAGGGCGGCGGGCCGCAACCGCATCCCGTACGTGGTACGCCGCGATTCGTCCTCTGACGCATCGCCCCGCGACACCTCGGGAGTGACGTAGGCTGTTCGAGAGCACGGTACACAACGCACCCCGCATGGAGTCCCAGCATCATGCTTGTACGCGGAATTCGAGGCGCCACCACTGCCGAGGCCAACACACGCGAGGCCATCCTGGATGCCACGCGTGAGTTGTTCGCCGCGCTGATCGAGGCGAACAACATCGATCACGAGTTGGTTGCCTCAGTGATCTTCTCGACGTCGCCCGACCTGAACGCGGAGTTCCCCGCGGTGGCCGCGCGCGAGGCGGGTTGGACGGACGTCGCGCTGATGTGCGGGCACGAGATGGGTGTTCCCGGCAGCCTGCAACGATGCGTGCGCATCCTCATCTATGTGAACACGGACCTGCGGTTGAGTGAGTTGAAGCACATCTACCTGCGGGGCGCGCAGGTGCTGCGCCCCGATCTGGTCCCCGGCGCGGCATCCACCCCACCAAGCGACGCTCCGCCGTCGACGGGCGCAGGTTCCACATCCAGCACTGCCACGTAATCCTCAGCGTCGCAATTGACCACGGAGGCAGCCCGATGATTGTGATCATGAAGATGGACCGCACGGAGCAGCAGCGCGACGCGGTCTTCGCGCGCTTGAAGGAAGGCGGCCTGCGCGGGCAGGAGATCTCCGGCGAGTCGCGCACCGTGATCGCCGTCCTGGGGCAGGTGTACCCGGAGCTTCGGGACGACCTCTCCGTGATGGCCGGCGTGGACGATGTGGTCCGCATCTCCAAGCCGTACAAGCTGTCCAGCCGCGAGGTGAAGCCGAACGACACCGTGGTGAAGCTGCCATACGGTATCCAGGTCGGTGGCGGCCGGCCGGTCGTGATGGCTGGTCCCTGCTCCATTGAGACCGAGGATCAGCTCTGGGCGGCGGCACGAGGTGTCCACGACGCGGGTGCGCACGTCCTGCGCGGCGGCGCGTTCAAGCCTCGCTCCTCGCCGTATTCCTTTCAGGGGCTGGGCGTGCCCGGCCTGAAGCTGCTGCGCCGCGCGGGCGATGAGTTCGGCATGCCGGTGATCACGGAGCTGCTCTCGGAGCGCGATGTGGAAGCGGTCGCGGAGTACTCGGACGTGCTGCAGATTGGCGCTCGCAACACGCAGAACTTCGTGCTGCTGGAGGAGGCGGGCAAGACGCACAAGCCCGTCATGCTGAAGCGCGCGCTCGCCGGAACCATCGAGGAGTGGCTACTGGCCGCTGAGTACATCCTGAACCAGGGCAACAGCGATCTCATCCTCTGCGAGCGCGGCATCCGCACCTACGAGACCGCGACGCGCAACACCCTGGACCTGAACGCCGTCGCGCTGGTCAAGCAACTCAGTCACCTGCCGGTGATCTCGGACCCTTCCCACGGCACCGGCAAGTGGAGCCTGGTGAAGCCGATGTCGATGGCCAGCCTCGCGGTTGGGGCGGACGGCCTGATGATCGAGGTGCATCCGAATCCGGATCACGCGCTGTCGGACGGCGCGCAGTCGCTGACCCCCGGCAACTTTGCGCACTTGATGCGTGAATGCGCGAAGGTGGCCAACGCCATCGGACGGCCATTCGCTGACCGTCCCGTGCCGGTCGCCTGACCGCCGTGCCCGACATCGTCGACGCCACAGGCGATACTGGCGCCGTTCCGGTCTCGGTAGAGCCACCGGCAACCGAGGTTGCTGCGGAGCTGCCGGCGACAGTCGCGGTGGTCCCGGTGGTCGATGGCGCGGCCGACGATCCGGCGGCCTTCGTCCTGCAGTTGACGACCTTCGAGGGGCCGCTTGCGCTGCTGCTCCACCTGCTCGACGAGCGCCGCCTCGACATCACCGAGGTGTCGCTGCTGGCCGTGACCGAGCAATACCTGAAGCATCTTCGCGGCGCCGACCGTCTGAATCTGGATGCGCTGGCGGAGTTCATCGGCGTCGGTGCGCGCCTCCTGCTGCTGAAGTCGCGGGCGCTGCTGCCGCGCGACCCGGATGCCGCCCCCATTGCCGCCGAGGATGACGCCGACCCGGAGGACTTGATTCGGGCGCTGCAGGAGTACCGGCGCTTCCGCTACGCGGCGGAACAATTGCGCGAGCTCGAGAGCGAGCACCGCATGGCCTATCGGCGCGGCGCACCACCGCCCGCACTGCCCCCGGCGCTGGGCCTGGAGGGCGTGACGCTTGCCTCGTTGGTGGGGCTGCTGCGGGAGGTGCTGGAGCGCGCCCCGGAGGAGCGCCCGGTGCGCGCCATGCCTCGGGAGCGTGTGCGGCTGGCGGACCGCGTACGGCTGCTGATGGACCGTCTGCGGCGCGATGGTCAGACCTCGTTCCGGAGCCTGCTGTCCGAGGTGCCCGCGACCCGGCTCGCGATCATCGTCGAGTTCCTGGCCGTGCTGGAGCTGATCAAGGTGCGCTTCCTCGACGCTCGCCAGTCCGAGGTGTTCGGGGACATCGACCTCGTGCGACTCGATGGCGATGCCGCAGGCGCAGAAGATGCCGTGGATCTGGTCGCCGATGAGTTAGAGGGCTTCTAGGCCCCACCAGCCAACGCCACAATCCGGTACGATCCGCCTCCGCTTGAGCGCATGGGTCACGGGTCGCTCGCGCTATCGCTGATCGGTTGAGGAAGGGGACTGCGGCAGTGCTCTTGCTGCGGGACGAACTACGGCATGCCGCCACGCCCGGGCGCAATGCGCTGACCGTCGGCGTGTTCGATGGGGTGCATCGCGGGCACCGTGCGCTCATCGCGCAGGTCGGTGACGAGGCACGCGCGACAGGCCTCGGCAGGGGAGTCGTCACGTTCCATCCCAGCCCGGTAACGGTGCTGCACCCGGAAGTCGCGTTCTCCTACATCACCACGCTGGAGCAGCGCGTCGAGTTGCTCCGAGAAGCCGGCGCCGACTGGGTGGCGGTCGTACAGTTCACTTCCGAGCTGGCGCTCGTCTCCGCCGAGGACTTCTGTCGGATGCTCGTAGAGGACGCCGGGATGGCGGTACTCGTGGTCGGCGAGGACTTCCACCTGGGGCGGGGGCGTGTCGGCGATATCCCGCGCCTGCGTGAGATCGGAGCGACGCTCGGGTTCCAGGTGGTGACGGTACCGCTGGTGGCCGGAAGCGGGGAAGACATCTCCTCCACCCGTATCCGGCGCGCGCTGGCGGCGGGCGAGATGGAAGAGGTCCTGAGCCTCCTCGGTCGGCCGTACTCCTTGCGTGGCCCCGTGCTCCACGGGGACGAGCGCGGCCGCACCATCGGCTTCCCCACGCTGAACGTGGGTGTCAGCGCGGACCAGGCGCTCCCCCCCAACGGGGTGTACGTGACCGAGGTGGAGGTGCTGGGCCAGCGCTGGCGCGGGCTGACGAACATCGGGACTCAGCCCACGTTCGATGGCACGCGTCGGCGTGTCGAGACGTACGTGCTCGACTTCTCCGCCGAGGTGTACGACCATGTCGTGCGCATCGAGTTGCTGCACCGCCTGCGCGCTGAGCAGCGCTTCGATGGTGCAGATGCACTCGTCCAACAGATTCACGCAGACGTCGAGGCGGCGAGGGCGTACTTCCAGTGAGCACGCGGCAATGACCACCGCACGACGTATGGCGCCAGTCGGCCAGCAGATGGCCGTGCTGATGCGCGGCACCGATTTCGGCGACGACACGACGCGCCGCATCATGGAGCGCGAGCTGCGTGCGCGGCTGGAAGAGGATCGCCCGCTCCGCATCTACTGCGGATATGACCCGACCTCGGTCGACCTCCACCTCGGACACACGCTGTCCATGCGCAAGATGCGCCAGTTCCAGGACTTCGGGCACGAGATTACGTTCCTGATCGGCAACTTCACGGGCCTCATCGGCGACCCCTCCGACCGCGACCGCCGACGTCCGATGGTGACCGCGGATACGCTTGCCGCGAACGCCGCGACCTACGAGCAGCAGGCCGGCCGCATCCTCGACAGTGCGCGCACCACCGTGCGGTACAACGCCGAGTGGCTGGGTGCGCTCTCGTTCGCCGACGTCATCAAGCTTTGCTCGTACTTCACGGTTGCTGAGTTCCTGAAGCGCGACAATTTCGCGCGGCGCATGGAGCGCGAGGAGCCGGTGTATCTGAGCGAGTTCCTGTACGGCCTGATGCAGGCGTACGACGCGGTGGCGTTGCACGCGGACGTGCAGGTCGGTGGTACGGAGCAGCTCTTCAACCTCATGGCAGGTCGCAAGCTCCAGGAGGAGTTTGGCCAGCCGCCGCAGATCGTGATCACGTTGCCCCTGCTGGTCGGCACCGATGGGCACGAGAAGATGTCGAAGTCCCTCGGCAACTACATCGGCGTCGACGAGGCGCCCAACAGCATGTTCGGCAAGGTCATGTCCATCCCCGACAGCGCCGTGCCGAACTATTTCACGCTGCTCACCAACGTCCCGCCGGCGGACGCGCAGGCATTGCTCGCCGATGTCGCTGCGGGTGCCGTTGCGCCGATCGAGGCCAAGAAGCGCCTCGCCCTTGAGGTCACGAGCACGATGTACCCGCGCGAGGCAGCCGAGGCTGCGCAGTCGTACTTCGAGTCGACGTTCCAGCGACGCGAGACGCCAGACGAGATGCAGGAGCACATCCTGCAGGCCGAGACGGAGCGCCTCGACCACGTGCTGCTGACTGCCGGCCTCGCGAAGAGCGCGGGCGAGGTGCGTCGACTGGTCACACAGGGTGCCGTGCGTCTGAACGGCGAGCCAGTCACCGACTTCGCCGCCGAGCTGCGCGCTGGCGACGAGGTACGCGTTGGTCGCACGCGCTTCCTGCGCATCGCGTCGGGCCGCTAGATGATCGACGGCGGCTACGATATCGATATCGAGGCCGTGATCCAGAACATCGACGAGGCGGAGGTCGTGACCTTCCACTTCCCGATCCTGCGCCAGACCCTCCTCATCGACACTCGCTGTACTCAGGCGGACGGCCAGCCCGCGGGCGATGGCCCGTTGGTGCGTGTGGTGCCGATGGTCGATAACGCACAGGAGCGCTTCGCCACACTGCGCAAGCTGCGTCCCGGTTTCGGCCGCCCGCAGTCGATCACCATGATCCCGTGGGCACGCAGCGTCAGCGCGCTGGAATGGTCCGGCGTTTGGGAGCGCGTCTTGGCACGCCTCGACCGGTGTGGCGATGGGCGAACACTCGCGGCTGCGCGACGCGCGTACCGCCAACTGCGCGCGCTGGAACTTGTCGAGCTGCGCGAGGCGATCGTGGGCCGACAGTACCGCACCGTTTGGCGTCGCACGCGCGTGTAGCGTTCCCGCTCCCGCGCTCCCGCGCTCCCGCGCTCCCAACGCGCTGCTCGACATCCACCCGCGTGGCGAGTACCAGCGAGCATCTGTGTCGCGGTGCGGTGCGGTGCGGTGCGGTGCGGTGCGGTGCGGTGCGGTGCGGTGCGGTGCGCCGACTACTGCGCCGGGCGCAGGTCGAGCACCTCCAGTTGGAGCGTGCCACGCAGGCTGTCGCGACGGAACGTGTAGACGACATCGGCCGCCTCGCCCGCGGGGACAGCGCGTTCCGCTGCGCCGAAGGCGATCGCGCTCCAGGTCACGCGGCCCTCGCGCAGCTTGAATTGCAGGTGCGTGCCGTTCTTGCCGACGATGCGCGTGTCGATGACCGTGACGCCGCGCGAGAGGAACGTGGGAGTCGCGTTGCCGATGCCGTGCGGCCCAAGCCGGCCGAGCCACTTCAACACCTCGGTGTTCACATCGCGCAACGGCAGCTCGGCGTCGATATCGATCGTGGGGACGATGCTCGACGCGTCGAGGTGCAGCGCGGCGTCGGCGAGCAGCACCGCACGCACCTCGTCGAGTCGCGATGCGTCGATGGTGAAGCCGGCCGCCGCGCGGTGCCCGCCGAAGCGCTTGAACAGCCCGGCGTTACGTCGCAGCAGCGCAGTGATGTCGAACTCCGGGATCGAGCGGCACGACGCCCGTGCTTCGTCACCGGCGATCTGCGCGACGATCGCCGGACGCTGGTGCTGGTCCGCGAGCCGCGATGCGACCAGCCCGACGATGCCCGATGAGATCGCCTCGGACGCGACGAACACCAGCGCCGCCTCACCCTGCTCGTGCGTGAGCGCACTGCCCGCCAGCTCGAACGCCGCTGCGGTCTGATCGCGCCGCTGCTCATTCAGCGAGGCGAGGCGGGCGGCCAGCGGGCGCGCCTCCTCCTCGGTGGTGGCGAGCATCATGTCCAGCGCGATGCGCGCGTGCTCCATCCGCCCCGCCGCGTTGATGCGTGGGCCCAGCACCCAGCCGCACGCCTCGGCGTCGACGTCGCGCAGCTCAATGCCCGCCGAGTCCGCCAGCGCCAGCAGCCCCGGCCGCTTGGAGGTGCGCAGCGCGTCCATGCCGATGCGCACCAGGTCGCGGTTCTCCGCCAGCATCGGTGCCAGGTCGCAGACCGTGCCCAGCGCCACCAGCGCGCGATGCGGCGCGGGGTCGTACGCCACGCCCAGCCGGTCGTGCAGGTCGTGCACCACCTTGTACGCCACCCCGCAGGCGGCGGGCTCGCTGCCGTACTCGGAGCCGTTGAGCTTCGGGTTCACGATCGCCAGCGCCTCGGGCAGCTCGTCTGGCACGGTGTGGTGGTCGATCACGATCACGTCCATGCCCAGCGCATTCGCCGCCGCGACCTCGTGCACCGCCGAGGTGCCACAGTCGGCGGTGACCAGCACGGTCGCGCCACGCGCGTGCAGCGCCTCGATGGCCGCGACGTTGGGGCCGTAGCCCTCGGTGAAGCGGTCGGGGATGTACGGCAACGGCACCGCGCCGAGCGCGCTCAGCCCCTCGGTGAGGATGGTCGTCGAGGTGACGCCGTCGACATCAAAGTCGCCGAACACCGCCACCCGCTCGCCCGCCGTGCAGGCGCGCGCCAGCCGCTCCACCGCGACCTCGAGGTTGGGCATCAGCCGCGGGTCGGTCAGCTCCCCCGGCTCGCCGAGGTATGCGTGCCCCTCGGCGGTGTCATGCACGTCGCGATGGGAGAGCAGCGTCGAGACCAGCGCAGGCCACGGCGCTCCCGCGAACGCGAGCAGGTCGGCGGCTCCGCGCACGCGCCACCGCCGCCCCCCCGAACCCTCGAGGATCGTTGCGTCGGCTGAGGTGGTGGTCATAGGGCGTTGGCTCCGGGGAGGGGCTGGTGGGAGTGTATCGCGCGCGGCAGTGGAGCGCGGCTATCCTCGTATCCGCGCCGTGGTTCGCGTGCCGATGCACGTACCAGCGACCAACGAAGACTTCACCCAATGCAATTCATCGATCGCTTGGGCATCTCGCGCGCCGACTTCGAGGGGGTCGGTTATCTCCTTCGCGGTGAGGAACAGATCCCTGTGTCCTTCCGGCTAGTTCAGTTGATTTCCGGCCAGGTGATCTTGGGCACCCGTGGCCACGACATCGTCATGGACGATGAGGGCTGGCAGTTCCACGGCACGCTCTCCGGAGACCGAACGGCCACAGTTTCTGTTGAGAACATGGGACAACTTTCTTCGAATAACCGCTGGACGAGCGGCGTCGTGATGAACGAATGCATCTTCGGCTGCAACTCGGCACGCCTGATCGCTCCCCTGTATCAGGCTCTCATCGAGCGCGGGATGCCGGCGGTCGCCGATCGCGTTGATTTCGTCCTCTGCAACTACTTTGGCCGCGCGTCTGCGATTCAAGCTGCGGGACTGCCTATTGTCGTTGCCCCGTTGGTCGGTCGGGACGAGGCCGAAAGGACTTTCGAACGCGTCGGTGGCTTCTTTGAGACGCACGATGGGAACGTATCTGGCCGAGTGGGCGAGAGGCTGCTCGCCGACTGCGTAGATTCGCTCACCACTGTCCTCTCGCTCGAGTCGGGCAATCTCGGGAGCTTCTACCAACTAGACTTCTTTGTGGAGGGGGCGATCCTATTCACCGAGCTACGGA
This sequence comes from Chloroflexota bacterium, assembly GCA_003670575.1. Lineage (GTDB taxonomy): Bacteria > Chloroflexota > Dehalococcoidia > UBA2979 > UBA2979 > RH-chloro-G1. The sequence continues at coordinate 47,865 of QWRD01000006.1, forward strand.
GTCGGCGAACAACGCGGAGAGCGCGGCATCCCCTTGCTTTTCGTTCGGTACGCTGGGATTGTCAGGAGATGCTCGATCGGTATCTAGGACTCCCGGAGCCTGAAAAAACCCGAATGCGCGGGTGGATTCATCATTACCTCGAAGCGTGCAGTTGGGATTCGGTTATCGAGGTGTGTTCGCTGTCGGCAGCGAGCCTTATCGATGCGATCTTGCCAGCCGTCGCGCGTCGATATGTCGCGGCGGAAGCGTCGTCCGAGATTCCCCCGACGTTACGGGCTGAATTGCTCGAAGCCAGTCGCCTCGTGCTAAGCGACAGGATCGGGGACGCGAACCTAAGAAACGGAATGCTTTCGCGGATCGAGGGGCTCCTACTGCAACTGGAGCGTGTGCCGCTCCGTCGCGTGTTGTCGAACGTGATGAGCCGGGCTGCGATTGGTGGGAACGCTGCGTCCCGGCATTCCGCCGCCTACAGGGCAATTCGCGTCCGTAACGAATAGGTGCACTCGGGGCGCTTGTCGGCGGATCCGGAGACAAGGAACGCAGAATACGAAAGTCTGGCGTGGGTGGCTGCGGCACTGGTTGCCCGTGCTCTGGGAGTGCAACGTCTCTTCCGAGACGCTTTCGAGCGGAACCCCCCTACTCGCCCCACCGCCTGAAAATGAGACTCGAGTTGTGGCCGCCGAAGCCCAGCGAGTTGGACATCGCGTACTCGATGGCGAGGTCGCGAGGGCCCTCCGGGACGTAGTCGAGGTCGCAGTCCGGGTCGGGGACGATGAGGTTGCGCGTCGGGTGGATGCGCTGGTCGCGCAGCGATAGCACCGTCACGCCCGCCTCGATGCCGCCGCACGCGCCGAGGCTGTGCCCGACCATCGACTTCGTCGACGACATCGGGATGCCGCGCGCCGCCTCGCCGAACACCGCCTTCACCGACATCGTCTCGAACTTGTCGTTCAGTGGCGTGCTGGTGCCGTGCGGGTTGATGTAGTTGATTGCGCTGGCGGCGATGCCCGCCTTGCGCAGGGCGATCTGCATCGCGCGCGCCGCGCCCTCGCCGTTCTCGGAGGGCTGCGTGACGTGGAACGCGTCCGCCGACTGCCCGTAGGACATGAACTCCGCGAGGATCGTCGCGCCGCGCGCCTGCGCGAACTCCAGGTCCTCCAGCACGAGGGTGGCCGCACCCTCGGCGAGTACGAAGCCGTCGCGATGCAGGTCGTACGGCCGGCTCGCGTGCTCCGGGTCGTTGTTGCGCTTCGTCGAGAGCGCGCGCGACGCGGCGAAGGAGGCGAGCCCCATGCGCGTGATCGCCGACTCCGCGCCGCCGGCCAGCATCGCCACCGCGTCGCCGCGGCGGATCACCTCGAGGGCGGTGCCCAGCGCGTCCGCGCCGGAGGCGCACGCCGAGACCGTGTTGTAGTTGGGCCCGCGCGCGCCGAACTGGATCGAGACCTGCCCGGCCGCCATGTCCGAGATGAACATCGGCACCAGAAACGGCGAGATGCGGTCCGGGCCTTTCTCGAACAGCGTGTGGAACTGCTCCTCCAGCGTGGTGAGCCCGCCGATCCCGGCGCCGATCATCACGCCCACCTGGTCGGCGTTCGCTGCCACGTCGAGGCCGGAGTGCGCCAGCGCCTCGGCGGTCGCGGCGACGGCCAGTTGCACGAAGCGGTCCATGCGCCGCGCGTCCTTGCGGTCGATGAAGTTCAGCGGGTCGAACCCCTGAACCTCACCCGCGATGCGCGAGGCGAGGCCATCCGTGTCGCATAGCGTCACCGGCACGATGCCGTTCTTGCCGGCCAGCAGCGCCGCCCACGTCTCCTCGCGCGTGTTCCCGACGGCCGTCACAAGGCCGACCCCCGTCACCACGACGCGTCGCGGCTCATAGGCAGTAGTCATTACGCACCCTCCCAGCGTCCGAAGATGATCGAGGAGTTGTGCCCGCCGAGCCCCACCGAGGTGCTCATCGCGTTTCGGATGGTCGCGTGTCGCGCCTCGTTGGGCACGTAATCAAGGTCGCAGTCCGGGTCGGGCGTGGTGTAGTTGATGGTGGGTGGCACCACCTGGTAGTGGCAGGTGAGGGCGGCCACGGCGCCCTCGACGGCTCCCGCGGCGCCCATCATGTGACCGGTCATCGACTTCGTCGACGACACCAACAGTCGTGCCGCGTGATCGCCAAACACCGAGTGCAGGGCGTGCGTCTCCACTCGGTCGTTGAGCGGGGTGCCGGTGCCGTGCGCATTGACATAATCGATGGCGTCAGGTGCGAGGTCGGCGCGGCGGAGGGAACGCTGAATCGCGCCCGCGATGCCGCGGCCATCCTCGGCGGCGGCAACCATATCGAACGCGTCGTTGGAGGTGCCCGCGCCCTTCCACTCGGCGTAGATGCGCGCCCCGCGAGCGAGCGCGTGCTCCAATTCCTCGAGGATCAGGATGCCGGCGCCCTCGGAGATGACGAAGCCGTTGCGGTCCTTGTCGAACGGGCGGGACGCTTGTGTCGGGTCGGCGTGCTCCGCCAGGGCGCGCATGGCGTGGAAGCCCGCGTAGTAGATCGGGCGCAGTGGCGCCTCGAAGCCACCGCCAATCATCACATCGGCGTCGCCGCGCGCGATGACCTCGGCACACTCGCCGAGGGCCGCGCCGCCGGTCGCGCAGGCAGCGGTGATCGCGAAGTTCGGGCCGCGCACGCCCAGCGTGATCGCCACCAGACCGGTGGCGGTGTCGGGCAGCATGCTGGTGACCATGAACGGGCTGACCCGGCGTGGGCCCTTCTCATCGAACAGTCGCTGATTCTCGATCAGCAGGTGTGCGCCGCCCATGCCGGTGCCGAGGACGCAGCCGATGCTGTCCGGCGGCAGCGACGAGACATCGAGTTGCGAGTCGTCGACGGCGAGACGCGTCGCGGCCAGTGCCAGCGCCGACGAGCGGTCGATGCGGCGCAGCAGCTTTGCATCGACAAAGCGCTCCGGTTCGAACCCGCGCACCTCGCCGGCAATCGGGAACTCGTACATCGACGCGTCGAAGTTCGTGACGTAGCCGATGCCAGAGCGCCCCGCGACCAGGCCATCCCACGTCGAGGCGGTGTCGTTGCCGAGCGGCGTGATCAGCCCGATGCCGGTGACGACGACGCGACGCATGGGCTAGCGCGCCAGTTCCGCTGGCAGGATGGAGATCGGGATCGGCTCCACCTCGGCATCGTCGAGGGAGACCGTGATCAGGCTGTCTGAGATGCGCTTCACCATCCGCGCGAGCACGTGCCCCGGGCCGACCTCGACGAAGGTGTCCACGCCCTCGCGGCACATGCGGCGGACATTGTCCGCCCAGTACACCGGCGAGCAGAGCTGCTGCTCGAACTCCAATCGCAGCTCGGCGCCGGTGCGCAGGAGCTCCGAGCTGCGATTGGAGACGATGGGGCGTTGCGGATCCGCGATGGGAACTTCGTGGATCATCTGGGCGAACGCCTGCGCCTGATCCACATGCAGCGGCGTGTGGGAGGAGACCTTCACCTTCAACTGGATGACCTTGCCCTGCTGAGCGCGGGCTCGTTCCATCCCGCGCTCAAGCGCAGCCAGGTCGCCGCTGATCACGGTCTGGTTGTCCAGGTTGTAGTTCGCCACGTCCACACGGTCCGCCGGCGACAAGGTCGCGTCCACGCAGATCGCGCGCACCGCCTCCGCGTCGAGACCGATGATCGAGGCCATGCCGACTGGTCGCGCGCTGTTGAAGCTGCTCATCAGCTTCGAACGCTCCAGCACCATGAACAGGGCATCGCGGAAGGTGAGCGCCTCGGCGGCGACGGCGGCGCTGAACAGCCCGAGCGAGTGCCCGCCGAACAGGCGTGGCCGCACGCGCTGGCCGACCTCGTGCAACTTCTCGCGCATCGCTGCGATGATCGCGATCGAAGTGGTGACGACGGCGGGCTGTGTGTAGGTAGTCTCCGCCAGCGAGTCCGCGTCCCCCTCGAAGCAGATCGCCGCGATGTCGAGGTGGGTGTACTCGCTCGCCTCGGCGAACACCTCGCGCGCCGCGCCCGAGTGCTCGAAGACACGACGGCCCATGCCGGGAGCCTGCGAACCCTGGCCAGGGAACAGCAACGCGAGCGGATCCGTGTCCGGCTCGTCGGTGGGAGCAGTGCCGGTGGTGGGAGTGTCTGTCACGCCCCGAACCTCCATCGGACGGTGCGCGCGCGGGAAATCACGTCAACGGCAGGGCCAACCCACCGCCAGAACTTCAGGCGCCGCGCGAACCTGTCGCGTGAGGTGATGGTATCAGAGCAGTCGAGTACACGCGTTAATCTCCATCTAACGCACGGCGCACTGTCGGCAGCACGGATAGCAGGTCCTGGGCGAGCCCCGCGGCGGCGCCGCGCTCCTGCGCGACCTGTGCTCCGCACTCCGCGTGCACATACACCGCCGCCGAGGCTGCCTCGAACGGATCGAGGCCTTGGGCGATGAATCCGACGATCAGGCCAGCCAGCACATCACCGGTGCCGCCCGTCGCCAGCATCGGATTCGCGATGGGGGAGACGCGCGCCCGACCGTCCGGCGCGGCCACGATGGTGCCCGCACCCTTCAGCACGACGGTGCTTCGTGTGGCGCGCGCGTACTCCACCGCGCGATCGAGGCGGTGAGCCTGCACCTCGGCGACGGTGCAGCGCAGCAGACGAGCCATCTCGCCGGGGTGGGGGGTGAGCACGCGGGGCACGGCGGACCAGTCCGGCCACCCGCCCTGACCGCCGGTGGCGGGATGCCCAGCAAGTACGTTCAGCGCGTCCGCGTCCAGCACCACCGCGCGCAACCCATCGATGCCGTCCAGGCCGGCCAGCAGTGAGCGGACGAACTCCTCGGTCGCGACGGTGTGCTCCAACCCCGGTCCGACCAGCAGCGCGTCTGTCCCGGGCAGCGCACGCAGCAACACGCGGGCAGCCTCGGCGCCGCGCATCGCGCCAGCCGCCGAGGGCAGCGGCTCGTGAATCGCGTCGGGGAACGAGGGGGCGACCAGCGGTTGCACAACATCGGGCAACGCGAGTGCGGTCAGGCCCGCGCCGCTGCGCGCGCACGCCTCGGCGGCCAGTCGCGGGGCGCCGGGATAGCGCAGCGAACCTGCGGCGATCGTCGCGCGCCCGAAGGTTCCCTTGTGCGCTCCGAGGGGGCGCGGGGGCGCGGCGAGTCGTGTCGTGCGCGCGTCGATCTCTTCGTACGGCAGGTCAGCGGAGAGCGCGGCCGGGATGCCGATGTCGATCGGGATGATCTCGCCACACAACTCACGGGCGGGGAGTTGGTACAGCCCGACCTTCACGTGCCCGAAGCAGACCGTCATGTCTGCGCGTACCGTGTGCGGGTCGGCCGTGCCGGTATCGGCGTCGACGCCGCTCGGCAGGTCGAGCGCGATCACGGTCAGCGGCCCGCCCGGCTTCGACACGCGTTCCTGCGCCTCACGCACGCGGTCGAGTACCGCGGCGAAATCGCCCTCGATGGCACGTCCGCCGCCGGTGCCAAGCACCGCATCCAGTACGCAACTCGCCTCGCGCAGCATCGCGTCCAGTTGTTCGAAGTCGGGGTCCCCGGCGGCCGTCGATGCGGGCACGCCCAGTTCGCGTCCCTCGCGCCAGACCGGGTCATCGTCGGCGCGTGGGCGCAGCAGGTAGAGGTGGACGGTCGCGCCCATCTCGTGCAGGTGCCGAGCGGCGACGATGCCATCGCCGCCGTTGTTGCCGGGGCCGGCGAGCACCAGCACCGGTCGCTGGTCGCTCTGATTGACCACCATCCAGGCTTCTTGCCCCGCGGACACTCCCGCGCGCTCCATCAGCGTCGCGGTCGAGATGCCGGTCGCCTCGGTGGCCGCCTCCAGCGCGCGCATCTGCGCCACCGTCACGAGCTTCATCGGAACCTCACGGCGCGAACACCGAGGCCGCGCCCAATAGAGGCCGCTGGCGGCCCGGCCCTCATGCGAGCAGCCCGCGTTCGCGCAGACGGGCGACGAGGCGCTCCCGGGCGGCGGCGGGATCCTGCTCGAGGATCTGCTGCGTGCACACCACGACCGCGATCGACATGTCCGCGAGATGGCTCAGCGAGATATCGATCGCTTCGAGGCCAATCGTGCCCGCGCGTTCCAGAGCGCCGCCGTAGAGGTAGACCAGCGGCTTGCCTCGGCGGTCCGGCAGCACCTCGATCTCACGCCAGCCGACGGAGCGCGCCCCGGTGCCGAGCGCCTTCATCACGGCCTCTTTGGCGGCGAAGCGGGCTGCGAGCTCCTGCACGCGTCCGCGGCAGAACGCGACTTCCTCCGGTGTGAAGACGCGCGAGAGGAACCGCTCCGGGTGCTTCTCCAGCACCTCGCGGACGCGGGTGGTCTCGATCATGTCGACGCCAACGGCATGGGTACTCACGGGCCGCGATTCTAGCACGCGCCCGTGCCATACTCCCCGCGTGACCGCTCGAATCATCGATGGCAAGGCGATTGCGGCCGAGGTGCGTGCCGAGGTAGCGGAGCGCGTTCGCGCGCACGTCGCTGCCGGCGGCCGACCACCCCATCTCACCGCCGTGCTCGTCGGCGACGACCCCGCCTCGCAGACCTACGTCCGCAACAAGGGCGCCGCCTGCACCGAGGTCGGCATGACCTCCGACACGCTGCGGCTGCCCGCGACTACCTCGATGGCCGAACTATTGGCCGAGGTGGCGCGCCTGAACGCTGACCCGGCGGTCTCCGGCATCCTGGTGCAGACTCCGCTTCCCGCGGGCCTCGACGAGATTGCGGTGATGACCGCGCTGGACCCCGACAAGGACGTGGACGGCCTGCACCCGATCAGCCTCGGGCGGCTGGTGCAGGGCGAGCCCGTGATGGTGCCGTGCACCCCGGCGGGCGTGCAGCAGATGCTGCTGCGCTCCGGGGTCGATCCGGCGGGCGCGCGCGTCGTCGTCGTCGGCCGGTCGATGCTGGTCGGGAAGCCGCTGGCGCTGCTGCTCGGCAACAAGGCGCCCGGCGGCAACGCGACAGTCACCATCGCGCACACCGGCACGCGCGACCTCGGTGCCGTCACCCGCGAGGCCGAGATCCTCATCGTCGCCGCCGGTCGACTGCGCACCGTCACCGCCGACATGGTCCGTCCCGGCGCCGTCGTCATCGATGTCGGCACGAACCGCGTCGAAGCCCCCGGCACGAAGTCTGGCTTCCGCCTCGCGGGAGACGTGGACTTCGATGCGGTGAAAGAAGTCGCCGGCGCGATCAGCCCGGTTCCCGGCGGCGTCGGCCCGATGACCATCGCCATGCTGCTCGCCAACACGCTGAAGGCGGCAGTCGGCGGGTAACTCGCACCTCCCGCCCCCCGCGTGAGAACATAGGTGCATGGACGAACTTAGAGCACGGATCGCCGAGTTGCAGGCCAGAGTGCGGGATGTTCAGGTGCGACTTTGACCTGCCCGCGCTCGACCGCGAGTTAGCTGACCTCCGCTCCCAGACCGAGGACCCCGACCTCTGGTCCGAGCCGCAGCGCGCACAGGCGCTGATGAAGCGTGTTGCCCGCCTGGAGGTCACCTCCCGCACCTGGGCCACGCTCGCACGTGCCATCGATGACGCCGAGGCCATGCTCGAGCTCGCCGCGGAGGCGGCCGGCGAGGAGCAGGCGGCGCTGCTCGCCGAGCTGGGTACCGAGGTCACGGGCCTGGAGCGCCAGTTCTCCAGCCTCGAGGTCGCGCTCACCCTCGGCGGGGAGTACGACGACCACAACGCGGTGCTGGATGTGCACGCGGGCGCGGGCGGCACCGAGGCACAGGACTGGGCGGAGATGCTGCTGCGGCTCTACCTCCGATGGGCCGAGCGGCGCGGGATGCGCTCCGAGATCCTCTCCATCACCTCCGGCGAAGAAGCCGGCATCAAGAGCGCCAGCATCCGTATCGAGGGCGAGAACGCCTACGGGTTGCTGCGCTCCGAGCGCGGCGTGCATCGGCTGGTACGCATCTCCCCGTTCGACTCAGCGCACGCGCGCCACACCTCGTTCGCGTTGGTGGAGGTGTTGCCCGAGATCGAGGCGACCGACCCCTCGGTGGAGATCCGCCCGGAGGACATCCGCGTGGACACCTACAAGGCGGGCGGGCACGGCGGCCAGAACGTGCAGAAGAACGACACCGCTGTCCGCATCACCCACCTGGCAAGCGGTATCGTAGTCACCTGCCAGAATGAGCGGTCGCAGGCCCAGAACCGCGAGGTGGCCATGCAGGTGCTGAGCTCGCGGTTGGTCGCGCGCGAATTGGAGCGTCGCGAGCTGGAGCGTCTGGCGCTGAAGGGCGTACATATCGAGGCCGGTTGGGGCAATCAGATCCGATCCTACGTACTTCAACCGTACAGAATGGTGAAGGATCTGCGCACCAGCGCAGAGACCAGCGACACCGCCGCCGTCCTCGATGGCGAGATCGACGAGTTCATCACCGCCTATCTGCGTAGCCAGATGGTGCTGGCTGAGGGAGTGGAATGATGCGGTTGCCCACACTGCTCGGCCGTCACGCGTTACTCCGAATCGGTCTGGTAGTGGCCTCGGTGCTGCTGGGAGTCGCCGTCCTGACGCCCGCGCGCGAAGCGAGTGCACAGAGCGTCCAACCGGGCGAGACAACGGTGACCTCCAAGGATCCAAGCAGTATTAGCTTCTCGACGCGGGTGCGTGCGCCCGGGGGAGTGAAAAGCGCGCGCCTGGAGTACAGCGTGCTGAACGCGACCAGCGGCGCCGTCGGGGGCGGCGGTGAGGCGCAAGTGACGGCCGGCGCGCAAACGGACCTGAACTTCTCGCTCGGTACGCGCGACAACCAGCGCTACATTCCGGTGGGCTCGATCTTCACGTACCGCTGGAACATCGTGCCGAACGAGGGCCCGGCGGTCGTGACTGCGGAACAGCAGTACGTGTTCATGGACGGCCGCTACCAGTGGCAGTCCGTAGCCGACACCGGCGTGACGGTCTACTACTACGGTCCCACTGAGACTGCCGCGCGCGCCGCACTGCTGGCCGCCCGCTCGTCCCTCGACGACACGGCGGCCCTCCTTGGCAAGAAGGTGCAGTATCCGATCCGGTTGATCATTTTCCACTCCGAAGAAGAGGGCAAGTTGGCGATGCGCCAACAAAGCGCCGCCTTCGATGCACAGGTGCGCACTGGTGGTCAGCGTGTGGCGCCGGACGTGCTGCACGTCTTCGACAACGTGAAGGACCCGGACGTGATTCGCCACGAGGTGGCGCACGTGGTGACGCACGTCGCGGGCGACGGGCCGTTCGGCGGCGTGCCGTCGTGGCTCGACGAGGGTACCGCGGTCTACATGCAGAAAGACCCGGGCTTCGGCTACCGCACCTCCGTGAACCTGGCGATCCAATCCGATCGCGCCCTGGTGCTGCGCTCGATGCAGAGCTCGCCCGGTCGCCCGGAGGAAGTCGACCTGTTCTACGGGCAGTCGTGGTCCACGGTGAAGTTCATGGTCGATGAGTTCGGGCGCGACAAGTTCGCCGCCCTGTACTCCACCGTGAAGGAGGGCGCGCGCATCGATGACGCGCTCAAGAAGGTGTACGTGTTTGACCAGGACGGCCTGTACAACGCCTGGCGGCAAAAGAACGGCATGAAGCCGGTTGCGGTCAGCGCCCCCTCCGAGGTGGCAGCAGCGCCCTCTACACAGGCCACTCGCGTCCCGCTGGGCGTCCCGACTGGCGGCGGCGTCGCCGCCACTGCCGAGGCTGGTTCCAGCAGTGGGGACACCACGGCGGGTGGAGCGACGGCCGCGGGCGGCCCTCGGACGGCGGTGATCGTCGTGATCGCCGTGACGGCGCTGCTCGTGGTCAGCCTTGGCGGCGGCGGTGTCTATCTGTTGCGGCAGCGCGGCTCTGGGTCGTAGTCGACGTCGATTCGGTAGGTTCGCAGGGCTGGGGTGAGCGCGCACCCGTTGCGCGGATCATTCGCGGCGCTGTGGCCCCGGATCAGCGGCCGGGAATGTACAACCCACCCGGCGTTGGTGGCAGTTCCGGTGGCGTGGACGATGCTGCGTCCTCCGCCATGAGGCGGTCGACGTCGGCCTGGGTGTAGTACGGCGAGGTCAGCACGGCCGGCCGCTCCACCTCGCGGTCGTCACCGGCGGCGACGCGGCGCACCCACTCGACGAGTTCCGCTTCGCCCCACGTCCCGAGGCTGGCGATGCCGCCGACCGTCACCACGGGCACCTGATCCACGTTTCGACTGGCTGCGAAGATTGGGTACTCCACCAGCTCGGTGAACGTCGCTCGCACGTGGCGTGACGCGACCGCGAGCGCGGCGATCAGGCGCAGCATGTGCGCCGAGTGGCCGTCGTACATCGCGCCGAGCACGTCGATGGTCACGTCGCGCTCGAGCGCGGCGAGCGTGGCCGTGCTGTCGTCACTGAGCGGGCTCTCGCCGGAGCCGAGGAATGCGATTGATTCCAGCACAGACTGGAACAACGCCCCGGTCCACGCCCCGACGAATCGCAACTCTCGGCCGTTGATGCCCCGAAACACCGTGGTGGGCGCGCGGTCGATGCCGGCCTCGACGGCGCGGCCCGCGTGGCGATCCAGGTCGTACAGCGTGAGGCGGAACGCCGGGTGCAGCGCCGACAACTGGCGGGCGAGCGCGACCACCTCGGCCGCGTGCGTCGCGGGGTCGCGATCCGTCAGCAGCAGCGGCGATTCCTTGCGCGACCAGACGTCGAGCGCCACCGGCGCGTGTAGGCGCTGGTCGAGGAACTTCAGGACGGCTTCCTGCGCCTCACTGTCGAAACCGGTATCGGAAGTTGTCATCGGCGACCGTGCCGCTGCAGTAGTCGAATGCCAATGAGCAGCCGCTGGAGCGCGGTGAGAGTGGTGAGCACGGCCAGCACCCACAGTGCGATCGTGAGGTAACCGAGGATCAGTGCGCTACCCAGCAACAGCACGCGTTCCGGGCGTGTGAACAGCCCGTCAGTCATCTCGACGCCCAGTCCCTCGGCGCGCGCGCGCACGTAGGAGACCATCAGCGACCCGACCACGGCGACGAACGCGAGCACTGCCGCAGTGTCGTTGCGGGTGCCGAGCACGTACATGAACGCCCCGAGGAGCACCACTGCTTCCGATGCGCGGTCCAGCGTGGAATCGATCAGTGCCCCTGCCGGAGATGCGGTATTGGTTGCACGGGCGAGCGCGCCGTCCAACAGATCGAGCGCGCTGGCGAGCAGCATGATCGTGCCGCCTATGAAGAGCGCACCCTGCGAGATCACGATGGCCGCCGCGGCGTTGCCGGCCAGTCCGGCCAGCGAGAGCGCCATGGGCGTCACGCCCGCGGCTGCCAGCCGACGCACGATAGGCGCCAGCACGAAGGCCGGGAGGCGCGACGGCAGAAGCCGGAAGGTGGTCACGCGCGCCATTGCATCCACCTCCCCTCTGCTCTCGCATCCATGTCCGCGGTCACGGTTCCCGCTGCGGCCACGCGTCCAGTGGTCAGGGCACGCTCCGTCCGCAGCCGATCGTAGTAGGAGATGAACTGTTGCGTCACCCGGGGCCAAGAGTACTCCTCCGCGCGGAGCTGTCCGGCTCGGCCCAGGCGCTGGCGCGCACCGGGGTCACGCGCCAGTGCGGTCAGCACGTCAGCCAACGCAGATGAGTCCTTCGGCGGCACCAGCAGCCCTTCCACCCCGTGGCTCAGGACAGAAGCGTACCCCTCGATGTTCGATGCGACGACTGGCAGGGCGGCAGACATCGCCTCAAGCAGCACATATCCCTGCGATTCGTTGCCGGTGGCAGGCGAGCAGAAGATGTGCGCGCTGCGGTGGTAGCGCGGCAGGTCGACGTTCGATACGCCATCGACGAAGACGATGCTCGGTCCGGCCTCCTGCCCGATCGTGGCACGGTAGCGGCGAAGGCGCCGCGAATCCGGTCCCACGACGATGAGACGCGTGGCGGGGATGCGGGCGTGCAGCATCCTGAACGCCCGAAGCAGGTACGGCAGGCCTTTCCGCTTTTCGGCGCGTCCCACGTACAGCACGTTGATCGCGCCGTCGTCGAATTCCGGCAGTGGTGTGAGCGCGGGGCTTGCCCAGCACGTTCGCTCCGGCGATCAGCAAGCGGCCGGGCAGCAGGACGCTGGCCGCCATAAGGAACCGAAGCAGCGCGTACTGAATCATCGACGCCGCCGTGTCATCGTGGCCGGACGGCGCGGTCGGCGGTCCAGAGCGAGCGGAAGATGTACCACTGCTCCGGTGCGCGCTCCACCTGGCGTTACAGTGCTCGCATGGTCGCTTGCGTGAGCGCCTGCGCATCGAAGGTGGGATCGCCGGTGGGCGCCACGTCGATCTGCTCCCACGCCACATGAACATGTTCGCTCATCGGCTGCGTGCGCGGGAGCGTCACAGCGAATACCGCCGCGCCGGAACGCAGCGCGAGGCAGGCCGCACCGTCCGCGACACGCATCGGAGCGCCGAAGAATTCCACTTCGATCCCTGCGTCATCGGGCGGTGGCACGTCGATCAGTATTGCGATGACATGGCGACGTCGGAGCGCGCGCAAGAGGCTCGGCCCCACGCGCTCGGCAGGCACGATCGTCATGCCGAGGTGGCGGCGCGCGCCGAGCACCAGTTCGTCCAGCCTCGAGTCGGGGAAGCGGTCGGCGACGACGGTGATCGGCGTGCCGTGCGCCGCGATAGCGGCAGCGCCGAGGTCCCAGTTCCCGTAGTGCATGGTCACGAAGACGATGCCGCGTCCGGCAGCGCGTTCCGCGTCGATGCGCTCCCAGCCATCGAAGTGCACGCGCGCGCGTACCTGCTGTGCGTTGATCGCGGTGAAGCGGAGGAAGTCGACGAGATACGCGCCGTAGTTGGCGAAGGATTGGCGAGCGAGGCTGCGGGCACGCGCGTCGGCGTCAGGGTCGTCGCGCAGCACGTGCCGCATGTTGGCGATGCTGCGTCGACGGCCACCGGCCCAGGCGTAGTACGCCAGCACACCGGCCGCACGCCCCACTCGATAGGAGAGCCAGAGCGGGGCCGCGCGCGCCAGCGCCGCTGCACCACGCACTGCCCAGTAGACCACCGTCCACGTCGCAGACCGCCAGTACCGATGCACTGGGCGCTCCGCATCCGGCCTAGCCCGCGATGAACGCCTCGAGGTTGTCGCGCGCCTCGTCGTCATGGACCTGCTGCGGCGGGGACTTCATGAAGTATGCGGACGGCTCCAGCAGCGGGCCGCCGATGCCACGGTCGAGCGCGAGCTTCGCGCAGCGAATCGCGTCGATGACCACGCCCGCGGAGTTCGGGCTGTCCCACACCTCGAGCTTCGTCTCCAGCGTCAGTGGCACGTCACCGAACGTGGTGCCCTCGATGCGGATGTGGCACCACTTGCGGTCCTGCAACCACGGCACGTGGTCCGACGGCCCAACGTGCACATCGGCGGTCGGCAGCACGTAGTCGATCTGCGAGGTGACCGCGTTCGTCTTGGATATCTTCTTCGACAGCAGTCGTTCGCGCTCGAGCATGTTGAGGAAGTCGGTGTTGCCGCCGAAATTCAGTTGGTACGTGCGGTCAATGCGCACGCCGCGATCCTGAAAGAGCCGCGCCAGCACTCGGTGCAGGATCGTGGCGCCGACCTGCGACTTGATGTCGTCGCCGATGATCGGGAGGTTGCGCTCCTTGAAGCGGTTGCCCCAGTACTCCTCCCGCGCGATAAAGACCGGGATGCAGTTGATGAAGGCGCAGCCCGCGGCCAGCACCTGCTCCACGTACCACTTCGTCGCCTCCTCGGAGCCGACGGGGAGGTAGTTGATCACCACGTGGGTGTTGGTGCTCTTCAGGATGTTGACGATGTCCGCCGTCGGGCCGGGCGCCTTCGTGATGATCTCGGACAGGTACTTTCCGAGTCCGTCGTGCGTCATGCCGCGAGAGACGGTTACGCCGCTCTTCGGCACGTCAGCGAACTTGATGGTGTTGTTGGGCTCAGCGTAAATCGCCTCGGAGAGGTCCTTGCCGACCTTGTTGACGTCGATGTCGAACGCGGCGGTGAAGTTGATGTCCCGGATGTGGTACCCGGCGAGCACCGGGTGCATCAGGCCGGGGATCGACTCGCCGTCCTCCGCGCCCTTGTAGAACTCCACGCCCTGGATCAGCGATGAGGCGCAGTTGCCGACGCCGATGACCGCTACGTTGATCTTCTCGTCAGCCACTCGGCTCCACCCTTCTTCGCAGCCCGTGGCTGCGCGACGCGAGCGTGTGCACGCTCCAGCGGCGCGCTCATGCGCCACCATTCAACGATATGGGTCGCGAACACATTGGACAAGTAAAACTAATGCATTGAATACATAGGATATTGCTATGATTGGCGCATGACATTGCCACCCATTCGCCTGAACGTCGCTCGCGCCCTTGGCGCCGTCAGCATTCGACAGCTCGCCTACCTGCGTGAGGCGGCGCGACAGCAATCGTTCACGCAGGCGGCGGTGGTGCTGGGCGTCAGTCAGCCCGCGCTCTCCCAGGCGCTCGCCGAGTTGGAGCGTCGCCTCGGCGTTGCACTCTTCGAGCCGGCGGGTCGCCAGCGTCGGCTCACGGCCGATGGGCACGAGGTGCTGGCGTTCGCGGAGCGTGTACTCGCAGAAGCAGGCGAGCTGGGCGAGCGGCTGGATGCGCGCGCGGGGGGGGAGCGTGGCGCGTTGCGCGTCGGCATGATCGATGCTGCCAGTCTGTACGCGCTCCCCGACGTGATTCAGGCATACCGCGCGGCCTACCCGGACGTCGACCTGACGCTGCGGGTCGGCAACAGCACCGAGCTTGTGGCGCAGTTGAGAGCGTTCGAGTTCGACCTCGTGTTTGCGATCGGGCCAGCAGAGGCCGATCTCGCGGGCGTGGAGGTGCAGCGCGAGCCGCTGCACGTGTACGCCCCGCCCGGCGCCGACGACCCGCAGCATCCGCCCGCGGACGCCGAGTGGGCGCTCTACGAGCCGGGGTCGCGCACGCGCGCGTTGATCGATGCAGGACTCGCGGGCCTGGAGATTCGGCCGCGCGTCATGTTGGAGAGTGGGAACCCGGACGTGCTGCGGCAGATGGTGGTGCTGGGCCTGGGGTGGAGTGTGCTGCCCGCTGCGGTTGCCGAGGGGCATGACGCCGCCCTGCGCGGTCGACGTGGGCCGCTGGTGGCGGAGCGCGCGTTGTACGCGCTGTGGCGAGCCTCGGCACCCCCGCACGCGCGGGCGCAGGCGTTCCTGAGGCTGGTGGAGGAGCGCAGCCGCCGGGCGCGCCCAGTGTAGGTGTGCACTGGCTTGATGCGCGCCCGGCAGGTGGCTCGGCCGTCGCGTCTGGCTAGACGGTCGCGCCGATCTTGAACATCTTGGTGCTGCAGACCGGGCAGACGCCGGACGCAGCGGGCTTACCGTTCTTCATCGTGACCTGGGTCGGGTCCTTCATCTCGCGCTTCTCGCGGCACTTCAGGCAATACGCTTCCATGGATCCTCCTGGCGTGGCAGCCGTGTTCTGTGGTCTGTGTGTCCCAGTCCTGACGGGCCGCCCCGGGGAATGGGACTTCATGGGTAACCCACCGCCCGGAGCAGTGTCAAACCTCCGGTGGGGTTGACGCCGAGGCCTCGAGGGGTGCGAACACGCGCACGGGGTGCCAGTCCCAGTCCCCCTGGTGCTCCGCGATCGCGGCCAGTGCGCCGTCGGCGGCGTACGCGCGGGCCTTCAGGCCCACTGCTGGCGGCGTGTCCACGCCCGACAGCGGTCGCGGTTCCGGGTGCACCACACGCCCCATCTGGACGTCGGAGAGTGCGACGTCGTCGAGGATGATCACCGGCCAGCCGACGAGCACCGCGTCCGGCGCGTGCAGCAGGACATCCAGCGCAGCGGGTAGCCCCGCGCGGCTCGCTGCCAGCACTTCGGTTGCGACGTCGAGGGGGACGGCCTGTGCCGCCTCGAACGGGCCGACACGCGTGCGACGGAGCGCGCTGACGTGCCCGCCGACTCCGAGCGCCCGCCCGAGGTCGCGTGCGAGGGCGCGCACGTAGTACCCCTTGCCACATTCCACCTCGATCACCAGCACCGGGCCACGCCGCTTGATGAGGCGCAGCGCGTGCGCGACGACCGGGCGCGGCGCAAGCTCCAGTGGCTCGCCGCGGCGCGCGGCGCGGTAGGCAGGCTGGCCGGCCTGCTTGATGGCGCTAAACGCAGGCGGCAACTGCATCGACTCGCCGACGAACGTCGCGAGCGCGAGCTCGATCGCTGCGGTGGTTAGGGCAGCGACGGTTTCATCCGGCGCGCGCGAGGTGGCCTCGTGTTCGGCCTCTGCGTCGTCGGTCGCGGTCTCCACGCCCAGTGTCACCTCGGCGCGGTAGGCCTTGCGGGCGTCGACCAGCCCATCGATGAGCCGCGTGGCATCGCCGATGGCGACGGGCAGCACGCCGGTGGCGAGCGGGTCGAGCGTACCAGCGTGTCCGACGCGTTTTACCCCGCTGGCGCGCCGGATCGCGCGTACCACATCGAACGATGTGATGCCGATCGGCTTGTCGATGTTCAGGAAACCGCGCATGTCAGAGCGACCCCACGACCTTGGTGTCAGCGCCGCTCAGTCGTCGGCAGGCGCGGGCGACACGGGCGACGCGGACGGTGCGGACGGTGCAGACGGCGCGCCTGAGAGCTCGCGGCCCTCGCTCTGCGCGATTTCGCGCAGACGGTGCGTCATGCGTGCGCCCTCGGCGATCGAGTGGTCGATGAGGAAGTGCAGCCGCGGCACCTGCCGCATGTGCAGGCGCTTGACCAGCGAGCGATGGAGGAACGGCGCCGTACGAGTCAGCGCCTCCATGACCTCCGCTTCGCGTACGGCGGTGGCCATGACGCTGACGTGGATACGCGCCGTGCTGAGGTCCGGCGCGACGTCCACGCGCGTGATCGACAGCAGGACATCGTCGCTCAGCGCGGGGTGTTTCACCTCGCGCCGCAGCAGGTCGGCGATCTCCACCTGCAACTGGTCAGCGACCTTTTCCATGCGGCGGGTCATGGCGTTATCGCACCTGCTCCATGTGGTACGCGAGGATCTCGTCGCCTTCCATGAAGTCCTCAAATCCCTCGATCTGGATCCCGCACTCAAAGCCGGAGGCCACCTCGCGCGCGTCTTCTGCGAAGCGCTTCAGGCTCTCGATGCGGCCCTGGTGGATGATGGCGCCGGCGCGGCGCACGCGCGCCATCGAGTTGCGGCGGATGGTGCCTTCGCGCACGTACGAGCCAGCGATCGCGCTGCGGCGAGCGACGCGGAACACCTGCCGCACCTCGACTCGCCCGTCCTCCTGCTCCGCGAACACGGGCTCCAGCAGGCCGTTCACGGCGCGCTGCACATCGTCCAGGATGTCGTAGATGATCCGGTACTCGCGGATCTCCACCTTCTGCACGTCCGCAAGCCGTCGCGCGCCGGGTTCCGGGTCGGTGTTGAAGCCGATCACTACGCCCTTGGACGCGACCGCGAGGTTCACATCCGAGTCGTTGATGGTGCCCGCCGAGGCGTGGATCACCTTGACGTTGATCCCCTCCACGCTCAGTTCTTCCAGCGCGCGCACCAGCGGGTCGATGGAGCCCTGCACGTCCGTCTTCAGCACGATGTTGAAGTCACGTACGCGGCCGCGATGGATCTCGCCGAACAGGCTGTCCAGCGTCACGGCTGCGGTCACACCGCCGTCGCCCTCCGCGAGGCGGCGGCGAGCCTCGGTCTCCACGCGCGCTGCCTTCTCGTCGGCGACCACGGTGAAGCGCTCGCCGGCCGGGGGTACATCGCTCAGGCCCAGCACGATGACGGGCTCCGACGGTCCGGCCTGCTTCACGCGCCCGCCTGAGGCGTCGTTCATCGCCTTCACCTTGCCGAACGCGAGGCCAACGATGATCGTGTCGCCGACGTGTAGCGTGCCGGTCTGCACCAGCACCGTCGCCACAACGCCGCGATGGCGATCCGTGGAGGCTTCCAGTACCACGCCGACGGCATCGCGCTTCGGGTTCGCGCGCAGGTCCTGCATCTCCGTGACCAGCAGCACGTTCTCCAGGAGTGCGTCGATGCCCTCCCCGCGCAGTGCAGAGACGGGAACGACGATCTGGTCGCCACCGTACTCCTCCGGAACCAGACCGATCTCCATCAACTGCTGCTTTACCCGGTCAGGGTTGGCGTTGTTCGCATCCATCTTGTTCAGCGCGATCACGATCGGGACACCGGCGGCCTTCACGTGGTCGATGGCCTCGCGGGTCTGCGGCATCACTCCGTCGTCCGCGGCCACCACGACGATTGCGACGTCCGTGACCTGCGCACCGCGGGCGCGCATCTCCGTGAACGCGGCGTGGCCGGGGGTGTCGATGAACGTCACGGTGCGGCCGTCCGGCGCCTTTGCCTGGTACGCGCCGATGTGCTGCGTGATGCCGCCGGCCTCGCCCGCAGCGACCTTTGCGCGGCGGATGCTGTCCAGCAGCGTGGTCTTGCCGTGGTCGACGTGGCCCAGCACGGTGACGACCGGCGGTCGAGGCATGGCGTCCGGGTCGTCATCGATGACGCGGCGGGAGGTGCTGGCCGCCTCGGCGGCGCCGTCGGCCGCCGGGGCCGCGACTGCGGCGGCCGCGCCCTCCTCCTCAGGTGAGAACCCGAGGTCGGTTGCCACCACGGCGGCGGTATCGAAGTCGACGACCTGGTTGATGGTCGCCATCACCCCGTTCTTCATCAATTCCTTGATGATGTCGATTGGGGTGACCCGCAGCATGGCGGCAAGATCCTTGACCGCGACCGCCTGCGGAATCTGGATACGCGGCTCGGTGGCCTGTGTCATCGTTGCTCTCCCTGGGTCTCTGCGCCTGCGATGCGGCGTGGTTGATCGTGATCGGGCGCGAAATCGCGCGTGTACGTGTTCATCGCGGCTGAGCCTCGACGGCGGCCGCGTGGGTTGCAATCGGTTCGGCGGGCACGGTCAACGCCGCCAGCGCCAGTGGTGCGCTGGCAAGCAATGCCTCGCGTGCATCCGGTGCCAGCGTGGTGCGCAGTGCGCGCCCGAGCATCTCACCACGACCGAGCGCGCGTTCCCAGCACTGGCGCTGCCCGCACAGGTATGCACCGCGCCCCGGCAGCCGTGCGCCGAGGTCGACCTGCACATGACCGTCTGCGGCGCGCACGAGGCGAGTCAGGCCTCGCTTCTCGCCGGTGTCACGGCAGGCGATGCAAGTCCGCTGCGGCTGGCGGCGCGGTTGAAGTGGCGACTGACCGGCGGGCACAGGCGCGGCTCACTTCTCGTCGTCTTCGTCGATGAGGTCGAAGTCGAACTCCTCGCCGTGCAGGACGTCCAGGCCTTCCTCGATGTCCTCGTCGGGCACTTCGAAGCGGCGGTTGCGGCGACCGGCGTCGGCGGGACGTGCACGCTCGGCGGGCGCGGGTGCGCCGCGTCGACCGCGAGCGCCGGGACCGCCAGCGCCGCGCGCGGGTCCACGTCCAACGTTCTCATCCTCCAGGTCACGCCGCACGATGTCATCACCGAAGCGCAGGCCGGAGCGATCCGGCGTGTCGCGGCGGACTGGTGCGGCCTGCGCTGGGGCAGCAACGGGCGGGGCTGCAGCCTCTGGCGTTGCAGGGGCGGCCATGCTGAGGGTGGGCTCCTGGTAGGCGGCAATCGCCTCCTGCTCCGGTGTCAGCGGAGCCTCCACCTGGCGCGCAGGCGCGGCCACCGCGGCCGGTCGCTCGCCCGGCAGACCGGGGCGCGCGTACGTGGCCTGCGAAGGCGCCATCTCCCGCGGGATAGCGGCAAGCGTCGGGATGCCGGGACGATCCGACAGCGGGATTGCCTCCATGTTCGGCTCCGGCGGCTGGAACATGTCCTCGCCGTTGCGCATCAGCACGCTCTCGGCCTGGATATCGATGCGCCGCTTGGTCAGTCGTGCGGCCAGGCGGGCGTTCTGCCCTTCCTTGCCAATGGCCAGGCTGAGCTGCTTGTCGGGAACCGCGATGAACGCGGTGTTGGTCTCCTCATCGACGCGAATGGAGACGACCTGCGCGGGACTGAGGGCGTTGGCGATGAATGCCAGCGGGTTCGGATCCCAGCGGATCAGGTCGATGCGCTCGCCACCGAGCTCGTTGACGATGTTCTGGATGCGCGA
This sequence comes from Chloroflexota bacterium, assembly GCA_003670575.1. Taxonomy (GTDB): domain Bacteria; phylum Chloroflexota; class Dehalococcoidia; order UBA2979; family UBA2979; genus RH-chloro-G1. The sequence goes on from QWRD01000006.1 coordinate 67,953, forward strand.
GCCTCGCAGCCCGACGCACGCGCCGATCGGGTCGATGCCCGGCTGCCGTGAGATCAGGGCGACCTTGGCGCGGTACCCCGGCTCACGAGCGATCGCGATGATCTCGACGATGCCGCGCGCGACCTCGGGGACCTCCAGCTCGAACAATCGCCGGATCAGATCCGGGTGTGAGCGGGAGACAACGACCTGGGGCCCCTTGGAGGCTCGGTAGACTTCCTTCACGAACACGCGCAGGCGCTGGCCGACGCGGTAGTGCTCCGGTCGCACCTGCTCCGCGCCCGGCAGCACTGCCTCCGACCGACCGAGGTCGATGATCACCTGGCGCCGACCGGGCTCCACCCGGAGCACGGTGCCAGAGACCAGTTCGCCCTCTTTGCTGGTGAATTCGTCGAAGACGACTTCGCGCTCAGCCTCGCGCAATCGCTGCAGCACGACCTGCTTTGCGGTCTGCGCGGCGATGCGCCCGGTCTGCACGGATTCTGCGAGCGCTTCAAGGATCGTGTCGCCGATCTTGGCGTCGGCGTGTCCCAGGGCGCGTGCGCGCTCCGGCGAGATCTGGATCTCGTCATCCTCAATGTCGTCGTCCGCCATGACGAGGTATCTGCGCGAGGCGTGAATCTCGCCGTCGGCGGGGTCAATCTTGACCTCGATATCGGCGTATTCGAGTTCGTCGCGCTTGAACGCGGACGCCATCGCGGCTTCCACCGCCTCGAATACGGTCTTGCTGTCCAGGTTCTTCTCGGCGGAGAGCTGGGCGATCGCGATGATGAAGTCGTTCTTCATATCTGCCTGTGGCCTCTATTCCGGGCGAGCCGACTCGTCGGCCTCGTCCCCCTCGAATCCCATCCCATCGATGTCCGGGCTGTCCGCGAAAAAAAACGTGGGCCCGGTGGCCCACGTCTCACGGATGAGGCGCCTGACTGGTGCATATCGTAGCACCGCGCTGGGTTGCGCTTCAAGGCTGCGAGCGGCACACCACCGCACTGCCCTACACTCGCACGTCGAGGAGGCCCGCCATGACATCCGATACGCCCCAGCCGACCGAGGCCGACCGCTATACACACGGGCACCACGCCTCCGTGGTCGCACAACACGCGCGACGGACTGCGGAGCAGGACGCCGCGTACCTGCTACCGAGACTGCGGCCCGGGATGTCGCTGCTCGATCTCGGGTGCGGGCCGGGGACGATCACCACCGGGCTGGCGCGCGCCGTGGCGCCGGGCGAGGTCGTCGGGCTGGACGTGGTGCCGGCCGTGCTGGAGGAGGCGCGCGCGCACGCCTCGACGAGCGGCGTCACCAACGTGCGCTTCGAGGCGGGCAGCGGTTACGCGCTCCCCTTCGATGACGTGTCCTTCGATGTGGTGCATGCGCATCAGGTACTGCAGCACCTGGCGCGCCCGGTGGACGCTGCCCGCGAGGTGTGGCGAGTGCTGCGCCCCGGCGGCCTGCTGGCCGTGCGCGATGCCGACTACGCCACGATGACGCATTGGCCGCACCGCCCGTTGCTGGATCGCTGGCTGGAGTTGCATCACGCGGTTGCACGCCGCAACGGCGCGGAGCCGGACGCCGGGCGGCGGCTCGCCTCCTGGCTGCGCGAAGCCGGCTTCGCGCATGTCGACGTGTCCGCGACGACCGTCGTGTTCTCGTCCTCGGAGCAGGTGCTGAACTGGGGCGACTCCTGGGCAGAGCGGGTGACCAGCTCCAGCTTCGCCACGCAGGCTGTGGAGTACGGCGTGACCACGTCGGCGGAATTGGAAGCGATCGCGGAAGCGTGGCGCGGTTGGGCACGCGATCCGGATGCGTTCTTCATGTACGTCAACGTGGAGTGCGTAGCAACGCGATAGCGGCGAGGCTCGGCGCGCGGCTCGTCAGCTGTTGCCGGCGGCGAGGTCCGCCACATGCTCCGGCAGCAGTTCGCCGATCACCAGCAGGAGTAGGTACTTGCGGGGGTCGTCGATATCCCCGTCCAGGCGGCGTTCCGCCTTCGCCTCGATAGCGCGGCGGTCGAGGATCCACGCTGCGTCGCCCGCCTGTCGCGCGCTGGTTTGCAGCACGACTCTCGGGATGCGCGGCCGCGCGCCGTACAGCTCCTTCGGTGCCGAGTCGATGTCCGTCAGCACCAGGCGCTGCGTGCGAAACGTCAGCAACGGCACGTCGGTGTTGGTCGTGCGTTCCTGCCCGGCAACGAGGATGTCGTCGCCGACGCGCAACTCGGGCAGCCGGAACAACAGTTGGGGGACGCCCATCCAGCGGCTGTGTCCGAGGATCCAGATGTTGTTGATCGCGTTGCGACCGAGCATCGCGTTCGCCGTGACCAATCCGTGGTCGGGAACGACGATCTCCGGTCTGCCGAGCGCGTTTCGCGTCGACTCGGCAGGGCGGACGACCGTGCGCAGTTGGAGAGCCGGTATCTCCAGCGTGTGCGCGAGGAGATTCAGCCGCAGTTCGGGCGGCGTCGCAGCGGCAGCACGTGCGTCCGGCTGGGCGGGAGGTGTTGGTGCGGCGGTTGGGGTTGGGGTTGGGGCGGCCGGAGTTGCCGCTCGCGCCGTCGAATCGGGTGCGGTACTGCGCACCCCGCAGCCGATGCCCGCCACCACAAAGCCTGCGCTCAGGCGCAGCAGCCGCGTCATCGCAGACCTTCGATCGAGCAGCGGGACGTCCATCACGTACCGTCCGGAGGAAACGAGAGCACTGCCGCTGACGGCATGATACCGGCGGACATCACGCCTCGGGTGGCGCGCCGCCGATACGCCGAGATGCGCGGGGCGGCGCTGGTGTCAGCGACCGCTCTGCGTGCCGGTGATCTCGAGGCGGATTGACCGAGGGGCCGACTCGCTGTCGAGCGCGAACGCCGCAGTCCCAATGCCCAACTCGCCGCCGGTGGAGACGTTCTGCTCTGCCCATGCACGGGCACGTGCGGGGTCCGCTCCGGTATACCCCAGCGACGCGAGGTCCCCGAGGAAGGCGGACGCGATGGCGGTTGAGGCCGCGCCTCGTTGCGTGACCGCGCCCGTGACCGCGTAGGTGCGCTGCGCGTCAACGGCGATCACTTCCACGGAATAGGCGGTTTGGCCGTCGGCGCTTCGGCTGGTGCACAGCCAGACCTGAAGTCCGACACGCGTTGTTGGGCCGGCGCACTGGAAGCCGCGACTCGTGTAGCGGCCGTAGGCATCGGCGGGGACGAGCCCATTGATGTGCGGCGAATTGGACGCCGCCCCTGCGGCGGCCTCGGGAGTTGGACTGGAGGGAACACGGGTGATCGGTGCCCGCGGCGTCGACTGCGGCGGGGCGGCCGCTGTGCTGGCTCCCGCGGGCGCATCGGCGCTCGGCTGACTCGCGCCGGATTGTGTCGTGGCAGATGGCGATGCGCCGGGACGTGCGGTGCCAGTCTGCGTTGCGCTGGATTGTGCGGTCGCGGATGCGCCCGCCGTCGAGGTGCCCCGGGGTTGCGGGCTGCCGGTGCCCGCGGCGGCGGCTCCCGCCGAAGGGGTGCCCGTGGTGCTCACGGCGACGGGCGGCTTGGTGCCGGGGCGGACTGCAATCGCCAATGCGGCCACGATCAGGATGAAGAACCCCGCCGCCATGATCATCGCTCGTCGGGACAACATCGTCTGGCCAGCCTCATCTGCGTGGGAGCGCATGGATGTGGGATGTGTGGCGTCGGCGCGGTTGTCGTCGTCAACGCTGCATCTGGCATGATACCGGCAGTCCGGAGGGCTAGCTGTACTGCGCAGGGACATTGGTAACACGGGTGATGGGCGGGAGCCCTCCGATGGCCGAGTGACTGCGGTGATGATTGTACTGGTGCAGCCAGCGTGTCAGCGCCTGCGTGCGAGCCTGCTCTGAGCGATAGACGCGGACGTAAGCCCAC
>QWRD01000007.1 GCA_003670575.1 Chloroflexota bacterium
CGCTGGTGGACTCAGGGTTGAGCGCTGCCTCTGCGGCGGCGGCCGTGCGCGAGGAGACCGCTCCCGCCACCATCATCCGGCCCATCGGTACCGCCGAGGTCGATCCGCGTGTGTTGGCCCTCGTGGACGCCGCCGAGCAGTTCGACGAGGGCGAGCATCCCGACGACGAGGCCCACGGTGCGCTGCATCTTGCGGGTGACGGGGCTTTCTTCCTCGGGCGCGGCGGCGGCCATCGCACCGTGGTCGTGGCCCGCCGGAGCGGCTACGGCGTTCTGCTCCTCGATGGCGATGGCGCGCCCGAGTTCGCGGCCGGCCTCGCCTCGATCAAGACGTTCGATGAACGACGCCACGACCTCCCGGATCTCCAGTATCGGCGCGGGATCCCCGAAGCGACGTTCGCCGCGCTCGGCTGCCACGTGAGCGACTGGACGGCCCGCCGCGATGCGACCGAGGAGGATGCGGCGTCCCGCTGGCGTGAGCTTCGCGTTACCGTGCATAAAGGACCTCCTAGAATCTGGTGCGACCGTGGTAGCCACACCTTCTCCCGGAGTTCCCCTTCATTCACCTCTCGGTGTCACCAATGTCCCTGCTCAATACACCTAGCGCTGCCCCGCGACGCGGTGGTTCGGGTCGCCGATGCGATCCTGGCGCGTGGCGCACTCCGGGCAGAGCACGGACTTCAAGCGGAACTTCACGCCGCCCTTGGTGACGTACTGCCCGCAGAGCGAGCATTTCCCCTCAATGCCGCCCTCGCCGTACTTGTACGCGCCTCGATCCGCATCTGGCGCGGATGCAGGTGCGGCTGCCGCGGTTGCTGCGGCTGCGGGGCGCGGCATGGCGGGCGCCGCTGGCGCGGCACCGCCGGAGGCCTCAGCCGCTGGCGCTGCTGCGGTCGCGGCACCACCGCCGCCCGACAGTCCGGCGACGCGCGCGCGTGCCGCGCCGGGGTCGGTGTACCAGCCGGTGTTCACCTCGGAGAAGAAGCGCATGGCCTCGGGGACATCGGCCTCGGGGAAGATCGCCGTCACCGGACAGGCCGGCTGGCAGGCGCCGCAATCGATGCACTCCAGCGGGTTGATGTATAGCATCCGGTCCGCACCCTCTTCGAAGTGGATGCAGTCAACCGGGCACACCTCTACGCACGCTTGGTCGCGGGTGTCGATGCAAGTCTGTGTGATCACGAACGCCACGGCACGGCCTTTCGAAGCGGGACGCGAGTAGACCCCTGCATCGTACCGACCAATCACCCCGTGATGAAAGCCACCCCCCGAAGAGCGGCTGCGGGCGTCCGCTCGCGAGGACGCAATTGACCCGATTACCGGGGGCCACGTAGCGTCGGCTCGGCGTGAGAGGGGGAGCGATGAACGGCGAACCGCGAGTCTCGAGGATCAGCCCGGAGGATCGGCGGGCGGGGCAAATGACGGCTGGCATGACGCGTGAAGAGGCCATCTCGACCGACGGATTCTGGGCCGGTCTGGTGACCACAGAAGCGGGTGCCACCTCTGGGTGGCATCACCATGGCACGTACGACACGGCCATCTATGTGGTGGACGGGGTGTTTCGCATCCAGTTCGGCGCGGGCGGCTCGGATGCCATCGAGGCGCGCAGTGGGGACTTCCTCCACGTGCCGCCCGGGGTGGTGCACCAGGAGCACAATCCCGGCGAGGAGCCGAGCCACGTCGTGGTGGCTCGCTCCGGGCACGGCGAGCCGGTCACAAACGTCGATGGCGCAGCCTGACGTTTGTGACCGGCCGATGTTCGCGGGTTACGCGCAGCGGGCGATCAGCGGCGTGTTCGCTGCAAGGCTCGTCGGGAACATCGCGTTCCAGGCGGCGTTGACAGCGGTGATCGTGGTGCCAGGGACGTAGGTGACAAAGGCGCCCAGCCCATCTGACGCCCAGAACGCCGCCGTCGCCTGCGGACAACCGGACACGCGCAGCAACTCGACATTGTTGCCACCGCTGAACACCATCAGCCCGATGCCGGCCACCGGCAGCTTCACCACCGGCGCCAATGCGGCCGGGGTCGGCGTCGGGGTCGCGATGGCAGCAGCGGCCGCCGGGTTGCGCTCCGTGCCGTACATGAAATCGAAGACCGATCGAGTGGTGCCAACCTGGCCGTCCGGGTTGGTCACTTTGATGCTGGCGGGGCCCGGCGCGTTCGCGGGCGTCACGGCGGTCAGCATGCCCTCGTTGATGAACTTCACGTTTGTGGCCAGGTTGGAGCTCACGGTGAGCGTGGCGCCCGCCACGAAGCGCGAGCCGACGATGGTGATCGTGGTGCCGCCGTCCTGTGAGCCGCTTGCGGGCGTGACCGCCTGGATCAGCGGGAACGTGGTGCTGGTGACGGCCTCCTGGTAGGTGAAGAAGACCGCGCTCGAGGTTCCGAACTTTCCATCCGGGTTGGTGACCATGACGAAGGTGGGGCCACGCTGATTGGGCGGTGCGGTTACGGTGATCCGCGAATCGGAGACGACGACCACGTCCGTCGCGGGCACGCCGCCGAAGTCCACGTACGCGCCGACCACGAACTCGCTGCCGATTAGCGTCACCTTCGTCCCGCCGGCGGCGAGGCCGGTGGACGGCTCGAAGCTGCTGAGCCGCGGGGTGCCAGGTGCGATTTGGGTTTGCGCCTGCGCGTCACGCGGTAGGCCGATGGCCACCATCGCCGCCAGTGCAACCAACAGGGCAGCCGCTGAGATACGAATCATCATGTATACCGTCGTCCCTCCATCGTTGCTCGTCGTAGGCCCACCGGTCGCGACGCTCAACAACCATTGTTTCACGATCCACCTGTACGGGCGCATGCGCCGCGCGACGTGTGCACGGGCTACGCCGCGGGGCCGCCGGACGGCTGGATCTCGCTGAGGCGCAGCCTCCGCATTGCGGGCGAGCCCACCAGGATCGCGAGGCCCAAGCTGAACGCGATCAGAGTGATGGCTGTGCCCACCACCGGCGCGCCGAACATATCCGCAGAAACCCCGGCGACCAGCGCGCCGATCGGCATCGCCAGGAACCCGAGTTGCAGCACGCTCGCGATGCTGCCTCGCAGGTGTTCGGGTGCCAGCAGTTGGAGCACGGTCATACTCGTCGTGGCGTAGACCGACTCCGCCGTACCGGCGATCACCAGGAACGGTATCGCAAGCCACAGGCTGCCGGTGTACCCCGCAACGATGGAGAAGACCACCTCGCAGCCGCTGAAGATGAGCAGCGCGCCGAGTCCCAGTAGCACTCGCCGGTCCACGCGGCTCAGGTATGCCGTCAGCACGCCGCCGAACAGCCCGCCGAACCCGATGGAGCCAGCCAGGATGCCGAGGGTGCTCGCGTCGCCGTGGAAGACGTGCTTCGCGAAGATCGGTAGCAGCGCGCCATGCAACGGGATGATGAACAGCGGCGCGATGAGGCTCATCCCGACCAAGATGCGCGCCCGCGGGTCGAAGAATGCGAACCCATACCCTTCCTTCAGGCCCGCGATGAACGACTTCTGCCCCGCCGGCCGCTCCGCGCGAGCAACGCGGATGAACAACACCGCCACGATCACTCCGGAGAACGCGACCGCCTGCACGAGGAAGTTCTTCGATGGGCCAACCGCAGCAATCATCGCTCCGCCGAGGGCGGGACCGATCGACCGGGACAGGCTGAATGCCAGCCAACTCAGCGCCACCGCGTTCGGGATCACATGCCTCGGCACCAGCTCGAACACGAACGTCTGGCGCGCCGGGATATAGAACGCCTGCGCTGCCGCTGCGAAGAACGAGAACGCAAACAGATGCCATACGCGTAGCGACCCGGACGCGATGTCCAGCGCGAGCAGCACCGTCAGCACCACCATCGATGCCTGACTGACTCCGATGATGCGGCTGCGGGGCAGTCGATCGCTGGCCACGCCTGCCACGGGGGACAAAAACAGGGTGGGGATCGTCCGCATCAGATTCATCGCGCCGAGGATGCCGCCGGAGCCGGTCAGGTCGTAGACCACCCAACTCAGCGCTGTCTGTTGCATCCACTGCGCCGCCGCGGCGCACAAGTCGCCGATCCACAGCAGCCGGTAGTGCCGATAGCGCAACGCTTCAAACGTGCCGACGTGCGGGCGCTCGCTGCCCTCTGGTTGTTGGGTCACGGTGGCTCCGCTTCGCTGGAGGGGATGCGCCAGTCTACCGCGCTCGATCCGGCTGCGCGTCGATCGACCTCGGCGGCAAGCAGGCCACGCGGTATCCTCTGCGGGCCCCATGGGTACTGCGGCGTTCAGGAGCGGCACTGGTGCTGACGCGTCTCGGCGATACCGGCCGGTGGGTGATGGCGCTGCCGACGTCGCAACTCGTGGTGTCGGCGCTCATCCTTGGCTGGGTCGCGGGAATGGGCGCTGGGGCACTCGCGCTCTCGATCGGGCGCAGTGTCGAGGTGTCCCCGCCGCAAGTCGTGGCAACCGCGCCCCCGACCGCTACACCCACCCCGGTGCCCACCCCCCGCGCCGAGGACCCAGCGCTGCTCGACGCGATCGCGCGCCCGGCGTTCCCGCCGCCGCCCGCGCCTCGAGGTCTGAGCGCCTATGCAGGCGGTCCCGTCGTGCGCATCACCGCACCGCGTGTGCGCCTGGATCACCCGATCGAGCGCGTTCAGGTGGTAGGCGGGGAGATGCAGGCCCCCGCTGATGGGAATTACACGGTCGGTTGGTACCCACAGTTCGACCTTCCTGGCGCAGCGCAGAACGCTGTTTTCTCGGCGCACGAGACCTGGGGCCACATGCAAGCGCCGTTCTACTTTCTGCGCTTCTCCCGTGTCGATGATGACATAACCGTGGAACTCGAGGGCGGCGAGCAGTACCGCTACCGGGTCATCAGCAACACGCGGTACGAGGTGGATCGCATCCCCATGCAGGAGATCATCTGGCCCTCCGATCGTCGCCCCACCGAGGAGCGCATCACACTGATCACATGCGGCGGACGCATTGTGTACGGGCCGGATGGCTTCGGTGAGTACCTGGATCGCGACGTGGTCGTCGCCACGCGGGTGGCGTAGCGAATTCGGGCGCCGCAGCGGCTGGCCGTCTTGAGGTGCGCGTGTCTGGCGTTCAGCCACACGCGCTTTATAGTGGGGAACCTGTCGTCCCGCCGCGGGGGTCGGGCAGGCTGTGCGAGGGGAGCCGGGTGTCATGAAAAACCTGATGTGGGCGTTGGTCATCACCGGGGCGCTCGCGCTTGTACTGCCATTTTGGATGACGACAGTGATGGGGCACACCGGTATGCGGCCCGGTCAGGCCGATCCGATGCACTTCGCGATGCCGAACGCACCCGCGGCGAACGCCCCGGCGATCGTCGTTCCGACCGCGGCTGCTGGCGGTGCGGCCTCCAGCGCGTCTGGCGGCTCCGGTATTCCGGATGGCAAGGCGCTGGCGACCTCGCTGGGCTGCGCGGCCTGCCACTCCACGGGTGGCACGGCCGGAGTTGGGCCCACGTGGAAGGGGCTCGCCGGGAAGCAGGAGACGCTGGCTGACGGCGCGACTGTGACTGCGGACGACGCGTACCTGAAGGAATCGATCGTGAGCCCCAACGCGAAGGTGGTGAAGGGCTTTGCACCGAACCTCATGCCGGCCACCTACGGCACGCTACCCGAGGCGCAGGTCACGGCCCTCGTCGAGTACATCAAGACCCTGAAGTAGCCCCCGTGATCGGCTTGCCGTGCTTCGCCGCGCGGCACGGCCACCCTGCGGCGACGTGAACGAACACCAAGCGGCCCGGCTCATCGAGCCGGGCCGCTTGGTGTTCTCTACAGCGCATGCGCCCCTTCGCGGGGGCGCGGAGCCAGCGCACGGTCGTCGCGTGCTGGACTAGTCCTTTGCGCGGCCGATGAGTTCGTAGGTCGGGGGGCGGGACCAGTCGGCGGTGGTCGGCGCTTCCTGTGCGCGTAGGGCGGCCGTGGCGCGTTCCGCCTCGATCTTCTTCGCCTGACGCAGCACCTTGTCCTGTGCCTTGGCCAACTCCTTTTCGCGCTTGAGCTTCGCCTCGTTGGGTTTGCGGCGCGAGCCGGGAACCTCGGTGAGCCGGCCTTCCTGCTTGAACTGATCCAGGTGGGTTTGCACGTTGCGTGTGGCCGGGCGCCGAAGCCGCTTGTCCAGGTTCTCCGGGTACACCTTCATCATGATGTCCCACGCGCTCATCGGTCCGGCCCCGTCCAGCGTCGCGAGGATCTGGCGGTCGCGCTGCGCGCGGTGCTCCATCAGTCCCAGCAGCCGCTCGCGCGGGTCACGAACGATCTGCCCGTGGCCTGGGCAGATGACGGTCAGGTTGGGCAACTCCGAAAGCATCTTGAGCGACTGACGGTAGGATGCGAGGTCCTGCACCGTGGTGGTGCTGTTCCCGAGCAGCGTGTCGCCCGTGAAGAGCACGCCCGTGTCCTCCACGTAGTAGCAGACCGAGTCCACGCTGTGCCCCGGTGTGAACAACACCCGTGGCCGCACGCCGTTCCCGATGTCGATGACCTCATTGTCCTGCAGGATGCGCACGGCCTCCGGGGGCGGGAGTTTGCCCTTCAGCAGCGGGATCCCGCGCTCGTGCACCAGCACATCGGAGTGCAGGAATTCGTGCACCCACTTCAGGTTGCCGCTGTGGTCAAAGTGGTGGTGGGTGATCGCTGTCAGCGCGATCTCTGTCTGCTCCGTGGCCGCGAGGTAGCCGCGCAGCATCCACTTGTGGTGGTCCAACGCCTCGCCGGAATCGATGGCGAGCACCTGACCGCTGCCCACCAGGTAGACATTGGTGACACCGGTGTGCATCGCGCTCTCGCTCGGGATCGGGACTACGCGCACGTTTGCCGTGACCTGCATCTTCGTCGTCCTCCGGGCCGGGAGGCGCCCTCGGCGTGCCTCGGCGGTCCTGTGCGCGCTCCCGCATGACGGGCGTGCGCGATCTGGTTGGGCGCGCATCAGCATACGCGAAACGGATACGTTCGCGGCCCATATCGAGCCGACGTGCACTGCGTGCGCCGCGCGGCCGCGTCACCTCGCGACGTGGATCCGATTGGGCATGCGAGGTGCCGTGGGCAATGGCGTGTGAGGGTTATCCCGGTTGCGAGCCATTCGGGACGCCGGGATAGTGAATCCGGCGGGCATCGCGGCGCGGAGGATCCCGGATCGAGGTTGCGTGGCTCGTCTTGGCGTGTGGTTGCCCGTTGTTGTCCTGCGCAGCGCGATCCGTGGGGCTCGATGGCCTCGCTTCGCGTTCTCGCTCTGTGTCGTCCTCACTGCGTCGCTCGCACTGGCACTGCCCGGAGTCGGTGACGCCGCTTCGCCGCCCGTGGCCGCGTCGCGTGCCGATGGTGCAGCGCTCTTCGCCGCCGTCTCGCCCGCGATCGCATTCATCATGACGGACGACGCCGCGGGCAGCGGGATCCTGTTCGATGACGGCTACGTACTGACGAACGCCCATGTGGTGTCGCCGTATGACCACGCACGTGTCCGTTTCCCGAACGCCACAGAAATCATCGACACTCCGGTTGTTGGCTGGGACTTGCTGGCCGATCTTGCCGTCCTGCGCGTTGGTCCGATACCCGGCGTGCAGCCCGTGCGCGTCGGGGACTGGCGCGACCTCCCGGTCGGCTCAGACGTCTATCTGCTCGGCTATCCCGGCGAGACCGAGCGCCGCCCCACGCCGACCGTTGCTCGCGGACTGGTCTCCAAGCGGCGACCCGGCCGGCCTGAGCTACATCGAGACTGATGCGCACGCTTCCGGCGGCGCCAGCGGCGGCGCGCTCGTCTCGGAGGTCGGTGAGGTGGTGGGCATCGTGGAGTTGTTGTTCAGGGACACGGGCTTCACGCTGGCCATCCCCGCACGCGAGGCCGTCGACCGTGCTCGGGCGATCCTGCGCGGAGAGGACGTCAGCGGCCTCGGCGACCGGCGTGTCGCGTCGATGCTCGGGCGCGCGGCGCTGACTGATCGTTTCACGCTTGCGTCGCAGCACGACGCGCGCGCGTACCTGTTGCGCCCGCTCACAGACGGGATGGTACGCGTGGACAGTATGGGACACGCGCCGACCCTTGCCGCGTACGACGAGTCGGGCGTAACGCTCGATACCGGCATGGGTGCTGCAAGCACGTGGGTGGAGTTCCGCGGAGTCGCCGGGCGGGCGTGCATCATCGTCGCCGGCCAGGACGACGATGATGCACTGAGTCCGTACAACGTCGTTGCCACGCAATCACTCCAGCGCATCACCGACCCTGATGACGGCAAGCTGCTGTCGCTGGGCCGACCGATGGCGGGAAGCATCGACTATCTCGGCGATCTCGACTTCTTCGCGATCGACCTCGTGGAGGGGCAGACCGTCACCGCCACCGCGTCCAGCGTGCTGTTCGATGCGGGGCTGGTAGTGCAGTCACCGAATCCTGCGCAGCGCGCGCTTTCCGACAGCGACCACGGCGGCGGGCTGACTGACCTGGATGCGCGGCTCGCGTTCACCGCGACGCGCACGGGGCGGTACCGCATCGCCGTTGTCCGGGAGGGTGACACGGGCCTCGGCGGGTATCTTCTGACCGTAGTTGCCAGCGCCCCGTCCCGTCGTGCTCTCGGCGCGGGCCGGATCACCGGCGGCGCGCTGGTCTCCTCCGGGATGGCCTCCGTCGTGTTTGGCGGTGGTACCAGCGATGAGCTGGTTGTGGCGTCCGGGTGTGGTCGCACCGAGTTGCGGTTCTGGGCCACTGCGCCCAAGGGCGACCTTGTGCTCTATGCGCCGGCTGCGCCAGAGGCAGCGAATGCGTGGTGGGAAGAGCTATTCCCGTTCGGGATACCAGCGGACACCCCGTTGGTCGCCGTCTGCGGTGGATCCGTCACCGCGCCGCCCCCGGCGCCGACGCCGCGCGCAACCCCGCGACCGTCGACGGCACCCGGCGGGAGTCCGACTTCCTCCACCATGCCGCGTGTGACCTTCCGATAGGGATCGCGCGGTCGGCCTCGATCGGCGCCGACTTGCACGCACCACGCGGGGGTCGTGCGCCCGGATGCTACACTCTTGTCAACGTGAAACTGGCGAAGGGGGTGGGGCGTGGATCGTGATGAAGTACTCTAGGCAATCGAGAACATCGACGCCCGACTGACGGCACTGCGGCCGCGGTTGGAGCAGCACGCGGACCAACCGCTGCTTGATGGCGAGTGGCGCGTCCGCGACGCGCTGAGCCACCTGGCGGCGCGCTCGAACCCCGTGCCGAACGTGCTGCGCCGCCTGACCGCCCACGAGGCGGGCGTGTCCGTGCCGCGCCCCGACATCCACGAGGTGAACGCCGGCCAGGTGGAAGAGCGTGCCGATCGCCCGATCGGTGAGATCATCGATGAGATGCAGGCCGGACACCGCGCCGCCATCGCTGCTCTGCCCGGCGCCGACGTGCTGGCGCGAATGCTCCCGGCGTTCCAGGGCGGCGAGATCACGGTCGGCGAGACTGTAGTGCGCAGCGGGCCCGGTCACGAGAACAACCACCTGGACGAGGTCGAGCGCGCGCTCAACGCGTAACGCGAGCCGGCGTGGGCGCCCCGGCCGCGTCGCGCTCACGCGCGCTGCACTGAGGAGTGCCGGGGCGCGACCCACGACTACCGTGCGCGGACGCGGCGCGCGCACTACCATCGAGCGATGCCCGTACCATCGTTACCCGGCGTTGAGTTGCACGAGCGAGTCCCGCTCGCTCGTCACACGTACATGCGCATTGGCGGACCGGCCCGCTACTTCGCCACCCCCGACGATCTCGCTGCGCTCGACACGCTGCTGCTTTGGGCGCGTGGCATCGGACTGCCGCTGCGCGTCCTGGGTGGTGGCTCCAACGTACTGGTCGCGGACGAGGGCGTGGATGCGATCGTCGTCTCGCTGCGCCGAGCGTGCGGTGGGATTCGCTTCGAGGGCACGCGGGTGCACGCGGGCGCGGCGGTGATGCTGCCGGCGCTGGCCCGCGCGGCGGCCGATGAAGGCCTCGGCGGATTGGAGTTTGCGATCGGGATTCCTGGGTCCGTCGGCGGCGCGCTCCAGTCGAACGCTGGTATCGGCGATGGCCGCAACATCGGCGCGCTGGTGGAGGGCGTGGATGTGTACGGCGCCCGCGGACGAAGGACGCTCCCCGGCGAGGAACTGCGCTTTGACTACCGGCGGTCGAATCTGCGCGGGTCCGGCGTGATGGTGCTCGGTGCCACCCTGTTGCTCGCCCCTCGGCCGCCCGAGACGATCGAGGTGGAGATGCGCCGACTGCTGGAGGCACGAGGTGCAACACAGCCCACCGCGCTCCCGAATGCCGGCTCGATCTTCCGCAACCCGCCCGGCGATTTCGCCGGGCGCCTGATCGAGGCAGCCGGGTGCAAGGGCCTCGCCGTTGGGCATACGCGCGTCAGTGAGCTGCACGCGAATTTCATCGTGCATGACGGCGCCGGTACGGCCGCCGAGGTGGTGGCGCTGATGGAGCAGGTGCAGGAGCGCGTCTTCCAGCACGCCGGCATCCAACTGCTGACCGAAATCGAGTGGTGGGGTGATGGGCCGTCGCCCAGCCCGTTCCCTCGTCCCCCGGAGTTGTCCGACGAGCCCTAGGTGCGGCCTTTCGCTCGAACTGCTGCGTGTGCGCCCGCGTACCTCGTTGCTTGACCCGACAAATTGGGACTGAGTATCATCGCGCCTATCGATACGTCATCTCAATAAGGGGCCGTGGATGAGGTGCTGGACGTGGGCGGGGAGTGCGATTCGGTCGGCCGGGCTGTTGCTCGTCGTCGCGCTGCTGGCCGCCGGTTGCGGCGGTGAGCCGATTGCGCCCGCGGGCGGGCGGCCGCAGGTGCTCACCACCACCGCAATCATCGAGGCGCTGGCGAAGCCGGTGGCGGGCGGGCTGCTCGATGTGCGCTCGATCGTCGGTCCGGGCGTGGACCCGCACGAGTTCGAGGCGAAGGCCGCCGATGTGCGGCGCGTGCGTGCCGCGAGCCTAGTGCTGCGCAACGGCCTCGGCCTCGACGCCTTCCTCGACCGCATCGTCGCGGGCGTCGATCCGCAGCGCATCATCGTGGTCACGGATGGGATCGCGCTGCGCACCCTGGGCGGTGCCCCCGATCCCCACGTGTGGCATGACCCGATGAACGACATCCTGATGGTGGGGCGCATCGCGCGCGCCTTCGCGGAGCTCGACCCACCGAATACGCAGCGGTACGAGGCCAACGCCCGCGAATACATCGCGACCCTCGAACGTGTGGACGCCGAGGTGCGCCAGCTCATCGAGGCGATTCCGCCGGCGAATCGCAAGATCGTCACCGACCACGACGCGTTCGGGTACTTCATCCGGCGCTACGACCTGCAATTCGTGGGAGCCGTGATCCCCGGCACCACCACCGGCGCGGAGCCGTCCGCGAAGGAGCTTGCGGCGTTGGAACAACTGATCCGCGCGGAGGGCGTGCGCGCAGTATTCGCGGAGAACTCCGTCGATCCGAAGGTCGCGGCGCGCGTCGCGAAGGACACTGGCGCCACGATGGTCAGCGACCTCTACGGTGACACGCTCGGTGCACCGGGGTCGGGTGCGGAAACCCTCGATGGTATGCTGCTCGTGAACGCACGGAAGATCGCGGACGCGCTCAAGTAGCATGTGCAGGTGGCGACGAGTGCCTATCTCGAGGCTGTGCACGCCTCCCGCCCTGCTCGCGCTGCTGTTGACGTGTGCCATCGTCGCGTCGGTCGCCTGTAACGCCGCCCCTCCGCCCCCGACCATTGGAACCCCCACCAGCACGAAGACTGCCGCTGTCGCTGATGTGCCCGTGGCCGCGTTGCCTACCGGCGCGCTGCCCGGTGACCTCGCGATGGTTGTGAACCGCTCGGTGCTGGTCGCCGCGGCGTCAGGGCAGCGTCGAGAGATCGCGCAGGCGCCATCGGCGGGGCCGGTCTACCCCGCGCACCCCGCGTGGTCCCCGGACGGCGTCAGTGTTGCGTACGTCCAGAAGACGTTCTCCACCGGTGTGCCGGGCGTGGACTGGGGCGACGACGTTCTTCTTGTACCGGCGGCGGGCGGCGCGCCCAGGATGCTGCGCAAGCACGCACAGTTCGGCGAGCAGGTGCAGGGCCTAGCGTGGACGCCGGACGGCGGATCGCTCCTGATCGGTCGCATCGTGACGTTGTTCAAGGACGGCCAGATCTCCGGACTGCGGGCGGACATCGTCCGCATCGATGCGCGGGCGGGCGGTCAGGAGCAGGTGGTCACCGACGGTGGGTTCATGCCCTCGTTGTCCCGCGACGGCACCCGGATGGCGTACCTCGGGCTGCGCGATCTCTTCAGCGAGGTGGTGGTGGCGAACGGCGATGGCAACGCCCGGCGTGTGCTGATCGGGGCCGACGTGTTCGTGTCGGTCATGTTCCCGCGCGTCTCGCCGGACGGCACCCGTATCGTCTTCGCGGCCGGAAACCCGCGCTCCCAATCGCGCGAGTATCGAGGCGGCTCACTGCTGCGTGGAGTGCTCGCCTGGCTGCGCCCGACTCCGGCATATGCGCACGGTGTGCCGATGGACATCTGGCAGGTGGACGTGGCGAGCGGACAGATGCGTGTGATCGCGCCACTCGCCGAAGACGAGCCGATGCCGGTGTGGTCCGCGGACGGCAAGACATTGGTCGTGTTCGCGACTGGCGGGATCTACCGCATGAACGCGGACGGTTCCGGTCTGATTCGCCTCGGCGATGGCGCGTTCGGCGGGCAGGTCGACCTGCGCTAGCAGCGGGTGAGGCGTCACGTGCGGCGCGCGCGTCCGGTTCGCTCGCCGCCGGTCGCCTCGATCAGTCGAGGCGGCGCAGCGGGCTGCGGATTGCGGTGTACGCGGTGACGGCGAGCATGAGCATGCCGAGCGCCGGGTACAGCAGTTGCAGCCCGATCGCCTGACCGATCAGCCCGAGGAAGAACCCGCTGATCGATGCGACGCCCTGCGCGAGCGAGAGCAGCCCCATCACGCGCCCGAGCAGATGCGGTGGCACCAACTGCTGCGCCAGCGCGCTGCCCACCGTGATTACGAGTTGCGATCCGCCGCCGCCGGCGATGAACGTCAGCGCGACGATCGGCAACGAGCGCGTCTGCGAGAAGACCAGTACCGCCACCGCGAACGACGTTGCGCCGCCCAGGAACAGGATGCCCTTGTGGCGGTAATTCCCTCGCGAAACGAGGAAGCCGTTGGCCAGCACGCCACCGACGCCCCAGAACAGCGCGAGCCTGCCCCAACCGGCGGCGTCCAGGTGGAGCACGTCACTGATCCAGGTCGCGATCAGGATGCCCATCGCCACAGAGCCGAGGGAGATGGTGATGACCGTGAGCAGTACGGCCCACCGCATCGTGGCGTCCGTGCCGAGGTATCGCACGCCGACTCGCACGTTCTCGAGGATCGACTCGCGATGGGCATCCGGATCCGCCGCCGTGCGGCCGGCGCGCAGGAAGCGCAGCCCCAGTGCCGTGAGCAGGTGCGACCCCATCGCGAGCAGGTAGATGTTCGCGAAACCGATGCGCCCGATCAGCCAGCCGGTGGAAGGTGCCGCGACCAGCAGCGCGACGGCGAACGCGAGCCAATGCAGCGTGATCGCTCGAGTCCGCATCGAGGCTGGAACCGTCTCGGATGCCACGGCCGTCCGCGCCGGGATGTCCTGCGCGTTCATCACTCCGAACTCCGCGAAGACCACCAACATGATCCAGAACCAGATGCCGTCGCCGTGCACCACGCTGGGTATGCGCAGGAGCAGGGCGGTGCCACCAAGCCAGACCGCACCCGCCAGGTGAGTCACCAGCAGCGCCGTGCGCCGGGGTACCCGGTCCGAGATCGCTGATCCGAAGAGCACCCAGGTGAGATACGAGATGCCCTGGAGCGTGGCCAGCAGCCCCAGCATCGCCACGCGTTGATCCGCCGGGGCCACGGTATTGATGAACCACGTCTGCGTAAAGAACTGCATCGGCTGACGCACGCTGGACACGATCTGGATCGCCAGGCTCACACGGAAGTCGCGCACCCGCAGCGGTGCCAAGAGCGACGCGTCGCTATCGGCGGTTCCAAGCGTGCCGGAAGCAGCAGCCATCGAGGGGGAGTCCTTGTCGAAACGGCGGTGGCGCCCCGTCCAGTGGAGGAACGCCACGGCGAGTGTATACCGAGTGTATATGGGGGCACCGCGCTAAGGCGATGGCGGCGGCAGCAGCCGAGAACTGTCCATCGCAGCAGGGAGCCCCGCTGGGGGAGTACGATTCGGCGGTTCGAACGTCGGGCCAGCGATACGGGGGTTCACGTGTCCATGCAGGTCGTCACGCCGCGCATCCGCGGGTACATCGCCACCAACGCACACCCAGATGGGTGCGCAGCCAACGTCCGCAACCTTGCGCTCCATGCTCGCACCACCAGCACGGGCGGCAAGATGGACAACGTGCTGGTCATCGGTTCCAGCACCGGCTACGGGCTGGCCACCACGCTCTGCACCAACCTCTCCTCCGGTGGGAGTGCGCTCGGCGTGTGCCTGGAGCGCCCCTCGGAGGACGATCGCACTGGCTCGGCCGGTTGGTACAACGTGGTGGAGGCGACCCGCATCGCGCACGAGGAAGGCCGCACGCTGCGCACGATCAACGGCGACTGCTTCTCCGACGAGGTGAAGCAGGCGGTGGTGCGTGAGCTCAAGGCGAACTTCGGGAAGTTGGACTTCGTTGTCTACAGCATCGCCGCTGCGCGACGCGTCGATCCGACGACCGGGGAGGCGTGGAGTAGCGTGCTGAAGCCAATCGGCCGTCCCCACTCCGGCAAGGTCGTCGACCTGCGCACCGACGAGGTGGTCGACATCACCATCGAGGCTGCCACCGAGGATGAGATCAACTCGACGATCCAGGTGATGGGCGGCGAGGACTGGGCGAAGTGGGTGCACCTGCTTGCCGAGGAAGGCCTGCTCAACGATAACTGCTACGCGCTTGCCTACACCTATGTCGGCTCGCCGGTCACCTACCCAATCTACCGCGGCGGCACGATCGGGCGCGCCAAGGACCACCTGGAATCGACCGCCGATGAGTTGAATCGGCTGCTCGGCGATGCCGTCCACGGCGGCGCGTTCGTCAGCGCCAACAAGGCGATGGTCACGCAGGCCTCGGCGGCGATCCCCGGCGTCTCGCTGTACATGAGCGTGCTGCGGCAGGTGCTCAGCGCCCGCAAGTTGCAGGAGACGCCGATCGCGCAGATCGCGCGGCTGATCCACGATCACTTCTCCACGTTTAAGCGCTGGCCTTCGCCCTCTGCGGACGGCCTGATCCACCTCGACGACCGCGAGATGCGGGAAGACGTGCAGGCGGAGGTGGAGGAGCGCATGGCGCGCATCACCACCGAGACGCTGTACGAGTTGAGCGACTACGCGGGTTACAAGCGGGAGTTCGAGGGGTTGTTCGGCTTCGGCGTCGCCGGTGTCGACTACAGCCAGCCGACCGAGGTGCATCGCCTGATCCCACCGGGCGGTCAGGTGGCGCTCTAGCGTCGGTCCGGCACGGGTGCGACCGACGAGCGGTCGATTACGGCCGCGGGACGTACTCGAATGGCGGCCCGGCGGTCGTGATGCCGTCGCCGCTGGGCAGTTGCATCAGTTCCTGCGCCAACTGCTTCACCAGGAACATCACGTCCACCAGTTCGGAGAGGCGTGACGGTTCGCCGTTGCATGCCCGGTGGAGCCCTCGAAGCAGGTCGCTGTAGGCCGTGTTGAACTCGGTCATCTTCAGCCGCACCGGGCTGCCGCCGGGATAATCCGCCGAGCGCGGATTGTCCCGCATCGGGTAGACCGTGTCCCAATCGACGACGAACGGCTCGCCGCTGGGGCCGGATTGCGGCGTGTCGCCTCGGCGGTAGGAGCGGCCCGTCAGGATTTCGTTGTATCGGAAGTAGTGCGCGACCGCCTCGTGCTCCGGGTGGAACATGTCGCGCGGGCCATCCCACACCTCCGCGTGCTTCAGGCCCTCGCCCTGCTCTTCGATCTCGTCGATCGCCTGGAGCGCAGATGTCAGGTCGTATACCGGGATGATGCGGCCGCTCCCGCCATACATGAAGTTCTCAGGGGTGAACTGGCGCACGGGGTCACCTGTGAAGACCTGCGTCTCGCCAAGGGCGGAGCAGAGTGCTGTGATGCTCGCCTCGATCGCCTGGTAGAACTGCCCAATGGTGTCGTAGCGGTCGTCCTCCGGTGGCGTGTCCGGAGCCTCGGGCCGCTCGATGCGCATGAACGTCTCGATCGTCGCGGGCGACAGCCGTGCGAGCGGCACCAGGAACGCGTTGGCGCTGTGTGGCAGGTATCCCGGATAGCGCGGGATGAAGTCCGGCTTGTCCAGGACCGGTGTCCCGCCAATGGCGTTCAGCAGATTTGCTGCTAGCACCATGTGGAGCATCTCCTCCACGAACACCGATTGGATCAGTTCCGCGGCCTCCTGGTTCCGTCCAGGCGGTATCGAGTAGATCGCGCACAGGTAAGGCGGGAGCGTGCAATGCTCCAGTTCGATCGCCCACTGCAGATGCTCTCGGAGGTCATCGAGCGTTGCGATGGTCACGAGTCGTGCTCATGCCACCGCGGCGGCAGCGCCGGTGCCGGGCTGCTCGCCGTACTGGTTCGCGCCCGACTGGCTGGCCTGCGCGAACGTGTACACCCAGAACGCGAAGCCGCCGAGCGTGATGAGGCCGCCCAGGCCCATGATGCCCAGTCCAGCGAAGCCGACCGCGACGCCAAGCCCCATGGAGGCGAACACCGCGAATACGCCGACCATGAATAGCGCGCCGCCGACGAGCGTCGGCACGTAGAGAATCAACAGCCACCAAGCGGAACGACCGGTGTCATGCAGCCGCCGGATGGATACGGCCAATCCCGGCAAGAACGTCGCCAGGCTGAACAGCGCTCCGAGCGCACCGCCCGAGCCGATTGCGCTCTCGACGATGTTGGCGACGAATGACGCGGCAACCACGAAGAGCATCCAGAACCAGAACTCGGAGCGGCCAGCGCGCCCGCTAAACGTTACGTACTGCTGGAACCCGGATTGGATCGCCTGTCCAAATGACATCCGACTGCTCCTTCGTGCGTGACGACGTCTCATCGTCGGCACGCCGTGACAGTAGCATCTCCGAGACTGGTCGGGGCACCTCGGACACCCGATGATCAGCGATGCTCAGCAGCGATCGAGGTAGCCCGACTCACCGAGCAGCGTGTCCAACGTCACCGGCGCGATGCCCTTCGCGGCAAGGCCGTCGAGGATCATCGGCAGCGCCCGCAGCAGCACTGCACGATCCGCGCCGGGCCGGCCGTCGATGCCATCGTGCAGCAGCACAATCGATCCGGGCTGCACCTCGCCCAGCACGCGCGTGGCCAGCTGGTCGGCATCGGTCTCTGCCCAGTCCCAGCCGGTGACGTCCCAGCCGGCCAGCCGCATCCCGGCGCGCTGCGCGGCTGCGGCTAGCCACGGCGTGTGCAATCCGTAGGGCGGGCGGAAGTACCGCGGGCAGCGCCCGAGCGTCTGATCGAATGCGGCCTGCGTGCGCGCCAAGTCGGCGTACCGGATGTCCAGCCGGCTGGGGCGCGGGTGGGTGTACGAATGGTTGCCCAGCAGGTGGCCACGCTCGATTAGTTGGCGTGCCACGGGCGCCTGCTCCGCGAGCGTTTGGCCGACCACGAAGAACGTCCCGCGCGCATTGCGCTGCTCCAGGATGGTCGCGATCGCAAGCGTCGTGTCGCCGTTCAATCCATCGTCGAACGTCAGCGCGACCATCGGCCGATCGCGAGCGCCGCGTGCGATGCCGTGGTCCCGCCAACTGAGGTGCGCGGTGCCATCCCAGAGGCCGCTCCACAGTCCGCCCCCGAGCGTCGTGCAGCCGAGCAGCAGCAACAACGCGACGACGCGACCCGGTCGCCTCATCCGCACGAGGTAGGCGGTGCACCGCCTACGAGGTACTCCAGCGTCCCGGCGGGGCCTCGATAGGAGAGCGTGGCGTGGCCTTCCGCTACCAGTGCGTCCAGCACTCGCACCTCGTTGCTGGTGCCGCGTATCACCCACGCGCCCTGCACCAGCACGCGATCCGCGTGCTTGCTGGCCAGGAAGCAGCGATACGTCGTCGTGTCTCCGAATGAGCGTCGGGCGACGCTTTCATCGAAGAACTCCTGCGCCAGTACCGCGCCGGCCTGCAGCAGTTGCGCCATGCCGTCCTCCTCGTTGGACATGGTGAGTACGCGATACGTCGCGCCCGGATCGACCATGCCCGCGCCGATGTAATCGGGGAACCTGGGGAGGGAGCGCCACAGCAGATTCTGAGGGTTGGAGGCTGATACGTTCCGGATCAGCAGCATCGTCCCAAGCAGCAGTACCGGCGCGTGCCAGCGCATCGCCACCGGCCAGAGGCGTTGGCAGAGCCACGGCCACCACAACATGCTGGTGCGCTGCAACATGATCTCTGCAGTCGTCACCAGTGCCCAGGAGGCCGTCACGCCCATGGCTGGCGTGCGCAGGAACATCCACCACGCCGGTGTGACCACGATCCCTGCGGCCAGCATCCAGCCGATGCGTCGCAGCGGGAGTTGTCGCGTCTGCTCGATCCGCGCCAACGCGGTAATCAACAGTCCGGCTGCGCCCATCACTGGATGTGCCAGCATCGAAGCGATGGCCAGCGCGGTGCCGCGCCTCGATCGGCCGCGATCGAACTCCGCCGCCGCGAGGCATGCGAAGGCGAATGCCCAGATCGTCGGCAGTTGGAACTGCAGGATCCCGTGCCACAGTTGCCAGTTCAGCAACACCGCGCCCAGCAGCAAGGGTGATGCCAACCTCGGTAGCCAGCGGCGCAGCCCCACGGCCAGCAAGCCCACCCCGATGATCATGCTGGCAGTTACCGCCCAGTCGCCGAGCAGCGGCCGCACGAGCGCCGTCGGGAGCCAGGGCAGCAGGGCGTACGGGAACGTGAACGCCTGGCCGGCCTCCAGGCTGGTCATACGCAGTGGGATGCCGGCGCCGGACCACAGCGCATGCGCGATGAACCACACGTGCGCGTACGACTGCGCACTGTCGTTGCCGAGGTAGAAGCCGTGTGTGAGCACGATCGCTAGGAAGCCGACGAATGCGAGCAACAGCACTGCGGCGGCCGATGCGCCGATCCTCGACCGCCAGCGCGGTGCAACGTCCCGCCAGCAATCCACCCTATACCACCCGCCGAACATCGCGATCGCGTGTGAGGCGGCGTCGCGGAGCCTGGTGCGCGTGCGGGCGACGGGGACGTGCACCTCATACTCGTTGTCCACGCGATACCCGAGTCGAGCCAGCACGACGGCGAGCTCTACGCCCTCGCTGTAGCGGTGTCCGCTGTAGAACTCCTGCGCGTGGAGCAGCGGCCCAAGGCGAACCAGTCGGTAGCCACTCTCGATGTCCCGGAATCGCATGCCTCCGGCAATACTTCCCAGCGCCGCCATGACGGCGTTCCCCGTGCGCTTGTACGCGCCGTGGTAGCCCATCTCTCGCCGGGCGATCACGGCGTCCGCGTGCAGTTGGTGCGCACGCTCGATCAGCGTGGGGAGGTAGTCGAGGTCATGCTGCCCGTCGGCGTCCAGGCAGATGACCAGAGTGTCATCGTCCAGCACGCCGCGGTCGCGATCTGCCCGGAGATGCTGCCACGCGGCACGTAACGCCGCTGACTTCCCGCAGTTGCGTGTGAGATGGAGCACCCGGGCAGAACTCGTGGCCGACCACTCGTCCAAGAGCGCAGCGGAGCCGTCGGTGGAGCCGTCGTCCACCACCAGCAGCGGCGCCTGTACCCGCTGCTCGATGGTGTCGAGCACTGCCAGCACCGTGGGGCCCTCGTTGAAGACAGGCACCACCACAACGATGTCCGCCGCGCCGGGCGCGGGTGGGCCGGGCAACGGCTGGACCGGGGTGACGTGCTGCGCGACGGGCGGGAGCACCATCTGACCTCGCCGATCGGGATTCTCGGTTGGCAGGCCCGCTGTGCGGCGGGTAATGCCGAAGTGTATCCCCTCGGCGGGTTGTATGCGGGCGATTGGGCTAGGGCGGCGCCGTGTGGCCGGCTGCTAGCTCAGATGATGCGGTGGCGTCATGCCGTACACCGGCGTGGCGATCCCCTCCAGTCGCGCCTTGAGCTGCACCGCGAGGAACTTCGAGAAGAAGCGTGATTGCGCAAGGTTCCCGCCGTGGAACCACAGCGCCGGCTGCTGCGTTGGCTTCCACATGTTGCGCTGCTCCCCCTCCCACGGGCCGGGATCGAGCTTGGTGTCGGAACCGATGCCCCAGACCTTGCCGACGCGGTCCGCCACGTCCTGCGAGATCAGGCGCGCGGCCCAGCCGTTCATGGAGCCGTAGCCCGTTGCGCACACGATCAGGTCGGCGGGCAGCTCGCTGCCGTCCGTGAGCACCACTGAACGCGCGTTGATGCGCTCGATGCCGACTCGGCTGCGCAGTTTGATGTCGCCGCTGATGATGAGGTCGGACGCGCCGGTGTCGATGTAGTAGCCAGAGCCGCGGCGGTGGTACTTCATGCCGAGGCCCGACTCGTCTTCGCCGAAGTCCAGCAGGAAGCCGACCTGCTCCAGCCGCGCGTAGAACTCGGCGTCGGTCTCGCGTAACCGCTTGGTGGCGGCGATCGCGCCGAGGTGCATCGTGCGGTACGGCGTGGTGGCGGAGAGCAGATCGGCGGTGTCCGTGGTGATTCCCGCCGCGACCGCGGCTTCCGAGTACACGGTGCGGTTGGCCGCGAGCGTGTCCGAGCGCGCGATGGTGGTCCCGGAGCGTTGAATCATGGTCACGTCCGCGCCGTGCGCCCAGAGCGCCGCACAGATGTCATGCGCCGAGTTGTTGGAGCCCAGCACGATGCAGCGCTTGCCGCGATACGGCTCGCCCGAGGTGAACGCGCTGGAGTGCTGGAGCACGCCCTCGAACGCCTCCGCGCCCGGGATCGAGGGGATGTTGGGCACGCCAGACATGCCGGTTGCCAGTACCAACTGGCGCGGGCGTAGCACCACTGGCTGTCCGTCACGTTCCACGGTGACCACCCACTCCGCGGCTGCCTCGTCATAGCGGGCGCTGGTGCAGGTGGTGGAGCCCCAGTAGTTGAGCTGCATGATCCGCGTGTACATCTCCAGCCAGTCACCGAGCTGGTCCTTCGGCGTATAGATGGGCCAGTGCTCCGGGAACGGGATGTATGGCATGTGGTCGTACCACACCGGGTCGTGTAGGCAGAGCGACTCGTACCGGTTGCGCCACGAGTCGCCGGGGCGCGCGTTGCGTTCGATGATGATCGTCGGCACGTCGAGTTGGCGCAGACGCGCGCCGAGCGCGATTCCGCCCTGGCCGCCACCGATGATCAAGCAGTACGGCTGGCGCGTGTAGCCAATCTCGGCCTGCTCCTCCTCGCGCAATTGCAGCCAGTTCTTACGGCCGGGGACCACGCGGTTGTCCGCACCGGCTGGTCGGGTCGGCCCACGATGTTCCTCGAAGCCGGTCAGGCCCTGCAGTGTGGTCAGCAGCGTGAAGCACTTGCCGTCGCGGAGGCGGATGTGTCCGCGCCCATGGCCGGCGGCTGTCTCGAAAGTGAACCACGCGTCCACGGTGTCGCCACTCTCGGTGGGTGTGCCGTCGAGCGTCCAGCTGTGTGCGCGAATCGTCGAGGCCTGCGCGTCCAGCATCGCGCGGATCGCGTCGCGGCCCTCCATCGTCTTGATGTTCCAGGTGAACGCCACGAAATCGCGCCAGTACGACTCGTCGTGGAAGAGCTGTGTGGTGGCCGCATGGTCGTTGGCGGTCAGCGCAGCATCGAGGCTCGCCAGCCAGTCTGATACGTGCTCGGTCGGTGTGGTCACAGGGGCCCTCCTCGGCTTCCGCAGCGTCGACGCTGCGGCTCCGGCGGCATGGTACCGCCAAACGGCCGGTGCGAGCGGGCGCGTCGCGTCGTCCGCGCGGCATGCAGTCTTATCTACAGTTGCGATGTAGATGCAAACGTACGTAATATCTGCACTGTCCGTCGCACGCGGGACGGCAACCGGGGGAGTTGGCGTAGCCGCGGCGGCGCGGCCGATCGAGGAGGTTCCGGATGAGTGCATCGTTCATCGGCGAGTACAGTCGGCGCTCAGTCCTACGCGGGGCGGGGGTGGGCGCGCTCGGCCTGGCGGGCGCAGCGTTGCTCGGCTGCCGAGCCGGCGGTGGCTCCACCGCCGGCGGTGCGCCCGAGTCGGCCAAGGTGGCGGCCGCGAAGGGTGGCGTTGGCCTGCCCATGACTGCGCCCGTGGTGCAGGGCAAGCCGCGCTACGGCGGCGTCTGGACAGTTCCGCTTCTCTCCACGCCCGTGCAGTTCGATTCGCATACTGCCTTAGGCGGCATCATCTGGCACAAGGGTGTGAGTGAACGCACTCTGGAACCGGACCCGGTCACCGGCGCGGTTCGGCCGCACGTTGCCACCTCATGGGAGATCGCGGACAAAGAAGGGCTGACGCTGCTCTTCAAGATCCATCCGAAGCTGTATCTCCACAACATTGCGCCGTTCAACGGCCGGCAGTTCACCGCCGCCGATGTCGCGTGGAACATGGAGCGCATCGGCGGCCTGTACGCAGATCGCCTGAAGATACCCAAGTCCGGGTTCCAGCGCGCCACCATGGTGCAGAACATCGTGAAGGCTGAAGCTGTCGACCCGTTGACGGTGAAGGTGACGCTCTCCAGGCCGAACAGCGCGTTCTTCAATGGCCTCATGGAGAACCGCGTCCCGCTGATGCCGAAGGAGATGGATGACATCGGCTTCAGCGACCCGCTGAAGATGGCCGGCATCGGTGCGTACCAGGTGACCGAGTGGGTGAAGGACCAGAAGACGGCCTTCAAGAAGAACCCGCGGTATGCGGAATTCCGGCCCGGCGAGCCGTACTTCGACGAGTTCCGGGAGATCGTAGTCCCGGATACGGCCGCCCAGCAGGCGGCGTTCATCTCGGGGCAAACGCAGTATTTGTCAGGAGAGACGCAACAGTCGATCGACCTGATCCGCAAGCAGAAGCCGGATGCGAATCTCTATGCCTGGGTTGATGGAAACTGGGACTACTTCCGCCCCAGCCTCGACTTTGGCCCGTTCAAAGACTTCCGCGTGCGCAAGGCAATGTCGCTGGCGATCGACTACCAGGCGATCAACGACGGCTACTACGGCCCCGGCTGGGGCTACCAGGCCTCGCTCAGCCCGGGCTTTCCTGAGGGCTGGCAGCCGGACAAGGTAAAGACCCTCCCCGGCTACAACCCGAGCACGAAAACTGCGGACCGCGCCGAGGCGCAGAAGATGATGGCTGCCGCCGGATTCCCGAACGGCAAGGGCATCACGATCGGGGTGCTGTTTAACAGGACCAGCGACTATGCGGTCTCGCACGTGACGTTCCTGCAGGGCCAGATGGCGAACGTGTTCCCGGAGATGAAGATTGAGCAGCGGGGAGTCGACAGCGCTGGCTTCACTGCGCCACTGGCGGAGGGCAAGTTTGACCTCGTCGACTACACGAACACGGTCGTCCCAGACGCAGTGCTGGAGATGACCTCGCAGTACCACTCTCAGGGCAGCCGCAACTACGGGCACGGCAACTTCCCGGCCATCGACACACTGGTCGAGAAGGCACTTGGCGAGCTGAACCGAGACGCCCGCACGAAGTTACTCGAGGAGTTCCAGCAGCGGTTCCACGACGAGTGGATGCTGTCGTTTGTCCTCAACGCGCGGCCAGCCCGTCGCATCGTCGCCGGCAACGTCGGCGGGTACGACAAGGTCGCGGGCTTCTGGAACCAGTACTCCAGCAACGCGCAGGTAGGCCGGTGGTACTACGTGGAGAAGTGAACATCGTGCACTGAGGCCAGCGTCGATGAGACTTCCCCGCATCGCAACGAGGCGCCCACCGGGGCGCCTCGTTGGTGTCGTACGTCCGCACGTTTAATACGTTCGTATACACTACGCTCGTAATGTAGAGTGCGAGCGGAGACCAGCCCGAGGCTATCGGGGCCCCGGCGCAGCCACGGAGGAGGTTCCCATGATTACCGCATTCACCGGCCGACCGACCCGGCGCTCCATGCTCAGAGGCGCAGGCGTCGGGGCACTTGGCATCGCGGGCGCAGCACTGTTCGGCTGCGGGAGCTCGGCACCGGCGTCGGACAAGGCCGGCGCGGCCGCGCGGATCCCGGTGGACGGCGCCACCAGCGGCGGCGGTCTGCCGATGACTGCGCCGAAAGTGGCGGGCAAGATCAAGGATGGCGGCACCTGGACCACCGCCAGCATCGCCTCGCTCAAACTGCACGACGCGCACACGTCCCTCGGCGCGTCGATCTGGAACTACACCAGCGAGCGGATGCTTGAGCCAGACCCCAACGCCGGCACCATCAAGCCGCACGTCCTCACCTCATGGGAGGTGGCGGACAAGAGCGGGACGACGCTGGTGTTCAAGGTGCATCCGAAGCTCTTTGTCCACAACATCGCGCCGTTCAACGGCCGCCAGTTCACCGCTGAGGATGTCGCGTGGAACATGATGCGCATCGGCGGGCTGTACGCGGAGAAGTTGAAGGTGCCGCTGTCCTCCTTCCAGCGCGCGACGATGGTAGCGAACATCGTGAAGGCGGAAGCCGTTGATCCGCTGACGGTGAAGGTGACGCTCTCCAAGCCGAACAGCGCGTTCTTCAACGGGCTGATGGAGAACCGCACCTGCCTGATGCCGAGGGAGATGGACGACATCGGGTTCAAGGATCCGATGAAGTCCGCCGGCATCGGCGCGTTTCAAATGGGCGAGTGGGTCAACGACCAGCGAGCCGTGTACAAGAAGAACCCGCGCTACGGGGAGTTCCGACCGACCGAGCCGCACTTCGATGAATTCCGCGACATTATCGTCCCGGATGCGGCGTCAGTGCAGGCGGCGTTTATCTCCGGCCAGACCTCGGTGGTGCTCGTCGACACGCCCGAGAGCGTCACCACGGTGACGAAGGGCAAGCCGGACGGCAACCTGTACGCCTGGGTGGATGGCAACTGGGGCTACCTGCGTCCGAGCTACGACTACGCACCGTTCAAGGACTTCCGCGTGCGCAAGGCGATCTCGCTGGCGATCGACTATGCCGCGATCGCGGATGGGTACTACGGCGCGGGCTGGGCGTATCAAGCCTCGCTGAACCCTGGCTTCCCGGAGGCGTGGAAGCAGGACAAGGTGAAGGCGCTCCCCGGCTACAACCCGGCCACCAAGGCGGCGGATCGCGCCGAGGCTCAGAAGATGATGGCTGCAGCCGGCTTCCCGAACGGCAAGGGCATCGATTTCGGTGTGCTGTTCAACCGCAGCACCGACTTCCAGGTCGCAAACGTGACCCGATTCCAGGGCCAGATGGCGACGGTATTCCCGGAGATGAAGGTCGCGCAGGCGGCGGTTCCGGACGCTGCCGTCTTCGCCTCGCGGCTGGCCGAGGGCAAGTTCGACATGGTGGGCTACACCAACACGTGCGTTCCGGACGCTGTGCTGGAGTTCACCTCCCAGTACCACAGCCAGGGCAGCCGCAACTACGGTCACGACAGCAACAAGGACGTCGACAGCCTGCTGGATCGCGCGATTGTCGAGCTGAACAAGGAGGCGCGCGCCCAGATGTTGGACGAGCTCCAGCGCCGCTTCATGAACGAGTGGATGCAGTCGAATGTGCTGATGGCGCAGCCAAAGAAGTTCGTATTGCAGGGGAATATTGGCGGGTACGACAAAGTGGTCGGCCCGTGGTTCCAGTACTCCAGCAACGGGCAGGCGAGCCGCTGGTACTACATCGAGAAGTAACTCGAGGGCGTTGAGGTTCCGCTCGAACCTCGACGCCGCCGCGCGCGCGTCGCGGATCGATGAGAGCACAAGCAACGGGGCCGGCATTGCCGGCCCCGTTGCTCGTCGTACCACCCCCGGCATGCGCGGTCGCTAGGCGAACACCTCGGCGTTGTGCTCACCGAGCAGCGGCGCGCGACGCGATATCTGCCACGGCGAGGCGGTGTAGATCGCGGCTGCGCCGGGATAGGTCACCGTGCGCCCGATCTCCGGGTGCTCCACCTCCACCCAGAACCCGCGGTCCTTCCAGTGCGGATCATCGAGGTTGTCCTCGGCGGCGCGCACCGGGCCGGTTGGGAAGCCGCGCTCCTGTGCACCACGCGTCAACTCCTCCGTCTCCATCTTCGTGTAGAAGCGGTCGATGACTTCCAGGATGTGATCGCGGTGCTCGTTGATGAACTGCTGTTCCGAGTACTGCTCGTCGGTGAGGTCCTCGGCGAGGTCGTACTGCGCCATCCAGTCCACGTACACCTTCAGCGCCGGGGGCGTGAACCGCGCGGTGCCACCGGCGTTGACGAACTGGTTGCCCAGCGTTGGCCGCTGCGATCCGTTCCCTCCGGTGCGGCGCTTGAAGATCGTCTTCGCGTAGATCCACTGCGGCACGTGACCCTCGGTGGTCAGCGCGCAGGCACCGTGCACCGAGCTGTCGATGTACTGGCCGCGGCCGGTGTAGTCGCGGTGGTTCACCGCCGCGAGGATTGCGATGTACGCGTAGTGGGATCCCATGTGCCAGGCGTTGCCGCCGCCCGGAGCGATCGGCGGCGCGTCCGCGACGTGCTCCTCGCTGTATCCGCAGCTCGCCATCTGGCCGCCCGCCGCGAGGTGGATGAGGTCCGAGCCGGCATAGTCACGCCACGGCCCGGTCTGCCCGAAGTCGGTGAGCGAGCACATGATCAGCCGGGGGTTGAGTGCCTTGAGCGCCTCGTAGCCGAGGCCGAGCGAGGCCATGTAGCCGGGCTTGTGCGTTTCCAGCACCACGTCGGCGTCCCGCACCAACTGCCGGAAGCGCTCCCGCCCATATTCGGTCTCGAGGTCGAGCGTGACGCCACGCTTGCTGGTGTTGTAGTGCCAGAAGCGAAGGCTGCGCTCTGGTCCGGGAACATCCTCGTAGAACGGGCCGATCTGACGCTCCGGTGAGCCACCGGGCGGTTCGATCTTGATCACGTCGGCCCCGAGGTCCGCGAGGAGCTTGCCGCACCACTGGCCTTTCTCGTCGGCCAGTTCCAGCACGCGCAGGTCACCCACCGGCCCACCGGAGAAGCGTTGCGCCCGCCCGCCATCCTGCACGACCGGATGCGGCTCCGAGGCTTGCGGCGCGTGTGGCGCATCGAGCGCCGAGGTTACGTACTCCGGGAGCGGTCGCAGGCTGGCCGGCCAGAACAGCCCGCCCTCGTGTCCGCTCTTGATCTCCTCGGCGGAGACGCCAATCAGTCCGCTCATCACGTCGGTCGTGTGCTCCCCCACCAGCGGCGAGGGTGCCTGCACCTGGACGTTGGTCTCCGAGAGTGTGAACGGGAAGTTCTGCATCAGGTTGGTGCCCAGCACCGCGTGGTAGTACGGCTTGTACATCTGCTGCGCGCGCAGTTGCTCGTCGTGGTCCACTCGATCCTGGTTGCTCTGCACGGGCATCGTGCGCACACCGGCGGCCTGCCCGAGGCGCATGATCTCGTATTTCCCAAGGGTCTTCGTCCACGCCTCGATGCCGTGGTCGAGCTCCTCCTGGTGCTCGATGCGCCCCGCGTTGGTCACGAAGCGCGCCTCGGTCGCCCAGGCTGGCGAGCCCATGACTTGCACGAGCGCCTGCCACTCGGCGTCGGAGAAGCACGCGATGGTGCACCAGTCGTTGTAGCCGCCGCCCGCGGTGCGGTAGGCGTTGTGCGGCGCCACGATCGCGCCTCGATAGTTGTTGACGAGCGGCGTGCCGGGCCAGACCGCGCGGTTCCCGGCCGGGAAGCCTTCACGACGCGAACCTCGACCGTTCAGCGTGTAGTCGAGGATCACTGGCCCGGTCAGCGTGATCGCCGCCGCGACTTGCGACATGTCGACGTGTTGGCCCTGGCCGGTGGCGTTGCGATGGTGCAGCGCCGTCAGCGTGGAGAGCAGCCCGTACATGCCGCCCGTATCGTCCATATACGACCATCCCCAGCCCGCCGGCGGTTTGCCCGGCAGGCCCGAGGACTGCGTCAGACCGGAGAAGGCCTGCACCACCGGCCCCATGGTGACGTACTCATGCTTGCTGCCCACGTGGCCGAAGCCCGCCATCGAGACATAGACGATGTCCGGCTTGATCTCCGTCATCGCCTCGTATCCAAGGCCCCAGTTCTCCATGACGCGGGAGCTGAAGTTCTCGATGACGATGTCAGACTTGGCGATGAGTTGCTTGGTCAGCTCCAGCCCGCGCGGGTCGCGCACGTTCAATGTGATGCCCAGCTTGCCGGCATTGGTGTCGTTGAATTGCCCGCCGGAGTTGAACCCGGGGGGGACGCCGGGCGGGGTGGTGCCACCATCGGGCCCGGCGGCCGGACCGCCGCCGCGGCTGTTGAAGGTGCCGGCGCCGGGTTGCAGCCACTCCACCTTGATCACTTCCGCCCCGAGGGCTGCGAGCCAGCGGCAGGCCCACGGGCCGGCGCGCACCCAGGTGAAGTCCAACACGCGAATCCCAGAAAGCGGCCTGCTGCCCACCTCGGACCCCCCTCACGTCTCATGCCGGGTAACAGCGCTGACTATACGACTGTGATGGGAGGCGCGGGTGCTCCGGAGGCGGCCGGTTTCACGATGAATGCACGGCATGGACGTACGATGGTGGTGCGGAGGCGGCGATGAACTTCAACTGGGATGACGCACTCGACCAGATCTTCGGCCGACACCTCGTCTGTCCGCGCTGCAAGCGCGATCAGGAGACGATGGTGGTCGGCTACTCACGGCGGCCGGCGCTCACCCCGTTTGCCCCACGCCACGGCGACTGCCCGCGTGGCGTGGAGTGCGAGGCGCGCAAGTTGGTCACCCTCTGCGAGGAGTGCGCGCAGGCCGAGCACCTCCGCGGCACCCCTCAGGACGCCGCAGGCGTGCTTGCCAGTTACGTCCTGGATTGTCGGCGAGAGCTCGACGACTCCCTCGACTACCTCGCCGAGTACTGGCGTGACGATCCGGACATCGACGAGGACGACCTCGACCGGCCGCTCGAAGAGGTCGACCCGGACGCCTTCGACGAGGAGAGCGCGACGCGCCAGAAGCTCGAAGAGGAGTACCTGCGCTATCACCGCCAGTTCCGAGAGCTGCACCGTCGCATCCCCGATCCCGGTTGGCGGTCCGAGTACGTGGAGCAGGTCCACGACCTGGGTTACGAGACGTTGCTCGGCGACTGAGCGAGCCGGCGGGGGCGCTGGAGCACGCGCATGAAGCGGTCAGTCGCGCTACAGGTGCTGCTGTTCTGGTGTGCGCTTGGGGCGTGGGTGTACCTCACGATGGGTCGAGAGGCCGCACCGCTCGCCGACGTGCCGCCGACTCATGGCGAGGCCGGGCGGTTGGCTGCTACCTCGCGGGTACGCGGCACGCCAGCGATTCCCCCACTGCCACTGCCACTGTCGGGCGCGGCCGTCGGCCCGCCGACGCACCTCGGCCCCCACGATTGCTACTACTCGCGCCTGCGCGCCGCGACTGATCTCACGCGGGAGGAGGCCGTCGCCATGCTGGTGGTGGCGGAGCCGACCGATGAGAGCCTCGCGAACCAGGAATGCGGCGTCTGGCCGCCCCCGGTGTCGCCATAGCTATCCATCGACGTGGGCGCATGGTGGATAGGATGACCGCATGCGATCCGCACTACGCATAGATCTTGGACTCGCCGACTTCACGCTGCTGGTGGTCGGCACGATCATCGGTGACGGGATCTTTGTCGTGTCGGGGTTCGGGGCGCAGTACCTCGGGCCGGCGCAACTCGTTTCCTGGGTCGTGGCCGGTGTGCTCTCAGCGCTGATCGGGCTTGCGTTCATTCAGTGCGCTGCGATTCGGCCGGGAGTCGGCGGGTCGTACGCATACGTGGAGGCGGCCTTCGGCCCGACCGTCGGGTTTCTGGCTGGCTGGGCGCTCTACCTGGGCGAGTTGGCTGCGCTTCCGGTGTTCCCGCTGGCGTTCGTGCGGTACCTCGGATACTTCGTACCGCTCAAGTCTCCCGTGGCATCCCTGCTCGCTGGTGGGAGTCGTGACCGCCGTGAACCTCCTCGGCGTACGCTCCGGCGGACGCCTGAACGATGCGCTGACGATCGCGAAACTCGTGCCGTTGCTGCTATTGGTGGCGGTCGGCGTGACATTCGCGGTCGCGAGGCCAGAACTCGCGGTGCACAACCTCGTGCCGTTCGCTCCGCTCCGCTGGGGTGGGGTGGGTTCGGCACCGCGACAGTGCTGATCTTCTGGGCGTATGCCGGCTTCGAGCTGGCAGTGCTGCCGGTCGGCGAGGTCGTTGCGCCGCGCCGGACGCTCCCACGAGGTCTGCTGATCGGCATCGCCGTGGCCACGACGGTCTACGTGCTTGTGGTGCTGACGGTGGTGATCGGGCTGCCGTGGCAGGATGCAGCCAGCTCGTCGAGGCCGGTGACCGATGCGCTGGATGCGATGCTGCGCGGCCTCGGTCTCCCCAGCGGGTGGGGGGCTGCGTTCATCAGTCTGGGTGCGCTGGTCTCGATCGTTGGTGTGTGCGACGCGTTCATGCTCGCGTTGGCGCGGCTCAGTTACGCGTTGGCCGCGGGCGGGTCGTTCCCGTCGATCTTCGCGCGTCTGGAGCAACGCCACGTGACGCCGTGGGTGGGGCTGGTATTCCAGGCGGTGCTGGCGGTGGGGGCATCGCTGATCTTCGATGTTGCGGCGGTGCTTGGTACGGCGGTGTTCTTCCTCGGCCTGTGCTACGCGATGACGGCGCTGTCTGCGCTGCGGCTCGTGCAGCGCGCGCCGGAGCTGGCGCTGCACGTACCGGGGCTGCGCATCGTCTTGCTGCTGGCGGCAGTTGCCGGCGGCTACCTGGCCGCGCAGGCCTCGATCACGCTGGCGGCGTCGGGTGTGCTCGCGCTGTTGGCCGGGCTGGCGGTGTACCGCTGGCGTCGTGACGTGTGGCGTGCGGGCATTGCCGGTGCTGCCGACCGACCGGGCGACGAGGCGTAGTCACCTCCGATGGCGGCGCACTCGCGGTCGCTCACCCTAGCCGGGTGCACCAGAAGACCTCCGCGCGGTGCGGCAATCCGATGAGTTCACGGCCGCTGGTCGCGGGGTGCGCGTCCAGGAATGCGGCGACCCGCGCCAGCACCTCCTTCCGTCGCGCTTCCGGCAGCGCCGCGACAAAACTCGTCGAGGCCGTGCGTGCGACGGCGGTCTGACGGTCGACGGGGAACTCGAAGGGGACGCTGGCGTACGCGAGCGGGCTGAAGAGTGCGGCCCCGG
This sequence comes from Chloroflexota bacterium, assembly GCA_003670575.1. GTDB lineage: Bacteria > Chloroflexota > Dehalococcoidia > UBA2979 > UBA2979 > RH-chloro-G1. The sequence goes on from QWRD01000007.1 coordinate 31,224, forward strand.
GCTCCATCTCGAACGCCACGCGCCATTGTGTCTCGTCGTAGCGGCGGACATCGCCCTCGCGGTACGTATCCACCAGCCACACGAGGTCGCCCACCCACTCGACGCTCTCATCGCGCTGCAACCAGACGAGTCCGAGTCGCCCGCCTGGCCGCAACACGCGATGCAACTCGCGCAGCGCCGCTGGCCCATCGAACCAATGGAACGCCGTTCCGATCATCGCGGCGTCGATGCTGCCGTCGGACAGCGGGAGCGTTTCGGCGTTGGCGCGGAGGAGCGGCACGCCGGGCTGCAGCCGCGCGAACTCCGCGCACATCTCCGCCGCCGGCTCCACACCGATCACCCGCGCGCTGTCGAGGAACTGCCGCCCAAGTTTCCCGGTACCGGTCGCGACGTCCAGCAGTCGCGTCTCGGCGCCGACTTGGAGCTCCTCGATCAGCATGGACACGACCGCGGGCGGGTAGTCAGGACGACCGCGCTCGTACACGGAACTGGCGGCCGCAAAGCCGCGCGCCGCAACATCGTTTGTGGCCATCGAACCCTTCTCGGCGTCTAGTCGCCGCCACCACCGAAGTCACCCCCGGCATCGCCGCCGCCACCCCAGGAACCGCCGGGATCGTCGCCCCCGAGGCTACCCGACTCGCTACCACCGCCGGGTGCGTCACCGTTGTCGCCTCCGCCCAGTCCGCCGCCCATGCTGCTAAAGATCATCCATGCGGGCAGCCAAGAGAGCATGCCGCCGCCCATCCCGCCGTCATATCCGTTGTCCTGCGCCGGCGCGCCGCTGCCTCGTCGCCTGAGCAGGAACCATCCCACCGCGACGACCGCCACCACGATCACCAGGATTTCCATGGGGCTCCTTCACTGGGAGGCGATTGGCCTCCTCTAGATACAGTGACAGCGTACGCGTTCCCGCGACGCGGCATCGGGGCGCGCAAGGCTACGAGCCGTGCGGTATCCTCGCCGCGGGCAGGTACTGCGACACCTCTGCGTGCCGACGGCCCGGACAGAGCAAGGAGCACGTTTCATGACGCAGCAACAGCCGCTGACGGTTGAACCCGGCCGAACCGCCGTGGTGATCATGGACTTCCAGGTCGGCATCGTGGGCTCGGTCGCTCGCGACGCAGAGGGGACCGTGCAGCGTGCCTCCAGCGTGCTGGCCGCCGCGCGCGCCGCCGGGATACCGGTGATCTTCGTGCAGCATCGTGGCGGGCGGTTCGAGGTGGACTCGCCGGATACGGCATGGCTGCCCGCGCTGGCGCCGCAGTCCGGCGAGACGCTGCTCCTGAAGCGCAAGGCGGGCTCGTTCTCGACGACCGCCCTCGACGTCACGCTGCGCGAGCAGGGTCGTGACACGCTGGTGCTGATGGGCGTCGCGACCAGCGGTTGCGTGCTCTCCACCGTGCGCTGGGGTGCGGACATCAACTACAAGCTGGTGGTCGTGAAGGACGCGTGCGACGACGCCGACGAGGAAGTGCATCGTGTGCTCACGGAGAAGCTGTTCCCGCGTCAGGCGACTGTCGTGATGGCTGCCGAGTTCGTCGCTGCCGCGCACGCCTGAGGCATGCTCGATACACGAGCGTCGACACAATACCCATGACTTGTTGAAGGAGCGCAGTGATGGCCGGTGAAGCGGTGGAATTCCAGCACGATGGTGTCCGGGTCAGCGGGTACCTCGCACATCCCGAGGGGGCACCTCGCGCCGGGATGATCGTGATCCAGGAGTGGTGGGGACTGAACGACGACATTCGCGAGATCGCTGGGCGGTATGCCGCGGAGGGCTACCTCGCCTTCGCGCCGGACATGTACCACGGCACCGTGACCACGGAGCCTGATGAGGCTCGCAAGCTTGCGATGGGGCTGGAGCGCGACCTTGCCGCGCGCGAGATCGACGCGGCGATCGGCTGGCTGAAGAGCCAGCACGGTGTGTCGGCGGTCGGATGCGTCGGGTTCTGCATGGGCGGCGGACTCACCCTCGCTACCGCGATCCGCCCCAGCTCAGGCGTCGATGCTGCGCACGTCTACTACGGCGGCGGGATGCCGGAGGGCGCGGACCTCTCGAAGTTGAGCGTGCCGGTGATGGCGTCGTACGGCTACGACGAGGCCGAACGTGCCCAGTCGCTGGAGACTGCGCTGGCAGCAGCGAACATCGAGCACGACGTGAAGGTGTATGAGGGTGCCAGCCATGGCTTCTTCAACGCCAGCCGCAACTTCCACGCGGACGCTTCCGCCGACTCGTGGGAGCGTGCGCGGGCCTGGTTCGCACTCCACCTCGCGAGCTGAACGTGCGACCCAGCAGGGACATGAAGGGATCTATATGGACGCCATCGCCTATCTCTAGATGCAGGCCGAAGGTCTGCCTGCCGGTGTCCGCCGTCGTGTCGCCGATCTGACCGACGAGCAACTGACCTGGCGTTCCACGCCGCGATCGAACCACGTCGGGTTCATCATCTGGCACTGCTTGCGTGCCTGTGACATGCAGCTCGGACGAGTTCGCGGCGTTGGCGTGGACGGCGAGGTGTGGCAGACCGACGGCTTCACCGCGAGCACCGGCTACGACCCACGCGGACTCGGCATGCGCGGCATGGGCATCGGCACTGGCTACAGCCTGACGATGGTCGACGCCGTCCCGGTCACGAAAGCGCTGGTCGTCGCGTACGCCGATGCGATCGGCGCGGCCTACCTCGCACAGCTCGGCACGATGCGCGACGCGGATCTCGACACCGCTGCGACGGTGCCTGCTGGCGCCGCGCCGGCGTCTGCCACCAATGCATTCGAGGTCGCGCTCCGCCAGTTCCACCAGCACATGGGGGAGTGCGACTACCTGCGCGGCCTGATCGGCATCCCCGACCCCACGATGCCCGCCGAGGAGTAGCTCGCGTCGTACCGGCGAATTTCTGCGGGAGTACATCCCCGTCGTGCGCGGCGCGACGGGGATGTACTCCCGGTAGCTACAGCTACAGCTACAGCTACAGCTACAGCTACAGCTACAGCTACAGCTACAGCTACAGCTACAGCTACAGCTACAGCTACAGCTACAGTGCTCGGCTGGCGCGCTCGCTCAACTTGCGTGCTAGGTCGATGTCCACCTCGTTGATTGGTCCATCCACGTCAGACCAGAGGTCGATCATGACGATTGGGCCCTCATGGATGACGCGACCGTAGTGCTTCGCCTCGTGTTGCAGCGCGGCCGCCTGCGCGACGAAGCCGAAGGCATCGGTGAAATCGCGGAAGCGGAAGCGGCGTGAGAGCTCACCGCTCTCGAATCCCCAGTGCTGCATCGTGGCCAGCGCGCTCATGATTTCCGCGTGCGTCAGACCGGCCATCTTGCCTCCATCATCTCGGTGACCATCGTGCTGCGACGTTACGCTTCATCGGTGTCCGTGTGGGTCGTCGCTCGTGTCCGCTACGGCGCAGTGCCCAGCACCGCCTGGTTGTGCTCACCCAGCAGGGGGGCACGTCGATAGATCTGCCACGGCGATGCGTTGTAGATCGATGCCGCTCCCGGGTAGGTGATGCGTCGACCCAACTCCGGGTGCTCCACCTCCACCCAGAACCCTCGATCGCTCCAGTGCGGGTCTGCGAGGTTGTCCTCCACCGCACGGATGGCGCCGGTCGGGAAACCTCGCTCCTGTGCGCCGTGGTAGATGTCCTCCTGCGTCATGTTGGCGTAGAACCGCTCGATCACATCCAGGATGTGCTGGCGCTCCGCGATGATCACCGCCTGGTCGCGGTACTTCTCGTCGGTGAGGTCCTCGGCGAGCCCGAATTCGCGCATCCAGTCCACGTAGATCGTGAAGCGCTCTGGAGTGAAGCGCGCGATGCCGCCGGAGTTGACGAAGCGCCCATCCTTCGTCGGGTACTGCGTGCGCGGGCTTGCTCCCACCGACGCGTGCCGACCGGTGTTCCGGGTGACGATCTGCTTGTTGTATATCCACGTGGCGACGTGCGCCTCGGTCGTGAGCGCGCACGAGCCGTGCACCGAGGCGTCGATGTACTGACCGACTCCGGTGTAGTCGCGGTGGTTCACGGCCGCCAGGATCGCGATGTACGCGTAGTGCGATCCCATGTGCCACGCGTTGCCGCCGCCGGGTGCAATTGGCGGCGCACCGGGCACGTCCTCCTCGTTGTATCCGCAGCAGCCCATCTGCCCACCCGCTGCGAGATGGACGAGGTCCGACGCCTTGTAGTCCTTCCAGGGCCCGGTCTGCCCGAAGTCCGTGAGCGAGCACATGATCAGCCGAGGATTCAGCTCGCGCAGTTGGTCATATCCGAGGCCTATCGACGCCATGTATCCGGGCGCGTACGTCTCTAGCAGCACGTCGGTGTCGCGCACGAGTTGCCGGAAGCGCTCGCGCCCATCGTTGGATTCGAGGTCGAGCGTGACGCCGCGCTTGCTGGTGTTGTAGTGCCAGAAATGCAGGCTGCGTTCGGGGCCCAGGGTGTCCTCGTAGAACGGGCCGATGCTGCGCTCGGCAGCGCCATCGGGCGGCTCGATCTTGATCACGTCCGCACCGAGGTCCGCGAGCAGTTTGCCGCACCACTCGCCCTTCTCATCGGCGAGTTCCAGCACGCGCAGGTCGCCCACCGGCCCCTCGGAGAAGCGCTGCGCCCGCCCACGATCGATGACGTGCGGCCGTACCTCGGGTGGGCGTGGCGCCACCGGTCGCGCGAAGTCGTCCAGCAGGTATTGCTGCATCGGCAGACTCTGCGGCCAGAACAGGTCGTTCTCGTATCCCGCGCGCACTTGCTCATCGGGTACGCCCAGCATGCCGACCAGCACGTCGCGGTTGTGCTCGCCCACCAGCGGGGCCGGACTGATCACGTTCACCGGGGACGCGGAGAGCGTGAACGGGAAGTTCTGCACCAGATTGGTGCCAAGCACCTTGTGGTAGTGCGGCTGGTGCATCTCCTGGCTGCGCAGTTGGGCGTCGTGGTCAACGCGGTCCTGGCTGCTCTGCACGGGCATGCCTCGCACGCCCGCGGCCTGGCAACGCCGCATCAGCTCGTACTTGCCGATCTCCTTCGTCCACACCTCGAGGTGCTGGTCGAGTTCGTCCTGGTGCGCGATCCGGCCGTCGTTCGTCGCGAAGTGCGCGTCGAGCGCCCACGCGGGCGCGCCCATCACCTCGACCAGCGCCTGCCACTCGGTGTCGGTCTCGCACGCGATCGCGAACCAATCGTTGTGGCCGCCGCCGGCACTGCGGTAGGCGTTGTGGGGGGCTACGATGCGGCCTCGATAGTTGTGGCGTGCGGGTGTGCCGGGCCACGTTGCACGGTTGCCCGGCGGGTACCCCTCGCGGCGTGCGCCGCGGCCATGCAGCGTGTAGTCGAGGATCGCCGTGCCGGTCAGCGTGATCGCCGCTGCGACCTGCGAAAGGTCGATGTGCTGGCCTTTGCCGGTCACGTTGCGGTAGTGCAGGCCGGTGAGCGCGCCCATGAGCCCGTTCATTCCGCCGCTGTCGTCCATGTATGACCAGCCCCAGCCCGCGGGCTGCTCGCCGGGTAATCCGGAGAGCACCGTGAGCCCTGAGATCGCCTGCACGATCGGACCGGCGGTCTGGTAGTGGTGGTTGCGCCCGACGTGCCCGAGTCCCGCCATCGAGACGTACACGAGCTGCGGATTGATCGCCGACATCTCGGCGTAACTCAGCCCCCAGTTGCTCATCACCCGGGAGCTGAAGTTCTCGATCACGATGTCCGACATGCCGAGCAGGCGCTTGATCAGCGCCAGACCCTCCGGCTTGCGCACGTTGATAGTGACGCCGAGCTTGCCGGCGTTGGTGTCGTTGAAGTTCCCACCGGAGTTGAAGCCAGGGGGAATGCCCGGTGGCAGCGCACCGCCACCGCCGTCCCCGGCCGCTGTGCCGCGGCCGTTGAATGTCCCGGTGCCCGGTTGCAGCCACTCGCACTTGATCACCTCGGCGCCGAGGGCTGCGAGCCAGTGGGCCGCCCACGGTCCGGCGCGCACCCAGGTGAAGTCCATCACGCGAATACCACTCAGCGGCCTGCGATCCATCGCGCTGTCCTCCTGATCCTGCCCGGCCGGGCGAGCGCGCGTGGGCTCGTTCGATTCGCCGAGCACGGCGGCGGCATCATAACGCTTGTATGCGAGTGTTGTGCGGGTACGCGAGGCCTGGCGGACGAGCGGTGTGTGGTGCCCTGAGACGGCGCGAGCGGCGTCGGCTATCATCCCCGCGCGGACAGGGGGGTACGAGATGACATTTGAATTGACCGGGTTGGAAGGCAAAGTCGTGGTCGTGACCGGCGCTGGGCGGATGCGCAGCATCGGTCGGCAGGCGGCGCTCGCGTTCGCGAAGGCGGGCTGCGACGTGGTGGTGACTGGTACGGGTCGGTCGCCTGACCGCTTCCCGGACGAGGAGAAGGCGGCGGGCTGGCGCGACATTGAGTCGGTCGCCGACGAGGTACGCGCGCTGGGGCGTCGGGCGGTGCCGGTGGTGATGGACGTCGCCGAGGAGGCGCAGGCGCAGGACCTCATCGACCGCACCGTGCGCGAGTTGGGGCGCATCGACTTCCTGGTGAACAACGCCGCGGCGGCTCGCGGCGAGGATCGCGTCCCGGTCAGCGAGATGGACCTCGAGACGTGGGATCTCGTGATCCGCGTGAAGCTGCGCGGCGGCTTCCTGATGTCGAGGGCATTCGCGCGCGAGATGCTGAAGCACGAGCGCCCTGGCGCGATCGTGAACATCTCGTCGGTCGCGGGGAAGCGGATGGGTCCGAATGCCACCGCCTACAGCGCCTCCAACGCTGGCCTGCAGGCGCTGTCGGCGGGCATGTCGGGCGAGCTTGGGCCGCACGGCATCCGCGTGAACACCATTTGCCCGGGCGCGATTGATACCGCGCGCATGGCCGACATCCCGCGCGATCGTTGGGACCAGATGGCGGCCAACAACCCGATGCGTCGCACCAGTGACGGCACGGACATCGCCAACATGGCGGTGTACCTGTGCAGCGATCAGGGGAACTGGATCAACGGCCAGGCGATCAACGTCGACGGCGGTTCGATGACCGCACACTAGGGCGTTGCGACACCTCGCTCGCCGTCAGCCAACGCCGGCGACGCGAGCGAGGTGCAGCACGACGAGGTAGCCCTTCGTGATCGACCCGCGGTTTGGCGGGTCGATCCAGTCAGCGACGCCCGCGGGTGCTGCGTCTCGCCCGCTCGCCAGGAGGTCGCATGCGCCGGTTGTTTCCCAATGTCTACGAGGGTTGGCTGGTCGTCGCGGCGTCGGCGTTCTACATCACGCTGACCTCCGGCGCGATCAACTACGGCTTCGGCACCATCTTCCTGCCGCTGCGTGCGGAGTTCGGGTGGGGCGTGGCCGCAACGGCCTTCGCGTTCTCGCTGCGCCAGGAGGCAAGCGGGATCGCCGCGCCATTCGTTGGCGTGATCAACGACCGATGGGGGCCGCAGCGCACGGTGGCCCTCGGTGTGCTCATTCTCTCGGGTGCCGTCTTCGGGATGTCGTTTATCCACAGCCTCTGGCAGTTCTACGCAGCGATGCTGCTGGTCTCCGTCGGCGCGAGCAGCGTCGGCGGGCCCGTGGGCATGGCGGCGGTTACGACGTGGTTCGAGCGCCGCCGCGCGCGGGCGCTGGCGCTGATGACCATCGGTGGCGGGCTGGCCGGCGTGATGGTGGTGCCGATCGCTGTGATGGTCGACGTGCTGGGCTGGCGGGGCGCGCTCCGCATCGAGGCGCTCGTGCTCCTTGTGGCCGGTGTGATCCCCGCATTCACCACGCGGTTCCGCCCGGTGGACCACCCGCAGCCGATGGATGGATTGCCCCAGGCGCGCACCGCCGATGGCGTGCCGATTGCTGCGACGCCACGCTGGGGCATCCCCGTCCGGCAGGCCGTGTGGACCCCCTCCTTCGCTATGCTGACGTTCGGGCTCGCGGGCATCTCCTTCGGCACCGCGACGGTGACCGTGCTGCAGATCCCGTTCCTCCAGTCGATCGGCATCCCCGGGCCGGCCGCGGCATCGAGCGTCGCGTTCTACGCGCTGTCCTCGGTGCTCGGGCGGCTGGGGTTCGGATTCCTCGCGGATCGCTACAGCAAGCGGCTGATGATGGCGACGTGCACGGCGATGATCGCCGTGGGGTTGGCGCTGCTGCCGTTCGTGCACACCATCTGGGAGGCGTTTGCGGTACTGCTGCTGCTGGGGCCCGGATTCGGCGGGACCGTGCCGGTGCGCGCTGCGATGATCGCGGACACCTATGGCACGAAGTACTTCGGGACCTTGAATGGGCTGGTGACGTTCATCCGCACCATCGGGTCCGGCCTCGGGCCGTTGGTTGTCGGCTTCGTGGTGGACCGCACAGGGTTCTACACGGCTGGCTGGTTGTTGGCCTCGGCCGTCGCGGGAGCCGGGCTGGTCGCCGTGCTGGTCGAGCGCCCACCGGAGGCGCTGCGGAAGCAGTGGCGTGAGCATGCGGCCGCCGAGGGCGCCGCAACCGAGGCGCAGGCGACGCGGTCACACGCGTAGGTTCGGATCGGGTATCGATCCCCCCGGAGCCTAACGCGCGCGTTATGATGCAGCGCGTCACGCCCAGGCGAGCGTGCCGAGATGAATGTACGAAGGAGCCACGAATGCCGGTCGACCAGGGACGCCTCCACCGCACGCTGAACCCGCGCACCGTCGTCGTCGTGGGCGACAAGGGCCCGAACTACCAGTGGCTCACCAACCAGAAGGAGTTCCCCGGCGAGCTCTACTCCGTGCAGCTCGACCCGAACGAGATCAAGGGCATCGAGGAGCGCGGGTTCCGAAACTTTCTCTCGCTCGCCGATGTGCCTGGTGAGATCGACTTGCTGATTTGCGCAGTGCCTCGTCAAGTCGTGCCGCGCATCGTCGCGGATGCCGTCACGCGCAACGTCGGCGGCATCGCGATGTACACCGCCGGCTTCGCGGAGACGCAGGAGGAGCTCGGCATCGAGCTGCAGGCGCGCATCGTGAAGATGGCGAATGACGCCGGCATGCCGATCGTCGGGCCCAACTGCATGGGCATCTACAATCGCCGCCTGGGGATTCGCTTCGGCTCGGAGATGCAGCACGCGGAGGGCGGCAACGTCTCCTTCATGTCGCAGTCCGGCTCGCACGCGGGCGGGCTCACCAACGATGGCCAGTACGCTGGGCTGGAGATCACGCGCACCATCTCCATGGGCAACGCCGCCATCCTGAACGAGGCCGACTACATCGAGTACCTCGCACAGGACGACGACACGCAGTACATCGGCATCTACATCGAAGGCCCGCGTGACGGGCGGCGGTTCTTCGAGGGCCTGCGCGAGGTAACGAAGCACAAGCCTGTGGTCATCTTCAAGGGTGGCTCCACGGACAACGGCGCCAGCGCCGCACGCACGCACACCACCTCGCTCGCCACGCCGCAGGCGCTGTGGGACGCGATGGTGCGTCAGTCCGGCGCGATCCCCGTCGTCACACGCGATGAGTTGATTGACACGATGGCGGTGCTCGTGAAGTGCCCGCCGGCTATCGGTCGCCGCATGGCGCTGCTCGCGGGTTCGGGCGGCCAGTCCGTCGCAGTCTCGGACTCCGCCGGCCGCGCCGGTCTCCAGATGCCGAGGCTGTCCGATGCCTCGTACGACCGCTTGAAGGAGTTCTTCAACGTCATCGGCGGGTCGTACTTCAACCCGTTCGACATGGGCGGCACCATCGCCCCGACCTCTGCGCGCGGTTCCGAGAACAACCTGCAGAAGATTCTCGACATCCTCAGCGAGGACGGGAACCTGGACGCGGCGATCTACGAGCTCGGTGTGGGTGGTCCCGGTGGTCGCACCGATCCGGAGCGCCTGACGCGTACCCTCGACACCATCGACGCGTGGCGCGCGAACAGCTGGCAGAAGCCGCTGCTGATGGTGGTGCACCCCGGCACGAACCCGGAGGGATACAACCTCGTTCGCTCCGCGCTGATCGAGCGTGGCTACCCCGTCTACCCGTCGTTCGACCGCGCGGCGGGCGCCTACTCGCGCGCCGAGCGGTACTACGCCACGCGAGCGGAGCGCACTGCCAAGTAGCGAGCCGTTCGTGCATGGTCGAGTGACATAAGAGTCTACCTGAGAGGCAGCGGGCGATGACCTCGACCAGCGTGAATCCCGCCGAGAGCGGCGTGGAACCGATATCCGTGATCGTGGTCTCTGACTTCGTATGCCCGTGGTGCTACGTCGGACTGACCGAGGTGGAGCGGCTGGAGCGCGAGTACCCGGTGCAGGTGAGTTGGGCGCCGTACCTGCTGGACCCCTCGGTGCCGCCGGAGGGGCGGGTCACCGAGCCGCGCCAGCAGCCGGGCGATCCACTCTCGCCGGTGGAGCAGCGCGCCCTCGAAGCGGGACTGCACTTCGCACGTGGTCGGACGTTTCGGCCGAACTCGCACCTTGCGCTGGAAGCGGGGCTCTACGCGCAGGAGCAGGAGTTCGAGCGCGCGGAGGAGTTGCATCACGCGCTGTACCGCGCGCACTTCGAGACGCTGGAGGACATCGGCAACCTGGAGGTGCTGGTGCGCCTCGGTGCCGAGGCCGGGATGGACGCCGAGGCGTTGCGCGCGGCGCTGACCTCTCGGCAGTACGAGGCGGCCGTCGACGAGGAGATCGCGTTGATGCGCCAGATTGGCGTGACCGCCGTTCCCACGATCATCTTTAACCAGCAGTACGCGATCGTCGGCGCCCAGCCGTACGAGGCGTTCCAGCAGATGATGAGCCAGCTGGGCTACCCACCGCCGGCGGCCACCGCTCCGTAGCGATGCGTTAGCAGCGCGTGGGCCGTTGCCCCGGGGTCGAGTGCGGCTCGGCCGCGGTCGCTGGCTCGTTGCAGCACGGTGTTGGCGCGCAGGGCGTACCGTTGGCACCACTGCCACAGGTTGTGAGCGAAGGGTTTCCGCGTGGCGATGCCATTGGCCGCCGTTGCTGAGGTGTTATCCGGGCGTCGCCATGTCTACTACGGCTGGTGGTTGCTGGCCGCTTCCGTCACCGCGATGGCATTCGGATCCGGGGTGTCGTTCTGGGCATTCGGGTTCTACGTGCAGCCGCTGGAGCAGGAGTTCGGCTGGACCCGCGCCGAGGTGTCGCTCGGGTTCTCCTCGGCGCTGTTGGTGAGCGGACTTTCAGGGCCGCTGATCGGGCGCTTCATTGATGCTCGCGGTCCGCGCACCGCGATCCTCGTCGGTACCGTACTCACGGCGCTGACGTACCTGCTGCTGGCGACGACCAACTCGCTCTGGCAGTGGTACGCGTACTCCGCGCTGAACGCGGTGGTGCGCCAGTTGATGTTCTTCATCCCGTTCATGGCGCTGATCTCGCGATGGTTCGACCGGCGTCGAGGGATCGCGGTCAGTATTCTCGGCACCGGGTTCTCGCTCGGCGGGTTCATTGTGCTGCCATTGGTGGGGTTGGTGATGGAGACGCTCGGCTGGCGGGCGACGCTGGTCGCCTCGGGGATTGCCGTCGCGGTGGTGTTCCTGCCCATCGGGCTGTTCATCGTCCGCAACACGCCGGCGGAGATGGGCGTCTCGCCCGACGGCGCGCAGGACGCCGATGGTCGAGCCTCCACGCCTCGGCCGATCGAGGGCGTGACGCTCCCTCAGGCGCTTCGCTCGCCGCTGTTCTGGGCGCTGGCGTTCGGGTTCATGCTCTTCTTCTACGGCATGTTCGGGTGGCTGGTGCACCAGGTGCCGTTCTACGAGTCGATCGGATTGTCGAGGCGGGCCGCGACATCGATCGTTTCCGCGACGGCCGCGCTCAGCATCGGGACGCGGCTGTTGGTGGGTGTGATCGCCGACCGCATCTCACGATTCGAGTACGTGGTGGTCGGCCTCGCGCTGACGCTCCTAGTGGCGATGGTGACGCTCTCGGTGAGTACGAGTCCGACGGCGATCGCGATGTTCCTCGTGCTCTGGGTGGTGGGCACCGCCGGCGGCCCGATGGTGGAGGCGCTGCTGCTGACGCGTGCGTTCGGTGTCGCCAACTTCGCGACGATCCTCGGCGCTGTCGTGGTCGTCGAGACCATCGGTCAGATCCTGAGTCCCACGATCGCCGGCGCGATCTACGACGCGACCAAGTCGTACGACCTGGCGCTGCTGATGTTCACCGGCACGTTCGCTGCGGCCGCAGTGATCTTCCTCGGCGCGTCACGATTGCGGCGACCCTTCGAGCCGGGAGCGGGCGATGAGCGCAGCGGCGGACGCTAGGTCTCGCGCGGGCGCGTCACTGCTGTGCGCGTAGCGGGGGCATGCCGAGTGCCTGCCGTCGTCCCGCTGCCGCGCGCCAGACGTGATCATCGAGCAGTAACAACCGCGAGATGGCCGCAGTGCTCACGCCGAGGGCGGTCGCGGCGTCGCTAATGCGCCACTCGCACGCCTCGAACACATCGAACAGTTCGGCGAGCGCGGGGAGCAGGCTCGGCGCGCGGCGACCCGGCGGTGTACGCAGCGCTGCTGCCAACGTCGGCGACGGTGCGTAGGTCTCGAGGTCGAGCGGCGCGCGCAGCGTCAGCGCGATCGTCAACCGGAGTCGTCGCAAAGCGCTGGCGCGGTTCTCATGCTGGGAGCGCGATTCGTTCGCTTCGCCCTGCAACGCGGTGGGTGTGTGCCGGAGACGGACGGCGGACTCCGTCTTGTTGCGCTTCTGGCCGCCGGGACCGCTGGCACGAAACCGGTCGAACTCGCACTGTGCCAGCAGCGATGAGTCGTCGAGCGTGACGTACTCGTGCCAGGTGGGCGTCATGCTCGGCTCACTTTGCTCGGCGCGATGTCTGCGCCGGAGCTGCACCACCGGGCCCGCCTCGAGCGCGTGGAGTCGCGCCCGCCGACACGCGCGAGCGAACCACCACGCGCAGGCTGAGGCCGGTCGGAGGCTTACGCCGAGTAGGCGTCGCGAGCGGCGTGCGCGCACTCGCCGTCCTGTTCGTCCGTAGCGCCGCTGCAGCCGATGCCGGCGATCAGTACTCCATCCTCGCGGAGCGTGGTGACACTGCCGTTCGGCATCAGTGCGTGGTGGTGCATCGTGGACAACGCCGCAAGCGAAGCGGGCGCCATCTGCGCCAGTTCCGGTCCGTCGCGGCCCAGCAGCGCGCCGGTGTACGCCTTGGCCTGCGAGACCTCCACGGAGATCCAGCGAGAGCCCTCCATCCGCTCGAAGGTGAACAGCCGGCCCTCGGCATCCACGATGGCGGTGGAAACGGTGACGCCGAGTTCGCGCGCCTTCTGCTGGCTGGCGGCGATCATGCGTCGGGCTACCTCGTTGGTCAGTGGCATTGCTGTCTCCTTCGCCCGGGTGGACGCGGCGCCGGTCGTTGCGTCGCTGGTCGTGCGCAGTCTACGACAAGTCGCGAGGCGTCACGCCGAGGCACCGACGGCGGCTCGGCTCGTGGCTAGCTCGGACGCTGGTGCACCGAGACGGCGTACGTGCTGCTCTCGGTCCACGCATCGCCGTCCCATGTGGACCAGCGTTCCAGCGGTTGAAGGCCGGCATCCGCCGCCAGCGCGTCGTACCGCGCGATGGGCAGGCGATCGGGTGCGAGTTGAAAGCCCGCGATCAGCCGCCCGCCCGGGTGCAGGTGCCGAGCGAGATTTGCCAGTACGGCACCCTCGGTCCCCGGCGTGAGGAAGATCATGACGTTGCCGGCGAGTACCACGACATCGAATGCGCGCGACAACTCCACGGTTGCGAGGTCGGCGAGGCGCCAGTCCAGATCCGGAGTCGTGCGTCGCGCAGTGCCGAGCATCTCCGGGTCGATATCGATGCCGACGACGTCCACACCTCGGCGGGCGAGTTCGCGCCCCACGCGACCGGTGCCGCAGCCGGCGTCCAGCACCGAAGAGGGTGCGAACCGCTGCACGAAGTTGGCTTCCCCGTGCACGTCCTCGCCGGCCGCCGCACGACGTGTGTACGTCGCGTCGTAGGAGTCCCCGGAGACGTTGCGCGTCTCCAGCCAGCGGTTCGACGGGTCAGTCATCTGAAACCTCGTACGTTAGGAGAAGTCGGTGCGTGGCGGCTCGCTGTCACTCGTCTCGGGTCGCGCCTGATAGAAGCGCTCCTGCCCGAAGAACTGCAAGCGCAGATCCTCCGGGATGCGAGCGAACATGCTGCTCTCGCCGAACTGGCTGCGATGCATCGACGATGCCCGCCGCTTGGTTTCCACGAGGTGGGCGCAGTCCACGATGACGCTGACGGGCAACTCCGGCTTTGCCAGCATGTCCGCGATGCGGGTGCGTGCTGCATCGTCCAACGGCTCCGGGAGCAGGCCGCGCCGCTCCATCTCCAGGCGGATCGTCGCGAATTGGCCCATCAGGCGGGCGCCCCAGTACAAACGCTCCGGCGCCCACGGCTCGCCTGCTTCGGGATACGCTGTCGCGTCACCGCACGCCTCGAACGCCGCCACGGTGTGGCGATGCGCGGCGATGTGGTCCGGGTGGCCGTACCCGCCGTCGGCTTGCCACGTGAAGACGAAGTGCGGACGCACCTCGCGCATGATCGAGAGGATCGCAGGCACCGCGACGTCCGCTGGCTGCTGGTGGAAGCACCGCGGATCTGCGTTCTCCGGTGTGCCGTCCATGCCGCTGTCCCAGAACGGAAGGAAGCGCACGTCGGCGAGCCCGATCTGGGCCATGGCGGCGCGCAACTCCAGTTCGCGGGTGTATCCCAGCGTCTCCGGCGTCGCGAGGGCCGCGTCGCTGATCTCGCCGACTTCACCGCGCGTGGTGCAGATCAGTGTCACGGCGTTCCCGGCGGCCAGGAAGGCCGCCAGCGTGCCGGTGACCTGTCCCTCGTCATCCGGGTGCGCGTAGATGGCCAGCACGCGCTTCCCCGTGACGCCCACCACGTTCTTCGATTGAGTCATGCGTCCTCCTGGATCGAGCCGGCTCGTGGTGCCCGAGGGCATCCCGCCCGCGCAGTGCTAGCGGCGCCGCGGGCGAGCCGGTGTGATGTGCACTTCCTGCCCGCGCAACGTGATTGTCGCGGCTTGCTCCAACACCAATTGGGCCGCCGGAGCCTGCACGTCGACGAAGATGAAGTCGTCCAGCATTTCAATGGCGCCAATCATGTTGCCGCTGATGCCCGCCTCCGCGGTCAGCGCGCCGACGACATCCTGAGGACGGATCCCCTTGCGGCGACCCTGATCCAGATAGAGCCGCACCATGCCCGTCTCGTCGGTGGCGGCGTCTGCTGGCGTTGGGGTCAGGCGCGGCGTACCGCTGGACTCGAACGCCAGGTGGACGGCGGCAGCGGCAATCTGCAGCGGGTCGTAGGTCTCCGACATCTCTTCCACCAGCAGCGTGTAGGCCGCCGACGGGCCGGCGTCCAGCACTTCCCGCAGCGACTCGCGGAACGCCTCGCGGCGGCGCGCGGCGATGTCGCCGGGGGAGGGGAGACGGAGCGGCGTGAGGTTCATGCGGATCTGGCGCTCGATCGACTGCAGTAGTCGAATCTCGCGAGGCGTGACCAGGGTGATCGCCTCGCCGGAGCGGCCCATGCGGCCTGTGCGGCCTACGCGGTGCACGTAGGCGTCCGCGTCATCCGGGATGTCGTAGTTGATGACATGCGTCACATCGGGGATGTCGAGGCCGCGTGCCGCGACCTCGGTGGCGACGAGGATCTCCGCGCGATGGTCGCGGAAGGCCTGGAGGAGCCGCTCGCGCTGCGCCTGGTTCACATCGCCGTGGATCGCAGCGGTGGTGTACCCGCGCGCCTGGAGGTGGCCAGCCAGCTCATCGACGTCGCGCTTGGTACGACAAAAGATGATCGCCGACTGCGGTGACTCCAGGTCGAGGATGCGCGTGAGCGCGTCCAGCTTGTTGCGCTGTGGAACCTCGACGAAGAACTGACGAGTGTTCGGCGCCGTGCGGGTGACCTGAGCGATCTTCACGCGCTCCGGAGCACGCAGGTAGCTCGCTGCCAGCACTTCAATGCGGCGCGGGACGGTCGCGGAGAACAGCGCGATCTGCCGTTCCGTGGGCACCTGGCTGAGGATGAACTCGATGTCCTCGACGAAGCCCATGTCGAGCATCTCGTCCGCCTCATCGAGGATGACGGTCTTCACTTCGGACAGGTCCAGCGTGCCGCGGCGGATGTGATCCATGATGCGGCCCGGTGTGCCCACGATGACGTGGACACCGGCGTGCAGCGTGCGCAGTTGGCGGTCGTAGCCCTGGCCGCCGTACACCGGGAGCACGGTGACGCCGCGTGCGCCGCCGATGGAGTACACGGACTCGGCGACCTGCATAGCCAGCTCACGCGTGGGCAGCAGGACCAGTGCCTGCACGACGCGGCGCGCGACATCCACACGCTCCGCGATTGGGATCGCGAACGCCGCGGTCTTGCCGGTGCCGGTCTGGGCCTCCGCCAGCACATCGTGGCCCTGCATGAGCAGGGGGATGGTCTGCGCCTGGATTGGCGACGGTTCTTCGTACCCAAGGGCGGCGATGGCCCCGCGTACCTGGGGGCTGAGATTCAGTTCATCAAATGAGGGCGTGACGGGCCTCCGTAGTTGACGGGCGACTGTGGCCCCGTGTGCTGCGATCGAGTATGTAGTCCCTCTATCAGACTCCAGATCGCGTCGAGGCGACAGTCGCGCCCCGTAAACCGTCGCAATCCAGTGCCCCGCCGACCGTGTTGCCGAGCTATTTCGGGGCCCTTGAGGTCTGGCGCCAGGCTGCCTCCGCCTTTCGCAGCGCCCGCCAATCGCGGGTGGTGAGCATCCCGCCGATCTGGAACGCGTCCCGATACGCCTCCCGAAATACCTCCCCAACGAACGCTCGGCGATCGGGAGAGAGGCGTCGACGCAGCGTGCCGTCCGCCCGCCGCCAGTCCAGGAGCACCGAGTCATCCGGGCAGACCAGGACATCCACCCAGGTGCAGAGCCGCTGGTACTTGGTGTTCAGGAGGACATAGGCGCCGGCGCGCACATCGGCGGGATAGTGCTTCGCCTTCACCGGGAACGCGTCGCACGGGGCGGGCCGCCGAGTCTGCCAGAGGCCGCAGCGCGTGGTGCCGTCGTCGCAATGCGACAGCGCCTCGCAGCGGAACGGCGGGGCGGTCGCCGCCTCGCCATCCGACTCGCGCCACGCCCGAGGCCGACCGGTGCGCGTGAGCGGGATAATCAGCGGGGCACCGCCATTGAGGCGGGCCCACTGCTGCTGCTCGATCGGCCCGAAGGTGTACGCGCGCAGCGGCTCCCCGGGTACATCCACTTCCGCGGAACCGCAGCACTGTCCGCACATGTTGCAGTCCAGCGCCTTCGCCTCGGAAAGCGTCATGTACCGCACGCGCTCGGGGGGATCGGATTGGTCGGGGTCGTAGGAGAAGACCTCGGCGGTCACGGCGGCGGGGACGCCACGGAGGTGTCGCAACGTGCGGTTGAGGTTCATACACGTATCCTCAGGCGCGCTGCCGTCATCCGTGTCGACGCATGCCGTGTCCCGGCCGGCGGTGGCCAGCCTCGAAGTGCCCGCACTCGGCGCGCCTCGCCAATGCCGCTGGGCTTCCATGGTAATGGAGGCGCGCCGCAGTCCGCTGGTCCGCCTGTCGCGACCCGCAGAGATGGTTGTCCGCTGCCCTCCCGTTTACGGTAGACTCACCGCCGTAATAGCAGTGTCGACTAGCCGACGGGGGGAACGACGTGCCATATATTGTCCCGGAGCCAGATGCGGTGAGTAAGCCCTTCTGGGATGCCGTGCAGGAAAAGCGGCTGATCGTGCAGAACTGCACGGCCTGCAACACCATGCAGTACCCACCGCGCCCGCGGTGCCAGGAGTGCAACTCCGAAGCCCTGGACTGGAAAGAGACCAGCGGCAAGGGCCACATCCTGACGTTCGGCATCCTGGAGGACAGCCACCTTCCGGTGCGCGCAGCCGACCAGCCGCTGAACCTCGCCGTTGTGACGCTGGACGACGACCCGCGCATCAACTTCTACTCCAACCTTCCCGGGACGCCTGTGCGCCAGGCCGTTGTCGGTGGCGCCGTTGAGGTCACGTTCGAGGAGTGCCCGGACGGCTCGCTGATCCACGAATGGCGCATGATCTAGTCGGCGCCGCCCGTGCCCGACTGGCATTTCGTAGAACACGAACACAGCGCACGAAAGGGAAGCTGTAATGACGACTGACGACAGGAGCTGGCGCCGCGATCGAGAGGGCCTTGGGGTCTGGAACGGTCGAGGCAAGACGGCCTTCGCTGGCTGGGGGATGTCGCCCATCGACCGCCGCTGGGACGGCGTCTCCATGGACCGCACGCTCGGCGAGTTCTGCAAGATCGCTGCGAAGAACGCGCTGGACGACGCAGGGCTGACCCCGGCCGACGTCGACGGCCTGTTCATGTGCCCGGACAACATGGCCGGCGCCAACAGCGGTATCTCCGCCAACTGGGGCCCGACGCGCCCGTACTTCGCCGCTCCGTACGACTCGGAAGACGGCCTGACCATTGTCACCAACAAGTGGATTCTGGCGAACTGGCCGGAGCTGAACGCCAAGGGCAACATCAAGTTCGCCCCGGACGCAGTTCCCGCCATCGGCGAGGGCCTCGGCTTCACCGCTCAGGCGGTCGCCGACGGCAAGTGCGAGGTTGGGCTCTACATCTACACCGCGAACAACCTTGATGGTCGCTACCGTCGCGGTGGCTCCTTCGCGGCCCCCAAGGCCCCGGGCCCCTCGCAGTGGAACAACCCCTGGGGCGCGAACGTCATCGACCTCCAGCTGAACACCACGTTCGCGCTGACGCAGTACTGCCAGTACTACGGCACGAACTGGGATGACCTGATGTACCCCATCGTCATGACGGAGCACACCAACGGCCTCATGAACGACTGGGGTTTCTACACCACCAACGGCGCGTCGCACCTCAACCGGGAGGAGTACATCAACTCCCGCCCGATCACCACGCCGGCGCACATCTGGGACTACGACCGACCGGTCAACGCCGCGGGAGCCTTCGTCATCACGACGGCCGCGCGCGCGAAGGACATGAAACAGAAGCCGGTCTACATCCTGAACCACAACCAGGGCAGCGGCGGCGCGGCCCGCAGTAGCTCCGTGACGCTGGACGAGTACGAGACGTTCCAGCGCCGCGTCGCTCGCATGGTCTACGAGGGCGCAGGCCTCGAGGCCAAGGACATCGACATCTTCAACCCGTACGACGGGTTCTCCTCCTTCCTGCCCTTCTCGCTGGAAGCCTTCGGGTGGCACGGCGTGGGCAAGGGCGAGGCGACCGCCTTCGTCAACGGTGACATCAGTGTCCACGGCCCGCACCCGTATCTGTCGGGCGGCGGCAACCTGGGCAACGGGCGCACGCGCACCGCGATGTACATCGACTCCATCGAGCAGCTCCGCGGCACGGCCGGGAAGCGGCAGGTCACGGTGAAGGCGGAGACGGCGATCTGCGCCTTCGCGCCGGCACTGAGCGCGGCCTACCTCCTGCTGGGGACGGACCCGATGTCCTAACCTCGGACGGTTGTCTGAGCGTTCCGGGGCGGAGATCGCAACTGCGATCTCCGCCCCGGTTTGCGTTTCAGCGCGTCTGCTAGACGCTGTCGCTGGGCGGGCACGTCGCGTGAGATGCGACAGCGGCAGGCGCGCAAAGCGGCTATACTCCGCGTAATGAGGATTGGACTGATCTCAGACACACACTCGCCGGCGATGGGTCACGAGCCACCGCCCGAGGTGATGCTTGCCTTCGCTGGCGTGGACCTCATCCTGCACGCGGGCGACATCTACACCTCCGAATGCCTCGACTCGCTGGAGCGTATCGCGCCCGTGCTTGCCGTCGAGGTGCCGCCTACCCCCGCCGATGGTGACCCCCGCATCGAGTACAAGCGCGTGATCTCACTCGAGGGGTACAAGATCGGGCTCGTGCACGACCTCAACATCCGCGGCATCGATGAATTCATGCCTGGCCAGGCCGCGGCGAAGTTCCCCGACGATGGGTCGGGGTCGCTCAGTGCCTCGCTGGAGGCGTTCTTCGGTACCACGGTGGACGTGGCGGTGTTTGGGCACACGCACTGGGCAATGGTGGAGCGGCACCAGGGCATCCTGCTGGTGAACTCCGGCAGTCCCACCTTGCCTCGGCAAACGAAGCGTCTGGGGAGCGTTGGCATCTTGGAGCTCACTCCAGAGGGCACCAGCGCGCACATCATCGAACTGTCGACGCTTCGGGAATCGTAAACTCTCACTCGTGGAATGAGGCGACCAGCGATGGCGTCTGCATGCTGATGCGAAAGGATCGACTCTGTGGCACACCTGATTAGCTTCGACATCGATGGGACTCTGGTGACCGGTAACGGTCCCGGGCCGATCACCCTGGAGATGGTGCGACGTGCAGCGGAGCACGGGCACATCATCGGCAGCTGTTCCGACCGCACGGTGCAGGACCAGAAGAACATGTGGGCCGCCGCCGGCATCGAGGTCTCGTTCACGGTGAACAAGCACCGGCTGGACAGCGTGAAAGAGCAGTACGCCGACGTGGAGATTTACTACCACATCGGTGACACCAACATGGACCAGCACTACGCGCTGCTGTCCGGCTTCGAGTTCCTGCAGGTGCAGACGATGGATCCGCACCCGTGGATGCACAACGAGGCGGGCGAGGTGCTCTGGGGACCGGAGGGCCGTGGTCCGCTGTCCGTCACGGAGCCGATCCAGACGCTGGAGCGACGTGTCGCCGCGCCGCCCGTGAACGCCGTTGAGGACGACTTCGCCACCACCGGCTGAAGCCCTTCGCCCCACAGAGCCTGCATCCTGCCGACGCGAGCGGAGACGAGAAGATCATGCCAGTCACAGCCTTCGAGATCCGCTCGCGCGAGCCGTTTGACGGCGGACGAGCCTTCGGCAACGTGGGTGCGTATGAGCGCGTCGAGGGTGTGCTGCACTACGCAGTCGACCCGGCGAACGAGAGCAACCTCGGCATCGTCGACCTCGCCCACGCCGCGCGGGACGAGCAGGGGCGCGTGCGCTTCCAGGGCGACGTGACGCTGCTGCGCCCGGTCGACCCCGCGCAGTCCAACGGTCGTCTGCTGTGCGATGTGGTGAACCGCGGCGGTCGCAGGTTCATGCGCTACAACCTCGCGACGGCCGATGCGCTGCACCCGGAAGTGATCCCGGCGGGCGACGGCTATCTGATGGAGCGCGGCTGGACCGTCGCGGCGATCGGCTGGCAGTGGGACGTGCTGCCAGCGAATGGCCGTCTGGCCCTCGACGCACCGAGCGCACTCGATGCAGCCGGCCGCCCGATTCAGGGCTCGATCATCGTCTCCCACCAGCCGAGCACCCTCGTGCCGCACTTCATGCTCTCCGACCGCGGGCACGCGCCCTACACCGTAGCCGACCCGCAGCAGGCGGACGCCCAGCTCATCGTGCGCGACTTTCCCAACGGCACGCGCCAGGAGATTCCGCGCGAACAGTGGCGGTTTGGCCGCGTAGAGGGTGGCGTCGTCGTCCCCGACAACGCGCACGTGGCGCTGGACGGTGGCTTCGAGCCCGGTCGCTACTACGAGGCTGTGTACCGCACTGACATCTGCCCGGTAGTCGGTGCGGGCCTGCTCGCGTTCCGCGACGCTGCCTCGTTCTTCCGCTACTCCACCGCCGACGACAACCCGGTGCGCGGCATCATCTCGAACGCGTTCGCGCTTGGTGTCTCGCAGTCCGGCCGCTTCCTGCGCGAGTTCCTCTTCGTGGGTGCGAACCTGGACGAGGAGGCGCGCACCGTCTTCGATGGGATTCACCTGCACATCGCCGGCGGACGCCGTGGCGAGTTCAACCACCGCTACGCACAGCCCTCGGTGATCGAGCCGTACAGTTTCGGACACCTCCCGCCCTACGCGTACGACGACACCGTCGACCCCCGCGACCAGACGGTGATCCCCGGCTTGCTCACCCGCCTGCGCGCGCGCGGCGGCGTACCGAAGATGCTCGCCACTAACTCGGCGACGGAATACTGGCGTGGCGACGCCTCCGCGCTGCACGTCGATCCGGACGGCGCCCGCGACCTGGCGGACCCGGCCGAGGCGCGTACGTATCTCCTCGCCAGCATGCAGCACGGGTCCGGCACGCTGCCGCTTCGCTATGGCCTTCCCGGCGAGCCGCCGACGACCATCAACCCGCTGAACATTTGCGACTACGGTCCGCTATTCCGCGCCGTGATCGCGAACCTCGAGGCCTGGGTGTGCGACGGCGTGGAGCCGCCCGCGAGCGCGCTGCCGCGTCTCGCGGACCGCACAGCGCTCACGCGTAATCGCACGGTGTATGACTTCACCGCCTCGACCAGCATCGACACCGTGGCACCGAAGCGGATGTGGAGCCTCCCGCGGCTCGACTTCGGTCCGGAGAGCGCGGCGGGCATCGGCACCTATCCCGCGTTCGTCGGGCTGATGGGCGAGTTCCCGACGCTGGTCTCCGCCGTGGACGTCGATGGCAACGAGCGCGCCGGCATCCGACTCCCGGATGTCGCGGTGCCGTTGGCGACGCACACCGGCTGGAACCCGCGCCACCTCGATACCGGCGGGTTGGGCGAGACCGCGGGGCTGAGCGGCTCCACCATCCCGTTCGCCGTCACCGCGGCTGACCGCGAGCGCACAGGCGACCCGCGCCTCTCCATCGAGGAGCGCTACCGTGACCGCGACGACTACCTCGCTCAGGTGCGCGCGGCTGCCGAGGCTCTGGCCGCTGACCGCTACCTGCTCGCGCAGGACATCGATGTTGCCGTCGCGAATGCGGGGGCTCGATGGGACGCGCTGGTTCCAGCCGTCGTCGCGTAGGTCCGTCGCCCGCTCGAAGTGCTGATCGAGGCCCGCAACCGCGGGCCTCGATCGTGTATGCGACACCAGCGTCGGACGACCCAGCGCGGGCGGCATCGGGCAGTGCGCGCAGGTGCGGCGGGACGCCCGTTGGCAGCGGTGTTTGCCGACGCTGGACTGCTCCACACCATGACCTTGACGTAGTAGTATCACGCGCATCGTTACCTCGGGGCGGCTGCTGCCGGTCGCGGGTCTGCTGTTTAGCGCGTTCGTCGTGCTGTGGCTGATCGACGCTCCTGTAGGGGCGCATCTGCCCATCCTCGCGGGCCTCGCCGTCGTCGCGGCCGCAGCGGCAGCCGTCGGCACGCGCGAGGTGGTGCGCGCCGTGAACGCGTTGCCGAAGAACGAAGACGGACAGGGCCTCGCTGAGGCGGTCAGCGCGTGGCGGCAACGCACGTTCTTCGCGCTGGGCAACGCGAACTTCCGGATGTTGTACTTCGGCAACATTATGCAGTTCGCGTCGATGCAGATGCAGTTAGTGGTACGCGGGTGGCTGGTGTTCCACCTCACCGGCTCGTACGCGGCGCTGGGGACCATGGCGCTCGCGAATGCGCTGCCGTCACTCATCGGCTCACCGATCGGCGGTGTGGTGGCCGACCGCGCGACGAAGAAGACGGTGATCCAGAGCGCTCAGATATACAACGCCGTGAACGCGGCGCTGCTGGCGGTGCTCGCGGCTGGCTGGTTCGGCATGGAGTTGAAGTTCTGGCACCTGTTCCTGAGCGCGTTCCTGCAGGGCTGTGTGAACTCGATCATGCAGCCTTCGAGGCAGTCGATGATCTCCGACCTCGTGCCGCGCGAGGGGTTGATGAACGCGATCGCGCTGAACTCCTCTGGCCAGACGATGATGCAGCTGATCGGCCCGGCCGTTGCTGGCTTCCTGATCGCGGTGTTGAGCCCTTCGCTCGTCTTCGTGGTGATGGCCGTGCTCTACGTGTTCGCCGCGATGTTCACGTTCCGGCTGCCGACGCGGCCGCTCTACGCGTACACGGGCGGCGCAGCAGCGCGAGGCGCCGGTGGCGGTGGCGGTGGCGGTGGTGGGGGTCACGGGCGCGGCGGCGGCAGCATGCGCGATCTGGTGCAAGGTCTGTCCTACGTGGTGAACGACCCCACGCTGCGGATGGTGTTGGGCGTCAATTTCCTCATCGTGGTGGTGGCCATGCCCTACACGCAGCTGCTTCCAGGCTTCGTTTCGGGCGTCCTACACAAGGGGCCTGCCGAGCAGGGCGTACTGCAGAGCATGCAGGGCGTGGGGGCGCTGATCGGCGCGCTCTATGTCGCGTCGGCGCCAGCGAATGGGCGCGGC
This sequence comes from Chloroflexota bacterium, assembly GCA_003670575.1. Lineage (GTDB taxonomy): Bacteria > Chloroflexota > Dehalococcoidia > UBA2979 > UBA2979 > RH-chloro-G1. The sequence goes on from QWRD01000007.1 coordinate 55,334, forward strand.
AGGCTGCTGATTATTTGCGGCACCGCGATGGGCCTCGCGATCGTGGCGTTCTCGATCTCGACGGTGTACCTGATCTCGCTGCCGATCATGCTCGTGCTTGGGTTCGGCCAGGCCGGGAGACAGGCGATGGGACAGGTGCTGATCCAGGAGTACTCGGCGGACGAGTATCGCGGGCGCGTCGTGGCGGTGCTGTTCATGGAGTTCGGGATGGTGCAGTTCGGCACGTTCTTCGTCGGGCTGCTCGCGCAGGCTGTTGGGCCGCAGATTGCGCTCGGAAGCCTCGCCGCCACGCTTGTCGTCGCGATGGTGCTGGTCACGGTGTTCATGCCTCGGATGCGTAACCTCGCGTAGCCCTCGGCGGGTGTCGAGGGCGCGGTTACCGTATAGTGCGCGGTAATGGCCGTTGACCCGATCATCGAATTCCGCCACGTCACCAAGCGCTTCGGCGCACACGAGGTGCTGCGCGATATCACCGACCAGATTCGCGTCGGCGAGAAGGTGGTGATCATCGGGCCATCTGGGTCCGGCAAGAGCACGTTGCTGCGAACCGTCAACCGCCTGGAGACCATCGATGCCGGCGAGGTGCTCGTGGAGGGCATCTCCGTGCATGCGCGCGGCACCGACGTCAACGCGCTGCGCGCGCGCGTGGGGATGGTGCAGCAGTCGTTCAACCTCTTCCCGCATATGACGGTGCTGGAGAACATCACACTCGCACCTCGGAAGGTGAAAGGGGAGGGACGAGACGCCGCCGACGAGCGGGCACGCTCCCTCCTCGAACGCGTGGGCATTCCGGAGAAGGCGGCGGCATATCCCGCGCAACTCTCCGGCGGGCAGCAGCAACGCGTCGCTATCGCGCGAGCGCTGGCGATGGACCCCACGGTGATGCTGTTCGACGAGCCCACATCGGCGCTGGACCCGGAGATGATCCAGGAGGTGCTGGACGTGATGCGAGACCTCGCGCGGGACGGCATGACGATGCTGGTGGTGAGTCACGAGATGGGGTTCGCGCGCGAGGTTGCCGATCGCGTGCTCTTCATGTCCGACGGCTCCATCGAGGAAGCCGGGACACCCGCCGAGCTGTTCGAACACCCGCGCGGCGAACGGACGCAGCGCTTCCTGAGCCGTATCATTGCGCACTAATCCATACGTAGTTGTGAAGCGACACGCATGACGCAGCGTCGACACGATCGACGTCTGCGTCATGAGGGGGAAGTACACGAGGAGGAGGGCACTGTGAGTACCTGGAATCGATTGATGGTCATCGTGTGGGCGACGCTTGCTGTGGCGCTGGTCGCCTGTGGCAGCGGCGGCGACGCGAAGGCCCCGGCTACCGCCACCGCGGCCGCAAAGGCGCCAGCTGCTGCAACCGCAGCCGCTACGCCGACCGCGACACCGTTCCCCGCTGGCTCGTCGATGGCGACGATCGTCCAGAAGGGGAAGCTGGTCATCGGCGTGAAGTACGACGTGCCGCTGTTCGGCCTGCTGGACCCGGTCACGAAGAAGGTCGATGGCTTCGATGTCGCCATCGGCAAGGAAATCGCGAAGGGACTGGGCCTGCGCGAGGACCAGATCGAGTTCGTCGAGGCGATTACGGCGAACCGCATTCCGTTCCTGCAGGAAGACAAGGCAGACCTCGTCATCTCCACGATGACGATCAACGCCGACCGCAAGACGCAGATTGAGTTCTCGCGGCCGTACTACCTCGCAGGGCAGTCGATCCTCGTGAAGGGCGACAACGCCACCATCAAGACGGTAGCCGACCTGAACGGCAAGAAGGTTTGCTCCGTGCAGGGCTCTACCAGTGAGAAGAACGTCGTGGAGAAGGCCCCGCAGGTGCAGCTCACGAGCTTCACCACATACTCGACGTGCGTCTCCGCCATGAAGGACGGGCGCGTCGAGGCGGTCACGACGGACGACATCATCCTTGCCGGCTTCGCAGGCGTCGACAAGACACTGAAGCTGGTGGGCGGCACCTTCACCACGGAGCCGTACGGCATTGGCATCAAGAAGGGCAAGACCGACCTGGCTGCGTTCGCCACCGGAGTGCTGAACTCCATGATGACGGACGGCCGCTGGGACAAGCTCTACGCCCAGTACCCCGGGCAGGCGCCAGGGCTGGCACCGGCCGCCGAGGCTCGCGCCAAGGTTCCCGCGACCCCGTAGTCATGTGTTGGTGAGGCGCCGCCCGGAGTGGGCGGCGCCTCACACGCGCCTCGCCAGACGTCATGGGCTTCATCGGATTCTTGGGCGACGCCGCGGAGCAGTTGCGGCTGCACTACCCGGCGCTGCTCCACGGCTACCAGGTCACCATCCTGCTCACCGCCGTCTCAATGGCCCTCGCACTGGTGTTGGGGGCCGTCGTCGCGCTGGCCCGCACCGCTGAATGGCGATGGTTGCGCGTCGCCTCCGGCTCCTACGTCGAACTGTTTCGCAACACCCCGCTGCTCATCCAGTTGTACTTCTGGTTCTTCGCGCTGCCGAAGTTGCCCCCGCTGGATCTCCCGTACCTCGGTACGTTCCACTGGCTATTGTCATCGGAGCAGGCGGCGGTACTGGGGCTGACGCTGTATACCGGCGCATACACCGCCGAGGCTCTGCGCAGCGGGTTGCGATCCATCGACGCCGGGCAGACGGAGGCGGCTCGTGCCGTGGGGCTCACGTATATGCAGACGCGACTGTACGTCGTCGCTCCGCAGGCGATCCGCATTGCCGTGCCGCTGCTCACCAGCATCCTCAGTGCGCTGTTCCGCAATAGCGCGCTCGTCTCCGTGATCGGCGTCATCGACTTGCTGGCCGCGGCGGACCGCATTCAGCAGTCGAACTTCCAGACGTTCGAGCTCTTCGGGGTCGCGGGCGTGCTGTACCTCTCGCTCACGCTGCCGTTGGCGTGGGCTTCGGGCGGGCTGGAGCGTCGAGTGGCGCGCGCACGATGAGCGACATTCTGATGGTCGGCGCGGGCTGGGAGCCGTTCACGCGCTGGGCGATCTGGCGGTTCCTCTTCGATGGGCTCGTGTTGGCGCTGGAGATGGCCGCGATCAGCATGCTGCTGAGCATGTTGGTTGGCGTGGTGATGGCAGTCGCCCGCCTCGCACGCCCGCGCATCATCCGATGGCCGGCGATGGTGTACGTCGAGACGTTCCGCGCGATGCCGCTGCTGCTGCTGATCTTCTTCGTGTTCTTCGGATCGGCGCGCACGCCGCTGAAGATTGGCCCGGTGACCGCCGTGGTGATTGCGCTGACGCTGTACAACAGCGCGGTGGTCGCGGAGATCATCCGTGCCGGGATTCTCTCGATCTCGCGCGGGGTGATCGAGGCATCGCGCGCGCTGGGGCTGAGCTACCTGCAATCGATGACCTACGTCGCGATTCCAATTGCGTTGCGACGCATGGCACCCGGCGTGGTCAGCCAGTTGATCACGCTGTTCAAGGACACTTCGCTCGCGAGCGTACTCAGTATCTTGGAACTCTCGCGCAGCGCGCGGGTGATCTATGACACGCCGACGTATGGCAACCCCGTCGAGGTGCTGACGGTGGTGGCGGCGATGTACTTCATACCGTCCTACGCGCTGTCGCTGCTGGCGCAGCGCCTGGAGGCGGGGCCGGAGCGCCGTGCGATCCTCGCGGCCGACACAGCGACTGCGACGATCGCACCAGCGCCTGCGTCACGACCCGAGTAGGTCGGTCGTCCAGGGGCGCGCGCTACCCCTCGGCGCGGCGAGTGGATTGCCAGACGATCTCGTGCCACGCGCCGTCACGATGCGCCCAGACGTCGGTGAAACGCAGCGGCAGGATCACGTCGCCATCGGCGCGCCCGAGGGTGATGTCGACGACGCCCGTGATCACGGCGACGCTACCCTCCACGCATACCGCAACCTCCGAGGTCACGACCGACTTGTACGCGCCGTTCGCGAGCACCCCGGCGATGTTCGCGGCCTTCGACTCGAGTCGGCCGCTGGAGTGCACGTATGTGAGGTCGTCGCCCATCAGCCGCTCGAGTGCGGGGCCATCGTGGGCGATCGTGGCGTCGAAGCGAGCGCGCTGTGCGGCCAGCACCTGCTGCTCGGCCTGCGTCTGGGTCTGCGTAGTCATCGAGGGCCTCCTCCGGCGTGGTGCATGGCGAATGCGATGGCGGGTGTGTGCACGCGAGGTATCGAACGCCTCGCGCGCAACTGTGCCCATTCTAGTCGGGCGAGCTACTCCACACCGTCCAGTCGGCTCCACCGGGAGTCGGCCCCCCGGAAATGGCAGTCTCGGCCTTGAGCCGGATCTGCCGCGCGCCCGCCTGTCCTCGCAACTGTTGGATGCAGTCCGTGTGCATCCAGAAGCGGGTGCGGCCGTTCCCGTTGTTCCCGCCGCTGGATGAGAAGGGATGCGGCCCCTCCACGCGGATGTCGTCGCCGTAGAAGTCGTGCGCCTCTCCGCGCCGCACGCCGTGCCACTGGAACGCTTCGAGGTAGTACTGGGTGAAGAGCGCGTAGCCGTCGTATGGATTGAAGACATCGATGTCCTTGGCGGTGAGCCCGGATGCCTCGTAGGTCTTTCGCGCCATCAGGTCGGTGGACGCCTCGATCTCATCGAGGGTCTGAATGCTGCTGCGGTTCGTCCAGCGCTGGGAGCTGTGACCAAGGATGTACACCGGGCGCTGCTTCATGTCGCGCGCTCGCTCGGCGGTGGTGAAGAGGTAGGCTCCGGCGGTCTGGATGGGGCGATCGCAGTCGTGCAACGACATCGGCTTGGAGATCCAGCGCGTCTGCAGATAATCGTCCACGGTGAGTTGGTACGGTTCGTGCTGGGCGTAGAACCCCTCGGGGAACAGTAGGCCGTTGCGCCGCTGATTCACGACGAACGGTGCCACGCGGTCGTGTGAGGTGTTGTATCGGCGGCAGTACTGCTCGAACCCGAACGCGGTGCCTGGGATGCCCGATACCATGCCGAACGGCATCGTCCACTGACTGGCTCCCGGTGCGACGGCGAGGGCATTCGCGCCGCCGTGCCCGTACCTTCCCTCGGGATTCGCCCAGCCCTTCACGACCAGGCAGCACTTCGCCAGCCCGTCGCCGACGATCTGCGCCGTGAGCACCACGGCGTTCGACATGCAGTCGCTGCGCGTGTGCATGACGCAACTGACGTTGGTCAGCTCCGGCATGTTCTGCAGCAACCACTCAACGCTCAGCGTCGTCAGTCCGTCCTCGATGTTGTCGGTGTGCGCGTACGTCTGGGCGAAATCCTCCGGGATTGGTCGAGGCGCCCACGCGTCACCAGTCGTGCCGGCGCGCACGACGATCAGCCCGTCCACCTGATCCGGCGACACCCCGGCATCCTCCATCGCGTTGCGGATGGCGAGGATTGCATACGCGCCCATGCTGGTTTCTGGCTTGCCGTCCCACCGACGATTGGTCGGCGAGTGCCCCATGCCCGCGACCGCGACCTTCCCTCGATGTTCCCAAATGCCGAGGCCCACCTCTTCGCGATACACGGAGGCGGGTGCTACCGGAGTTGGCGTTGCCATGGGGCACCTCATTGTCTGCTGCGCGTGAAGCTGGAGAACGCGGGTGTGCGGGCGTGGCTAGCGCACGACCTGCCACTCGTGGATCCGTTGCGTCGGCGAGAGTTCGGGGAAGATCGCTTCCACCGTGGCCCCAACCGGAACCTCGTCGGCCGGCGTACCGGGCAGGTGCGAGAAGAAGCGGATCGCCGGGTCCTCTTCCAGCGCAACCACCGCGATGTTGAACGGCTGGTCGGCCTGGAGCAGCCGCACTCGCGAGTCGTGCATCACCGTGTAGCCGATGATCCTGGCGCGTCCGCTGGTCGGTATCCATTCAAGGCGGTCGCCGGAGCGGCACTCGGTGCAAACTCTCTCGGGCGGATACTGCCTGCGGTCGCAGGCGGCGCAGTGTTGGACCACCAGGCGTTGCTCGTTGACGGCGTCCCAGAAGGGCTTGCTGAGCTCATCGGGGACGGGAACCGGCTTCGGCATGGCTGTTGCTCCTTCTCTCATCGCGTCGCGACATCGTTCGATCACGGGTGATCGCCTCACCGCCCGGATAATACATGCATTGTAAGGTCGTAGGTGCGCGAGATATTGGCTGGGCTCCATCCATACGGCGGGCACGACGCTCGGGCATGTGTTCCATGCGCCCGGCGTTCATGCCACGACTCGTGCTGGGCCCGGGCCGAGCGGCCGCGCTGCTCCCTACGGCGATTCCCCCCGACCCGGGCACGCGCGATCGACCTCGTTCCGCCGTATGATCGTCGAAGCAAGCACGTTCAAGACTGCCCCGCAGCCCGTGAGGTGACCGATGAGTGATCGCGATGCGGATGAGATCCGGCAGACGGTGTCGGAGTCGTACGGCGGCCGTGTGCGGCCCGTGCTTGCGCGCGCCAAGGTCATGCCGCTGATCGTGCTGACGCCGGTTGGCGAGAACGCGTGCGACATCGACGACGCGTGTTGCGTGACGCCGGAGCCCACTGGCGAGCAGCTGTCCAGCATCGCGCGGTTGTACGCGGATGCCGATATGGCCGACCTGCCGTCGACCGTGACGGACGTTGCCTTCGGCTGCGGAAACCCCACCGCCATCGCCGCGCTCCGTCCCGGTGAGGTCGTGTTGGACCTGGGATCAGGCGGCGGCATCGACTGCTTCCTGGCCGCGAAGATGGTCGGGCCTACGGGGCATGTCATCGGCGTGGACATGACGCCGGAGATGATCGAGCTGGCGCGTCGCAACGCGGGTGTAGTGGGCGCGACGAACGTGGAGTTCCGGCTCGGCCAGATCGAGGCGATACCGGTTGAGGCCGCCTCGGTGGACGTGATCATCTCGAACTGCGTGATCAACCTCTCCCCGGAGAAAGACCGCGTGTTTCGCGAGGCGTTGCGGGTGCTCAAGCCGGGTGGCCGGTTGCAGGTCTCGGACGTCGTTTGGACTCGCAGCGTTCCGGACGGCATTCAGGATGACATGGAGCAGTGGGCCGGTTGCGTGTCCGGTGCGCTGCTGGAAGCCGACTACGTCGCCGCCATCGAGGCCGCCGGTTTCGAGCGCGTCGTGTCCACCGCTACGGAGTACCCCGGTCGAGCGGGCCTCGCATCTGCGAGCGTGATCGCCTACCGCCCACAACACTGAGACGCACACCTCGGCGTCGGTTCTCGGTCGCCGGTCGTCGGCGGGTGCGGCGCAGCCCTCGCGCTCCTCGCCGGGCCATTGTCCAGACGCCGCCGCCCTGTGGCCTCGATCGTCAGCGGTGTGTTCCCGTCACAGTGTTGTGACGGGCCGTCTATGTGGCCGTAACAAAGACGTTACTGCGTCGTAACTGAAACTTCGTCGTCACGAAACCTGCGAGTCCTGGCCGTGCCGCACCATCCTTCCATGAGACCCGAGGCACCTCGGGTCGGTCATTGGGACGTCGGCGCATTAGAAAGGCCGGACATGGCGATCACGGATCGACGGGGCTTCTTGAAACTGATGAGCGCCACGGGCGCGGCGTTGGTGCTGCCCGCGCTGTTCTCGGAGATATCGTCAAGAGTTGTGGATCAGTGGTGCTGGTGATCACGCGGCGTCTTCCTGATCCTGCTCATCGTGTTGTTCGATAAGCACTCCTTTCTCGAACGTGGCGCCGGCGCGTACAAGCGCGACGAGCTGCGGACTGTTGACTGCCC
>QWRD01000008.1 GCA_003670575.1 Chloroflexota bacterium
GCGACCTTCGGCGCCGTCATCGGCAGGCCCTGACCGCGCGTGGAGCCGACGACGGACGTGGCCGCCGGCTTGGCGCCCCCCGCCGAGCCGGCGCCCCCGCCGCCGCAGCCAATGAGGGCCGCGCCAGTCAGGCCCAGCGCCCCGACGCCGATGCCACGGAGCACCGATCGCCGTCCGACCACGCTGCTTCTAAGATTCGCCAAGGTATCCCTCCCGGTCGACATTCCCGCTGGCCCCAGCGGCCAACGTATGACGACATACGCTACACACATTACGCTTGATTATCAATATCACGCGTGCGTTCGAGTTCCGATAACTCCGAGCAGTTCGCTCTGCTTATGTCACCTCAGATCCGGGCGTCCGTAATGGCGCAGATCGAGTGCGACGGACGACCCGGACCCAGCGGCGGGAGCGCGGTCGCGTCCAACGTGCGTAATGCCGCCGCCGTCACGCAGCAACCTCGACTAGGGGATGATCAACGGGATGCGCAGCTCGGCGGCGGTCATGCCGGAGTGGTGCGAGCGCAACCCGAATCGGCCGTCGCGGCGCGCTCCCGGCAGGCGAGCCTCGAGGATGTCTGCCCCGAGCGAGAACGTCGAGGGTCCGAGCAGTCCGAGACGCTCCACCTCGGCGGCGGTGAGCAACAGAAACTGCTCGCCATGACGCGCCCGGAAGGCCGCCGCGAAGGCCTCGTGATCAGCCTCGGCGCACAGCGCGATGGTGAGCGCGCGCGTATCGCCGGTCACGGTACTCACGTGTCGTCCCATCTCGTCGTCCAGCCACAGGACCCGGTGGCTGGCTGCAGGCACTGGCAGATGCCCGTGATCCGCCGTGAGCACGATGCGCGACCGCCGCATCCAGCGCTCGCACCGCGCCGACCACCTCCAGGTGCGCCGGCCCGTGCTCGTGCGCCGCGTCATCGATGGCCGAGACGTACAACACGCTACAACTCGGTCCGGAGGCGTGGCCCACGAAATCCACGATGCTGTCCACCGCATCCGCGAGGCTGCGATAGCCCTGTCGTGCGGTGCTGCCCGCGAGGTAGTCGGTAAATCCACCGCTCACCAGGCGCGCGGGCAACATGAACAACGTCTGCCGTGGCACCCGGGCAAGCATCGTCGGGCGCGCGAAGATCGACTCGACGCGCAGGCCGAGCGCCTCCAGCGGGCGCCCATCGCCTCGCCTCGCGCACTCCAGCACGTTGATCGTATCCACTGCTCCCCGCCCCGGCCCCGGCACCCAGTACCCCGTGACCCCGTGCTCGGTGGGCCAGCTGGCGGTGTGGAAGCTGGTCAGCGCCACCGCGGTCGTCGATGGATACACGGTGTGCAGTGCATCGGTGAACCGCTGCCAGAGGAAGCTCGCTGCCGGCATCGACTCGAGCAGGTCAAGGCCGAGGCCGTCCGCGATCACCACCACCAGATGATCCGTCGCCCCGATGCGCGTCTCCAGTTCACGCGCGGCTGCGGTCGGCTCGATCCCCGGCCCGCCTGCGAAGGATGTCGGCGTATCATACGCGGCATGAAGTTCTGCCCTCGCTGCGGCTCGCCCCTGATCGAACGCCCGGAAGGCGGTCGCCTCCGCCAGATGTGCCCGACCGCCGAGTGCGCATACGTGCATTACGGCGAGCACTCCATCGGCACCGGCGCCGTCGTCTTTCGCGAGGGGCGCATCCTGCTGATCGAGCGCCGCACCGCAACCAGGAGCTGGTGGCAGATCCCCGGCGGCTTCGTCGAGGTCGACGAGCCAATCGACGTGGCGATCGAGCGCGAGGTGCTGGAGGAGACCGGCGTGACGGCACGCATCAATGAGGTGCTCGGCTTTCGGCACGCCCCCGGCCTCCAGCCCGATCGCCCGGTCTCCAACATCTACGTGGTGTTTCGCCTTGAGGCAGTCTCTGGTGAGCCGCGCGCCGACATGGACGAGTCGTTCGATGCCGGCTTCTATACGCATGAGGAGATCGCCGCGATGCCCACGGTGTCGTCGATGTCGCATTGGGCGATCGAGCAGGCCATGCTCGCGCAAACCAATCCGGGCCTGATCGTCGAGCCGCACCGCGAGGGGCTGCACCGCCCCGGACACACTATCTACGGCCTCAACCGCTAACTACCCGCCGCGCAGCTCCGTCGAGGAGATGTCGATGCGGAACCGCGCCTCATCGATGGGCTCGAACAGCCCGGCGAACTCAGCGGGGACGTCGTCGGCACGCATGGCACGAAACGCACCGCCCTGCACCCGCCCCGCAACAAGGAATCGACAGCCGAGACCGGCTATCTCGCGCAGCGCGCGATGCATCGCGTCCTCGCCGTCGTAGTAGCGCGAGTCCAGCAGCCGCGCGAAGGTATCCCCCCCCAGCACGAGCAGCGTCGAAGGCGCCGCACGCGCCTTGTCCAGGAACCGCGGCGCCCGCGTCAACATGACCCTCGAGTACCCGTGGAATTGCTGGAGCCGGCGATGCACCTCGGGCTCATCGAGGCTCGGCTTGTCGACGTTCGCGACGGAGAGCTCGAAGACCACTTCAAGGCCGCTCTGCAGCTCCGCCGCCGCGGCCAGCCCTCGATGTCCGGCGTGGAGGGGATTGAAGGAACCCGGGAGCAGCGCCACCCCGCCCAGCGACGAGGACGACTCTGGCGTGCCATCCCGTCCCACGATCAGCGGCGGGTACGTCTCGTCACCTGCGATCCAGTGGGCGAGCGGGTCGTCCGCCGTCATAGCGTCCCAGCCTCGATCATCGGGGCCACGCGCCGAGCATCACGGCGTCCACCGCATCGCCGTTGAGGCGGCGTGCTGCTCGCGCTCGCTCTTGGCCGCCCACTGGCTCAGGAACTCCTCGCCGACCACCGCCCGTGCGTGCGCCCAGGTCAGCGCCTCCACGCCCGGGATGCCCGACGGCTGCTGCTCACGCACCGCGCAGAGAAACGCCACGGCGTCCCCGAGGTCGTATTGCTCGATCACGCGGCAGTCGATCAGGCCGACCCCCTCAGGGAACCACGGGTCGCCGGCTGCGGTGAGCGCGACCTCCAGCCCATCGAGTTTCTGCCCGTCGCGCCCGCTGCGCAGCCCTAGCGGCGCGAGCAGGTCCACCTGCTGCTCGGAGAGCAGCGTGACCGCAAGCGTCCCCGATGCCTGCACGAGTTGCGTGGTGTAGTTGGTCTTGGAGAGGTTCACCAGCAGCCTCGGACGCTCCGGCACGATGGATGCACCGAACACCGAGACGCAGATCTGCGCATTCGGCCCGGCGGGTCCGTGGCTACCGACAGCCGTCAGCGGCGTCCAGAAGTGCGACAAGAGGTTCCGCGGCGCGCGCTCGGCCATCGTCATCTCCCGGTGCCATCGTCCGAAGTCGACAGCTGCCGGTGCAGCGACTCGAGTGCCTGCTGCGCGATGTGCATCATCACCTCGGCGCGGGTCCCGGGAAGCAGGTGCGCCTCCACCTGCGTCCCGCGCGCCGATGCGACCCCGATGACGACCGAGCCCGCTGGCTTCCCGGACCGTCGAGGCCCCTGAGGCCCTGCGATGCCGCTCTCTGCCAGCGCGTAGTCGGTGCCGGCGCGGAGACGGAATTGCTCGGCGATGTCCGCGACAAACTCAGCGCTGACCGCACCATGTCGCTGGATGATGCCGGGGGCTTGGGTGGAGATTTCGGTCTTCGCTGCCTCTGTGTACGCCACAACGCCGCGCTCGAACCAGCGCGAGGCGCCGGGGACGCTCAGCAGCCGCGTGCTGATCAGCCCGCCCGCCGAGGTCTCCACGACGGCCAACGTGGAGCCGCGAGCGACCAGCATTTCGCCGATCGCCGCGGCCAGCGCGTCGTGCTCCTGAGGGTACATCTCGCCTCTTCGCCGGTGCGGTGCAACCTCGCACCGCCCGGACGACATTCGGCAGCGTGCGGGTGACGCTCCCTATGCGGGAAGCGGCAAGCGCCCGGCAGCCTCCAGCAGCAGTTGCTCAGTCTCGTCCCAGCCGATGCAGGCGTCAGTGATAGAGACGCCGTACTGCAACGCCGCCGGGTCACTGCCGAGCTTCTGCGCGCCGGGGAAGAGGTGGCTCTCCAGCATGAGTCCCGCGATGGTCGTGCTGCCAGCGCTGCGTTGCGCGACCACGTCGCGGAACGCCACCAACTGCATCTGGTGATCCTTGTTGGAGTTGGCGTGGCTGCAGTCCACCAGTAGGCGTTCCGTCAGTCCTGCCTTCGCAAGACGACTCTGCGCATCGCGCACGTTGGCCTCATCGTAATTCGGTCCGTCGGCGCCACCACGCAGTACCACGTGGCCGTCCGGGTTGCCCTTAGTGTTCACTACGCAAATCTGGCCGTCGCCATCGACACCCAGGAAGGCGTGCGGGGAACGAGCAGCGATCATCGCGGCCACGGCGATATCGGTGTCACCGGAGGTGCCGTTCTTGAAGCCGACCGGCATGCTGAGCCCGCTCGCCATCTCGCGGTGGGTCTGGCTCTCCGTGGTACGCGCGCCAATCGCCGTCCACGAGATGAGGTCGGCGAGGTACTGCGGCACGATGGGGTCGAGGAACTCGGTGCCGCAGGGCAGCCCCATCTCGTTGATCTGGAGCAGCAGGCGGCGAGCGGTGCGCAGCCCCTCGGCGATGTCGAACGAGCCGTCGAGGCGCGGGTCGTTGAGCATGCCCTTCCACCCAACGGTGGTCCGAGGCTTCTCGAAGTACACACGCATGACAACGACGAGGCGGTCTTCCACCTGCTTCGACAGCTTCAGCAGCCGCTCGGCGTACTCGATCGCGGCCGCAGTGTCGTGGATGGAGCACGGGCCCACGATCATGAGCAGACGCGGGTCATCACCTCGCAGGACGTCGCCGATCGCCTTACGGCCTGCCAGCACGGTGGCTGCAGCCGCAGGGGTGATCGGCATCTCGCTCTGGAGGCCGTTCGGGGAAATCAATGGTGCAGTGCTCAAGACGTGTACATCCGATGTAGAAGGCACGGGGAACGCCCTCGATTCATACGGCGAATGCCGCCCACTTCGGCGCAAGACGCGCTCGGTGGCACATTGTACCCATAACATCCACATCGCGTGCGAGCGGCGTCGCAAACAAGCGGTGGGCGTGCGTCAGCCTCACCCGCAATGGGGGGTGGCCAGCACGCACCGCTCGCTCGCGAACTGCTCGACGATCGCCAGTGTGCATCCGGCGGGTTGAGCCGCGGACCGCTCCGCGGCGCCGGTCACGCGACGCGGATCGTGGCCTTCGTGATCGACAGCGCCTCCGTGGTCTGCCCGCTCTGGGAGCCACGAGCCTCCAGCGCCTCCACGACCGGCATCCCCTCGACGACTTCGCCGAAGATCGTGTGCTTGCCGTCCAGCCACGGGGTCGGGACGAACGTGAGGAAGAACTGGCTACCGTCGGTGCCCGGCCCGGCGTTCGCCATGCTGAGGAGACCGGGCCGGGTGTGCTTCACGCTCGGGTCGAACTCGCCAGCGTACTGGTAGCCGGGGCCACCGGTGCCAGTGCCAAGCGGACAGCCGCCCTGCGCCATGAACTCCGAGATCACGCGATGAAACTTGAGGCCATCGTAAAAGCCAAGCCGCGTCAGGTAGATCGTGCTTGCCACGTGCATGGGAGCGACGGCCGGCAGCAGCCGAACGGTGATCGCGCCGACGTTGGTCTCCAGCTCCCAGAAGTACTCCGTAGCCGCATCGAACTCCACGGTCGGCGGCTTGGCGAGGTGCGTGCGCCACCCGGAGGCAGCCACGTCCACCGCCTGCGCGGCGCTGAACTCATCGAGGGCATCGAGCACGGCATCAGTCACGGGCTATTCCTTCTCTGGCGTCCGCGCTCCCGTGTGGGGGCGGCACATACTGGAATCGACGTTGGACGTCCCGCATGGAACGTCATCTTCAAGATACCGGGGAACGCAGATACTCGCTGCCGCGGTCGCGGCGCACACACCGCCACGTCGACGGCGGCCGTCAGCGCGAAGACCGCAACTCCTGCCTGACCTCGTCGTTATGTTCGCCAAGCATCGGTGCGCGCCTGGAGATGCGCCAAGGCGTCGCGCTGTAGATCGCCGCCGCACCCGGATAGGTGATCGCGCGATTGAGCTCCGGATGCTCGATCGCAGGCCAGAACCCACGGTCCTGCCAGTGCGGGTCATCGAGGTTGTCCTCGGCAGCGCGCACGGCTCCCGTCGGGAAGCGCCGCGCCTGGGCACCACGATAGATGTCTTCTTGCTTCATGTTGGCGAAGAAGTTCCGGACGACATCCATGATGTGGTCGAGGCTCTCGTTGATCACGAACTGGTCGATGTACCTCGGGTCGGTCAGGTCATCGGCGAGGCCGTACTCGTCCATCCACGAGATCATGTCCTGCAGCCGCGCGGGCGTGAACTGCAGCCCACCGAAATTGATGTACGTCGCCAGGGAGGCCGCGTGCTGGGCGCCGTTTCCGCCGGTGCGCCGCTTGAAGACCTCCTTGCGGTAGATCCACATCGGCACGTGACCCTCGGTGGTCAACGCGCATGCGCCGTGCACCGAAGCGTCGATGTACTGGCCGATGCCGGTGTAATCGCGATGGTTCACCGCCGCCATGATCGCGATCGTCGCGTAGTGGGATCCGATGTGCCACGCGTTCCCGCCGCCGGGCGCGATTGGCGGTGCATCGGGGAAGTCCGTGTCCGTATATCCGCACGCGGACATCTGCCCCCCAGCCGCGAGGTGGACAAGGTCGGCACCCTTGTATCCGCTCCACGGTCCCGACTGCCCAAAGTCGGTCAGCGAGCACATCACGAGGCGCGGGTTGATCGCCTTCAACTCCTCGTAGCTGAGGCCCAGCGAGGCAAGGTGTCCCGGCGCACGGGTTTCGAGCACGACATCCGTCGATGCAACCAACTCCAGAAACAGCGCGCGGTCGTCGACCGCTTCCAGGTCGAGCGTGATGCCTCGCTTGCTGGTGTTGTAATGCCAGAAGCGCAGGCTGCGATCCGGGTCCGGGACGTCCTCGTAGAACGGCCCAATCGCCCGCTCGGAGGAGCCTCCGGGCGGTTCGATCTTGATGACGTCGGCGCCTAGGTCGGCAAGCAACTTACCGCACCATTGGCCCTGTTCATCCGACAGCTCCAGCACTCGCAGGTCACCGAGCGGCCCTGCCGAGAACCGCTGCGACCGGCCGACATCGACGAGCGATGGGTGCTCCGCAGCAGGCGTCGTGACCAGCGGCGTGTCGAACGCCTCGTCGAGGTACGGCGGACGCGCGACGTTGGAGGGCCAGAAGAGGCCCTGCTCCTGCCCGGTCCGGATCTCCTCGTCGCTCACGTTGAGCAGCGACCCCAGGATCTCGCGGTTGTGCTGCCCGATGAGCGGCGCGGGCCCGGTCACCGAGATGTTGGTCTCCGAGAGCGTGAACGGGAAGTTCTGCACAAGGTTGGTCCCCAGCACGGGGTGGAACAGCGGCCGGTACATCTGCTGGTAGCGCAGCTGCTCGTCGTGGTCGACGCGATCCTGGTTGCTTTGCACCGGCATCGCACGCACGCCCGCGGCCTGGCAGCGCCGCATGATCTCGTACTTCCCCAGCGTCTGCGCCCACGCCTGGATGCCCGCGTCCAAACGCTGCTGGTGCTCGATGCGACCGGCGTTCGTCGCGAACTCCGCCGAGGCTGCCCACGCCGGCGCGCCCATCACCTCGACGAGCTGCTGCCATTCCGCATCGGTATTGCAGACGATGGCGCACCAGTCGTTGTACCCGCCGCCAGCGGTGCGATAGGTGTTGTGCGGGGCCACGATCGGACCTCGATAGTTGTTTTCGATCGGTGCGCCCGGCCAGACCGCGCGATTGCCGGGCGGGTATCCCTCCCGCCGCGAACCTCGACCGTGCAGCACATAGTCCAGCAGCACCGGACCAGTGAGCGTGATGGCCGCCGCGACCTGCGAGAGGTCGATGTGCTGGCCCTGTCCGGTGACATTGCGATGATGCAGCGCAGTCAGCGAAGAGATGGCGGCGTACATGCCCCCCGTGTCGTCCATGTAGGACCAACCCCAGCCCGCAGGCGGGTGTTCTGGCAGTCCGGAGGAGAACGTCAGACCAGAGAGGGCCTGCACCACCGGCCCCATCGTGACGTACTCGCGGTCACGACCGACTTGCCCGAGTCCGGCCATCGAGATGTAGATGAGGTCTGGCTTAATCCCCACCATGGTGTCATAGCCGATGCCCCAGTTCTCCATGACGTGGGAACTGAAGTTCTCGATCACGATGTCTGCCTGCGCGATCAGGCGCTTGGCGTACTCCAGACCTCGAGGGTCACGGACATTCAGCGTGATGCCGCGCTTCCCGGCGTTGGTGTCGTTGAACTGGCCACCCGAGTTGTAGCCGGCAGGAGCGCCGACCGGGACCGCGAACCCCGGGTTCGCGTTGCCCGGCGCGCCACGCAGGCTGAATGTGCTGAACGTGTCCGTGCCGGGCCACTCGACCTTGATGACATCCGCGCCCAGCGCTGCGAGCCAGCGCGTACTCCACGGGCCGGCGCGCACCCACGTGAAGTCCAGCACCCGCACTCCGGTGAGTGGGCGACGCTTGGCGGAATCGTGCTCGTCGACGGTCGTTTGGGCGGTGCGGGTTGTCATCGTCTGCCTTCCGCTCTCGTGCGCAGCGCTCGAATACGGCGCGACGCGGTCGTGCCATCGCAGGGGCGGCCTCGCGGATCCAGCGACCTCACCGCAGCGGCGGCATCATAACGCCTGCGTTGAGGCGCTGCTGTCCGGCCGCTCGACTCCGCGGGCAGCCATCGAGCTACCCGCCCGCGAACGGCTCACCGTGCACATGGGTGCGGAATCGATTCCCCGTCCGAGGCACCGCGTGCTCTCGCAACCGGGGTCGCCCGGATGGCCGAGACGTCGAACGGAGGGAGATGAGGACGCGTTTCATCCCGGACACGGCAAGGCCACCGGAGCGCCGAGTGTTGTCGAAGGGGCGAGCAGGAAGTTGAACGGGGGGTTGTGGTGGACCTGAGCGGGATCGAACCGCTGACCTTCTGACTGCCAGTCAGACGCTCTCCCAGCTGAGCTACAGGCCCGCACCAACGCGGACAAGCGGACAACCCATGGTGGCGTCACCCGCACTCACATTGGAACCGCGCAACCGCATGGTGTCAAACCGACGTGCCTCGAAGGTGCATCCGATGGCGCGCGGCCATCGAGGGACCGGAGCGCTATCGCACCGCCCCCGGCGCCAGACGGACCACGGCCTCCCATACGGATTCCGCGACAAACGGGCCCGGTGCCAGCGGGTGTGAGCCCGTCGAAAGCAGCGTCAGCACCAGCGCCCACAGCGCGAACCCGGCCGCGTTCGCCATCATCACCACCGAGCCACGCTCGCCGGTGGCGCGCTCCACAGCCGTCTGCATCGCCAGCACCCACACGCCGATCGCGAACAGTCCGATGCCAAACGCGAGGCCCGGCAGCACCATCAACACGCCCAGCCCCAGTGGCGCGGTAGCGTAACCAGCCTCGCGCAGCAGGAGCTCCACTCGGACGGTGCGGCCCGTCAGCCGCTCCAGGATCGCGTATACGATGATCAGCCAGCCGAGCCAGAGGCCGAACGAGGCGAAGGCGCCGAACAGCACGGTCTTCGCAAACACCGTCGCGATATCGCCCAGTCCGCTGGTCCACCACCAGAGCCAGCCACCGAGGCCGAACAGCAACATGGAGCCAGCCGCGACCAGCAACGCGGTCGCCGGACTGCCGGGGCGTACACCCGGCAGCAATCCGCGTTCCGGTGCGGCGAGGCGGGCCGCCAGGGCGTTCAATCGTGCGAGCAGCGCGTCCAGCAGGATCAAGACAGGGCAGCCTTTCGGCGGGGAGCAGGCGAGGCGAGCCTGCTGGGTGTACCCGGTGGCGACCGTTCGTCGACCGGGGCCTACCTCGACCATGCGAGTCTACACCGGGGCCGCCAGTACGTACCCGCGAGGCGATCCGCGACCTGCCTGGGCGCCTCAGCGGGGCGGCTCAGCGCAGCGGGCGCTGCGTCGGGAGCCCGGCGCGCCGAGGGTAGCGGTCGTCCAGCGGCCCGCTCCGCCGGACCAAGAGCACGACCTGCGGCGGCATCGAGGGGTCGAGCGGCAACGGGCGAGAAGCCAGCACCGTCCCGCCGAGCGCCCGCAGTGCGGCCTCGGCCTCCGCGCGCTCCTCGTCGGCGCGGCTGCCCTTCGGCGCGGCCAGCACGCCATCCTCCTGCAGCAGCGGCAGCGCGTACTCCACGAGCACCGGCAGCGCCGCCAACGCCCGGGCGACCACCACGTCGAAGGTCGCCCGCAGCGCCGGATCGCGGCCCGCCTCCTCCGCTCGCGACTGCACCACGCGAACGCCATCCAGTGCCAATTCCTGCGCCACTGTCTCCAGGAAGCGACAGCGGCGACCGTTGGACTCGATCAGGGTGAGGCGTAGCGCTGGCTCGGCGATCAGCATCGGGAGCCCGGGGAACCCCGCGCCCGTCCCGAGGTCGGCGAGTGCCCGCGCCTCGCCGACCGGCAGCAGCCCTTCCGCACGCAGCACGGCCAGCAGCGCCAGCGATTCGCCGAAATGGCGACGCTGTACTTCCGCCGGGTCGGTGATGGCAGTGAGTCCGGCTCGGCCGTCCCACTCCTCAAGCAACGCGAGGTAGCGCGCGAAGCGCTCGTGCGCGCGCGCATCGATAACGACCGCGACGCGCGCGGCCTCCCCATCCAGCACAGAGAGATCATCGAGAGTTGACACGCATCACAGCCGATCTACAGACTGATCCCAGCATCCAGACACAACCCAGGTTTACACAAGTCGGAGGGCCGCCGCATGGCGGAGAACATCACCACGGCCGAGGCTGTGGCGCACTTCTTCAATAGCATCGAACCAGAAAAGGCGCGCGACGAGCGGCCCGAGGTAGAGCGCTTCGTCGCCGCGATCGGCGCGGACCGCGCGGTCGCGACGGTGACCGGCGCCGAGGTGAGTGCGTTCATCGCCGCCGAGCGCCTGCGCCTCGGCGAGCACGACGACCTCGCCCACCTGGAGCCGGTGCGCGGCTTTCTGGCGTACTGCGCACGTCTCTCGTTCACGGAGCACGACCTGGTGCCATTCATGCGCCTCCCGGGTCAGGCTCGCCGGAGCATGACCGGAGCGGAGCAGATCGGTGGCGCGTACTTCGTCACCATCGAGGGCCTGGCGGCGCTGGAGCGCGAGGTGGAGGAACTGAAGGGTCAGCGCCCACTGATCGCGGAGCAGCTGCATGCCGCGATGGCGGACAAGGACTTTCGCGAGAATGCCCCGCTGGACGCCGCTCGAGATGCGCAGGCGCACCTGGAGGCCCGCATCCGCACCATTGAGGATCAACTGCGCCACGCCGTCATCATCGATGCTGACCAAAAGGGCGGCCTCGCCAACGTCGGCTCCACGGTGCGAGTACTCAACCTCAAGTCGGATCGCGAGCAGACGTTCCACCTGGTCAGCCCCAACGAGGTCGACCCCTCCACTGGCAAGATCTCGATCGAGTCGCCCGTCGGTCGCGCCGTGATTCACCACGGCACAGGCGACGAGGTGACCGTTCTTGCGCCCGCCGGCGAGATTGAGCTTCGTCTGCTGGAGGTCATCGGGTAGACACCTCGTTAGCATTTCGACAGCGAGCGCCGCGTATGCTGGGTGCGGCGCGACGAGGGTGTGCTGCTTCGGTGCACCTCGCGAGCCAGGGCACTGGAGCGTGAGCATGCACCAGAATCCACCCTCCCCCGCGACACCCGGCGGGGCATCTCGCTTCGGGCTCCCGGGTCTGTCCCGAGGCCGCTTCCTTGCGCTGCTGGGCGCGGGCGCGCTGACCGGTGCGGGCGCGGTGCGCGTCTTCGGGGGCGGCAGCTCGTGGCGGTACAACACCGTGGAGAACCCGGTCCCAGCGTTCGTACCCGCGTCCTACCGCCTGGTCATCGATGGGCTGGTGGAACGTCCGTTCACGCTGACCTACGACGAACTGCGAGCAATCCCGGCCGTGCGCCAGGTGAGCGACTTCCACTGCGTGGAAGGCTGGGGCGTCGACGATGTCCAATGGGACGGCGTGCGCCTGCAAACCATCATCGAACGTGCACGCCCCTCCCGGGACGCGAAGTTTGTGACCTTCCATTCCATGCAGGGCGTGTACCGTGACTCGCTTTCGCTACACCAATCCGGCCTGCCCGATGTGCTGATCGCGTACGACATGGATGGCCAGCCGCTGGAGCAGGATCACGGCGCACCTCTGCGCCTGGTGATGCCTCGGATGTTCGGGTACAAGGGCGCCAAGTGGCTCACCCGCATCGAGTTTTCCGATGTGCAGGAGCGTGGCTTTTGGGAGGAGCGCGGCTGGGGCGTAGACGCCTGGATCACGGCGTGACGCGGTCAGCGTGACCGTGCCGACTGCGATGACAGACGACCGAGCGCGCCCACCGCACCGAGGCCTGGTTCGCCGCTTCAAGGTGCCCACGCGACTGGTGCACTGGTCGCTGTCGGTCTTCTTCATCTTGCTGCTGCTGACCGGGCTGACGAACTTCGTGCCGGAGTTGAAGACGATCCACATCGGCGGCGCGCGGCTGTTCGCGTGGGCGCATGTGGCACTCGGATTCGCGATGGTCGCCGTCGCGGCGGTCGCGCTGCTGGCGCTGAACCGCTCGCGATCGCTCCGCGATGACATGGATGCGCTGACGCGGAACGGGCCAGATGACACCCGCTGGCTCCGCCACCAACTCGCGCGGTTGATTCGCCGAGGTGGATCGGAGCCACCGGTCGCCAAGTTCAATGCGGGCCAGAAGTTGAACGCGCTCCTGTCCGCGGCGGCCACGGCGGGCCTGCTGGGGACCGGCGTGATCTTGGGGATCAACTACATCACGAAGCGTGTGTTCTCGACGGTGTTCGTCGCGGACGTGTTTCCGCTGCACACCTGGTTGGCGCTCGCGTTCATTCCGGTGCTGTTGGGTCACCTGTACCTGGCGCTGATCAACCCGTCCACGCGCGAGGCGTTGCGCGGCATGACTTCCGGCAGCGTCCGGCGCGACTGGGCACGCCGTCACCATCCCGGCTGGACGCCCGGGGAGGATTGACCGGCCACAATGATCTCGCGTTGATCCCACTGCCCGCTGGTGCGACCCTCGCCTCGAAAGGTTGCGTGTGACCACCTCCCACTTGCCCTCCCCCGACCTCGCGATTCGCGTCGCTGGACTGCGCATGGCGTACGGCCCGCACGAGGCTGTGCGAGGCATCGACCTCGCCGTGCGGCGGGGCGAGGTGTTCGCGCTGCTCGGCCCGAACGGCGCTGGCAAAACCACCACTGTCGAGATACTGGAGGGGCACCGCAGCCGCACCGGCGGCACCGTGGAAGTGCTTGGCCACGACCCCGCACGGCACGAGCGCGCCTACAAGGAGCGCATCGGCATCGTGCTGCAATCCACGGGTATCGACCGCTACCTGACCGTCGGGGAGGCCGTCGATATGTTCCGTGGCTACTACCCGCACCCCCGCCCGCGCGAGGAAGTGCTCGCGCTGGTCGGACTGGAGGCGCAACGAGACGAACGTGTCCGCCGCCTCTCGGGCGGCCAGCAGCGCCGCCTGAATGTCGCGATCGGGCTCGCAGGCGACCCGGATCTGATGTTCCTTGACGAGCCGACAACCGGGTTCGACCCGGCCGCGCGACGGCAGGCATGGGAGATGATCCGTAATCTCCGCAGCACCGGAACGACGGTCTTCCTCACCACGCATTACCTCGACGAGGCGGAACAACTCGCGGATCGAGTGGCGATCATCGCCGGGGGCCGCATCATCGCGGAAGGCTCGCCACAATCGCTCGCCTCGGGGCAGACGCGTACGGTCATCCAATTCCGCATGCCCGCCGCACTGTGCGTGCTGCCGGTGCCACCCGAAGTGGCCGAAGTAGCCGATGACGGCCGGGTGCGCATCGAGACTGCAGAGCCCACCCGGACGCTGCTCGCGCTGACGCGCTGGGCGGGTGACGCCGGCGTCGAGCTTCCGAACCTCACTGTCTCCCGGGCCACACTCGAAGACATCTACCTCCAGCTCGTCGACGCGTCCGAGGCTGTCGGGGCCGCCGAGTGAGCGGGCTCACGATGGTGCTGCGCCAGATTCGCTATGAGTGGGTGGCGTTCTGGCGTAACCCGGCCGCGGCGTTCTTCACGTTCGTCTTCCCGCTGCTGTTCCTCGTGATTTTCAACATGGTGTTCGGCAACGCGGAAATCAGCGTGCCTGGCGGCACCGCGCGAGCCTCGACGTTCTACGTCCCCGCGATCGCCGCGATGTCCATCGTGAACGCCTGCTTCACCAGTCTGGCGATGAGCGTCACGATCTCGCGCGATGCGGGCGTCCTGAAGCGCGTGCGCGGCACTCCGCTCCCACCGTGGGCGTACCTCACGGCACGCATCGGCTTGGTCACGCTGGTGGCGCTGCTGCTGATCACGATCGTCGTCTCGCTTGGCGCACTGGCGTACGGCGTGAGCGTGCCCACCCACACGATGCCGGCGTTCATCCTGACAGTCCTCGTGAGCGCCGCGACGTGCTCGGCGCTCGGCCTCGCGGTCACTGCGCTGGTACCTAACACCGATGCCGCACCACCCGTGGTGAACGGCATTGCGTTGCCGCTGCTGTTCATCTCCGACATCTTCGTGCGCGCGGAGCGGGTCCCGCCGTGGGTGAATCGATTGGCAGACGTGTTCCCGCTGAGCCACATCTCGGAGGCGCTACAGACGGCGTTCAATCCGTTCGAGGTGGGCAGCGGGTTCGAGTGGACACACCTCGCGGTGATCGCGGCGTGGGGCGTGGTCGGAATGCTGCTGGCGTTGCGCTTCTTCACCTGGGAGCCGCGGCAGTAACGACCCGTTCCCCGCTCACGCCGAGGGCATTCGCTCGACCGCTAGAGGAAGCGAAGCGCGTCGATCAGCACGGCAGCGAACAGCAACGCCAGGTAGATCGTCGAGTACTTGAAGAGCGGCATCGCCGGCTCGATCCCCGGCGCTCGATACAGCCAGACCGCCATGCCAACAAAGGCCGCGCCGCCCGCAACCGCCGAGGCGAGGTAGATCGGCCCGAGCGGCGCGATCCCCGCGAACACGATGGTGAGCGCGACCAGCATGACCGACCACAGCAGGATCTGGAGCTTGGTCTCGTCGTCGCCGCGCACCACGGGAAGCATCGGCACGCCGGCGGCCTCGTAGTCGTCTTTCAGCACCAGCGCAAGCGCCCAGAAGTGCGGCGGGGTCCACCAGAAGACGATCAGGAACAGGAAGATCGGCTCCAGGCTGTACAGATCGCCGGTCACCGCGGCCCACCCGATGAGCGTAGGCGCCGCACCGGCAGCGCCACCGATGACGATGTTGTGCCAGGTGCTGCGCTTCAGGTAGTACGTGTACACCAGCACGTAGAACGCGATCGCGGCCACCGAGAGCAGCGCTGCCAGCACGTTCACCAGCAGCACCAGCCACACCGTGGACACCACCGCAAGCATGATGCCGAAGATCGCAGCGCGTCCCGGCGACACCAGCCCGCGTACCAGCGGGCGTTGACGCGTGCGCACCATCTGCTGGTCGATGTCCCGGTCGGCGTACTGGTTCATCGCGTTCGCGCTGCCGGCGGACATCATGCCGCCGATGAGCGTTGCGATGACGAGCCAGTTGGACGGCCAGCCACGCTCCGCCAGTGCCATCGCGGGGACCGTGGTGATCAACAACAGCCAGATGATATTCGGCTTGGTGAGCGCGAAATACGCACGGGCGGTCTGCATGCCGGTCTGGGTGCTCGCCACGCTAGACGGCAGCTCGGTCGCGAGCGGCACCATCGCGCCCCGCGGGCGCCGGAGACGACTGCCCGACGGGTGCCGCGCGGTAGCGAGCAGCCACGGCCATGACGATGAGCAACGCCCAGATCGTCGACCCCACCACGAGATGCAACACGCGCGCGGTTGCCGAGAACATGGTCCAGATATTCAATGCGCCGCTCAGCACCTGCACCCCGTACAGCCACAGCAGCGCCTGCGCGGCGCGTCGCAGCTGCGGCCCCGCATCACGCGACCAGAGCACCGCGAGCGCGCCGGCCCCGGCGGCCGCAGCCCCGCCGAGCACGGCGAAGCGGTGCAGCCAGTGGATGTGCTCGATCGCACCACCATCGATGAACGGAATGGGGGCCTGCGCACACCCGGGCCACGTCACACACGCCGTGGTGGCTCCGCTGCCGACGACATACGCACCACTCAGGAGCACCACGTACATCGCTGCGGTACATCCGAACAGGATGCGCAGCATCGACGCCCGTTCCGGCGTCGCGATCGGCTCGCGGCCCGCGCCGAGGCGCGCGAGCACCGCCAACTTCGTGAGCACCGCAAGCAGGATCAGCGCGTTCGCGAGGTGCACCAGCACCACCATCGGCGGCAACTCGCGCTCCACAGTCACTTTCCCCAGCCACGCCTGGAAGCCGAGCAGCGCCAGCGACAGCACCGCCAGCCAGACCAGCGCACGATCGTACCGGTGCCGAAGCAGCGCGACAGCCGCCGTGGCGACGACCAGCGCGCCGACGATCGACGCCGCAGTGCGATGCGAGTACTCGATGATCGCGGTGCGCTCGAACGGCGGATGCCACTGGCCGTGGCAGAGCGGCCAGTCCGGGCAGCCGAGACCGGATCCGGTGGTACGCACAATCGAGCCGATCGCAATCAGGATCAGCGTCGCAACCACCGTGGTGGCCGCCAGCCGTTGGAACTTGGTCATGTGTGTCATATCGCCATGCTACCTTCTGGCCGCCGTGTGCTCATCGACGCGTGCGTCGGCACGCCCTGCCGCCCGATCCCCGGACTCGGCGAGCCGCTCCTCCAGCCGTCGCACCTCGCGGGAGACGGAGTGCAGCCGAGCCTGCAACCAGAGCAGGTAGCCGAACAACGCGGCCCAGAACACCGCGAACCCGGCGAACAGGTACTCGATGTGATCCACTACTCCCCCTCCCGCCGGTCGGCGGCGGCGCGCAGGCCGCTGACGCGTGTCGCCAGGCCCTCGGCCTCTGCGCGCAACGCGATCAGCCAGACGGCAAGCAGCGAGATCGCCACCAGCCCGACGAAGAACACCAGCAGCATGGGCGTGGGTAGCGCCCCTCGCGCCACAATCGGCTGCGGGTGCAGGGTACGCCACCAGTCCACCGACATATGGATGATCGGAAAGTCCAGCGCACCGATGATCGCCAGCACGGCCGCATAGCGTGCCGCCTGTTCATCCGTCTCGTCCGCCAGACTCCTCGCCAGCAGATAGCCGGAGTAGATGAGGAACAGGATCAGCGTGCCGGTCAGTCGAGCGTCCCACGCCCAGTAGACGCCCCAGATCGGCCGCCCCCAGATCGCGCCGGTCGCCAACACAATCGCAGTGAACAGCGCGCCCACCGTCGCGGCGGCGCGCGCCAGCGCATCGAATCGGAGGTCTCGCGTCCACAACACCGCGAGCGATGCGAAGAACACCACCCCGCCCGCGAGGTACATCGCGATGGCCGAGGGCGCATGAATGTAGAACAGGCGCTGCACCTCGCCCTCAACGACCTCACGTGGCGCAACGACCACCGCGCCGATGAGCATCGCGAGCATCGAGATGCCCACGAGCGGCGGCAGCACCGTCCAGCGCGCGCCGTACACAGCGAGCAGCGTGTTACGCAGCATGTGAGCCCGCTTTCGCCGTGTGCATCACGCCTGTGTCTCTCATCGCTCCACCACCAGCGGGAACAGCAGCGCGCTGCCCACTGCGCTCCAAATCGCGAACACCGCCAGCAGCAGCAGCCACGGCGCACTGGGCGCGGATACATCCAGCGCGACGCCTGTGGCGCGCACGCCGGCGATCAACAGCGGCACCAGCAACGGCAGCGCCAGCACGGGCAGCAGCACCTCGCGCGACCGCACCCGCGATCCCAGGGTGGCGAGCAGCGTGGTCAGGCAAACGTACCCCACTGTCCCCACACCCACGATCACGAGCAACTCCGCCGTGACCAACGTCGTGTTGAACAGGATAGTCCCCATGACGAGCACGGCCACCTCGATCGCCAGCAGCGCGACAAGGTTCGCGATCACCTTGCCCACGTAGAGCGCGGTGCGCGGCACCGGCGCCAGCAGCAGCGCATCGAAGGTACCCTGCTCCACCTCGTCGGTGAATGTGCGGCTACAGGCGATGGTCCCCGCGAACAGGAACGTCACCCAGAGCACGCCCGGAAGCAGCGGGCGCACGTCGTCCGTCACGAGGTCGAACGCGAACGAGTACGTCAGCACGGTGATCGCTGCGAATGTGGCGGCGGACAGCCAACCGCTGCGATGGCGCCAGAGCAGCCGCAGGTCCTTCTCGATCACGGCCAGCGAGGCGCTCACGACAGCCCCACCGCCACCGCGACCCTGCCGCGCTCCAGCATCAGGCGGTCGTCCGCCCACACGTCGATGCGGTCCACCCGATGCGTCGCGGCCAGCACGGTCATGCCCGGCGCGCGCAGCATCAGCTCGTCGAGGAGCGCCACGCCTTCGACGTCGAGGCCGGTCTCCGGCTCGTCGAGAAGCAAGACCGCCGGGCGGTGTACCAGCGCGCGCGCGATCGCCACCCGCTGGTGGTAGCCACGGGAGAGCACCGCCGTCGGCTCCTCGCGCCGACGCCAGAGGCCAAGGGCGCGCAGTAGTTCCTCGATACGCGCCTCGGCATCGACGACGCCATAGAGCCGTGCGAAGAAGCGCAGGTTCTCCAGTGGGCTCAGCGCCTCGTACAACATCGGGCTGTGGGTCAGCACACCGATGCGCCGCCGCAACTCGGCGGAGGCACCGTCGACGGGGTACCCCGCCACGCTGGCGGTTCCCCGCGAGGGCGCTGCGAGCGTGGACAGTACCGCGAGCAGTGTGGTCTTGCCGGCACCGTTCGCGCCGAGCAGCGCCGTTCGGGAGCCGGCCTCCAAGGTGAACGTGACGTCCTCAAGCACCTCGGACGCGCCGTATCGCTTCCCCAGCCCGTGAGCATCGATCGCAGCAGTCATGCGCTGTGCGTGCCGGACGGCGACGCCTCGGCTCCAGGGCGCCGCAGGCGCGCGACAGCCGTCACACCGCCCGCAATGACCGCCAGCGCCAACAGCACGGCCACAGCCGCGCCACGGCGCTCCACGAGGGGATTCGGGGCATTGCGGCCGGACAGTCCACGCATGGTCACCACCAGGCTCTCACCCTCGGGTGCGGCCCCTCGACGCTCGACGACCGTCCAGCGCTCGTCATCCGCCTCACGCGAGGCAGCGCGGGCCGCTCCGGCTCCTGGCTCCACCGTGCCCCCGAAGCGCTCCGGCACCCAGACCTCCAGTCGCTCCGTCGGCAGCGGCGCAACGACTCGCACGCGATAGACGTCGACGGCGGGATCGTAGCCGACGACCAGGCTGGTGACGACGACGCTTTCGCCGGGGCGCAGCGGCTGCGTGGACGTCACGGTCTGCCCATCGACGGCGGCCAGACCGTCGATGCCCTGATCCGCCGCGACGCCGAGGATGCCTTCCGGCGCAGGCACCCGGAGCGTGACGCCGTCCGCCCCGCCCAGGTAGACGCGGTCACCGGCAGTGACCACGACATCGCGGCGCTGAAGGTGCAGCCGCGCCGCCTCCGGGTCGATCCCGCGCACCGAGACGATCGTCGAGGTGATGCGCTGCGCGGGGCGCTCTCGCGTGACTTCGTACACCATGAGTTCGCGCGCCACGATGTTCGCCTCTGGGGAGAGCAGGATCGGGACGGGGTCGAAGTACGGGACGCCCTGGTACTCGGTGCGCAGCAGGTACGTGACCGTCGCGTCAGCCGGAACCTCGAAGCGGAAGCGGCCACCCTCGGCCGTCGCGACCAGCGAGGTGACCGCGGAGGTCCGCGAGATCACGATGAGTTGGACGGACAGCGTGGGCAACGTCGCGCCGGCGCTGCCGTTGCGAATCGTGCCGCTGACGACACCCGTCGCCCGCGCCTGCGCAGCGACGTGCGAGGACGTCGAGGCTGCCAAGCCCAGGGCGACGATGCCGCACAGCAGGATCGTCAGGCGGTTCACGCCACGTCCTCGCGGCCACCGAGCGCTCGCAACGCCTCAGTAACCGCGCGCAGCCCCGGCGCGAGAGCGCGACGCCCCGCCGACCGATCGTCCGCCGAGATGCGGCCAGCCGCTGCGTCGTCGTCGAACTCCCGGAGCTCCGCGAGCAGACGGTCGCGCTCGGCAGCCAGCCGCGTTACCTCGTCGTCCGCAGGTGCGTCGACGGCCCGCGCGACTGCACTGCGAGCGGGCAGCGCCACCAGCACCGCCGCGATCAACGCGAGGCCGAGCAGGATCGCCCACTCCATCACCGGCGCTCGCGATCGGCGGCGGCCTGCTCGTCCAGCCAGCGCTCGTCGGCGTCGGAGATCGGCGCGACCGGCGTCGAGTTGGCACTACGACGCAGGCGCAGCAGGACCAGCGTGCCAACAACCGCAACCAGCGCCACCGACCCACCGACCCAGCCGAAGAGCAGCAGGTTGAACCCGCGCACCGGCACATCGGCGAGCACACGCTGCCCGTAGCGGCCCGTGAAGTAGTCGATGATCTGCTGGTCGCTCTCGCCGCCCGCCACGCGGTCACGGATCTGCGCGCGCATGTCGAAGCAGATCTGAGTCTCACACACGTCCAGTCGAAGGTTCGTACACTGCGGACAGAGCAGGCGCCGCTCGATCTGCAGCAGACGGCTGTCCGGCTCCTCCGCGCGCACATGCGCCAGCGACATCGCGCCCAGCACCGCGAGCAGCAGCAGCGGCGGCAGCAGCCGTGCGGTGTGGGAGCCGCGCATCATCACGCCTTGCTCCCCGCAGCACCGCCAGCCGGCACGGCAGCGCGCGCTGGTTCCGACGCGGGGCGCGGCACCCATGCCAACACCCCGCCGAGGATGTAGATCGCGCTCCCAATCCAGAGCCAGTTCACCAGCGGATTGACGAAGACATGCAACTCAATCGCCTCGGTGTCGTCCCAGCCCTGCAGGAACACGTACAGGTCGTCCCGTAGGGTGCTCTGCAGTCCGACGACGGTCGTCGGCTGACCGGGGAAGTTCGTGAACAGCCGTCGCGCAGGCTCCAGCAGCGCAACTTCACGCCCGCCCTGCGTCACGCTCAGTTCCGCGAAGATTTCGCTGTCGATGCCATTCGACGTGCCTTTGCGCTGGCGCAGCCCCTCGTAGGTGATGGTGCGCCCGCCGGCCTCGAACGATTCGCCCGGCGCGAGCGTGGGGCGCAACTGCTGCTGGTAGATCGTGGAGCCCACCACCGCGACTGCGATCACCGCCACGCCGAGGTGCACGAGGTATCCGCCATACCGGCGCTGGTCACGCTCGAACAGCGAGAGCAGCGCGCCCACCCAGGGACGGCCGGTAGCGGCCCGCAGCCCCGCCGCGCCCAGCATGAACTCGCGGACCGTCGCAAGCACCAGCATGATCGCCGCGCTAGTGGCGACGAGAGCCTCCACGTCGCGCATGCCGCCGACCCGCAGCGCGAGTGCCGCCAGCCCGGTACCCAGCAGCGGGAGCGCGAACCGACGCCGTAGCGTCTGGTTCGCCGCGCGCCGCCACGGCAACACCGTGCCAATGGCGGTCAATCCCAGCAGTACGACCAGCAGCGGACCGACCGCGGCGTTGAAGAACGATGGACCAACGGTCACGCGCGTATCGACAAACAACTCCGAGAAGACCGGGAACAGCGTCCCGCCGAGGATGACCAGCGCAATCGCCGTGAACAGGTAGTTGTTGACGATGAGGGCGCTCTCCCGCGACAGCAGCGACTCGAAGTCATGCTCGGCGCGCAGGTACGGCGCTCGCCACACCATCAACCCGATCGAGATCACCAGCACGGCAGCGACGAGCAGCAGGAAGTACGCGCCGATCTCTGACTGTGCGAACGAATGCACCGAGTCGACGAGCCCGCTGCGGACGTTGAACGTCCCGAACACAGCGAGGCTGAACGCTGCCACGACCAGCGCGAGGTTCCAGAGCTTCAGCATCCCTCGGCGCTCCTGCACCATCATCGAGTGCAGGAAGGCCGTCATCGGGAACAGCGGCAGGATTGCGGAGTTCTCCACGGGGTCCCAGCCCCAGTACCCACCCCAGCCGAGCACGTGGTACGCCCACCAGCCGCCAAGCAGGTTGCCGATGCTCAACACCAGCCAGGAGAGCAGCGCCCAGCGCCGTACCGCAGCGATCCAGACGCCATCGATGCGTCCGGACATGAGCGCCGCCGCGCCCAGCGCGAATGGGACGACCGTGCTGACCAGCCCGGACAGCAGGAAGGGAGGGTGAATCAGCATCCCCGCGTCCACCAACAGGGGATTCAAACCTCGTCCGTCGGGCGGGGTGATCTCGCTCACGTGGAACGGCGAGGCAAGGAACGTGAGTGCGAACAGGAAGGCGGCCAGCACGGCGCCGCAGACGGCCGTCGCGTGCGGTGCGCCCCACGGAATCTTCGGCAGTGTCCAGCGCGCGAAGGCCGCGATGAAGAGGGACATGGACCACGTCCAGAACAGCAGCGACCCGGCCTGCTGGCTGTAGATGGACGCCCACTTCATATAGGTCTGCATCCCACGGGATGAGACCCCGGCCACGTACGCCAGCGAGAAGTCGTTGCGCAGCAGCGCCACGGCCAGCGTCCCGATGGCCACCGAGGTGAACAGCGCAGTCACCAACAGTGCCTGTCGTGCGGCACGAATCAGTAGTGGGCGACCGGCACGTAGGCCGACGGTGGCGCCCAGACACGCGAACAACGCCGCGGCGAGCGCCGTGAGCAACGAGCCCGCGCCGACCGCGGCCATCACATTCATGTCAGCGTCACCGCGCGGTCATCGCGGCGGCGCCGCCGGCGGGACGCCGCCGGCGGGCCCAGGCGTCGGGCTGACGAGGAACTCGTTCTCGTGCTTGATGATGACGGACGACGCCTTCAACCGACCCGGGCCGTCGGAGACGCCCTCGATCACCACGAAGGCACCCGGACCGAACAGGTTCGGCTTGATGCCGCCGTACTGGATGTCCATACGCTCGCCGTGGTCGCCGTAGATGGTGAACATCGAGGGGCGGCCGTTCGTCTCCACCACCGAGCCCTCGACGACTCGACCGCCGACGCGCCAGCGCGTGCCGGAGTCGTCGATCTTCTGCGCAAACTCCTCGGGCGTGGCGTAGTACGACAGCGAGGAGCCCGCGGCGCGCACGGAGAGCACGGTAATCGCCACGGTGGCCAGCAGAAGCAACGCGACGAGCTTCCCTCGACGGGACCCGAGGACCCCAGGCCCGGACGCGCGCGGCTGTGGCAATGGGGCGGTCATCCTCGCTGCCCCGCACCGGCCGGACGGACCCCATCGACCGGACGGACACCGTCGAGTAGGGCACGCAGCTCGGGCTCACGGAGCTGCCCCAGGAAGCGTCGCTCCACCTGCAGGCCGGGCCCAAGCATGATTGCGGTGGGCAGCCGTTCCACCCCGAAGTCGAGGTACACCTCACCCTTCTGGTCGGCGACCGTGGCGAACGTCAGCCCGTACTGCTGCACAAAGGCTCTCGCATCCTTCTCAGCGTCCCAGATGTTGACTCCCACGAAGGCATACCCCCGACCTTCATATTCCGCCGCCAAGCGCTGGATGATCGGCGCCTCGTCCCGGCAGGGGAGGCACCAAGAGGCCCAGAAGTACACCAGCACCGGCCCGCCTGCATGCTCGGCGAGGTTAAACCGGCCACCCTGGAAGGTGGGGAGGTTGAACGCCGGTGCTCGTCCGCCTGCCAGGGCGCCGCGCTCCTCGGGCCGCCCGCGGGCAAGCGCTAGCGCCAGCACCGCCAACAGCGCGATGACCACAACAGCCACCGCGACAAGCAGCGTCCGGCGGCCAGCGGCAGAACGCGTTGACAGGCTGATCGTCATGCCGATCGAGGCTATTCCCCGCCCGATGGGCGATCAACTGGCGGCCCGACATTACGTCTGACGCCGCCCGAAATCGTTTACTCGGCTTGACCCAACGGGCGAGCCAATGGTACCTGTACAGCGGCTCCCTTCGGTGATGGGCATCTCAGAAGCGTAGTGGGCGAGCCAACGAAGGGGGACGGGGTGGACGACACTCGCTGGGCTCGGGCCCGGGCTCAGACGCAGCGATTCCTCCCCGTGATGGCGCTTGCCGTCGTGGCAGTGCTGGCCGCGGCGTGCGAGACGAATCTTCCGCAAAGCACCACCGTCATTGAGGGGTCGCACAACGCGACCCTCTGGGTGCCCTACCGCATGGTCTTCATCCTGGCTGCCATCGTCTTCGTGGCCGTCATGGCGCTGACGGTCATCTTCAGCATCACTTACCGGGAGCGCCCCGGCCGCACAGCGCGGCAGTTCCACGGCAACACTCGTCTGGAGATCGTCTGGACGCTCATCCCGATCATCATCGTGACCCTGATCTCCGTCCCCACCGTGAACGCCATCGTCGCGGAGGCTCAGCCGATCGCCGCCAACGCGCTCCGCGTGGACGCGATCGGGCACCAGTGGTGGTTCGAGTTCGTCTACCTCGACGAGAAGGTGACGACCGCGAACGAGCTGCACATCCCGGAAGGCCGGGAGGTGGCGTTCAACCTGAAGTCCGTGGACGTGATCCATTCCTTCTGGGTGCCGCAATTGGCGGGTAAGACAGACATGGTTCCGGGACACGTCAACGACATCAAGTTCACGGCGCTGCGTGCGCGCCCTGAGCCGTACCTTGGCCAGTGCGCCGAGTTCTGCGGCACCAGTCACGCCAACATGCGATTCCGCGTCTTCGTGCACACCGAGGCTGACTTCGCCGCGTGGCTGAAGAGCGCCGCTGCCAACGGCGCTAATCCCGCAAGCGCGCTGGAGAAGCAGGGGCAAGAGATTTTCATGCGCAGCGCGTGCATCGGCTGCCACACGGTCCAGGGCTCCGCGGCCGCCGGCAAGGTAGGCCCCGATCTCACACACGTAGGTTCACGCACCACCATCGGCTCCGGCATCCTGGTGAACACACCGGAAACGCTGGAGAAGTGGATCGCCAACTCGGCTGACGTGAAGCCGGGCTCGAAGATGCCCCCGATGGCGAAGTCCGACGGTGGCGCGCTGAGCAAGGAAGAAATCACCGCCGTTGCGGCGTACCTGTCAGGACTGAAGTAGCCGAGCAAGCCGCCGCGCAGCACCTCCACATCGAGGTACTGCGCGGCGTATCCGCATCCAGCGCAGGGCAGCGGGCGGACGGCCCGCCCGCCACGGGAGAGGCATCGAGATGGCCACAGCAGCAGGCACACTCGCACACCACGCCGAAAGCGGAGTGTGGTCATGGTTGACCACCGTGGATCACAAGCGCATTGGCGTGCTGTACGGCATCACCGCCTTTAGCTTCTTCATTTGGGGCGGCGTACAGGCCCTGCTGATCCGAACCCAGCTCGCCGTCCCGAACGGCGAGGTGATTCCCGCCACCCTCTACAACCAACTGTTCACGATGCACGCGCTCACGATGATCTTCCTCGCCGTGATGCCGCTGGGTGCGTCGTTCTCCAACTTCCTCACCCCGCTCATGATCGGCGCGCGCGACGTCGCGTTCCCGCGCCTGAACGCGCTGTCGTTCTGGGTCTTCGCCGGTGGCGCGGTCATCCTGACCAGCAGCTTCTTCTTTGAGGCGCCGGGGGCTGGCTGGTTCAACTATGTACCGCTGGCTGGCCGCACGTACTCCCCGGGTCAGGGCATCGACTTCTATGTCATCGGCCTGACTGTGCTGGGCCTCTCCTCGCTGATGGCCGCGCTGAACTTCGCCGTCACGATCATGAACATGCGCGCTCCCGGCATGACGATGATGCGGCTGCCCGTCTTCATCTGGATGGTTCTGATCATCTCCTTCCTCCTCATCCTCGCCCTCCCGCCGCTCACCGTGGCGCTGATCGAGTTGCTGTTCGACCGTAACTACGGCACCAACTTCTTCAACCCGGCGGAGGGTGGAGACCCGATCCTTTGGCAGCACCTGTTCTGGATCTTCGGTCACCCGGAGGTGTACGTCCTGATCCTCCCGGCGATGGGCATCGTCTCCGAGGTGCTGCCGGTGTTCTCCCGCAAGCCGCTCTTCGGCTACTCGGCCATCGTCTTCGCCGGCATGGCGATCGCGTTCCTCGGCTGGGCGGTGTGGAGCCACCACATGTTCACCACCGGCATGGGCGCGGTGCCGCGCACGATCTTCGCCGCCAACACGATGCTGATCGCGGTGCCCACGGGCGTGAAGATCTTCAACTGGCTGGGCACCATGTACGGCGGCAGTCTCCGCTTCAACACGGCGATGTCGTTCTCCGTCGCATTCATCGCGCTGTTCACCATCGGTGGTATCTCCGGCGTCATGCACGCCTCGCCGCCGGTGGACACGCAGCAGCAGGACACGTACTTCATCATCGCCCACCTGCACTATGTGCTCGTCGGTGGCGCGGTGACCGGCATCTTCTCCGGCATCTTCTACTGGTTCCCGAAGATGACCGGTCGCTTATTGGACGAGCGGCTAGGGATGACTCAGTTCTGGCTCTGGTTCATCGGCGTGAACATGACGTTCTTCCCGATGCACTACCTCGGTCTCGTGGGCATGCCTCGGCGCATCTACACCTACGACAACGACCTGGGCTGGGGCTTCTGGAACATGTTCGAGACCGTTGGGGCGTTCGTCATCGCAGCCAGCGTGTTGCTCTTCGTCATCAACTTCTTCCGCACCATGCAGCAGGAGCCGACGGCGTCCGACAACCCGTGGGACGCTCCTACGCTGGAGTGGGCCACCAGCTCACCGCCGCCGGAGCACGACTTCGATGTGATTCCGGTTGTGCGCGCGCGTGACCCGCTCTGGTACAACCGCGACCACAACATCCAGGCGGAGCAGCCGACCGGCGAGCACATCCACCTCCCACCGCCCTCGTACTACCCGCTGTTGCTTGCGGTGGGCGTATCGGTGCTTGCGGTTGGCCCGATCTCGCATATCGCATTCACCGCACTGGGCGCAGTGATTGCTGTCTATGGCATCTGGGGCTGGGCGCTGGAGCCCACCGAGTAAGCAGTCAGGTCGGACGAGCCACACACGCGCCCTGCACGGCAGCGCGCGGGATGAGGAAGTAGGGACAGATGGCACAGGCGGTCGCACACGCTCCCGCGCACGGCACGAATACCGGCATCGAGAACCGGAAGCTGCTGATGTGGCTCTTCCTCGGCTCGGAGTGCCTCTTCTTCGGCTCGCTGATCGCGACCTACATGGTCTTCAAGTTCGACGTGATCGCACGCGGCGTGGGTCCCTTCCCGCACGACGTGATGATCAACGGCGTGCTGCACCACGGCATCCTGGACATCCCGACGACATCCGCCAGCACCTTCGTCCTGCTGATGAGCAGCCTCACGATGGTCTTCGCGGTGTACGGCGCGCAGCACGCGCGACCGACGCTGATGAAGCTCTCGCTACTCGCGACGATCGTCCTCGGCCTCGTGTTCCTTGGGTTCCAGGTCTACGAGTTCGTCACCTTCGTCCACGAGGGACTGACGCTGAGCACCAACCTGTTCGGTGCGACGTTCTTTCTGCTGACCGGGTTCCACGGCACCCACGTCGGCGTGGGCGTGTTGTACCTCATCTCCATGCTCGCCGCATCGATGCGACGGAATGGACTGGGTGCTGACGCGGGCGCGCACGTGGAAATCGCCGGCCTGTACTGGCACTTCGTCGACATCGTCTGGATCGTGATCTTCCCGCTCCTCTACCTGATGCCGTAACCGGCGCCAGACACTCACCGGCGAGAGAGACCTCGGAGGCTACGATGGCTCACCAGACACAGCACGCCGCGGTTGCACAGCACGGGCTGACGCCACGCCAGTACATCATGTTGGGGGTCGCCCTCACGGTGATCACCGTGATTGAGTTGGCAGCCTCGTACATTCCGGCACTTACCCCCGTGCTGGTGCCGATCCTGCTGGCGCTCACCGCCATCAAGTTCGCGGCCGTCGTCGGGTACTTCATGCACCTGCGGTTCGAGGATGGCCTGCTGGCGAAGGTGTTCACCAGCAGCCTCATCCTCGCCATCCTGATCCTCGTCGCGCTCGCCGCGCTGTTCTGGGGCGACTACGCGCCGGGCGTGCGCGCAGCCCGTGGCGACGCGCCCGCCTCCGCGCCCGCAGCACCGAAGGCTCACTAGCCCGAGCCTCCGTCGGATATCCAAGCAAAAGAGCCGACCGGATTGTCCGGTCGGCTCTTTTGCTATCCCCTCGAGGTGGCGCGCTCATCGGTGCCCTACCGCGATGCGCGAGCGGCTTCGTCCTCCGCGTCGAGTTGATCCTGTCGACGCTCTGACTGCGACATCCAGACGGCAAACAGCACGCCGATGGTCGCCAGATCCAGCAACTGACCCGGAATCCACATCATCAGGCCGCCTAGCTGCTGATCGTTGATCACGCTGATCGCGAAGATCGGACGCGCCCGCTCGTACGCGTGGTACAAGGGCTCGGTCGCGTTCGTGATCAGCGCCGCCAGCACGGCCTGCGCCGTGGTGGAGGCCACCACATACACCATGCGCATGAGGTAACCCATCGGAGCGCGCAGCGGGGCGGGGTCGATGATGTTCCACCAGTACAAGAACGCCCCGCCCGCGAACGTGGCGTGCTGGAGATAGTGCACGGCGCTGTCCTCTACCGCCGCGTCGTACCAGCCGGGAACCAGGTGCCACGCGATCATCACCACGGTGAAGGCCACCAGCGCGACCAGCGGTTGCGTCACCAGCCGCCAGGCACCGCGCGCGACCGGGTCGCCGGCCAGCGTACGCACCACGCCCAGCCGCAGCCATCGAGGCAACCCGCGCAACACTGGCGTGGTTGGCGCGCCGAGCAATACCAATGGGACGCCCACAAACATGATGAGCAGATGCTGAATCATGTGCGCCGTGAAGTGGTGCGTGCCCAGGGAATCCAGCGGCGAGATGATCGAGAGGACAATCGTGAGCAGGCCGGAGTAGTACAGCGCGGTCTGCCACCACGGGTGTACGCGGTGCCGTTCCGTCCAGCGCAGCAACCCTCGCGCATAGAAGATGCCCACGAGCACTGCGGGGATGATCACCGGCCAGTCGAGGTACCACGCGGCCCAGACGGACTGGCCGGGGCGAATGACATCGTGACCGGCCGTCACGCCGCGCACGAGCCCGCTGATGAGGTCAATCTGCACGTGCGTGCCTCCCATCATCGGCCACTGGGGCGTCGGACGCGGCGCAGCCCCGTGGCAGTATGCGTCCGGCGGTGGCTGGCCGATATACTGCCAGTAGGCCGCGCGAGTCGAGGCTGCGGGCCGCGCACGGCAGGCTGGACGGAGCACGCATGCAGACGCTGCGGGTCGCGCTGGCGCAGATCAATACCACCGTTGGCGATCTCGCAGGCAATGCCGCGCGAATCATCGAGGCTGCCCGACGCGCCGATGCTGCGGGTGCCGACCTCGTCGCCTTCCCGGAGCTCGCACTGACCGGCTACCCGCCGGAAGATCTGCTGGTGCGCGCCCCGTTCATCGAGGACGCGACGGCCGCCCTCGCGCGCCTCGCCGTGGAGGCGAAGGGGCTGCCGCCGCTGATCGTCGGCTGCGTGGAGTTCGACCACCAGCTGTACAACGCCGCCGCCGTGCTCCACGACGGCCGCATCCTCGGCACGTATCGCAAGCACTTCCTGCCGAACTACGGGGTCTTCGACGAGTACCGCTACTTCCAGCCCGGCGACGAGGAGCCGCTGTTCCTCATCGCGGGCGTGGAGGTCGGCATCACGATTTGCGAGGATCTCTGGTATCCCGCCGGCCCCACCCGCGACGAAGCGCTGGCCGGCGCGCGGCTGGTAGTGAACATCAACGCGTCGCCGTACCACCACGGCAAGACCGCGGTGCGCGAGCGCATGGTCGCGACCCGCGCCGCCGACCACACCGTC
This sequence comes from Chloroflexota bacterium, assembly GCA_003670575.1. Lineage (GTDB taxonomy): Bacteria > Chloroflexota > Dehalococcoidia > UBA2979 > UBA2979 > RH-chloro-G1. Next base: position 29,914 of record QWRD01000008.1, read on the forward strand.
GCGATCGCGTACGTGAACCAGGTGGGCGGGCAGGACGAGTTGGTCTTCGATGGCAACTCGCTCGTGCTGGGCCCGGATGGCGAGCTGATCGCGCGCGGCGCATCGATGGCCGAGGACCTCGTGCTCGCCGACATCCCGATCGGTCAGGTGGTGCAACGCCAACTGCACGACGCACGCCTGCGCCGCGAGCGCGGCACCGAACGCCCGCCTGCGCCGACCCTCGTCACGGCCGCGACGCGCGAGGCTGGGCGCACCGCGCTCCCTGCGTCGAGCCTCGAGGCACCGGCTGAGATCGCGGAGGCGTATCAGGCGCTGGTGGTCGGAACGCGCGACTACCTGCACAAGTCCGGCTTCCGCGACGCGCTCGTGGCGCTCTCAGGCGGCATCGACTCCGCAATCGTCGGTGCGATCGCCGTCGACGCGCTGGGCGCCGAGCATGTGCGCGGCGTCTCGATGCCCTCGCGCTACTCATCCGAGGGCTCGATCGCCGACGCGCAGGACCTCGCGGATCGCCTCGGCATCGAGCTGCTCGCGCTACCGATCGAGGCGATGCATCAGGCGACGCTCGACACGCTCGCGCGCCCGTTCGCGAGCATCTTCGGCAACGCGGCACCCGGCACCGCCGAGGAGAACGTGCAGTCGCGCATCCGCGGTCTGCTGATGATGGCGCTCTCCAACAAGGGCGGCTCGATTGTGCTGACCACCGGCAACAAGTCGGAGTACGCCTGCGGCTACGCGACGCTGTACGGCGACATGGTGGGCGGTTTCGCGGTGATCAAGGACGTGCCGAAGACGCTGGTTTACGCGCTCGCGAACTACCGCAACACGGTGAGCGATGTGATCCCGCCGAACTCGATCACCAAGCCGCCGAGCGCGGAGCTGCGCCCCGACCAGCTCGACTCCGACTCGCTCCCTCCCTACGAGGTGCTCGACCCAATCATCGAGGCCTACGTGGAGGACGACCGCCCCCTCGACGCCATCGTCGCGCTGGGCTACGAGGAGCCAACCGTCCGCCGCGTGATCGACATGATCAATCGCAACGAGTACAAGCGCCGCCAGTCCCCGCCCGGCGTAAAAATCACCCCTCGCGCCTTCGGCCGCGACCGCCGCCTGCCGCTGGCCTCGAAGTACCGCGGGTACTGAGACAGGGGCCACCTCACCCCTGCCCCTCTCCCCGGGATGGGGCGAGGGGTTCTGAACGGATCGTTGGCTATTGCTTCTTACTCCCCTCGCCCCGCTCGGCGGGGAGAGGGGCCGGGGGTGAGGGTCGCCCGGATCGATTCGATCGCGCTCTCAACGTCGAACTCCACTAGATCAGCACGCACGCGGACGACCCGAATGCCCGCCGCCTCGATCAAAGCCTGTCGCTCACGATCGCGGTCCCGAGCAGACGGCGACTCATGTACGCCACCATCCACCTCGATGGCGAGGCCCGCCGACTCGCAGTAGAAGTCGAGCACGAACGGGCCCAGCGGGTGCTGGCGGCGGAACTTCAGACCGTCGAGCCGCCGCGCGCGAAGCCGCTCCCACAGCAGTGCCTCGGAGCGCGTCTGCGATCGCCGAAGGTCACGTGCGGCCTGCAGCATTCGGTTCGGTTCGCGCGTTGGCATGGTGGGAGTATGAACCGGAGCCCTCACCCCTGCCCCTCTCCCCGCAGCGGGCCGAGGGGTTCTGAACGCGTAGTCGACGACCGGACACGGGACACCACTCCGCTCGCCCAGCATTCGGACGATAGTTCTGGCAAGGCATGTCCTCAGTCCCACACCACGCGAGTCGACGCCTCACGGAGGCTCGGAGGTCCTTGGACAAGTTCGATTGGGTCCAACTCCTTCTCAACATCGGGAGCATCGCGATCGCGTGGTGGCAAGTTTGGGTCGTCCTCGCGGGCCTGATTGCGGTGTCGGCGCTCGCACGACGCTTCGAGGATCGGTCGAAGCGCCGCGTGCGGCGGCAGCCGCGTCGGACGAATCGCGGCCCGGAGTCGCCACTCGAGCATCGGTTCCTCGAGCTCGTCGGGGAGGCGGGGCTCACCCGGCCGGAGACGCAGTACCTGGTCCCCGCCGGCGGTCATGAGTATCGGCTGGAATTCGCGTATCCGAGCCTGAAGCTCGCCGCCGAACTGGATGGGCGCTACCACCAGCAACGGGAGCGGCGGGAGTGGGACGCACAGCGCGACGCCGCGCTGTTGGAACTCGGATGGAGAACGGTGCGGTTACGGAACGGTGACATCGAGGGCACTCCCCAGTCAGTCATGTCCATGCTCACGGCCGCCGGGGTCACCGCCCGCACCTAGCCTCGCACCTCCCCCGCCCGCTCGCGCGCTTCTGCGGCGGGACGGTATCATCGAGGCCGATCCATGCAGGCTCGATCAGTAGTTGGCGAAGCCGGGAGGCCCCGTGAGCGGTGAGCGCGTGTTCTCAGGGTTCCGGGTCACCGGCGAGCAGCACATCGGCAACTACCTCGGCGCGATCAAGAATTATGTCGCGCTGCAGGACTCGTACGAGTGCATCTACTGCGCTGTCGACGTCCATTCGCTGACCACGCTGGAGGACGCCCGCCTCGTCGGCCCGAACTCGCTGCAGTCGGCGACGGTCATGCTGGCGGCGGGCGTGGATCCGGCGCGCTCGATCATCTTCGTGCAGTCGCATGTGCCCGAGGTCATCGAACTCGCGGAGTACTTCGCGATGCTCACCCCACTCAGCGTGCTCACGCGCGTGCCCACGTTCAAAGAGAAGGTGCAGCAGCAGCCGGAGAACGTGAACCTCGGGCTGGTGGGCTACCCCGTGCTGATGGCGGCCGACATCCTCACCTACAAGGCCGCGCTGGTGCCGATCGGCATCGACCAGGAGCCGCACCTCGAACTGACGCGCGAGGTGGCGCGGAAGTTCAACAACCACTTCGGCGACACCTTCCCCGAGCCTAAGTCGGTGCACACCGAGACCCCGCTGATCCGCGGACTCGATGGGCAGGCGAAGATGAGCAAGTCGATGGGCAACGCCATCCCGATCGCCGCGACCGAGGAGGAGACGACTCGCCTCGTGCGCTCCGCAATGACCGACCCGCAGCGCCAGCGCCGCACCGATCCGGGCCGCCCCGAGGTCTGCAACGTCTACTCGCTGCACGAGGTGTTCACGCCCGGCCGCACCGCCGAGATTCATCAGCAGTGCACCACCGCTGCTATCGGCTGCGTCGATTGCAAGGGCATCCTCGCCGACTCGATCAACGAGACGTTCCGCGAGTTCCGCGCCCGCCACGCCGAGCTCAACGCGAAGCCCGATGAGGTGCGCGCGATTCTGCGCGACGGCGCCGCGCGCGCCCGCGTGATCGCGCAGGAGACCCTCGCCGAGGTGCGCGACCGCATCGGGCTGATGCCTGCCTGATTCCTGTCCCCCACTCCGCACACAACGAAGAAGGCCGCGACTCACGTCGCGGCCTTCTTCGTTGTGTGCGGTCAGGATCGAGGGCTAGCGAGCCTCGATCGGGACGAACGCGCGCGGCTCCGGGCCAACCCACAGCTGGTCCGGACGGAACAGGCGGTTGCCCGACTGCAGCTGCTCCACGATGTTCACCGACCAGCCCGCCGTGCGGGCCGCAGCGAAGCACGGCGTGAAGAAGTCGATCGGGATGTCCAGCGCGCCGAAGACGCAGCCGGAGAACAGGTCGACGTTCGGCCACAGGCCACGCGTCCCGAAGCGCTCCTTCACGATGCGCTCGATGGTCAGCGCGATGCTGTAGAACGCCTTGTCGGCGTCCCGCACCAGCACTTCGTCCGCCAGGCGCTGAATCACCGTGGAGCGGGGGTCCTTCACCTTGTAGACGCGGTGCCCGACGCCGGGGATGCGATCCTTGCGGTCGATCATTCCGGTGACGACCTCTTCGGCGCGTGCCGGATCCTTGATCTCCATGAACATCCGCAGCGAAGCCTCGTTGGCACCGCCGTGCGCAGGCCCGGAGAGCGCGCCGATGGCAGCGCTGACGACAGCCTCCGGCTCCGCCTTCGTCGAGGTGACCACACGAGTGGTGAAGGTGGAGGCGTTGGCGGCCGAGTGGTCGGCCTGGAGCACCAGCAGCGCGTTCATCACACGCTCGTGCAACTCGGTCGGCTCCGTGCCGGTCAGCATGCGCAACGTCATGTGCGCCATGGTCTCGCCGGGGCGAGGGCCATCGTACGGTCGGCCCGCAGCGGCCTGCGCGATGACACCGACGAGGTGGCCAACCTTCGCGGTGAGGGCGATGCCGCGGTGCGTGGCGGCCTCAAAGTCACCCTGGTCGAAGTTGTTGACCTTCGGCGCGAGCGCGGCCACAGCCGCCTGCAGCGCGAACATCGGGTGGGTAACCGTCGCCAGGTCGCGGGCGATCTGGATCTGCGCCGGCGTCAGCGCGCGGCCCGCTTCAATCTCCGCGACGATCTCCGCCGTGCGTGCAGCGTTCGGGAGTTCGCCGTCGTAGAGCAGCGCGATCACTTCTTCGAAGCTGGTACCCAGCGTCAACTCTTCGATCGAGTAGCCGCGGTAGTACAGCCGTCCGCCGTCGCCATCCACGAGTGAGATCGAAGATGCGGCGATCGGGACGCCCTCGAGGCCCGGAATTACCACTGTCGTATCGATAGCCATCGCCGCCTCCTCTGTCGCCGGCCAGGCCCGGCTCAACCGCCGCCCCGCCAAGCTCTGTGTGCACGAGTCTTTGCGCTCCCAACCAGGCATGCCCGGTGCCGCATGCTCCGTGGCGGCAACGCCACGAACCGGCCAGCCGCCGCCTGCCGCTGGGCATTATATGCGTTCGAGCATCGCGATGGTGGCCTGTTTCGGGACAACTATTGGGAGTCGACGGGCCGATTGTGCACGCCGCGAAACCGCAGTCCGGCCTACTTGGCGGCGGTGCCGCGATGCCGGGCCAGGAAGCGCTCCAGCCGGTCCATCGCCTCGACCAGATCGTCGTACGCCGCGGCGTAGCAGAGACGAATGTAGCCCTGCCCGGACTGCCCGAAGGTACTCCCTGGCACCACGGCCACCCGCTCTTCCACCAGAAACTGCTCGGCGAATGCCACATCGTCCAGGCCGGTGGAGCTGATGTCCGGGAAGGCGTAGAACGCGCCCAGCGGCTCAACGGTTGGGAGGCCCATCCCCAGCAGGCGACCGTGCACCATGCGACGGCGGCGGTCGTACTCCGCCACCATCCCGCGCACATCCTCCTCGCCGGACCGGAGCGCCTCGATCGCCGCGTACTGCGCGGCCGTGGGTGCGGACATCATGACGTACTGGTGCACCTTCATCATCGCCTCAAGGATGGCGGGCGTGGCTGCGGCGTATCCAAGGCGCCAGCCGGTCATCGCGTACGCCTTGGAGAACCCACCCAGCAGGATGGTGCGCTCCCGCATTCCAGGCAGCGAGGCGAAACAGACGTGCTCCACGCCGTAAATCAGCCGGTCGTACACCTCGTCAGAGATGACCAGGAGGTCGTGCTCTTCTGCGAACTGCGCGATGGACAACAGTGACGCGCGATCGAGCACTGCGCCGGTCGGGTTGCTCGGATACCCGAGCAGAATGGCCTTGGTTGCCGGGGTGAGCCGTTCGCGCATCGCGTCCGCGGTCACCATGAACCGCGAGGCAGCGGTGGTCGGCACGGGGACGTACGTAGCACCCGCGAGGCGGATCACCGGCTCGTAGGCGACATACCCGGGCTCCGGCACGAGGATCTCGTCGCCGGGGTCGGCGATCGCGCGCACAGCAAGGTCGAGCGCTTCTGAGACACCGGTGGTGAGGAGCAACTCCCGCTGCGGCGAGTAACTGACGCCGTAGAGGCGCTCCAACTGCCGGCTCAAGAGTTCGCGCAGTTCCAACAGCCCGTAGTTGCTGGTGTAGGCCGTGTTCCCGGCCAGCATCGAATCCGCGCCGGCACGAGTGACCTGGGCGGGAGTTGGGAAGTCCGGTTGCCCGACCGCCAGTGAGATCACGCCCTCGACGGAGTCGAGCAGCTCGAAGAAGCGTCGAATCCCCGAGGCTGGGAGTTCCGCCACGAGCCGAGAGATCGCGCCCCGCTGCGCCTGATGCCCCTCGACGTGGTGATCTCCCATCACGATGAGGCCCCCTCCCGGGTCGCTTCGGGTGCGCGTCGATGCCAGTCCGTGGCGGAGCCGTAGGCTTGCGCGGCCCGCAGCAACGCCCCTTCCTCGAACATCCCGCTGATCAACTGCAAGCCAACGGGCAAGCCCTCGGAGAAGCCGCAGGGGATGCTGACGGCGGGATTGCCGGCGATGTTCACCGGGATCGTGCAGAGGTCGTTGAGGTACATCGCGACCGGGTCGCCGATCTTCTCACCGATGCGGAACGCCACGTTTGGCGAGGTGGGAGTGAGCAGCAAGTCGTGAGTGGCAAACGCGCGCTCGAACTCGCGACGGATCAGCGTGCGAACCTTCTGCGCCTTCAGGTAGTAGGCGTCATAGTAGCCAGCCGAGAGTGCGTACGTTCCGATCATGATCCGCCGCTTCACCTCGTCGCCAAAGCCGCGACCGCGGCTCTGCTCCATCTCGTTCCACATGGAATCAGATTCGTAATGGTATCCGTACTTCACCCCGTCGTATCGGGCAAGGTTCGCGGACGCCTCAGACGGGGCGATGATGTAGTACACGGGCAGCGCCGCAGCCACCGAGGGCAGCGAGACGTCGCGGTCGATGATCGCGCCCTGTGCCGCAAACACCTCGATCGCCCGCTCAACCGCCTCACGGACGCCCGGCTCCATACCATCGACGAAGAACTCGCGGGGCACTCCCACGCGCAGGCCGTCCAGCCCACGCCCGAGGGTCGCGGCGTAGTCAGGCACCGGCGCCGGAGCAGTCGTCGCGTCCATCGCGTCATGACCAGCGATGGTGCCGAGCAGCAACGCCAGGTCCTCGGCGTCGCGGGCGAATGGCCCCACCTGCTCCAGCGAGGAGGCGAACGCGATCACGCCGAACCTGCTCACGCGGCCGTAGGTCGGCTTCAGGCCCAGGATGCCGCACAGCGCCGCTGGCTGGCGGATGGAGCCACCGGTGTCGGTGCCGAGCGCCAGCGCGACGCCTCGCGCCGCAACCGTGGCCGCCGAGCCGCCGGAGGAGCCACCGGGCACGCGCTCCAGGTCCCACGGGTTCTTCGTGGCGCCAAAGGCGGAATGTTCCGTCGACGACCCCATGGCGAACTCGTCGAGGTTGGTCTTGCCGATGAACACGGCGCCCGCCTCGCGCAATTTGCGCGTGACCGTCGCGTCGACGATCGGGCGGAAGCCGGTCAGCATGCGTGAGGCGGCTGTCGTCTGGACACCTCGAGTGGAGATGAGGTCCTTGATGCCCACGGGCACGCCAGTCAGCGGCGCGGCATCACCGGCGCGCAGCCGGAGATCGGCGGCATCCGCCTGCTGACGGGCCTCCTCGTCCATCAGCGTGATGTACGCGTTCAGCGCGGGCTCCTGCGCGCGCACCCGTGCCAGCGTGGCGTCCGCCAGTGCGCGAGCGGTGAACGCCCCGCTGCGCAACAGGGCGCCCTGCTCGTGCGCCGTCAGATCCAGCGCTTGCTCCGGTGTAGTGCCGCTGGTCACTGGCTACTCCAGCACTGCGCGCACGCGGAGGTAGGGGCCCTCGCTGCGTGGGGCATTCAGGAAGACGTCGTCGCGGCTCACCGAGGGCCGAGGTTCGTCGTCTCGCTCGACGTTGGCGAGGTCAAACGACTGCGCCGTGGGCGGCACCCCTTCAGTGTCGAACGTGCTCAGCACGTCGAAGTGTTCAAGGATTGTGGACAACTGGTCGCGCAGGCGCGCCACCTCGTCATCCTCGATCCCGAGCCGCGCCAGGCGCGCGATATGCCGAACCTCATCGTCAGTCAGGGGCATTGGCTCCTCCGGGCAACGTGTGTGTCACTATAGAGTGCCACCGCCTCCACGCCAAAGCCGGTGTCCGCTACCCTGCCGGTGCCCGATATCCGGGCAGCGCAGCGCGCAGTCCCAGCCGCCCGACCGACTCGAGGAGCAGGACGATCACCCAACAGGCTCAACCGGACGCGACACGACTGGATCAACCCGACGCGGCGCGGCTGGGCAACCCGAGTTTCGTCTGGCGCTCCGGTCAGCATCGTCGGCTCGCGATCATCGAGCGATACGTGCCGCTGGCCGGGAAGCGAGTGCTGGACCTCGGCTGCGGGGTCGGCGAGTACGTCCGGGCCTTCGCCGGCGTGGGCGCGATCGCCATCGGCTGCGATGTCGAAAGCAGCCGGCTGGTCGAAGCGAGGCGCCGCGGCGCGAATGGGTTGGTGCAGGCCGCCGGCGAGCAGTTGCCGTTCCACGACCGCTCGCTGGACGTGGTGGTGCTGAACGAGGTCATCGAGCATGTCACCGACGACCGCGCCACCATGCGGGAAGTAGCGAGAGTGCTGGCGCCCGGCGGGGTGGCGGTGATCTACGCACCGAATCGCCTCTACCCGTTTGAGACGCACGGCATCTACCTCGGCAAGCGCTATGTCTTCGGGAACATCCCGCTGGTGAACTGGCTGCCACGCATCCTGCGCAATCGACTGGTGCCACACGCACGTGCCTATGGCGCCCGCGAGATCGAGCAGGTCGCAACCGCAGGCGGGCTGCGCATCGTAGACCATTCCTACGTCTACCCGGGCTTCGATAACATCGCAGCGCGGCTGCCCGTGCTCGCACGATTGCTTCGCTGGGCCTGCTACGCCGCAGAGGATTCCGGCACGCTGCGGCGCTTCGGGCTCTCCCATCTGCTGGTGCTGCGGAACGAGGGTGGTCTCGAGTGACGGTCGCGCATCGGGTGATCCGCCGCCGCTGGTCGCGCCCACGCGGCGCGATGTTGGCGCTCGGCGGAGCGCTGGGCGCACTGGCGCTGCTGGTCGCGGGCATCGGCGGTGCGGCCGCGCTGTTCGGGCTGCAGCAGTACAACGAATACGCGCGAGGCGTGGTCCCACCGAGCCAGTTGTTGGACGAATTGCCGCGTGGTGGCGCGCGCGTCTACGACCGGAATGGCAGCCTGCTGTACGAGTTCATCGACGAGTTCGGCGGGCTGCGGCGTCCGATCCCACTCTCTGATATCTCACCCTGGATCAAGGAAGCCACGGTCTCCACCGAGGACACCACGTTCTACGAAAACAACGGGCTGAACACCCAGGGGCTCTTGCGTGCGGTATTGGTAAACCTGACACCGTTCGGCGGGAACATCCTCGACCAGACCGGCGGCTCCTCGATCACGCAGCAGCTGGCAAAGAACGTGTACATCCCGCCGAAGGAGCGGCTCCAGCGCTCGGTCTCTCGCAAACTGCGCGAGACGGTGATCGCGCTGGAACTCACGAAGCGCTACCCCAAGGATCAGATCCTCGAGTGGTATCTCAACTCGATCTCCTACGGCGGTGTGTACGTCGGCATCGAGGCCGCGGCGCAGGGGTATTTCGATAAGAACGCGAAGGAACTCACGCTCGCAGAGGCCTCGCTACTCGCGGGCATTCCACAGTCCCCGGCCGCGTACGAACCGATCTCCAACCCGGAGCGCGCAAAGGCGCGGCAGGCGGAGGTGCTGCACCTGATGGTGCGGCACGGCGCCATCACGGAGGATGACGCAGCTGCCGCCCTGCGTGCACCGATCGAGTTTCACGCGTCACGGTTCCAGATCGAGGCGGCGCACTTCGTGCTCGGCCCGGTGTCACGCGAGATAACGCAGCGCTTCGGAGAGCGTGCGTTGTATCAGGGCGGACTGGAAGTTACCACCACGCTGGATGTCCGCCTGCAGCGCATCGGTGAACAGGCGATCGAGAAGTGGCTCGCCGAATACGAGAAGACCTCCAACGGTCACAACGGCGCGATGATCGCGATGAATCCGCGCACCGGCGAAGTGCTCACCTACATCGGCAGCCGCGACTACTTCCGTGAGGACATTCAGGGGCGGAACAACAACGTGAGTTCGCTGAACTCACCAGGATCCACGCTGAAGCCGTTCACGTTCATGACGGCCTTCCAGCAGGGCTGGAGCCCGAGCACCGCCATCCTCGATACCCCCGCGAAGATCGTCGACGCCTCCACGGGCGTGGACTTTTCGCCGCGCAACCCCGGCGGTGGCGGGTACTACGGCGTGATCCCCGCAGCCGCAGCACTGGGCAACTCACTCAACATTCCGGCGTTCAAGGCGATCATCTGGGCGGGCTACCAGAACGTGGTCACCAACCTGAAAGCAGCGGGCCTGACGACGCTCAATGACCCTCGAGGCTACGGACCCGCGCTCACCCTGGGCGGCGTCGATGTTCGACTGGATGACCTCACATTCGCGTACAGCACCCTAGCCGGCGAGGGGATGCAGCGGGGTCAGCAACCGCTGGTTCCGCACGCACCTGGGGAGCGCAGCATTGACCCCGTCACCATCCGGAAGGTCACAGACCCGACCGGGAAGACGGTGTACGAGTTCAAGCAGCCAGTGGAGCGTCGCGTGCTCCCGGCCAACCTCGCGTGGCTGACAACCTCCGTCATCTCCAATCCGGAGAACACGTGCATCATCTTCGGGTGTGGAGCACTGGAACTGCCGGATCGGCGCCCGACCGGGCACAAGACCGGCACCAGCGAGCCGTACGAGAACTCCACGGCGATCGGCGACACCTGGGCGTTCGGCTACACGCCTGATCTGGTCGCGGGCGTCTGGGCCGGCAACTCCGACAACTCGCCGATGCAGAACATCTTCTCCACCACGATCTCGTGGCCGATCTGGCGCGACTACATGCTGGGCGCGCTGAAGCAGCTCGACATCTCGCCGAAGCCGTTCGCAAGGCCGTCAGGCATCGAAGAGCGGGAGGTGTGCTGGCCTTCTGGTCGGCTCCCAACCGACCTCTGCCCGACCGCTGGACGCACCAAGGCGCTCTTTGTCGCCGAGGCCCTGACGGCGGCGAACGACCCCACGAAGCTGGCCAGACTGCAGGACAGCTGGTGGCAGCGCGTGTCGATCGACACCCGCACGGGACTGCTCGCGACTCCCACCACGCCGCGCAACTTCGTCACCGAAGGCACCCGACTGGTATTGCCCAAGGAAGAGATCGATGGCTGGAAGGGCCTGGACGAATGGGCGGCGAAGAGCGGTATCGCCTCGCTGCTAGCACCGACCGAGGAGCACCCGGGGCGCGTCGCTGATCTGCACGCCATCCTCTACCCGGCGTCGAATCAGGCCGTGAACGGACTCGTGCCTGTCCTGGGACGAGCGAGCTCAACGGACTTCGAGCGCTTCGTGCTGGAGTGGGGTCGTGGCCCCACCCCGGCGACGTGGACAAGCATCGCGACCGGTACGGTGGTGCCACCCAGCGGGACGCTGGGGTCGTGGGACACGCGCACGCTGGCACCCGGCGAATATGTGCTGCGCCTGCGTGTGGTCGATCGCAAGACGGGCGAATCTCAATCGACGGTCGTGGTGACCGTGGGTGCGGCGGCCGCAGGTGCATCGGCGATCCAGGCGGTCATCGTCTCGCCGGTAGGCGGTACGACGGTGAGCGCTCCCGCCACCGTGCGCGGATCAGCGATCGCATCCGACGGGGCGACGACCTACACCCTGGAGATCGGCGAGGGCGCATCCCCAACGCAATGGACCCTGATCCGGAGCGGTAACACCCCGGTGGTGAACGGCGAACTCGGGCAACTGAACCCATCGACGTTGAAGAACGGTCTGCAGACGCTTCGGCTGACAGCCCGCAGCGCGCGAGGTGGCAGCTCCGCGTTCACCGTCACCATCACGGTGCAGGGCGGGCGATAGCGATCAGACCCGTTACGGCGGCGTCGACGTGATGCGCTCCACCTCGGCGCGGGTGCGCACCCGCTGCACAGCGACGAGGAACTGCTCCAACGATGGCGAGTGCGCACGCAGCGCCCGAAGTTGTGCGCCCAGCGGATCGACGGCGTCCGGTCGCGCGGCGTAGGAGCCGGTCCACGCGAAGAAAGCCTGGTTGATGCGCCGGTAACGCACACCTGCGGCCGCGAGCTCGTCACGCACCGCCGCCATGCGACTCTCCGCATCGGTCACGCGACCGTCCGCCAGTAGCGCGTCCACTTCCAGTCGCAGCGTCCGCAGCGCGCGATCCACATCGACAGCAACAGTCGCCGGAGCGGGCGTGGTGGCGGCGGCGGCTGTGCGATCGCCCGAGCCGACTCGACCGGGGATGCCCCAGCGCGCGACCACCATCCGCGCCAATTCCTCTCCCACCATGTCCGCGACTGTCTCGTTGATCGTGCGTGCCTCGGCAGAGCTGAAGTACGCGAGTCCCAGGGGATGGAACGTCAGGTAGTGGTGGGTCCACTCGTGGGCCGCGGCGGCGACGGTGCCTGCGTAGTCGTCGCCTTCGAGCACGATCGCCGGGTAGGTGGCAACCCCGCCGGTGCGCACCACCAGCGCCGAGCGGGCCTGATCCTGCTCCACCGCACGCTCGATGCGGTCCACGTCAGCCGGCGTGAGATCGGGGCGGAGCGGATCGTCGAAGATGCGTTCGATGCGCGTGCGCGGCGAGACGACCAGCACGCGCGGCGACGCGGCAAGCTCTATCGCCACCGGCGGCCAGTGGATGCCCTGCTCCGCAAGCACGACCCCGATCCGCCGCTCAATCGTCGCCTCCACGGCGTTCTCGAGGCGGCTCGCGGCGGGCGAGGAGCGGTCACTGGCCGCGAAGTAGGTGACCAGTGCCTCGTCCACCGAGGGGTCGGCGCGGAACGGCCTGCCGAGGCGGTAGAGCACCTTCGCAGGCAGCGACTGCACCTCCCAGCGCAAAAAGTCGAACCGCTCGCCTGCCTGCGCACCGCGGAGCCCAAATGCCGCCGCCCACACGCATGCCGCCACCAAACAAGCACCCGCAGGGAGTAGCCAGCGTTGCGCTCCACCCGCCGCGCGCCCCGCGGGCAGGATGCGAGCGATGCCCGGGATCGACGCACTGCTCGCGCCCGCCTCGAGCCGCCGTCTCCGCTGAAGGAACGTAACGACGCAGACACTCGCCACGATCGCAAGCAGCGTGGCGAGCAGCAGCCAGGGCCAGACGACGTTAAGAACCACGCAACAACGGTAGCCGCTCCCGGGCCGCGGGGTATATTCAGATCAATGGCCGCCATCGACAGCAACACCACCACGTCGACGACGACCGGGCCGCTCGGCGGGCCGCGCGTGGCGCTGCTGCTGGCGGTGCTCATCGATGCGGCAACGCTGGGTGCCGCGCTACTCGTCGCTGGCGCGGCGGCGACCGCATTCCTGCTGCTGCGCTCGCGGGCGGGGAGCATCGACCCGTCGTTCCGCGACGCCGCCGCCGCGGTCACGCTCTGCGCAGCCGTCGTGCCCGCTTGGACGGCATGGCAGTGGCAAGCGCTCGCCGATGGCGGTGCCACCTTCGGCGGTCGTGCGGTGGCGATCGCGCCCGTCCGCATGCCAACAGCGCGTTCAGCGGTGGCAGCGCGGCTGGCGCTGCATCCGGTGAGCATCACGGCGTGGTACTGGCTGGCGGCAACGCTCACCGTGCTGGCGGCGCCGGGCAGTACGGCCCTCGAGTGGCTGGCCGCCGGTGCCGGCATCCTCGCAACGCTGATGGCGCTGCTCGCGCTCGCATCACTCGTCGTGCGAATGGTGCGCCCCGCCACGCGCCCGCAACTCGATGTCACAGCACCAGCATCGGCGATCGGCAGATGAGCACCGAACCCGCCGCGCCCGTCATCACGGACGAGGGGACCTGGGGTGCACCACCGCCGCCGTTCCAGGCGCCACCCGCCGGTCGCGGATGGCGAGCCTGGCTCTCGCTGTCGTTCGTCATCGCCGTTGCGCTGTGGCTGTCGACGTTCTCGCTCTGGCAGCTGACCGGCGAGCAGTTGGCCCATGCGACCGCCGAGCGCGCGCTCGCCGCGCTATCGGAGGTGGACGCGTTGCTGGTGGTGCAGGAGACCACGATCTGCGAGCACCTCGCCGTCGGTGGCGGGCCAGCGGGCAGCGTCGCCGTCGAGGTTCCCGGCTTCGCCGTGCCTGGCCTGCGCATTGCCGGTGACGCCGTACGCTGCACCAACGGCCACCTGGATCGCGCTGCGCTGCGCAACGCCCTGCTGACGCAGGGCGCCGACGCGCTCATGTCCCGCGGCACGGACGCGTTCCATGCGCCGGACCGTGCCCCGGATCGAACCTCATCGCTGTCCCGGATCGGGGCAGTGCGGGCGCTGCTCGACCTGCTCGCCAGTCCGCTGCACGAGTGGGCCGCTTTGCTGGTCTGGCCGCTCGCCATCGCGACGTTGCTGCTCGGCGGCATCGTGGTCGCAAGCGAGCAGGGCACGCAGCGGTTCGCGCGAGCCGGCCTGCAGGTTGCTGCGGGAGCGCTACCAGTGCTGTTGGGCGCAGTGGCGGTGCGCCTGCTCGCCGATGCGCTGGCGGGCGGGCCGGACGATCTCCTGCTACAGGAACTCGCCTCGATCACGCGCTCGCTCGCCGCGCTCCCCCTGCGCGACGCGCTCTGGCTCGGCGCCGGTGGCCTCGCGATTGCTATCGCCGCGCGAGTGACGGAGCGGGCGGGGAGCCGCGGCTAACTGTACTGAGCAGGGATATTAGTGACACGAGTGATGAGAGGGAGGCTTCCGATTTCGGAGTGACTGCGGTGATGATTGTACTGGTGCAGCCGCGCCCGCCCCGTTGACGCAGCCGCACCCGCTCGCTAGCGTTCGCGCGGTCGCTGCCGCTGCGGGGTCATCGAGGCCTCGCGTCCGCTGACTCGACCGGTTCTACCCTCCTGAGGAGGCCATTGATGCGTAACCCACGCGACTTCTTGAAACCGCTTGCCATCGGGGCGCCGTTGCCACCGCGCGAGGTGGTGGTGAAGCCATCGCGCATGATCCATTTCTTCGATCCCGGGAACGAGCGAATGCGCGCCCGTGTGCCTGAGATGGCGCAGCAGGTCGACGTGCTGCTCGGCAACCTCGAGGACGCCGTAGCGGCCGACCGCAAGCTCGAGGCGCGCGCCGGACTGATCGAGGTGGCCACCAGCGCCGACCTCGGCGACACGTCGCTCTGGACGCGCATCAACAGCCTCGACAGCCCGTGGTTCTTGGACGACGTCACGGAGCTGGTGGCCGCGGCCGGCAACCGCATCGAGGTGTTCATGCTGCCGAAGGTGCAGGGGCCGTGGGACATCGAGTTCCTCGACCAGTTGCTCGCGCTGCTGGAAGCGAAGCACCACCTGGAGCGGCCCATCCTGATCCACGCGATCCTGGAGACCGCGCTGGGCGTGGTGAACGTCGCGGAGATCGCGGCGGCCAGCCCGCGCATGCAGGGCATCTCCTTCGGCCCGGCCGACCTGGCGGCCTCGCGGCGCATGAAGACCACGCGGGTCGGCGGCGGACACCCCGGCTACGTGGTGCGCGCGGACCCGGTCGCCGACCAGCCGGAGGCCCCTCGAGGTACGGCGCAGCAGGACCTGTGGCATTACACGCTCGCGCGCATGGTGGACGCCTGCAACGCAGTCGGCATCCTGCCGTTCTACGGCCCGTTCGGTGACATTGCGGACGTGCAGGGGTGCGAGGACCAGTTCCGCTCGGCGTTCATCCTCGGCTGCGTCGGCGCATGGTCGCTGCACCCCAGCCAGATCGCGATCGCCAAGCGCGTGTTCAGCCCGCCGCCCGCCGAGGTAGCGTTCGCAAAGCGCATCATGGACGCGATGGGCGAGGGCTCCGGCGTGGTGATGCTGGATGGCAAGATGCAGGACGATGCGACGTACAAGCAGGCAAAGGTCATGGTGGACGTTGCGCAGATGATCGCCGCCAAGGACCCGGAGATGAAGGCGGCGTACGGCTTCTAGCCGCCCGCCACACGCTATCGAGCCACCCAACCGGCACAGCAGACTCGAGGACATCGATGCGGCTCTATGAGTTCGAAGCCAAGCAGGTGATTGCGAAGTTCGGCGTCCCACTGCCGAAGCGCACGATGGCACGCACGGCCGAGGAGGCCGAAGCGGCCGCGACCAGCATCGGCGGATCCGTTGTGCTGAAGTCGCAGGTGTTGAGCGGCGGGCGCATGAAGGCGGGCGGCGTACTCTTCGCCGAGACCCCCGCCGAGGCCAAGGCCGCCGCCACGACGATCCTCGCGCTGACGATCAACGGCCTGGAGCCAACCGGCGTGCTCGTCGAGGAGCGCCGCAAGGTGGTGCAGGAGTACTACGCCGCCGTGACCTGGGACGGCCGCGCGAAGTCCCCGCTCATCATCTTCTCCGACATGGGCGGCATCGACATCGAGGAAGTCGCGGAGCAGCACCCGGAGCACCTCTCCCGCACGCACTTCTCCAACCTGCGACCGTTCTCCGATTACATCGCGAAGGTCGCGGTCTCCAGCGTGGGCGTGACGGGCAACGAGCTCGGCGCACTGACGCGCATTGTGAGCGCGCTGGCGCGGGCGTTCCTCCAGTACGACATGACGCTGGCCGAAATCAACCCGATCGCCCGCCTCGAGGACGGCACGATCATCGCGCTGGACTCGCACATGGACATGGAAGAAGAGGCGCGCGGCTCGCAGCGGGCGCTGCTCACCGAGCTGGCGATCTCCGACGACGAGACGCGGCAGGCGCGACCTCCGACGCCATTCGAGATCGCGGGTGGTCAGGTGGACGCCTCCGACCCGCGCGGCGTTGCCGGTCGCGTCGTGGAGTTCGATGGCAACCTCGGACTGATCATCGGCGCCGGCGGCGGCTCGCTGACGCTGTTCGATGCGGTGCGTGCGGCCGGCGGCCGGGCGGCGAACTACTGCGAGATCGGCGGCAATCCATCGGTCGGCAAGGCAGCGGCACTGACCAAGCTCGTGCTCTCCAAGCCGGGCGTCGAGAAGATCGCGGTGATGATGAGCGTCGTCTCCAACACGCGCGCCGACATGATGGCGCGCGGCGTGGTGCTCGGCTGCATCGAGGCCGGCAAGGACCCTGCGGAGACGATTGCGATCTTCCGCGTCCCCGGCTCATGGGAGGAGGAAGCGGTGAAGATCCTACAGAAGTACCACGTCGAATACGTCGACCGAACCGTCTCGCTCTTCGAGGCAGCACGGCGCGCGGTAGCGAAGTTGGGCGGCTCCTAATGTCGATCCTCGTTGACGAGAACACGACGTTCATCATTCAGGGCATCACCGGCCGTGAGGCCGTGACCATGACCCGCGAGCTGCTGGACTACGGCTCCAAGGTGATCGGCGGGGTGACCCCCGGCCGCAAGGGTCGCGATGTCCACGGCGTGCCCGTGGAAGACACCGTGCGCGCGTTCACGGCGCGCGAGCGCGTCGACGGCGCGGTGGTCGTCGTCCCGCCCGCATTCGCGACCGATGCGATCTTCGAGGCGATCGAGGCGGGCATCAAACTGATCGTCGTCGTCACGGAGCGCATTCCGCGCCGCCAGGTGGCGCAGGTCGTCGAATACGCGAAGCAAGAGGGCGTGCGCATCATCGGCCCGAACTGTCTGGGCGTGATCTCGCCAGGCCGAGCGCGCATGGGCGGCGTCGGCGGCGCGCTGGAGTCGACGAACCGGGCGTTCAAGCCGGGTTCGATCGGCGTGATGTCGCGCTCCGGCGGTATGACCGTCGAGATATCGAACGCGCTCAGCGTCGCTGGCCTCGGGATCAGCACCGCGGTGTCCATCGGCGGCGACGCGATCATCGGCTCCTCGTACGCCGAGTTGATGCCGCTGTTCGAGGCGGACCCGCAGACCAAGGGCATCGCTATCTACAGCGAGCCCGGTGGCCGCATGGAGGCGGAGTTGGCGGACTACATGACCGCCGTGAACAGTCGGCTGCCCGTGGTGGCATTCATGGCCGGCCGCTTCATGGACGAGATGCCCGGCATGCGCTTCGGCCACGCCGGTACCATCGTCGAGGGACGCGCCGACACCACGGCCGAGAAGATCGCGCGCATGAACGCCGCGGGCATCTCGGTCGCCGACCGTATCGAGGACATGCCGGTGATCCTCGCCGAGCGCATCGCGAAGGGCAGCTAACGATGGCGATGTTCATCCGTGTCGATATCGACGAGGCACTGCAGGCCGAGACGGCGCTGCACAAGCGACTGGTGGAGGTGTGCCCCGTGGACATCTTCGCCGTCGACGGCGCACGCCTCGTGACGGTCGAGAAGAACCTCGACGAATGCACGCTCTGCGACCTGTGCATCGACGCCTCGGGCGACAAGGTGAAGGTCGTCAAGTTGTACGAGTAGGACGGCGGGGGCGGGCGACGCCCCGTTGACCGGGCCATCAACAGAACATATATTCTTCACCCCGGCCCGTCTGTTGACAGAGTGCCGATAACCAATAGGATAATGCGCTAGGGCAGTTTTTCATTTGAGGATGACTATGACGAAGATGCTTAGAGGGAAGATCTCGGTGGGAATGTTTCCAGACGAGAAGGTCGTCACCATCAACGATTCTTCCGGTATCGGGATCGTCCTCGTCGCTTCTGCTTCCCTCATCAGCGGAGACTCGGTTCGCGTGCAGGTAATCGACTCACAGGACGGGAAATCGCTTGTCCTACTCCCTGGAGATGTTTTTGGCTCTGGGAGAACCGTCACGGTTCGTGATACCGAGCTGGCGGAGATCGGATAAGGCCAGTCCGAAGGGAGCAACGTGATCCTCAGCAACGTTGCGATCATCGATGCACTGGACTCCGGTCGACTTGTGATCGATCCCCGACCGAGCGCGCCAGCAATTGGGCAGCCGTCTCAGTTCAACACCACCGCAATCGATCTCACACTGGGTAACGCGCTACTAGTTCTGAAGGCTGGCCTGGCGGCAATCATCGACCCGCGCCAGGGAGACATGGTGGAGACCCTTACCCGTATGGGGGATCCGTTCACCATCGATCCCGACCAGGGGTATCGACTTGCCCCTGGCAAATTCATCCTCGGGCGGACACGGGAACGAATCTCACTTCCCCTCCCCGAGGAGGACGGTGGCACCTGTCTCGCGGCGCGTGTAGAAGGCAAAAGCTCGCTGGCACGACTTGGGCTTCTCGTTCATTTCACCGCGCCCACGATCCATGCCGGTTTCGAGGGCGCGATTACCCTAGAAATGATGAACCTCGGACCGGTGCCGATCCTACTCACTCCCGGGCTTTCGGTATGCCAACTCATCGTTGAAGAAGTGTTGGGCACGCCGATGGCCAGACCCAGCCGGTATCAAGGCCAGCAGAACCCGGCAGGCTGAGCGCCCCTTCCACTCCCCCGTCAGACCAGCGCCGCCTCCACCGAGTAGATCGGCGGCAGCAGGTCCCAGAGCAGCGACCACGAGTCGCCGCCATCGAAGCTGGCGTAGAGCTGGCCAGTGCTGGTGCCGAGGTACAGCCCGGGCTCATCGAGGTGATCCGCAGCGAACGCCTGCCGGTTCACGTGGGCGTACGACTGCTGCGCCGGTAGCCCCTTCGTGATCCGCTTCCACTTCGCGCCACCGTCGCGGCTGCGGTAGTGAGCCTGCCCCGGTTTCCAAGCCACTGGACTTGCCCCGATCTGACGGACACCCAAGATAGAGCGTGTAGCCTTGGAAAAATGTCTGAATGGAATCGACAGGACGGCGTGCGTTCACGGACGGGCTCTGTCAGAACTGAGGACCGCAAGGTGCCGGCGATCGGGAGCGTCACCTCGTTTCGTTACGCGGCGGCCACATGGCTGATCAGTTCTCGCCAGCAGGACATGAAGAGACTCCGTCGTTCGGCCGACGGCATCGAGCCGGGGTTCCGGAAGTAGTTGCGCACCCGAGCTTGTAGCGGAGGCGCCAGAGCACGGCGAGCAGGACGATGTCCGTCGGGAACTGCAGTTCGTTGAACGGCGTGCCGGTGAGCTCGTTGAAGCGTCGTTGGCAACCAGCGCATGAGAACCGGCGGTAGCCGAGCGCCGTCCGTCGCTTCCGCCGGTGCGTCGCTGTCGATTCGCAGGGCGGACAGGTCATCAGCAGGCTCCTCGTCTCAGTTCGACGAGGCTACCCGACCCGACCCGACCCTGAAGTCTGACAGAACCGCCGCATATCGGTCTCGTTGACCTCGATCGGAATGCTCCCGGGTAGCGTCACCGCTGGCCAGTCACCGGACTCCCCAGCGGTCTCGAGGTCAGTGAGTGGCGAGGCGTGACGGAATCCACGATTCCCCATCGCTGCGACTTGCTCGTCGTGGCGGAGGCGGAGCGCCTCGAGATGCCCGACCCAACGAAGTGTCTCGGGATGGCGCGAGTAGCCACCTATGAGCCCGCGGACGTGAACGTTCCAAATGGTATGCAATTCGACGTGCTCACCGAGGAGATGCTTGTCGGTCAAGAGGTCACAGGGAACGTCCCAAATCCTCATCGGTGATCCTCTCCGTGCGAAACATCAATGCCGAATCAGGACCTGGACCGGCTCGGTTGGATGCGGAACCTGTCAAGCATTTTGAGACACGCAGTCACGATACGTTCTGTATGAGCACCTCCTCGATGACGGGCTCGTTGATCCACGCGACTGCGGGCAAGCGGGGCGGCTCGGGGCGGCGGTGTCGGAAGCGCGCGGGGTTTGCGGTGTAGGCGGTGTTGAGGATCTCGCGCCGCCGGTCCCTGATCGTGGCGGCGGTGCCGAAGTGCACGGAAGCCGGCGTGTGGTAGGCGATGCCGGAGTGTCGGTGCTCGTCGTTGTAGCGCGTGAGGAACCGCTCGCAGAATGCGCGGGCGTCGTGGATCGAGCCGAAGCGTTCCGGGAATGCTGGTGAGTACTTGAGGGTCTTGAACTGGCTCTCGCTGTAGGGGTTGTCGTTGCTCACGTGCGGACGCGAGTGGCTCCGCCCGATCCCCAGGAAGGTGAGCAGCTCGACCACCGGGTTCGAGGTCATCGACGACCCACGGTCCGCGTGCACCGTGAGCTGGCCGGGGGGGTACCTGGTGGCGCGCCACGGCGTTCGCGATCAACTCCTTGGCCAGCTCACCGGACTCCGAGGGGGCCACGCACCACGCGACGACGTAGCGGCTGAAGATGTCGAGCACCAGGTAGAGTTCGTAGTACTCGCCGCGCCGGGGCCCCTTCAGCTTGGTGATGTCCCAACTCCAGACGATGTTCGGTCCGGCGGCGATCAGTTCGGGCTTCACCTTCGCGGGGTGGGTGGCTTGCCGACGACGCTCGCGGACCTCGCCGTGCGCCCGCAGCAGCCGGTAGTACGTCGACTCCGAGGCCAGGTAGACGCCCTCGTCGAGCAGCGTGTAGAGCACCTGCGCGGGGGCGCAGTCGACGAAGCGAGGCGAGCGCAGCGCGTCCAGGATGGTGGCAGCCTCGGCGGCGGTGAGCTTGTTCGGCGGTGCCGGTCGAGGCCGCCGATGGTGGGGCGTCGTCTGGTGACGCCGGCGGTAGTGGCTGGCCCGGGCCCGCCCGACCGCGCTGCAGGCCGTCCTCGTTCCGAGCAGTGGCTCGATCGCGCCGAAGCACGACTCGGTCACGACTGCTGCCTCGTCTCCTCGTCGCTCCCAGCCAGCAGCCGCGCCAAGAGCTCTGATGCTTTTCCCTGGATCTCCAGCGCCTGCCTGTGCCTGGCGAGCTGCTCTTCCAGACGTGCGTTGCGCCTGCGCAGCCGCTCCAGCTCCTGGCGCTACCCTGCCCAAGTCGGTCCAGCGGACGGCCCGCGGCATGCTGGTGGAAGTCCGCGACGCTGAGGACCGTGAGCACGCACTGCTAGCGATGGCCGCGT
The DNA here is from genome assembly GCA_003670575.1 of Chloroflexota bacterium. GTDB lineage: Bacteria > Chloroflexota > Dehalococcoidia > UBA2979 > UBA2979 > RH-chloro-G1. The sequence goes on from QWRD01000008.1 coordinate 51,575, forward strand.
TCGCGCACGAGTTCGGCGCCAAGTGGCCGAAGGCAGTCGCCATAGTCATCGA
>QWRD01000009.1 GCA_003670575.1 Chloroflexota bacterium
GATAGCGCCCCTCCCGACCACCGCGCAGCGGACACCACCCTTCGAACATTGCGAATTGTCTATGCGCTTTACACCGTGTACCATCCTCGACAACGCCGCATACGCGCCTGATCCATTCGGGCGTGCGAACAGCGAGGATGCCGGGTGCCTGACTCCCCCTTCCAGGACTACCTCGACCTCGTGGAGGCCGCGCGCGAGCTCGGCATCCACCCCCAGAGCCTGCGAAGGCTGATCAAGCAGAAGCGGGTGCCCGCCGTGCTGTTCGCCGGCAAGTACCTCATCGAGCGCGACAAGCTTGAGATGTTCAAGTCGAACTACGACCCGCGCCCCGGCCGCAAGCCAATCCGCCGCCTGCTCTAGACACCCGGCCGACTCCGTCGATGTGCCTGCGGGCGAGGGTTCGCCGACTACGCCGGCGGGACGATGGCGATCTCTTTCGAGTTGTGGTCGCGGATGTCGAGCTGCAACTGCAGCCGACCGCTCTCCCCCGCACTGGCCCCAGCCTCGTCGCCCTCGAGGATCAGGCGCAACGGCCGTGCCCCCAGCGCGCCACCCAAAGCTGTGCCCCGCCGCGGTACCCGGAGAACGGCGAGCCCCCCGGCCTGCTGCCCAGAATCTCTGAGGTCTGCTGCGGATCCAAGTGATAGCGGAACGCATCCACCTCGTTCACCCGGTCCGGGATAGGCTGGAGCTTGCCCAGTATCTGTCGAGGCATCCCGCCGCTCATGAGGGCCATGACCGCCGTGTCCAACCCGAACGCGACGCTCGACCCGCTGGCGACCGATTGCTCCTCCCGCCATGGCGTCGCGCCCTCGCGTGACCAGACGCGCGAACCAATCTGCACACGCTCGCTGTCGATGAGCGCGAAGCCGATGTCGGCGCACGTCCGCAACTGCTGTCGATCGCCGTTCACCTCGCCATCGAGGGTGATCGTGATGCCTTCAGCGGGCGTCAACGCGGAAGCCGCGCATGATCCAACTCCCGCCGCGCCACGTGTCGGGGAAAGGGATACGGGTGAACCGGGGGCGTTGGTCACGTTGGCGGCAAGCCGGAACCGATAGGCCCGCACATCCGTTGGCGAGGCAGTGGGGGTGGCCGTCGTCGCCGCCGGAGTCGGGGCGGAGTGCGTTTCGGCACGGCCGCAACCGAGGCCCAGGCCCGCGAGCGCGACCGACAACAACAGCGGAACTACCCAACGCCGTAACGGCATCGATCCTCCGACTGGGTGAGGCACCGCCACCTTGCCCCAAACGGGCGCGGCACGTCAAACCTTCCGATCCCGAGCGCGGCGCTATCCGACGGGCGTCGTATCCACCGAGCATGTCGCGCGCCAGCCACGGTCCCTGTTAGTCGAACTCTGAGCGGGCCTCGCCCTCACGCTCGATGTAGTGCATCGCCGTCCGGAAATCCTCGTCGGTGACGCGGCCAGACGAGTGCAGGTAGGTCAACAGCATCTCCATGGTCAACATCGCGTGAAGCCGAATGCCGATCGATTCGAGGCGACGGCGCGCCCCCTGCTCGCGGTCGATGAGCACCACGGCGTCACGCACATGCAAGCCCGCGCGCCGCAGCCTCGCAGCTGTATCAACGAGCGAACCGCCACCCGTGGCGAGGTCATCAACCAACAACGCAGTCTGCCCCGGTCGGTAGATGCCCTCGATGTGGGGGCGCTCCTCGTCTTGCAGGACGCCGGGTCGCGCATAGAGCAGTGGAGTCCGCACCTGTAGCGCGAGCGCGGTGGCGATGTGCAGCCCACCGATGGGTACTCCGGCCAGCAGGTCGTATGGCTCCAACGGTCGGTTCCGCATGGCCATCGCCATCCGCAATTCGTCATCGATGAGGATAGCGATACGCGCGAGTACGCTCGGTCGCGCGATGATCAACTTCGGGTTCACGTACACCGGGGAGTGGCGCACCGTCCGGCCCAGGCTGAAGTCGCCGAACTGCACCGCGCCCAACTGCCACAGCTCACCAGCGAGCCAGAAGCGGCCGCTCGCCTGTCCGCCCGCTGGCCCGTTCGTCATCTGCGCCTCCTGGCCGCGAGGTCGTCGCCAGCCGCTGCGTCTGCGCGCGTCTCCGCGCCAATCGATTCCATCGAGGTAACAGGAACATCCGAGTCGGACCACGCATCCGGATTGATCAGGTGACGCGGCCGTGCGCCGGACAACATCGCCAACACGTGGTCGACGGCGAGCGCCGCCATCGCGATCCGCGTGCGCTCCGTCGCGGAGCCGAGGTGCGGCGTGACGATCAGATGCGGCGCGGTCAGCAGCGGATCGTCCGCCGGAAGCGGCTCCGGCGTCGTCACATCCAGTGCAGCCGCTGCAATCGTTCCGACGCGCAGCGCCTGCAATAACGCCGACTGATCGACGACCCCGCCGCGCGCCGTATTCACGAACACCGCGTCGGGACGCATGCGTGCGAATGCGGCAGCATCGAACATGCGCGTCGTCTCCGGCGTCAGCGGCACGTGCACCGAGATGAACTGTGACTGCGCGAGCAGTACATCGAGGGCTACCCGCTCCCCGGGAAAGCCGGCCGCGTCGTGACGACTGTGGTACAGCACTCGCATCCCGAAGCCGACAGCCCGGCGCGCCACCGCGCTCCCGATGCGGCCACCTCCGACGATGCCGAGCGTGGCGCCGTGCACCTCATGACCAAGCAACCAGCCAGGACTCCAGGGCCCCCAACCGCCATCGCGCACCGCCGCCTCCCCGTCCGGCAGGCGACGGGCGGCCGCCAACAGCAGCGCGAACGCCATGTCGGCAGTGGTCTCGGTGAGCACATCAGGAGTGTTGGTGACGGGGATCCCGCGCGCTGTGGCCGCGGCGACATCGATGTTGTCGTAGCCCACTGCCATGTTCGATACCCACCGCACGGAGGGGCATGCATCCAGCAGCGCAGCGTCGACCTGCTCGGTGAGCATGGTGAGCAGCGCATCCGCACCTGCCGCCCGCTTGAGCATCTCGGCCCGTGTCGGCGGGCGGGGCTCGCCCCACACGTCGACGTCAGCCACGGCGCGCAGCCGCGCGATCGGCTCTGTGCCGGGCAGCGCGCGCGTGACGAAGACTCGAGGCCGGGCATCGGTCATGCGCCGATTGTACCGGCTGCCTGTGGGCACCGGGCGAACTCCCACGCGCAACGCCGGCGAGCCTATCACGCCCGTGGCGGAAGCATTGAGTCGGGCACACGCGCCGGGAACACGAATGGCGGCTCACCCGCGGTGTCGTACTGCTCGGTCGCGCCATCAAGGTACATGACGCCCACGAGCGCACATGTCGCCGCGTCCAACTCATCGTGAGTGGCGACGCGGGCGCGCGGCAATCCTCGCACCCCGACCCGCCGCAATCCTCGTGCGAGCGCATCGACGCCCTGGCGCTTGCGCGGGATGGACAGGATGTCCTGCGCCATGCCGGGGTACACCTCGAGCACCGCAATGCCCACCGTCCGCAACCGATCGGCGAGCTCTATCCCCCGTAGCGTCAGGCCCACCATCGAAGGCAACAGCGTCGGATAGACGCGATACCCCGCGGCGATGCAGAAGCGGTCTACCGCACGCAGGATTCCCGCCGTCGCGCACGCGCACGTCGAGTCGACGCAGTCCCGCCCCTCCGGCAACGCCAGCGGAGCGTCGATGCACACCAACGCGGGGCGCAGCCGTTGGATCACCGCGTCGATCTCATCATCGTGTCGTGCGGTGGACAGCAGGCGTAGGCGACGACGCCGATCCATCGCCGCAAGCCCCGTCGGATACCGAGGCCCGCTGCGTAGATCGATCCCGAGCACAGTCTGTGCGAGAGGCTCTGGTACAATCACATGAGCACTGTGCCACGCCCTCCGGCGCGCGGGAAGGAATATTGACTTGGCAACGAAGGATCCATTGGAGCCGTTCACTCGCATCTCGGTCGCGGAAGCGAAGGAGATGATCGAGGCTGGCAATGTGCAGGTGATCGACTCGCGCGAGCCGCACGAGCACTACGACGGGCACGTACCCGGATCGCTCAACATTCCGCACATGGCGACGCTGCCGCGCAACGCAGACCTCGATCGGGACAAGCCGATCCTCTTCATCTGCAAGTCCGGCCAGCGTTCCGCCGTTGCCGCCGAGTTTGCCGCAACTGTGGGCCTGACTGAGCTGTTCAACGTCGAAGGTGGGCACGACGCCTGGCGCACGGCCGGGTACGAGATGGAAACCGGCGACTAGACTGCCGGCTGCGGACGCTACTCCGCAGGGCGATCAAGCACCTGGCGGACGATTCGCAGGAGCGCGGCGGCGGTAAACGGCTTCTCCAGGAAGCGTACATCGCCGTCGCGCAGCAACGCCGAAAAACGCTCCGGCTCAGCGTCCCCGCTGATCAGCACCACGCGCCGCCTGAGTTGCGGCCAACGAGCCGCCAACGCCTCATACAGCCCCGCGCCGTCAATCCCGGGCATGCGCACATCCGACAGCACGAGGTCGAATGCGCCGGCCTCCAGCACTCGTAGCGCTTCCCGACCGGATGCCGCGCTCGCCACCGTATATCCGGAAGCGCCGAGGATTACTGAGACCAGCTCGCGTACGGGCTGCTCATCATCAACCACCAGCACCCGCTCGCCGCGACCCAGCGGCGGCTCGGCATCGAACGAACCCGGCAGGTCCGAATCGCGCGGAATCGGCAGCTCCACGACAAACCTCGCGCCGCCGCCCAGCGCGCGTTCGGCGAAGAGCCGACCCCCATGAGACTGCACGATGCCATACGCCACCGAGAGTCCAAGACCACTGCCTTCGCCGACCTCGCGTGTGCTGAAGAACGGTTCGAAGATGCGCGAGACCAGTTCTTCAGGGATACCAGGGCCGGTGTCCGTGACGCTGACGCGCACGACACCCCCTCCCTGCTCGCTCGCGATGTGAATCGTGCCGCCACTGATCAGCGCCTGCTGTGCATTGGTGACCAAGTTCAGGAACACCTGCTCCAGTTGGTACTCATCACCGAGGAGTGTCGGAATCGGGCCGAACGTGGACTCGATGCTGACGCCGCTTGCCTCAAGGCTGTACCGACGCACCTCGATCACGCGCGACAGGACGGCATTGATATCCACGGCCGCGGTGCGCGGACGATGCTGGCGAGCGAAATAGAGGAGGTTACGCACGATGCGTCCCGCGCGTTGCGCCTCCTGTTCAACGACAGCGGTTGCGCGGCGCAACTCATCGCCCGTAAGCGAGGGGAGCAACTGCGCATAACCGAGGATGGTGGTGAGTGGATTGTTCAGCTCATGCGCCACGCCGGAAACGAGTTCACCGAGCGCGGACAGCCGCTCCGGATCCTCCCCGCGCTGCACGTCCGCACGCACCGAGTATGACTCAACGGTCGGAGACGATTCGGATGGCTCCGGTGCCTGCGGCTCAAGCGCCGCAGCCGGGGAGACCTCTGCCGCCCGCGCCGCCTCGATGACCGACGCGCCCACGTTCAGTGACTCCGGTGCACCCGCAGTGTCACCCGATGCGCTCGCCAACCGCCCTTCGATCACACCGGCATACTGCTGAGTCCGCAATCCATCGAGGGCCGAGAACGCGCACTGTGCCTCCGCGTACACCAGCAGTACACCGACCACTGCACCGCCTGCGAAGAGGGGGACGCGAACGGCGGAGTGCAAGCCAAATGCGGGCAACCGCGTGAGTGGTGACCGATCGGAGCCGGCGACCCGGAGCACACCGTCGATCTGCGGCTCGCCCAGCCGCAGCACCTCGCGCTCTGCGGCGTCAAGCGCGAACCAGATGAGACCGGGCGCGATGCCCGCCACCGGAGCGGGATAAATGCCGACGACTTCCGCGCGCTCTGGCTCCAGCCGCAACACAACGCCGAACTGGAACGGCACCACAACACTGGCTTCGCGCAGTACGGCCCGACAGAGGTCCGGCAACCACCGCACTTCCAGCGCGGCGCGCAACGCAGCGGCCAACGCCAGCGACTCGGCGACGTCGCCGACGAAGGACGGATTAGAGTCGGGTATCACAGTGCAGCTCTCGTTGCGGTCGTATCCCTGCGCGGCTCATGACCGCGCCCCACCGGCGGAGACACAGCGTGTCACGTCGCCGTGCCGTGGAACACGCCGGAGGCAACGGATTATATTTCATTCCGGTAGAGACTCCGTAAAGGGGCTCCCGTGTATACCCATACGTGTACGGTACGGGGCGACACTGCCTGTCTGTAATCGGTATTCCCCTGAAACGACCCCGGCTGACCGGAAGCTGCTAGTTGGCGGCGCCAAGCCCCGCCCACCGATCCGAGACCACCGCCGAGGCCTGCTGGTGCAGACCGGTGATCGCGCGCTCCAGCAACGGGAGCGCCTCCCTGAGTCGGCGTCCCGCATCCAGATCCTCGAGCAATCGCTGGCGCTCCGCGACGTACGCGCCCCCGTCCACGACGGGCAGACTGGTGGCGACCAGGATGCGGTCGGCGAGTTGACTCGGCGTTTGCGGGAGCTCCGCGCCCCGTTCGTACGCACCTCGAATGGTTGCGCGCAGCTGCTCCAACTGCCGCAACCCCTCCCGTGCTTGTTCCATCATGGACAAGGGTGCGGAACCGACCTCCTCGACTGGGAACTCCACTTCCGCGGACAGATACGAACGATCGTGTCGGAGCGTCAGGATGCGAAATCGCCGCTCGCCGATGGCTTCCAAATGTAGCCGACCGTCCGGTCCGGGAATCACCGAGGTGATGCGAGCGGTGGTGCCGATGCTGTGCGGCACGATTGGGCCGCCTGCCTCGCCCACTTCGTCGCCTTCACGGATGAGCACAACACCGAATGGCGCGCCATCCTCCAGGCACTCCGCGACCAACGCGCGGTAGCGAGGCTCGAAGACCTGAAGGGTCACCGCCATGCCCGGAACCAACACGATACGAGCGAGGGGGAACAGTCGCAGATCCACAAGGGGTTCTGTGCGGTCGATTGGGCTCACGCGCCGCGGATGAGCGCCATCACGACGATGGCCAACCCGCTGACCGTCGCAGCTGCCGCACCGGACCACCAGGCTGCGGTCGTCAGCGGGTGCTGTCCGACGGTAGCGGCCACACGCCTACCGTCCCACCCGAGGTCAACGAGCAGTGCGGCCGCGCGGGCGCGCTCCTCCGTCAGCACAAGCAAGGTCGTCGCGTATACCGGGCCGATTGGCAGCGTGCTCATCGGCCGGACGGCCGCGGTTGCCAGCATCCGCCGAGCATCCTCGATGCGCAGTTCGGCCGGGATGCCAGCGGCATTCAGAGCGTCCAGCCAGCCGCGGGCCATCGCCTGGTCGTCGGTCATTGCCAGCGGGATGAAGTGAGCGGGACGGGGCAGGTGCCGGGCGAGTGCCATGTACCACATCCTAACACCGGACCTGACCAGATCCGAGACGGCCTAGCAGACGATCAGGAGATCGGCAGCATGCGCTCGCAGGCGTGCGCCCCCAACATCCGGACTACGCTGGCTGCAGCGCGTGTACCCGGACGCTGACGAGCATGCCGCCGCGCCCCTCCAGCGGCAGCAACTGCATGATCGCGCCACCATCGAAGTAGCGCGGCACATAGATGCTGCCAGCGGCGACACCGTCGTCGAGGCGTGCGGTGATGCGCACCTCGTGCGTGCCGTTGGTGATGGCGACGGCATCACCGGCGCGTACGCCAGCAGCCTCCGCATCACGCGGGTTCAGCACCACCACTTCCTCGCGGTGCATCTTGTCCGCCTCTTCCGAGTGGATCGATGCGCCTTCCCACGAGGTGAACAGCGAGCGTCCGGTCAGCAGGCTGAGGCCATCGACCGCAGCAGGTGCCGCGGCAATCGGCTGCACCTGCACCCGACCAGCCGTCGCCGCGCCGAGCGCGCGCGTGCGGCCTGACTCGATCTTCGGATAGGTCACGTAGCCATCGATGGACGCCGCAGCCAGCGCCATCACATCGGCGGCAGTCGATCCGCCGCCGGAAGCAGCACTACCACCGAGCGCCGCCGTCAGCGCCGTCAGCACCGCGAGGCCATCGTGCGCCTCGCGCTGCGGCGTGGCCGCTGGGCGTTGGCGAATGATGCGCCGGTCCGCGTTGGTGATCGTGCCGTCCTTCGCGAAGAACGGAACCTCGGCCAACACCACCGTCGCGTGCTCCGCCGTCGTCGACCGAATGGAGTCGATGACGATCAGCGCATCGACGGCCGCGAAGGCCGCGAGGATGTCGGCGGTGCCCGGAGCGTTCAGCAGCGGGTTGTCCGCGTGGATGACCAGCGCCTTGATCTCGCCGACCTTCGCGGCCTCGATGATCTCGGGGAACGACTTGCCTCCGCTGCCGGGGGCAATGCCCATGTCAGTGATGCCAAGCACGTTCGCGTCGGTCGGGAGGTAGTGCAGCACACCGGCTGCGGAATCGCCACGCGTCGCAATCGCGAGGTTCGCGCACGCGCGGGCAGTCTCGCCTGCGGCTTCGGCGCCGATCGCCTCCGGTGCGAAGACGATGGACAGGCCCTGCTCCGCGTTCTCACGAGCCGCACGAACTGCATCGATCGCGGTTGCAAGCGCTGCAGGAGCGACGCCCGCGGCTACAACCGCCGCGCCGAACTGCGCTGCGTTTACGGCGGCACCCTGCGCGAGCGACTGCACCGCAGCAGCCTCGTGGCCGGGCGCGGTCTGCAGCCAGGCGGTGGCGAACGGGACGAGCTCGCTCCAGCGCGGGCTCACGAGGATCAACTTCGCGCCGCGCTTCACCACCGCGTCCTTGACGCGCAGCGAGGCGACGTTGTGCGACTCTTCGAGGTCGCTTGCGACGACGACGACGGTGTCGGCGCTCTCGATCTCGGTCAGGCTCGCCGGCAGCCGATCGACGCCGAGCGCCGCGCGGAACGCACCGGCGACCGCACGATGCGTCGGCCCGTGCGAGAAGTCGAGGTGCGGCGTGCCGATGACCTCACGCGCCAACCGCGCGAGCAGGTACGCCTCTTCGTTGGTCGCCAGCGGGGAGCCGAGCACCGCGATGGCGCCAGCGCCGTTCGCCTTGCGCACTGTCTCGAGGGCTGCGGCTGCGTCGCCCAGCGCCTCCTCGAAAGAGACGGGGAGCAACCGCTCGCCACGTCGCGCAAGCGAGCGGCTCAACCGCTGGCCATCGGTGACGGCGTCGTAGTGGAATCGGCCGCGCACGCAGATCTGGTCGCGGCTGAACTGGTTCAATCGATCCGGGCGCACGATCACCGGTCGACCGCCCGAGGTGCCGTACGAGACCGTACAGCCGACGGCGCAGGAGTTGCAGGCGGAGTTCGTCCACTCCTCGGCGAGGCCGACCCACTTGTTTGGCTGCTCCATGAGCGTGGCGGTCGGGCAGACGTCGATGCACGCGCCGCAGAAGTCGCAGTCAGAGTCGTGCACCGGACCACCGGTGCCGAACGCGATCGCGGTGCTCGGGCCCTTGCCCGCGAGCGTGATCGCGCCGGTGTGGCGGATATCGGCGCAGGCGCGCACGCAGCGCGTGCAGATAATGCACATCTGCGGGTCGAACTCCAGGTAGGGGTTCGCGCGGTCCGGCTCGGGGGGCGGCGTCTCGTAGTACGAGCGCTCCTCGCCGACCCAGGGCTCGTCGAACTCGCCCATGTCGATCATCTCGGTGGAGGTCTGCAGCTCGCAGCGGTAGTTCTTGCTGCACGTCAGGCAGCGGTGCGTGACCACATCGTCGCGCAGGCAGATCTCGCCCGGCTGGCAGTGCACGCGGCGGTGGCAGGTGAGGCAGCGGTCCGGGTGATTCGCCATGATCAGCGACATCACACCCTGGCGCGCGCGCTTCGTGTCTGGGGTGTCAGTCTGCACCACCATGCCCTCGGCTACCTGCGCGGTGCAGGAGAGCTGGAGCGAGGTGGGACGCGCGCCCGCAATATCCACGATGCAGGTGCGGCAGCCGGCGTACGGCTCCAGACCGTCGATGTAGCAGAGATTCGTGATCCGAATCCCCTGCTCCTTGATCACCTCGACGAGGCGGCGGCCGGCCTCGGCCTCGACTTCCACGTCGTTGATCGTGATCTTCGCCACGGCTATCCCCGCTCCCGTGCTGCTGTCCGTCGCCATCGACGGGTCGCTAGTGCTGGTGGTGCTCCGCCCGCGAGTGGAGGTGCTGCGGCCCGAACGGGCCATCGACGCCCGCGCCCGGGATGCGGCTCTTGGCCGTCGGCATCTCCGTGCGGGTGGGCGAGAGTTCCTGTGTCTGGCCGTTCGGGTAGCGCCCGTCGGTCTTGGCCATGTATGTCTTCGCCTCGCGGGTCAGCGACTCGCGGTTGCGGTACATGTTCTCAAAGACGTAGACCGCGTCGTCGTACCGACCGCCGGCCTGGATCGCCTGGTAGGGGCACGCCTCCGTGCACAGTCCGCAGTACATGCAGATGCGGAAGTCGATCTCGTAGCGATCGATGTTCAGCGTGCCGTCTTCGCGGGGCGAGGTCTGCACCAGGATGCAGCCGTCCGGACAGGCCTGCGCACAGGTGGAGCAGCCGGTGCAGCGCTCCTCGAACCAGAGCAGGTTCGTGCGCGCGCGCACCGGAACCTGGCGGGTCTCTTCCGGGAAGTTGACGGTGATCGGGGGCTTGAAGATGTGCTTGAACGTGACGATCAGGCCGCGCGCGATGCTGAGACCGTATGCCACGAGATGCTCATCTCCTGCTGCTTCACACGCTGTGCACCAGCGGTTACCTCGCTAGTGCCTGCGCATACTATCACTGCGCATCCTAAGGGGGAGAGGGGCGCCATCGCCCTCCCCGGATGCTGCCGCCTATCGCCCGGCCACGCCCAGGATGCGCCGCGCCTCGTCGAGGGTGTCCGGGGTGTCCAGGTCGAGGCGCACCACCGGCTCATCGTCCATCGGAAGCAGGTGCGCCGGGTGGCGGTCCAGTACCGCGCGCAGGCCCAGCGTCGCCTCGGTGGCGCCGATGAGCTCGTCGATGAGGCTGCCGCGAATCACCACAGGGTGGCCCGCCTTGCCTCGATAGGACGGCTGCACGATGTCGGCGCCGGTGGAGTGGAGCTCGTAGATCAGCCGATCGATGATGTCGGCCCGCGTCGGCTGGTCGACGTTCTGGACGACGATCGCGTCGGGCGCGGCGCGGCCACCGGCAACGAGGGCGGCGGCGCCCTTCGCCAGCGAGGTGGCGCGACCCTGCGGCCAGCGCTGGTTGAAGACGACGTGACGCGCGGCGTCGCCGAGCGATCGGCGCACGGCCTCCGCGCGGTTGCCCAGCACGACGACGATCTCATCGGCGGTGGAGCGCATCATCTCGTCGAGTTCCCAGCCGAGCAGCGTCTGCCCGCCCCAGTGGAGCAGCGGCTTCGGCTCCCCCATGCGGCGCGAGGCCCCGGCGGCAAGGATGATGGCGGCGACTGTCATGCGCGCAGGCTACGCCACGCCATCGCTCGGCGCGAGTGGGTCGAGGCGATTGCGCCACTCGGCGACGGCCTGACGCACCGCCGAGGCGGCCAACACCGAGCAGTGGATCTTGGACTTCGGCAGCCCGCCGACGGCGTCGGCGTACGCCTCGCGGGTGAGCGCCTCGGCCTCCGCCAGCGGCTTGCCCGCCAGCAGCTCCGTCGCCGCCGAGGAGGTGGCGATGGAGGCGGGGCAGCCGGAGGAGAGGAAGGAGGCGCGGGTGATGTGGTCATCCTCGATGCGGAGGAAGAGCCGCAGCGAGTCGCCGCACACCGGGTTGGTCACGTACGCCTGCGCGTCCGCGTCCTCCATCGCCCCCGCGTTCCTCGGGTGCTCGAAGTGGTCAATCACCTGCGGGCTGTAGTACTCGGAAACCATGCTCGTATTCTCGCATAGTGGGAGAGGATACGGTGCTCGGTTCGGCGGCGATGACTTCGACGATCCCCCATCTCGACCAGATAGGAATCGCTGTCAAAGAGATGCATCTGCTACTTCGGCGGAGCGCCAGCGCTTTCATTAGCAGCACGAGTCTCAGTGTCCCCGGACGCGCGTGAAGCCGAATTGTCAGTAGGCACGACGGGGAAGGTCACGACTGCCCCATCAGCAGCCGAGATAGCAGCTCGGCAAGCAGTTGCATACTCGATATCGTTCGTTTGCTCGAGATAAGTCGCAGGCGCGAACATCGTGTGCGTGAGGATGAGCGCGAAATGGTTCCGCTGTGCGCTGGACAAGCATTTCGTCGTGAATATTTGAGTCCTCGCCTCGGGGGGGACAAGGCGCTGAGGGTTTCCAAACAAGACCCCCTTGGCATGTGTCTCAACCTCGTCACGGGCGAAGTCTTCCGCAATGTTGCGTTCAAGTTGGGTGATCTTGTCGATATTGATAGCAGCGCTGTCTCGTCCCTCTACCTCGCCGAGCATCCGCGTGCCATCTAGCATGAAGACCGCATCGAATTCGGACTCACCGTCTGTGAACCCTTGCGCCGCGACGCCCATCGCCGCCAGACCCCGAAGCACCGCCTTCTCAAGTTGTTTCCCCTGCGCAAACAAGAGCCCGTAGATCACGTTCGCTTCTTGCAGCGACATTTGGACCCGCGTGCGCTCTCGTTGCGCCTCAGCCTCAGCCTCAGCCTCCTGAAGCCTCAATAGCTCTTCCTGAAGGCGGCGCTGGGCTGCTGTCTGAAAGCGCGTCTCACTCATCCAGCCAGGTGGCGGAGCTGGCGGTTCGCCCCGAAGCTGAGCGTCAATGTCTAGAAGCACACGCACGAACTCGATCGAATTGATCCGGTGCTTTCGATCAGCGTCCAGGTTCACCGCCGGAAGGATGACTACGTGTCCGCCACTCTCATAGGGGATGATGGCGCTGACCGCTTGCTCCGAATTCTTCGTGGTAAGGAGCGGTTGCTGTCCCTTGGCCGACGCAAACCTGACTTCGTACCACGACAAGTGGCGAAATTTTGCCCAGTACTGACTGAGCATCTGCGAACGCTGCGCGGTGAGGATTTCTGTTCCTGTGCCAACTATTACGCCAGACAAGGTGCACGGGAGCGCAGTGAGGTTTGACTGCTCAACGACATGGCGCGTGGAACGTGAATTACGACCGGTTCCCGAGTACTCGACTGTCCCCGTCGCCACGTAGACCGTCTGAGGCTTAGTGAGTTCGACGAACACGGTCTTCCCGGCGCGGACGGCCGATGCCAATTCCCGCTGCCACCGGGATAATTTCTCTTTGTACTTGAACGACTGATCATCGCTTAGGCATGGTTTGCCCTGATACGCCTCGTACGCTGTCGGCGGTATCGGCAGGCTAAAGAGGATTACGTCGGCATCATCCAGTGAGACCTCCGCGTCATGGCTGGCGGACGCCGCAGACGCACCGTCATGCAAGGACTCGAATCCAACTGCGAAGAGATTGGTCATCAGCGATCATCCGTCGTGGGGGGGGAGGGGGGGTCCATTAGTAACAGAACAGACGTTTCTGGACGGAAGTCATGGTGTGGCAGATCGGACGGAAACGGTGCGCTCGCCCACTTCCCCTTCACCCAACCTCCCCCAAACACCGCAACTCGATCCCCGCGCCCTTCGAGGCGACCAGCACCCTAATCCGGCCGAGGCCGGCCTGGTCCAGCAGTGTCTCGGTGGCTCGTCGGGCGGCACCGTAGGCGGCAAAGTCCGAGGCGGCGCGCTCGCGGGCGGCGTCCAGCGATTCGCCGATGCCGAGCGCGATCAGCGCCTCCGCCTGCGAGCGATGCGAGGCCACCTCGCAGCCCTCGGCCTGCGCGGCGCGGGCCAGCGAGGTGAGGTCGACGTGCGCCGTGAGGTCGAGCAGGCCGGGCGAGGCGAGCGGGTCCGGCTGCGGCGAGTGCGCGCGGAACGCCATCAGCGTCCCCATCCGCCGCCAGCTGGCGTACAGACTCGGCGCGTCGTGGCCGTAGTCGATGCTCACGAGGTAGCCGCGCGCCAGCCGCCTCGCCAGTTGCGACATCACCTCGGGCGCCGCGAGGCAGACCTCGGCGCGGCAGCCGTCGCCCGGCAGCACACCCAGCGCGTCGAAGTGCGCGCGCAACGCGGGTGTACTCGCCTCGCGCAACTCGAACGCGAGCGCCCCGGACGCATCAACGACGACATGCCACTCCATCAGCTCCTCGCCGCGCCGCTCCACGATGTGCATCGGCAGCGCGTCGAAGAACTCGTTGCTGATGATGACGCCCGTCACCGCCTCCTCGCGCGCCAGCCAATCGTCGAGCAGCGCGTGCTCCACGCGATCCGCCTCGAACCCCAGCGCGGCGAGGCGTGCGCGCTGCTCCTCGATGCGTCGCGGGTGGCCGTCGAGCACGGTCGCGCGCGTCGCGGCGAAGCAGTCGGGCGCACGCTCGCGCAGCCAGGTGAGCATCGCCGCCATGAACGCACCGGAGCCGCCCGCCACCTCGACGAGCGCGAACAGCGTCGGGCGGCCAAGGCGATCCCAGCACTCCTGCACCTGTCGCGCCCAGAGGTAGCCGAACACCGGGTGCACCTCGGGCGATGTCTCGAAGTCGCCCGCGCGGCCCCACGCCAGCCCTGCGCGGCTGTAGTACCCGTGCTCCGAATGCCCGAGCGCCAGCGCCATGAACTGCGCGAATGTGATCGCTCCGCCGCCGTCGGCAATCTCGCGCGCGATCACCGGCGCGAGCGGCGTCGCGCGCTGCGCGAGCGCGAAGTCATCAGTCACGAGGTGGTCACCATCTGGTGATCACGTGGTGTCGGACGTCGTGCCCGCCGCCAGCGCGTCCAGCACGTCGATCGACTCGCTGGCGATCAGGTCGACGCCCCACGACGCGAGTTCGCGCGCGCGCCCCGCGCTCCCGACCGACCACGCACCGAGCGCGCCAGCCCGACCGCGCAGCGACTGCGCCTCGTTGGGCGTGTGGATCAGCGCGTCGCGCACCAGCAGCGGCACCTCGCGCTGCGAGCCGTCCAGCCGCCCCTGCACGTAGCGCCGCAGCGGCCCCTCGGACAGCACGAGGTACGCGACGCGCAGCCCGGGCAGCCAGGCGGCGAGCCGGTCGGCGACCGCCCAATCCTCGGCACACACCAGCAGGTGCGAGCGGTCCGGCAGCGGGTACAGCACCCGCGCGATCTCCGCCGCCGGGTCGCCCATGCCACCGTGCACGCGCAGCACCAGCCGCGACCGCCCGTCGACGGCGCGTAACAGCTCATCGAGAGTGATGCGCTCGGCGTCGGCTGCGCGAAACCGCGACGGCGACAGCCGTGCGGCGAACCCGCTCAGCCTCCGCGGCGCGACACCCAGCAGCACCTCACCGTCGCGCACGTGGATGTCGGCGCAGATGCCATCGACCGCACCGCGCGTGGGGGGTGGATGCAGCGCACGGGCGTTGCCGGCGGCTTGCAGGATGCGCAGGGGAAGGTGAGGTGCGCTGGTCACGCGCGACTACTCGGCGGCGAGCCCCATGGCCTGCACCAACACGGCGCGGCGCCTCGCGTGGTCCAGCTCCACGAGGAAGATGCTCTGCCACGGCCCAAGGATCATGCGACCGTCCTGGATCGGAATCGTCTCGCTGGCACCCAGGAACAGGTGCTGACAGTGGGAGTGGCCGTTGGCACACTCCTCATCGGTCATGTTGACCGTGCGGATCGAGAAGTCGTTGTGCTCGTAGTAGTCGCCAGCGGGCGCGAGTCGAGACAGCACACGCGCCATGTCGTTGAGCAGCAGCGGCTCGTGCTCGTTCACGATGACCGCGGCCGTCGTGTGCATCGAGTTCACCGAGACCTGCCCGGCAACGATGCCGGAACGCTCCACCATCGCGCGCACCGCCTCGGTGATATCGATGAACTGGAGCGCGTGCTCGGTCTCGTACTCCAGCGTCTCCTGCGTCAGTGCGAAGCGGGAGGCCGGTGCGGCAGCTGGCGCGGGCATCGTGCGAATCGGTCGCACGCGACCGTTACCCGCAGCCTCTCGTGACTCTCTCATCGCGACTGCCTCACGCACGGCTGGTTGATGCTGGCTGGTGCCCTGCCCCGCGGGGCCGACGCGGACGAATCGTTCGCGAACGGATGCAGCGTTGCGGGAGGTAGCGTACCAGCGCGGGCGGCGTGATGCCACACGCGCTGGACCGAGGCGACCCTATCGCTCCGGCATCCCCGTGTGTCGACGCAGCGATCGTACCGCCTCGGAGACGGTCTCGATGTCCCGCGCATCGCCTCGATAGCGGACGTATAGCTCCAGGTCGTCGAGCGCGGGGCGGTACTCACCGACACGCTCGCGCAGCATGCCGCGATCCCGCAGCTCGTCCAGATCCCACGGATACATCGCCAGCAGCAGCTCCATCATGCGAGCTGCGCGCTCCTCGTCGCCGTGCTGCAAGTAGCCGGCCTTGAGGTTGTGGATCAGCCGTTGGATCACCTGCCGAGGGGTAATCGCGTCCAAGAAGTGCTCGCGGAAGGGGGTGCGGCGGCCGTACACGTCCTGCACGAGCTTGCGGCACTGCTCGGTGGTCAGCTCCACGCCGCCGCGGTAGGGGTCCGTCAGGATCGATCCGTCCGAACCGTCGATGCGTGTCACCACATGGCCGGGGAGCCCGATCACACTCGCGCGAATCGCGGCGCGGGCGAGCACCGCCGAGTACAGGATCGCCATCGACACCGGAATACCGAGGCGGCGGTCGATCACTTCGTTCAGGTAGAGGTTGCGAGGGTCGCTGTACTCCTCCTCGTTGCCGCGGAAGCCGTACTCCGCGAAGAGCAGCGCGTGCGCCTCTGCGAGTTGCGAGCGCGTGTCCGCCGAGGGATGAATACGCGCTTCCAATCGTTCGCCGAGGGCTGCAATCTGGCGCTCGTAGGAGATGACATCCAGGTCGGGGTACTCGGTCTGCGCCACGAGTAATGCGGCACGCACCGTGGGCACGCCCTCGGCCGGCCCGGCGACCGCAAGGCGGAACCGCTCGAGCGTCTCGTCGAAGTTCGTCACCGGCGTGTCCGGGCAGGCGTGAATCCCTCGAAGCGGATGATCTTCAGCACGGTGAAGGTAATCAGAACCATCGCGCCGATCGTTCGCACCTCGGGCGCGTGCCACCAGAACGCCATCGTCGGCAGCAGCAACAGTCCGACGATCCCGCCGATGCGACGCGAGCCCATCAGATACGCCACGGCAACGCCGACGGCTGTCGCCACCAACGTCTCTGATGGCAGCAGCGCCAGCAGCGCACCTACGCCGGCCGCAGTTCCGTTCCCACCGTCCAGCCGCAGGAAGATCGACCAGTCGTGGCCCGCCACGGCACAGAGCGCAGCCATGATCGCCTCAACCTCGGACAGCCCGGACAGGCGGGCCAAGGCGACTGCCGCCGCCCCCTTGCCAACGTCGACGAGCCCGACGACGAACGCGGCTCCCCAGCCGAGTGTGTCCAGCACGTTCATGGTGCCGGGGTTGCCGGAACCCATCGTGCGGATGTCTCGGCCCGTCAGGGGATACACAACAAGATATGAGGTGGGGATCGAGCCCAAGAGGTAGGACGCGACAAGAACGACCGCGAGCGTCACCGAACCCTCCGACCGTGCTCATCGAGGATACCGGGCGTCGGCGCGCTCGGCAAAGCGGTTTCGCACGAGCGAAGTGTCAGGCCGGAGTGATACGACGACGCCCCGCAAATCCGGTGGAACGGGGGTGCCACCATTCGATGTCGTCCTCGCCCGTGCGCCAACACCAGTAGGCCGGCGTTCCCTCGATCTCGGCGGGAAAATCCAACAACCCATCCTCGATGCTCTTCAACTCCGCGCCGGTGGCGCGCACGGCGCGGACGGCCGTTTGTGCCTCTTCGGCCAGTCGCAACTGCTCGGTCCGCAGCGCCCGCACACGGCGTTCGGCAACGACGCCGTCGTTCAGGTGCTGGCGTCCGAGCACATGCAATTCGTCGCGAACCTCGCGAAGGCGACGCTGCGCGGCCTGCAACTGTCGAAGCGGCTCACGCAACTGACCGAGCGCCGCACGCGCCTCGTCCAGCGTGAATGAATCGCCGGGCATCGGGGTTCGCCGGTGCGCTCGTTAGCCCGCGAAGGGGTGGAAGTCGGTAGGTGGTGCCGCCGGCGGCACTGGCCATGCGGGGCGGGAATCGGATGTCCACACCTCGGCGGCAGGTGCGGCGGCAGGCGTGGGGACGGGGGCGGCCGTCGGCGCTGGCGCAACGGGTTCGCCATCGTCCGGCGCGTCGCCGACGCCGAGTCCCATCGCGCGCAGGAACGGCAGATCCCGTCCAAACGCAGCCACGAGGAAACTCACCGCGAACGCCGCAAGCCACGGCGGCAAATGCAGGTACGACCACGGTCGATCGTTCACACGCAACGCGGCAACCAGGCCGGGGACGAGATCCCGTACGCTCGGCACCGCCAGGTCATCGACCGAGGGCTCAAACGGCTCCCCCGCCTGCGCGCGGAGCCGCGAAGCGGACACCACCCGGCCGAGCACCGCGCCCAGCGCAGCGAAGAGAACAGCAACGACCACGCGTCGAATCCAAGCCATGCGACACCTCGATCTCACCGTACCGAGCGCCAGCAGGCGCGGTCAACGCCGCGCGCGTCGACACCGGTCTTAAATCGACCGCCGGTTTGACCGTCGACTGAAGAATTGAATAACCGCATTGACTTGTTAGCCGTTCTTTGCTCAAATGGCGAAGTCTAGGATGTGTGAACAGACCGGGGGCGGCGCAATGGATCGAGATCTCGGGCGCAAGCTCATCGCAGAGTTCATTGGCACCTTCGCGCTCATCTTCATGGGCGTGGGCGCGGTGATCGTGGGCTCGGGAATCGTTGGCGTCGCGTTGGCGCACGGACTGGCGATCGCATTGATGGTCACGGCGCTGGGGCACATCTCCGGCGGGGTCTTCAACCCGGCGATCTCCATCGCGCTCTGGGCGACCCGCCGTCTGCCGACGGCCATCGCCATCCTCTACATCGTCGCGCAACTCGCAGGCGGTGCCGCTGGCGCAGCGGCACTGCTGAGCTTCCCCGCCGCACTCCGTGATGTCGCCAACGGCGTGCCGAACCTGAACGGCATCGACTTCGGCGCCGGTGTGCTGATCGAGGCGATTCTGACCTTCTTCCTGGTGATCGCCGTATTCGGCAACGCCATCGATACGCGCGGCCCACGGCTCGGTGGGTTCGGTATCGGCCTCGTGATCACGATGGACATCCTCGCCGGCGGCCGACTGACCGGCGCCGCGATGAACCCGGCTCGGGCGTTCGGCCCGGAGCTGATCTTCGGCGACTGGAGCAACGCGCTCGTGTACTGGATTGGCCCGATCATCGGAGCCGTGCTCGCAGCGCTGGTCTACCACTACATCTTCCTGGACGACGAGCAGCGCTCGCAGGCAGCGGCCTGAGTGGGCGCGCGAGGAATGCCACGTGTGGTCGACACTTGCGATTGCGACCGGTGGTGCGCTGGGCTCGGTGGCGCGCTACGGCGTGACGCGGCTGGCGATGGAGTGGGCTGGCAGCGGAACCTGGGGCACGTTCGCAGTGAACGTCACCGGCTCGTTGCTGCTCGGCCTGATTGTCGGTCTCTCCGACGAGCGCATCGCGATGCACCCGGTGCTGCGCAACGGACTCACCGTCGGCGTGATGGGAGGCTACACGACATTCTCCACGCTCATGCTGGATTCGGCGCGGCAGTTGGGAACCGGCTCCGCTCTGGCGGCGGTCGCGAACATCGGGGGGAGCATCCTCGTCGGGCTGGCGGCGATGCTGCTCGGACTGCTGATCGGGCGCTCGGCGTGACCGGCAGACTGACCGTACGCGCGCCGCAACCATGGCACTCGTGACCAATCGGGGGAGCCGCTAGCGACGACACATCGATCAGCCTCGACGTGCCGCGCCGTTCGCGCGCGCGTCGAACCATAGACGCCGGTATCTGCCGATTTACCCCCGCCGCACGGCAGATGCTGGCTAGAGAGCGGGCCTTCGGGCCCGCTCTCGCTTTGTCCGCGCATATGTCCGCGGACTCCCCAACATCGGCGTGCCGTTGCCGTTCATCTGGGCAGTCGCATGCAACGCCGCGGCCTGACAGCGCGCCCTATCGACGCCTAGCCGCCGCTATCGAGCGGGCGGCACGGACGGCGTGGCCACCGAGGCGGCCGCACCGATGAACGGCAGCGGCGCGCTGGGCGCCAGGTACTGCGGCAGTTGCCCGTTCCACTTCTGGATGGCCTGCAATTGCAGGTAGTCCGGCGTCAGCGTGGTCGCCTGAGCCTTCTGCGCGTTGGCCTGGCCCTGCGCGACGATGAGGGCGGTGTCTGCCTCAGTCTTCGCCTTTTCCTGCAGTTGCTTGGCCTGGAGGTTCTGCTGGTTCGCGACCTGCGTCGCCAGGATCGCGTCGTTGAATTCCTTCGGGAACTCGTAGTTCGGGATCGTGAATTCGTCGACAACGATGTAGTACGGCGCGAGTTTTTCGCTCAGCACAGTCTTCGCCTTCGCCGCTACCTCTTCGCGCTTCTGGATCAACTCCAGCCCGGCATATTGCCCCGTGACATCCTTGAACGCCTGCTGAATCTGCTGATCGATGATGCGCTCTCGATAGTTCGCGCCGATGTTCTGGAGGATCAGCGGCGCCTTCGCGGCATCGATGTGGTAGTTGATCGTGATCGTGGAGCGGATGGTCACACCATCCTTCGAGGCCGCGCTCGACTCCACTTGCTCCTTTTGGATGCGTGTCTCGAAGATCACCACTTCGTCCCGCACCGGCACCTTGAAGTGGATACCCGGCTCAAACACGACCGGGTTGTCCGCGTTGATCGCCCCGAAGTGCTTCACGATGCCGACTTCGCCGACGCCCACCTGCGTAAAGGCGCCAAACATCAGAAATACGCCACCAATCACGATGACGGCGACCAATAGCCCGAGACTTCCGACTCTCGCGGCCAGACTCTGATCCTGCGGACTGTTCATGTTGCTACCGTTTCTCGCCGAGGCCGGCAGTCTTCATGTGCGCGTGGAGAGGTCGTACTGGAGCCCACCCGTCCGCTGCAACGACGCAGAAGGGCACAACCATCATACAGCGGTGCCCCACACGCGCACGCGGGCACGACCCGAGCGTTCGCCAGTCCGGGTTACGTGAGCGCGCTGCTGGGAGTCGAAACGATGCCGGCTATCGGCCGGTGGAGCCGTGCCCACCTTCGCCGCGCACCGTGGAGTCGAGGCTATCGACGACCACCCACTCGACCGGCGCCAACTGCGTCACTACAATCTGCGCGATGCGCTCGCCATCCTCAATGACGTAGCGGCCGGGATCGGGGAGGCAGTACATCGTCACAAACAACTCGCCGCGGTAGTCGGCATCCAGCGTACCGAGCCCTGCGATCACGCCACGCGCGAACAGCCCGGAGCGTGGGCGTATCTGCACGTCGCTCCCGGCCGGCGCCGCGATCGCCACGCCCGTCGGCACACGCACCGGCGTCAGGCCAACCTCCAACGTTCCGCCGTCGAGGCAGGCGTGGAGGTCGAAGCCACTCGCCCCGGCGGTCTGTCGCTGGGGCAGCTGTGCACCGGGTCGCAACAACACCACGTCGAGACGAATGTCTGGCAACCGGCACACTCCGATGGTTCAACGTCCTGGCAGCAACGAGGCCCGCACGCGCTGGCCTCGAGGATTGTGCATGGGGGTGGAAACCCGCTCGGGACTAGGCCTCGGTGGCCTGTGCCGCGCGCGCGCGCTCCAGGCCCTTGCCCTTCTTCGGCGTCAGTACCTCCATCGGGTACACCTTGCGCTTCAACATCTCCCGCGGCGGGTCGATGTAGATCGCGGACCAGCCGCAGGACTGCTCGCACAACCGACAACCGGTGCACTTGCGCGGATCCACGGTGGCAATGCCGTAATAGTCGTGGTTGTTCGGCGATTCCTGAAGCGACAGCGCATCGAACGGGCAAACGTTGATGCAGAGCTCACAGCCTGAGCCGATGCAGTTGGACTCCACGATCTTCGCCAGCGGCAGCTGCGCACGAGGGAACGTGCGGCAAATGTCGCCGATGTCGTCCAGAATCGCCTCGGGCGGACAAACCGCACCGCACGCACCGCAGTCGATGCACAGCTTCGGGTCGATGATGTGCAACTCATTGCGTGCACCCGTGATGGCGTTGGTCGGGCACTTCTTGGTGCACGCCGTGCAGCCGATGCAGGACTCGATAATCTTGTACGCCACAGTCACACCTTCCGGTGATCGACGCGTGCCCGCCGTGAGTGTTCCGGGCGTAAATCTACCATCGCACAGGGGTGCCAGCAAGGCGAAGGGCCCGCATATGCGCGGGCCCCTCGGAGCTGTGCACTACGACAAGCGTCCTAGTGGCGGCGGGTGCCGTACAGGCGCGAACCGACCACTATGCCTCCGGCCAGCAGCAGCAGCGCCGCAGTGACTGCCGCGCTTGCCGTGCCATCAAGCTGTCCGGCGTTACCGGTCTTCGGTGCGGCCGGGGTTGCCTGCGTCGGCACCGCGGCAGCGGCTGCAACCGGTGCTGCGGCCGGCGGAGTAGCACCGGTGAACACCACGCCACGAATCTCGCCGCCCGGGTTGGCGGAGGTGTGTGCGTTGGCGTAGATGTTCCCGGCCTTGAGCGCCGTCACGAAGTTGGCGAAGTTACCCGCCAACGGACCGGCCAGATCGGCAGCGCGCGCGGTGCCGATCACGGTAATTGCACCGGCGGGCGCGCCGGCGGGTGCCTGGAACAGCGGCAGAATCACTCCGCCGTTGGCTCCCTGCGCACCCTGGTGCAGGTGTGCAGCGGTCGCGTTGGTCAGCGCCGGGACGCTCAGCGTCCACGTCAGTGTGCCGGCCGCCTCATCGAGGTTCGCGGTGAACGTGCCTGTGGCAGTGGAGGCCGTCGGCGGCACTTCGTTGGCGCCGACCAGCGCAGCGCGGTAGGTGACGGCGGCGGCCTGCCCGGAGACCGCGAGCGGCAGCAGCGCCGCCATCGATGCCAGCGCTACCGCGATCAAGATACGTGGACGTGGGACGCGCATGCTGAAGTCCTCCCTAGATTCTGATCAGGAGTACGAACGGGCAGCGGACACGGTTCTGAACCCTGCCCGCCGGAGCCGAATCCAGCATAACGCAGCCGGCGCCCATTGAGCCGCCGAACGGCAGGGGACTCCCGCCCAGGATCAACGAAGGGAAAAACAAACGGCCCACCGAAGTGGGCCGTCTGTTTCAAACCCGGAAGGGTTTAGCTGCGGCGCGAGGCGAGCACGCGACCGCCGACAACCACACCGGCCGTCAGGACGACCAGCAGGGCGGCGACGCCGGCAGTGCCAGCCTGGCCAGCGAAGCCGGCGTTGCCGGTCTTCGGGGCGGCCGGGGTGGCAGCCTTCGGGGCAGCCGTGGCAGTCGCCTGCGCGACAACCTTGGTGCTGTTGACATCGGTGCCAACGCTGTACGCGAACAGCGCAGCCGGCGCGAGCGCCGCGATGAGGCCAACGAGAACCGCGGCCATGGTCTTACGAATCGACAACTTATTTCCTCCTACTCAGAGTCTAGGTGATAGCCAGCCTGCAAGCCGACCTCGGAATACTACAACACAGTTCGCCTATGGGGGCAGGTCTCTTTCCCCGCATTTTTCGGGCCAATATGTCACAGTTATGTCGCTTACAGCGCCGCTCACGGCTGCGCGCCAGCGCCTCCATGTCGCCCATCGCAACAGGAACGCAATGTTTCCGAGGCGAAATGGCCGTCCATGCGGTCAGATTCAGCCTGCGCCGGTTGAGTGCATCTAGCGCCGTGCTACTATCGCGCGGGCCTGCGGCATCCACATTCCGCCGTACGGTTGGCACGCGTCACCAGGGGGCGAAATGAAACTGCACGAATATCAAGCGAAAGAACTGCTGGCTCGCTACGGCGTCCCCGTCCCCGCCAGCCAGGTCGCACGCACGCCGGAAGAGGCGCAGCGCGCCGCCGAGGCGCTGGGCGGCAAGGTGGTCGTCAAGGCGCAGGTGCACGCGGGTGGCCGCGGCAAGGCCGGCGGCGTGAAGCTCTGCGCGACTCCCGCCGAGGCCCGCGCGGCCGCAGAGGCGCTGCTGGGCACCCGCCTGGTGACCGGCCAGAGTGGCCCCGGTGGCCAGCCGATCAATGAGGTGTTGGTGGAGGAAGCGGTCGACATCGCCCGCGAGCTCTACCTCGGCATCGTCATCGACAACTCCGCGGGAATGCCCCTCGTGATCTGCTCCGCCGCCGGCGGTATGGAGATCGAGGAGGTCGCGGAGCACAGCCCGGACCAGATCCATCGCCAGCTCATTGACCCGACAGTGGGGTTCCAAGGCTACCAGGCGCGTGCGCTGGCCTTCGCAACCGGACTGGAGGGTGACCTCAACCGCCCGGCGGTCGCACTGATCACGGCGCTCGCCAAGGCGTTTGTCGAGTGCGACGGCACGCTGGCGGAGATCAACCCGTTGGTCGTGACGACGGACGGTCGGCTGCTCGCCGCCGACGCAAAATTCTCCGTCGACGACAACGCCGACTACCGCCACGCGGATCTCTTCAAACTGCAGGACAAGACGCAGGACGACGCGCTGGAGGTCGAGGCCAAGGACTCCGGCATCGAGAACTACGTGAAGTTGGACGGGAACATCGGCTGCCTCGTCAACGGCGCGGGCCTCGCGATGGCGACGATGGACGCGATTCAGTTCGAGGGCGGGATGCCCGCGAACTTCCTCGACATCGGCACGCAGAACGACCCGGCGGCCGTCGCCGCGGCGCTGAAGATCATCGGCGCCGACCCGAACGTGAAGGCCGTGCTCGTCAACATCTTCGGCGGCCTCGCACGCACCGATGTGATCGCGGAGGGCGTCGTGCAGGCCAAGCGCGGCGGACTGCTTCCGCAGCCGACCGTGGTGCGACTGGCCGGCACCAACGTCGAAGCCGGCATGAAGATCCTCGATGACTCGGGCCTCGACCTGATTCGCGCCGACGGGTTCGCCGAGGCCGCGAGCAAGGTCGTCCAGGCCGCAGGCTAGCACTAGCAGCACTATCACCCGGAAGGGGAAACACGATGGGCGTACTTCTCGACGAGAACACACGAGTCGTCATCCAGGGCTTCGGCGGCGCGGGCCAGCGCGAGGCGCGTAACTCGCTGGACTACGGCACGAAGGTCGTAGCAGGCGTCACGCCGGGCCGCGGCGGCCAGTTGATCGAGGGCGTGCCGATCCGCAACACCGTGCGCCAGGCAGTCGACGAGTTCGGCGCGAACGTCTCGCTGATCTTCGTGCCCGCACCGTTCGCAGCGGACGCGATCATCGAGGCGGCCGACGCTGGCCTGGCCACGATCATCTGCATCACCGAGGGCATCGCGATCCGCGACATGGTGGGCGTGAAGCGCTACCTGCGCGGTTCCAGCTCACGGCTGATCGGCCCCAACTGCCCCGGCGTGATCACCGTAGCCTCGCACGCACGCGCGGGCATCATGCCCGTGGACGTGTACATGCCCGGCAGCGTCGGCGTCATCTCGCGCTCCGGCACGCTGGTGTACGAGACCGTCGATCAGCTCACGCGCGCGGGCATCGGCCAGACCTCCAGCGTCGGCGTCGGCGGCGACCCGATCATCGGCACCACTCAGCGCGAGGCGCTCCAGCTGTTCGAGGAAGACCCGGACACCGCGGCGATCGTGCTCATCGGTGAGATCGGTGGCACCGCGGAGCAGGAGGCCGCCGACTACATCAAGCAGATGACCAAGCCGGTAGTCGCGTTCATCGCGGGTGCTACGGCGCCTCCCGGCCGTCGCATGGGCCACGCTGGCGCGATCATCGCGGGCAAGGCTGGCACCGCCCAGGCAAAGCAGAGCGCGCTCATGGCCGCCGGGGCCACGGTTGTGCAGTCCCCGTCGCAGATCGGTGCGACCATGCTGCAGGTGCTCAAGGAGCGCGGCCTGGCGTAGTCGCTTCGTCGTATCATCGCTTCGGCGAAGCACGACGAGACACAGAAGAGCCGCCCCGTGGGGCGGCTCTTCTGTTACCTACCAGTCGCGCCTACCGGCGGTCGCTGACGTGAGCGGTCCTCGCTCGAGATCAGGACTGCCCCGGATCAGGCCCGTCGATGGCCGACGTTTAGTACTTGATCTTCGGAGCTGGCGTCTGGCCGTTGACGACGCGCTTCAGCTCGGCGGCGGCGGTGAACTTCGGCGCCTTCGAGGCGGCGACCTTCACGGCGGCACCGGTCTGCGGGTTGCGCGCGACGCGAGCCTTGCGCTGGGTCTGGCTGAACTTGCCCAGACCGGGGTAGGACACGTCGTCGCCCTTCCGGACTGCAGCCTGCACCAGGTCACGGAAGGTGCTCAGCACGGCCTCCACGTCCTTGTTCGTGGTGCCAGCGGCGTTCGCCACCGCGGCGATCAGGTCGCTCTTGTTCATCGGGGATGCTCCTTCTCCGAGGTTCAGCGCCGCCGGTCGTCAAACCGTCCTCGCTATTGTTCATGCGCTGCGCTCTTTATTAGTAGCGCAATCGCCCATACTGAGCAAGGGGTTCACAAATAAATCGCAGCAATGCAGCGGCAAATCTGGCCTCGGACATCCTCCGGCGTGTATGCAACAATGGTTCCGCCTCGAACAGCAGGAGGCCGATGTGGGAGAGACCGATGCCCGAGACGCCCAAGGCCTCGAAGGAACTGACCCCGTGGGAGAAGGCAGTGGAGATGGTGATCACGATCGATCGCGCAGCGTTGGAATTCCTGAAGGACAAGTGACGGGCGACCCGGCTTACGTCTGGCCGACGTTCGAAGACATCGAAGTCGGACTCGCCCGGCTGGCAAGTCGGCTCTACGGATCGCCGGAGCAGGCCTCCCCGTCATTCCGTATCGAGAGCCGTGCACTGCTCGAATCCGCGCTCGGTCTGCCCCATCAGCCGTACTACGAGACCTTCGCCGAGAAACTCGCCGCGCTCGTGCGCTCCATCGCGTGCAACCACGCGCTGGCTGACGGCAACAAGCGGCTGGCGATGACCGTATTGCACTCGACGTTGGTGCTGAACGGTTATGTATGGCTCTGGTCGAGCGAGGATGCCGCGCATGCGATCCTCCGCGCCGCCAGCGGTGACAGCGACTTCCGGTGGCTCGCTGAATTCATCGAGCTTTTCACGGCACCGTCGACTCTCCCCTTGTCCACCTTCAGCCTCGATGAACTCGTACGTGCCTGGCCACAGGCGGTCGAGCGAGGCTGGCACGAATCCGCGCCCGGCACCACGCAGAGGCGTCCCGTCAATGATCACCCCACGGACGGCCCGACATATCTACGGGAACGCCCGGCGGTATTCGTGGCAGATAGCGCGGTGCACCTCATTCGAGATGCCATCTCCTGTCTCGCACACGGCAAGGAACGAGAAGCGTCCGAACCCGTCCGTGGGGTACTCGCCGCTATGCGCCAGACCGTGCCTGCCGCGCCACCTTAGTACCCCCACCTTGCCTCGCGCCCTCCGTGCCCATACGATCGGCATCCGCGGAGGGGTCGCATAGTGGCCGAGTGCGGGCGCCTGCTAAGCGCTTATCGAGGGTTTCCTCGATCGTGGGTTCGAATCCCACCCCCTCCGCCACTCTGATCCACTAGGCGAGTCATCCGACGATTCACTCGCCGAGGCACCACCCGCCGCAACTTCCGGAACCGACGCAGGAGCACCGATGCCCGCCTTCCACATCTGGACGCTCGGCTGCCAGATGAACGTCGCCGACTCCCTCAAGCTCGCCGCGGGCCTCGAACGCCTCGGCTGGAGCGAGGCTGCCGAGGAGTCGGGCGCCGACCTCGTCGTCATCAACACCTGCTCCGTCCGCCAACACGCCGAGGATCGCGCGTACGGCCGCATGCACGTCCTACGTCAGCGTCGCGAGGCGGGCGGGCAATTCCAGCTGGCGGTGATGGGCTGCATGGTGGGCCCCAAGACTGATGATCTTCGCCGCCGTTTCCCGATGGTCGATGTCTGGGCGCGTCCGCAGGAGTTCGAGCCGATCCTGACCGCCGCCGGCGTCGTGCGCGATGCGTCGGAAGGCGAGTTCTGGACCAAGACGTTCGCGACCCCCACCGGCCCGACCGCGTACGTGCCGGTGGTGCATGGCTGCGACAAGTTCTGCACCTACTGCATCGTCCCGCTGCGGCGCGGACGAGAGCGCTCCCGCCCCGTCGCCGAGGTGCTCGCGGAGATTCGGCATCTCGCCGCCAACGGCATCCGCGAGGTGACGCTGCTGGGCCAGACCGTGGAGGCGTACGGTCACGACCTCGATGGCGTGGACACCGGCGCCGACCTTGCAACGCTGTTCGAGGGTATCGAACGCATCGATGGCATCGTGCGCACGCGCTTCCTCACCTCGTACCCGAAGGACATGACCGACCGCATCATCGATGCCGTCGCCGACCTCCCGAAGGTCTGCGAGCACTTCAACATCCCCGTGCAGTCCGGCGACGACACGATGCTGGCGCGTATGCGCCGCGGCTACACCGTCGCCGAGTACGAGGAGCGCGTGGATCGCATCCGCAGCCGCATGCCGAACGTCGCACTCGCGACCGATGTGATCGTCGGCGCACCGGGCGAGACCGACGCAGAGTTCGGCAACACCGTCGCGCTGCTGGATCGCATCGGCTTCGACGTCATCCATGTCGCCGCATACTCGCCGCGCCCCGGCACCTTCGCGCATCGCAACCAGCCGGACGACGTGCCTGCCGAGGTGAAGCGCGAACGGCTACAGATCATCGAGGCGCTACACGCCGACTCCGCTGCGCGTATCAACCGCCGCACGCTTGGCCGCGATGTCGAGGTGCTGGTGGAGCGCGAACTCGAGGGGCGCTCCACCGGCCGCACGCGCGGCGGGCAACTGGTGCACTTCGATGGCGTTGGGCAGCTGGGCAGCCTTGTGCAGGTGCAAGTCGCCGAGGTGACGCCGTGGTCGCTGCACGGTCAACTCGCCTCGGACCTGCGGCTCGCGCTGCTGTAGCACGCCGGCCCACCGGCACACGGTCGTCCGAGGCGGTACACCCATGTCTGAGCAGCGCGAGCCGGTCACCGCAACGATTGTCGTGATCTTCGCGATCATCGACGACGCGCTGCAGGTGTTGCTGGTGCATCGTAGTGCGCCGCCGGAGCAGGGCCTGTGGGCGCTGCCCGGCGGACGCTGGGACGGCTCCACCACCCTCGAGGAGGCTGCGGCCGCAAAGCTCATCGACGAGACCGGCGCGCGCGATCTCTATCTGGAGCAGCTGTTCACCGCATCCAACCTGGACGCTGTACAGGCTGGCGTGGCGGTAGCGTACTTCGCGCTTGTCGATGAGCAAGCAGTGCGACTGCGCACCTCACAGGAGTGGCCGCCCGCCTGGCATCGCGTCGATGCACTGCCGCCGCTGGCGTTTCGCAACAACGAGGTGATCGCACAGGCCGTGGCCCGCGTGCGCGCGAAACTCGACTACACGAACATCGCGTTCGGGCTGCTCCCGGAGCAGTTCACGTTGCGCGAACTCCAGTCGGCATACGAGGCGATCCTCGGCACCGCGCTGGACCGCCGCAACTTCCGCAAGCGGATGCTACAGACCGAAGTGATCGAGCCGACCGGCGAGGTGCGCCGCATGGGGGCGCACCGGCCGGCACAACTCTATCGCTTCACCAGTCGCGAGCCGGTCTTCCTCTAGACTGCCCCGCCGCCGCGACGCGACGCCGAGGCGCGGTCGACCAGCCCCGCCCGGACGCTAGACCTTGGGCGCGTAGTTCGCCTCGTACGAGTGCTCCTCGTGCGAACCCAGCTCGACGAGGTTATGCAGGTCGGCGCGGATCTTGAAGTCATCCGGCTGCTGCGCAGCGTGCGCCGCGTCCGCCGCCGACTCCCACACTGCGAGTCGACCGGTCAGCCCGGATCCACCCTCGCGCTGGATGCGATAGCCGACGAGGTAGCCGGGCTGCGACTCGTGCAGCAGCACCAGATCATCGAGCAGGTGGTGGACGGCCTCTTCGTCGCCGGACTTCGGCTTCATGAGCGAGAGACGGATGTACGACATGGAAACCCCCTTCAATCCCGCAGACGCGGTTCTGCGCACTTCATACTGCCATGCCCCGCCTCGACGCGGGAGGGGCCGTTGGTCACGGGTTGTGGGGGCCGGGCGGGGTGCGATAGACCGATGCGAGGTAGCGACTCGCCTGCGCACAATCCTCAACTGCGTCCCGCACGTAAACGAGCATCTCGTCAACCGTATGCTGGAGTTCCACAAATTCAGATACGGGCGGGCACAAGTGCTGGCCGTGAGCAATCTCGTTCCGAGCCTTGACCAACCGTTGGTCGATGAGTTGTTCCTTCAGTTCAAAATAACTGAAGTCGACGCCGACACCAGCGAGGACGTCACGGAGAACGCTCGAACTCAGGTTCGACCGCATCGAGATGCTTTCGGGGAGGGCGGCCCGGGTAGCCGCCTGCTCGCGGACAAAGGCAGCGAAGTCAACATGGAGACTGATTGACGACGCCTCCGCGAGTTCGCCGATCTTGCGCTGGAAAGCGAGCCCCAGAAGACATGGCGCCAACTGGTCGTGTGTGAGGCGGAGGGATCGCACGTAATTCAGGTAGTACTCGATCGCGCACCGGATGAAGCCTTCCCAGTGTGCGTATAGCAACGCGATGCCGCTCCTAACGAGAGCATCGCGCTTCGGTCCATCTGCTGCCTGGGCGTCAAGGCTGAGCGATGCCAGTTCCTTGCGACGCCAAGCGAGCTCCTCGTCAAGCCTTTCGTGAAGCTCCTCCTTCGTCCGTATCTTCATGGCCGGAAGTGCGCCCGCCCCCATGGAACCACGTATGGAATTCGCAGGTTGCCGCGGATGCCACTGCCCGAATGGGCGCGCCAGTCGGCGTTCGCCCACATCGATTGAATCCGTTCGCGCAGCCGGGCATTCCGATCGGGGGGATTCAGCCCCTGCCACCCGTCGAGACTCGCCGCCAACCCGACCGCGATCGTCTCAAATGCTGACACTGAGAATCCGCCGAGGAACCTCTGCTTCACGGGGTCGTAACGGCGAAAGGCGTCGTCTCCGAGAGCCTCGGCAAGCAGCGCGAAAGTCCCGGCAAACCGCGCTTCGGCAGCCCTCTGATCAAACTTGTCATCCATCGCGAACGTGAGCATCCTTGCTGTCAGGAAGTCGCCCACATCCACGATCTGCTTGAGCTTTTCGTCCGTCGCGTCACAGGCAAAGAACCGGAGTGCTAGCTCAAGATCGTAGCGCTCCTCGTCCTGCCGCTCCGATGTGGCGATGCTGTCACGGAACACCGAAAGGCCAGCGAGGCGCTCAAACCAGATGTGAAAGTCCCGGTTTACCGTGATCAAGACACAGTTGCGTACTTCTTGAGGTGTGAGCTGGGTACCACCGGTGTTCAACCGCTGGAACAGCTCGTACTTCGTGCCTGGATCGCTTTCCTTCTTGATGATGTTGATCGCCAGTTTCGAGCGCTTTATCGCCAGTCGCTGCGCGTTGGTCAGAGACTGGCCTTCATCGTCCTCGTTCTCCCAGTACTTGCCAGCCAACGCCGGCAAGTACGCCGTAGCCAACAGAGCGGGCGCAGTGCGCACTTGGCCGCTCTCATCCCGCCACTCACCCATGAACTCGAAAAGCGTCGAGAGCCGCTGAAGCCCGTCAATTACGTCCCAAACACCATCTTCTCGCTGCGAGACAAAGATGGATGGAAGGGGGATACCGAGAAGGATTGACTCGATCAGACGACTCTTCTGCTGGGCAGTCCAACGAAAGTAGCGCTGGAACTCCGGATGGATATCCAACTCGCCGCTCTTGTACATGCTGACGATCTCGCCAATCGACATCGCGTAGGCATCGGTGTGTATCTCCTTGGCCTTCGCATCGATCTCTTCTTGGAGTCCCATCCGTCACCCCCAATCACACTCCGAATGCAGCACATCCATTCGCCCCCCCGCATTGACGTGCGCGTGACCCTTCGCGTATCCTCTACGCAGGCTACTTTGCGTACGTAGTACGCATGCTGGCACAGCGTCCACCCGCGAGGATTGCGACCATGGCTGACCTGCTCACCCTCACACCACCCATGCCCGGCGCGGCGCAGTTGCAGTGCGAGACCGACACCGGCATCGCCACGATCCCGCTCGCCGACGAGGTGTCGTTCGGCTCCTGGCAGCGCGGCATCCCCGAGGCGTACTGGAGCCTGGACGCGGAGGAGCTGACGGCGCGCATCGGTGCGGCACGGAAGACCCTCGGCACGCGCGCGGTGATCCTCGGCCACCACTACCAGCGTGAGGACATCATCGAGTTCGCGGACGAGCGCGGCGACTCCTTCGCGCTGGCGCAGTACGCGGCGGAGCGGCCGGAGGCGGAGTACATCGTCTTCTGCGGCGTGCACTTCATGGCGGAGGCGGCGGACATCCTCTGCGCCCCCCACCAGCAGGTGATCCTCCCCAACCTGGAGGCCGGCTGCTCCATGTCAGACATGGCCTCGGTGCCGGACGTGCTTCAGGCTTGGCGCGAGCTGGGCGAGCACTTCGGGACGACCGACGACATCATCCCGGTGACGTACATGAACTCGGCGGCCGCGCTGAAGGCGTTCTGCGGCGAGCATGGCGGCGTGGTCTGCACCTCCTCGAACGCCGGGAAGGTGCTCGACTGGGCGTTCGAGCGCGGCAAGCGCGTCTTCTTCTTCCCGGACCAGCACCTCGGCCGCAACACCGGCCACGCGATGGGCATCGGGCTCGATGAGATGGTGCTGTGGGACTGGCGACGGCCCGCGGGCAGCCTCGGCGGGGCGAAGCCCGAGGCGCTCGACCGCTCGCGCATCATCCTCTGGCAGGGTCACTGCAGCGTGCACCAGCGCTTCTCCGTGACGCAGATCGAGGCGGCACGCCAGCGCTACCCCGGCGCGAAGATCGTCGTGCACCCGGAGTGCCGCCACGACGTGGTGCAGGCGGCCGACGCCAACGGCTCCACCGCGTACATCGCGAAGTACGTCGCCGAGGCCCCGGCCGGCGCGATCATCGGCATCGGCACCGAGATCAACCTCGTGTCGAGGCTGGCGAAGGAACACCCCGACAAGACGGTGTTCTGCCTGGACCCGGTGGTCTGCCCGTGCAGCACGATGTACCGCGTACACCCCGCGTACCTGGCGTGGGTGCTGGAGTCGCTGGTGCGCGGCGAGGTGGTGAACCGCATCGAGGTGCCAGCAGAAACCAAGCGCCACGCGCGCGTCGCCCTCGAGCGCATGCTCGCGCTGAAGTAGCGCGCGCCACATGACGCATCACTCGCCCGCCACGCCTCGATGACCTCGCACCAGCCGCCGCAGGCGCGCTACGACGTCGTCGTCGTCGGCTCCGGGATCGCCGGGCTGTACGCGGCGCTGCAAGCACACGAGCACGGCAGCTCCGTACTCGTCGTCACCAAGGGCAGCATCGACGAGGCGAATACCCGCTACGCGCAGGGCGGGATCGCCGCGGCCGTCGGCCCCGAGGATTCCGCCGAGTCGCACTGGCAGGACACGATGGACGCCGGCGCGGGCCTCGTCGATGAGGAGGCGGCGCACGTGCTCACCTCGGAGGCGGCGGACCGCATCGCGGACCTCGTGCGCTACGGGGTGCGATTCGACGCCTCCGACGGCGAGGTGTCGCTGGGCCGCGAGGCTGCGCACTCACACTCGCGCATCCTGCACGCCGGCGGCGACGCCACAGGCTTGGAGATCGAGCTCTCGCTCGCCGGCCTCGCGCAACGCGAGGGCGTCACGGTAATCGAACACGCGCTCGCCGACGGCCTGCTGCGCGACAGCGCCGGCCGGGTGAGCGGCATCGATGTATTCGACTGGCGAGGCAGCATCGGGCTGCGCTTCGAGGCGGGCGCTGTGGTGCTCGCCACTGGCGGCGCAGGCCAACTGTATCGCTACACAACGAACCCGCCGGTCGCGACGGGCGACGGCATCGCGCTCGCCTACCGCTCCGGCGCGGAGGTGATGGACCTGGAGTTCACGCAGTTCCACCCGACCGCGCTACGACTGCCGGGGGTACCGGTGTTCCTGATCTCGG
The DNA here is from genome assembly GCA_003670575.1 of Chloroflexota bacterium. GTDB lineage: Bacteria > Chloroflexota > Dehalococcoidia > UBA2979 > UBA2979 > RH-chloro-G1. Next base: position 33,903 of record QWRD01000009.1, read on the forward strand.
AGGCCGTGCGCGGCGAGGGCGCGCTGCTCTACAACACCCGCGGCGAGCGCTTCATGCCGAAGTACCACCCGCTCGCCGAGCTCGCGCCGCGCGATGTGGTCGCGCGCGCCGCGACCCGCGAGATGGCGGAGACCGGCAGCGACCACGTGCTGCTGGACATCACCACGCGCGACGAGGACTGGCTGGCCGCGCGCTTCCCACAGATCTACCGCACCTGCCTCGACGTCGGGCTGAACCTCGCGCACGACCGCATCCCGGTCTCGCCCGCCTCGCATTACACGATGGGCGGGGTGCGCACCAACATCTGGGGCGAGACGACGCTGCCCGGGCTGTACGCGGTGGGCGAGGTCGCCTGCACGTCCGTCCACGGCGCGAATCGCCTCGCCAGCAACTCGCTGCTGGAGACCGTGATCTTCGCGAAGCGTGCGGTGCAGCGCATCCTCGAGGACGCGTCGGGCGGCATCGCGCCGACGCCCGACGCGCGGTCGCTCCCCGCCACACACGACGGCGTGCCGGTGCCCGGCGCCGACGAGGTACGCGCGCTGATGTGGGACAACGTCGGCATCGAGCGCGATGGCGCGCGCCTGCGCGAGGCCGTCGACCGCCTCGCACACTGGCAAGCGGCGTTCGAGGCGGCGACGCGCGGTGGCCTCGTCAGTCGCGCGCAGCACGAGTTGCGATCGCTGCTCACGTGCGGGCGGCTGGCCGCCGATGCAGCGCTCGCACGCGAGGAGTCACGAGGCGCGCACTACCGCCTCGACTTCCCGGAGCCGCGCGAGGAGTGGCGTCGGCACCTCGTGTATCGCGCGTGGTGACCCGCCGTCGGCTACCCGTTCGGTGCGCGATGCAGTCCTGCGTACAGCGCATCCAACGACGCGCCGCCGAACTCCGGATACCGCCGCGCCATCGCCCGCGCGACAGCCACCGAGACGACCGCGTCGTTCGTCGCATCGTGCAGGCGCAGCGCCTCGCACTCGTAGTGGCGAGCCACGTCCACGAGCTTGCGCGAGCCGAGCCGCGAGGGGTCGAGCCTGCGGTCGTGCGCGAGCGGGTCGATGACGATGAGCTCGGGCAGGCTCCGGTTCAGTCGCTCCGCGCGCACACGCATGAAGCCAAGGTCGAACGGCGCGTTGTACACCACCAACGGAATCCGGGCAGCGGCAATCGCTTCCAGGCGCTCCAAGATCCCGAGTGCGGCATCGGCGGCAGAGATGCCCTCGCGCTCTGCTCGCTCGTTGGATATGCCGTGAACGGCGAACGCTCCCGCCGCGATCGGTCGCCCGGGATCCACGAGCGTGCTCCAGGAGTCGGGCAGCAGCCTGCCATCACTGTCGACATGCACAAGCGCGATCTGGACGATCTCATCCGTGTTCGGGCTGAACCCGGTCGTCTCCAAGTCGAACGCGGCGATCACACCATCGGCCCAACTCACGCGTGGGTTCCTCTCATACGGGCAGCGACCAAACGCAGTATGACCGAGAAGTGAGAGACTGGGCGTTGCCTCGCGGATGGGGTCCGCGCGCAACACGGCTTTTCATATTCACACCGCCACCAGGAGGCTCCCATGCTTGACGCTGTGTACCCGCCCGATCCGTCCTCGGTCATGCGCATCGTCGCGCAGGCACTGGAGGAGGATCGCGCGTTCTTCGATGTGACGACGCGCGCCCTCGTGCCGCCGGATCAGCAGGGCGAGGGCACGTTCCTCTTCAAGTCAGGCGGCGTGGTCTGCGGCATGGAGGTCGTGGAGACCGTCTTCGGCTACATGTCGCCGGAGATCGAACTCGACGTGCTGGCACCGGACGGCTCCGTGCTGGAGGCCGGCCAAATCGCCGCCGAGGTGCACGGCCCGCTGGCGGCCATCCTCTCCGGCGAGCGCATAGCGCTGAACCTGCTGCAGCGCATGTCCGGCATCGCGACGCTGACGCGGCGGATGGTGCTCGCGGCCGCCGAGGGGGGCGCGGCGCAGGTGGTGGACACGCGCAAGACCACACCCGGCCTGCGCGACATCGAACGGTACGCCGTGCGGGTTGGCGGTGCGAAGAACCACCGAAACACGCTGGAGGATGGCGTGCTGATCAAGGACAACCACATCGCCGCCGGGCTGAAGCGCGGCCTCACGATCCCCGAATTGATCGCCGAGGCGCGCCGGGGCGTCTCGCACACCCTGCGCGTGGAGATCGAGGTGACGGACGCGGCTGGCGCGCTGCTCGCGATCACCGGCGGCGCCGACATCGTGCTGCTCGACAATATGTCGCCCGCTGAGATGCGTCAGATCGTCGACTCCTGCGACGACGCTGGCGTGCTGTTCGAGGCATCAGGCGGCATCACCGAGGCGAGTATCCGCGCGGTCGCCGCGACCGGCGTGCACCTTATCTCGTCAGGCTCGCTCACACACTCCGCGCCCGCGCTCGACATCTCTCTGGAGATCGAGGCGGTCTAGCCGCTACTGCGCGACAGCGCTCGGGCGGGGGAGATGTGATGCAGCAGGTAATCATCGTCACGGGACCGGCGGGAGCCGGGAAGTCGAGCGTCGCCGCCGCGCTGTGCGAGCGGTTCGACCGCATGGTGCACATCGAGGTGGATACGCTGCGCCACATGGTGCGCGCCGGCTACCGCCACCCCTGGATCGAGGGCGACGCGCAGGCCACGGAACAGCGGCTGCTCGCCACCCGCAACGCTGCGGCGATCGCCCGCGAGTGTGTCGCGCTGCGCTACGCCGTCGTCATCGATGATGTCGCGCAGTCCTCGGTCGCCGCGCAGTACCGCGAAGCGCTCGCCGGCATCGATGCGCACGTGCACTTCGTGACGCTGCTGCCAAGCCTCGAGGTATCACTCGCCCGCGATACCGACCGCAGCGCGAGCATCCCTGATCGCGTGCGCGCCCTCCACGCCGAGTTCAGCGCGGAGGCTGCCGCGGGCGAACTGCCGGGCATCGTGCTGGACACCTCGAACGACCCGGATGCGGCGCTGACCGCCGACCGCGTGCAAGACGCAGTCGGGCAGGGCGTGGCGCTGTTCATGGAGCCGTAGGAGCCCTCACACCCGGCCCCTCTCCCCTCACGGGGCGAAGGGGGGCAAGAATCGCGCTCTGCCCCCTCCCCCTTCACGGGGGAGGGTTGGGGTGGGGGTTTCGGGACCGACGTACGGGGAACGAAACGACGCACGCCCTACCCACTCGCGCTGTCGAGGATGATCGTCACCGGGCCGTCGTTCTCACACTCCACCCGCATGTGCGCGCCAAAGCGACCCGTCGCAACCTCGACCCCTCGTTCGCGGAGCGCAGAGGCGACGGCCGCGAACAGCGGCGCGGCGAGATCCGGCGCAGCAGCCTCGAAGAACGAGGGGCGTCGCCCCTTCCGCGTGTCGGCGAGCAGCGTGAACTGGGAGATGAGCAGCACCGCGCCACCGGCCTCGATCACCGAGCGCTCCATGCTGCGTGCTGCCTCGGCGTTGTCGCTGGGGAACAGCCGCAACTCCGCGATCTTGCAGGCGGCCCACTCAACCTCGGCAGTGGTATCGCCACTCGCAACACCGAGGTAGACCAGCAGTCCGTGCTCAATAGCGCCGACGAGGTCGCCCGCCACGCTGACGCGCGCGTGGGTCACGCGCTGGAGAACGGCACGCACGGGATGGGGCCGAGGCTAGTCGTCGGCGGAGGAGGACTTGGTTGCCTTCGGCTTTGCCGCTGGCTTCTTGGCGGCTGGCTGCTTCGCCGCCGGCTTCGCATCGGCGTCGCTGCTGTCACCGCTGGCACCATCGTCGGCACCACCATCGTCATCGGAACGTGAGCTGCTGCGGTCCTCGCCGACACCGCTGCGGAGGGTTCTCTTGGAATCGGTGGCGTACCAGCCGGAGCCCTTGAACACGATGGAGGGGGCGCTCAGCAGGCGGTGGGCCGGCTTCTTGCAGCGCTCGCAGGGCTGATGGGCGGGGGAGCCGAAGGGCTCCTGCTTCTCATAGCGGTGTCCACCCTCGCACTGATAATCGTAGAGCGGCACGGGAGGATCCTCTCCGGGGGAACCGGTCTGGCAGCATGCGCCAGCGCCTACGTTCGCGTACCCCACGGTATTTGGCTGACGGGTAGGCCTGTAGTGTAGGGATGCCCTGCGCGGCAGGCAACGGGAGGCTGGCCTCAGCGGGCCGGACGAGGCTATACTACGGGACCCGAACGGGAACCCGGTTGGCCCCGCTTCGTGGGCTATTGCCCAACCCATCGATGAGCACTCATCATCGATGAGATTCGATCAGACCGCCGAATACCCGCCGCGTGCGTGTGTCTGGCGCGGTGTCTCGCGTATCGGCTACATGGTGACAGCCCGCCTGATGCGGGCGAGGAGGACTTGGTGGCAGCTGGCGTTTCAATGCGGCAAATGCTGGAAGCGGGCGTGCACTTTGGTCATCAGACCAGGCGCTGGAACCCGCACATGCGCCCGTTCATCTTCACAGAGCGCCACGGCATCCACATTCTGGATCTCGGCAAGACCGTGCCGTTGCTGGATCAGGCCCTCCAGCAGGTGCGCGCCGTCGCGTCCTCTGGCCAGCAGGTGCTGTTCGTAGGCACCAAGAAGCAGGCCCGTGAGACGCTGCGTCAGGAAGCAGATCGCTGCGGAATGCCGTACATCAACACTCGATGGCTGGGGGGCACGCTCTCCAACTGGGCCACGATCACGCGCCGCATCGCCTACTTCAAGGAACTTGAGGAGCGCGCCAACCTGGGCGAGGATCTCCGCATCACCAAGAAGGAGCGCCTGCTCCTGCAGAAGGAGTACGAGCGCATGGAGCGCTCCTTCGGCGGGCTGCGCGGCATGCAGCGCCTCCCCGGCATGCTCTTCATCGTCGACCCGACGATTGAGACCATCGCCGTGCTGGAAGCCAACAACATGAACATCCCGATTGTCGCGATGTGCGACACCGACGCGAACCCGGACCTGATCACGCACCCGATTCCCGCGAACGACGACGCCATCCGCTCGATCCACCTGATCGCCGGGCGCATCGCCGACGCGGTCATCGAGGGTCGTGCCTACGGTGAAGTCGAGCAGGAAGCCACGCGCGAGAGCATGAGCGCCGCGCTGGCTGAGTAGGTCGTAGACCGCAACTTCGGAACAAGACGGGCGATGCGCCAGGCGTGACCAAAGGGGCCACTCCGAGCGCATCGATCGTTTAACAAGCAACCTCGGCGTCCGTCCGCAGCCAACCGGAGCGCGCCGCCAGAACTCGAGGAGCACTGCCGTGGTATCCGTTGACGACGTCAAGCGCCTGCGCGAGGCCACCGGTGCCGGGGTGATGGACGCCAAGCGCGCACTCGAAGAGGCCGGTGGCAACTTCGACCAGGCGCGCACGCTGCTGCGGGAGCGCGGCATGGCCGCCGCAGCAAAGCGCGCCGACCGTGAGACTGGTCAGGGCACCGTGGAGTCCTACCTCCACGGCGGCGGGCGCATTGGCGCGCTGGTGGAACTGAACTGCGAGACGGACTTCGTCGCACGTACGGACGCCTTCAAGGAACTCGCCCGGAACATTGCGATGCAGGTTGCCGCGATGAACCCGCTGGCGATCCGACCGGAGGACGTGCCTGCCGACTCAAACGGCACCCCCGAGCAGAACGCGCTGATGACCCAATCCTTCATCAAGGACAGCAGCAAGACCATCCAGCAACTGATCCAGGACGTGATCGCCACCACCGGCGAGAACGTACGGGTCGCGCGCATCGCACGGTTCGAGCTCGGACAGCAGTAGGCCCTCGGCGACACTGGCGCCCGCCCGGGAGCGGCACACGAATCGCGTGTCCTCGCATGGGTGGGCGCGGCTGCGGTATCGTTTATCCCCCGCCGCACCGCTGCCACGGACCACTTGCCGCCCAGCGGTGGGGCCCCAGCCGAGGATCACCATGAGCGAAGAAACCCTGCTGGACGCCGATGACCGCATGGACAAAGCGGTGCAGGCGTACAGCAACACCCTGGACACCGTGCGCACCGGCCGCGCCAACACGGCGCTGGTGGAGCACCTCCACGTCACGCACTACGGCCAGTCCATGCCGCTGAACCAGCTGGCGACGCTGGCCGCACCGGACGCCCAACTGATCACCGTGCAGCCCTGGGATCGAGGCACCTTCGACTCGATCATGAAGGCGATCCAGACGAGCGACCTCGGCATCAACCCCTCCAGCGATGGCCACGTCATTCGCCTCCCGATCCCCCCGCTCAACGAGGCGCGACGCAAGGAGCTGGTGAAGCAGGTACACGGGAAGGCCGAGGAGGCCCGCGTCGCGCTGCGCAATATCCGTCGCTCCGCTATCGACGAGCTGCGGAAGGGCATGCGCGCCGGCGAAATCCCCGAGGACGAGGAGCGCCGCAGCGCCGAGGAGATCGACCAGCTGACGCAGCAGCACAATGAGAAGGTGGATCAAATCACTCGCGCTAAAGAGCGGGAGCTGATGGATGTCTAGTCACGCCACGGCGCCTGGTACGATCGCACCCTCGGGAGCGGAGCTTCGGACGGGTGCCTCCCGGACTGCTGCGTGGTAGTCCAACCCGCCGTCGCCGCCGCGCCCGTCCCGCACCTCGACTCTCGGCCGCAGCACGTCGCGATCATCATGGATGGCAACGGGCGCTGGGCGGAGGGCCGCGGCCTCTCGCGACAGGAGGGCCACCGCGCCGGCGCTGAGAATCTGCGCGTCGTGATCGAGCGCTTCGGCCAACACCAGGTACCCGTGCTCACACTGTTTGCATTCTCCACGGAGAACTGGGGCCGTCCGCGCGCAGAGGTGGACGGCATCATGCGCCTCGCAGGCCGCGTGATTGACCGCGAGATGACCGCGCTTCACGAGACCGGCGTGCGCCTCTGCCACATCGGCGACCTCGAGGGGTTGCCGAAGGGGCTGCAGAAGCGCGTCAAGGCGGCGGTGGAGCGCACTGCGGGAAACACCGGCATGACGGTGAACCTGGCGTTCAACTACGGCGGCCGCGCGGACATCGTTGCCGCCGTGCGCACACTGGTCGCGGCGGGCGCAACCGCCGAGCAGATCACCGAGGAGGCGATCGCCGCCCACCTCACGACGGCCGGCCAGCCGGATCCCGACCTGCTGATCCGCACCGGTGGCGAGCACCGCATCTCCAACTTCCTCGTCTGGCAGGCCGCCTACTGCGAGTACCACTTCACCACCACCCAGTGGCCGGACTTCGGCCCGGCTGAGGTGGACGCCGCGCTGGTGGAATTCAGCCGACGGCGACGGCGATTCGGCCTGGTACCGGGCGAACCCGGCCGCGGCGGCTGAACAATGCTGGCCCAGCGCCTTGTGGTCGCGGCCGTCGGACTCCCGCTGCTTGCGTTGCTGCTGCTCGCGCCGGAACGCTGGTTCTCCGCAGCCACGACCCTCGTCATCGCGGCCGGCACCGCTGAGTTCGTACTCGCTTCGCCCGGCGCGATGTCCCGCACGACGGCGCTCGCGGCCGCCGTGGCAGCCGCGATGATCGCGGCGACCGTGCGTGCGATCCCCGGCGCGCAGAGCTGGTCGCTGATTGCGCTGCTGGGCACGACGGCGCTCATGCTCGCCCTGCTGCTGTACATCCGCGACGAGGATCGCGTAGACGAGGGCGGGTCACCTCCCGGCCTGTGGTGGCTTGGTGGCGTGCTCTACCTCGGGGCTCTCGGCGCACACTGGCTACTGCTGCGTGCCCTCCCCGACGGCGCATGGTGGATGTTCGTGCTGCTGGCAACGGTGTTCGCGACCGACACCGCGGCGTACACGACCGGCAAACTCATCGGACGGCATCGACTCTGGCCCGCTGTCTCGCCGAATAAGACCTGGGAGGGATTCGTCGGCGGGATGCTGCTCGGCGGCGCGACGGTGGTCGGGTTGCCGCTGGCGCTCGGCATCGCGTCGCCCGCGCTCTCGCCGTGGCTCGCGCTCCTCGCGGTCGGCGTGCCGCTGCTCGCGATCGGTGGTGACATCCTCGAGTCCGCGCTGAAGCGGCGCATGGGCGTGAAGGACATGTCGAACCTGCTGCCGGGGCACGGCGGACTGCTCGATCGACTCGATTCGCTGCTCGCCGCAGGGCCGTTGCTATACTGGATCGTGCAGTGGACAACTCCATAATTCGTCTCGCGATCTTCGGCTCGACCGGCTCCGTCGGCGAGCAGACGCTCGATGTTGTCCGCTCGCTTCCCGGGCGGTTCGAGGTCGTCGCGCTGGCCGCGGGCGGGAACGTCGCACGGCTGCGCGAGCAGATCGCGGAGTTCCGCCCCGCTGCCGCGTGGGCGCTCCCCGGCCTCGAGGCCTCGACACTCGCCGCCGAGCTGGGCCGCACTGCATTGCACCAGATGTGGCAGCCGATGGAGGCGATGGCGGCCCGCCCGGACGTCGATGTCGTACTCATGGCCACCAGCGGTCTCGCTGGTCTCGCGCCGACGCTGGCCGCGCTCGGCGCGGGCAAGGCCGTGGCGCTCGCGAACAAGGAAGTGCTGGTGGTCGGCGGGCACGCGGTGCGCGCAGCCCTCGACGCTGGCGGCTCGCTGCGACCGGTGGACTCGGAGCACTCGGCGATCTGGCAGTGCCTGTGGGGCGAAGCGCCCGAGTCCGTGGCGCGCCTCACGCTCACCGCCTCCGGCGGCGCGTTCCGCGACTACGACCTCGACCGTCTCGCCCAGGTGACGCCCGCCGAGGCGCTGCAACACCCGACCTGGCGCATGGGCCCGAAGGTGACGATCGATAGCGCGACGCTGTTCAACAAGGGCATGGAAGCCATCGAGGCGCGCTGGCTGTTCGATGTACCGATGGACCGCATCGACATCGTGCAGCACCGCGAGAGCGTGGTGCACTCGCTGGTGACGTTCACCGATGGCTCCGTGAAAGCTCAACTCGGCGAGCCGGACATGCGGCTCCCGATCCAGTGCGCGCTCACCTATCCGCAGCGTGACGCGCATCCCGCGATCGCGCCGCTGGATCTGGCGTTGCGTGGCGCACTGCACTTCGGTGCGGTGGACACGGCGCGCTTCCCCGCGCTCGCGATCGCCATCGAGGCGGGGCGGCGCGATGACACGACGGCCGCCGCGCTCTCCGGCGCCGACGAGATAGCGGTCGCGCGCTTCCTCGCGGGTGGCTGCCGGTTCACCGACATCGCACGCGTGCTCGGCGAGGTGTTGGAGCGACACCAGCCGCAACGCGAGCCAAACCTGCCACAATTGATCGAGGCCGAAACATGGGGCCGCGCCTACGCAGACGCCGCCCTCGCCGACGCGAACCCGAAGGGTCAGGAACGATGAACGAGCAGGACGCACAGGAACCGGTCGACCGGCCCTCTACCGCACGACTGGTCAGCACGGCGCTTTCTGTGCTGGTGGCCATCGCCGTCGCGGCGGTGTACGCACGCGGCCCGCTCACCTCGGCGCTGCTGTTCCTCACGATCCTCGTGATCCTGGTCGTGGCGCACGAGGCGGCGCACTTCGTGACCGCCAAGCTGTTTGGCGTGCGCGTGCTGGAGTTCGGCGTCGGCTTCCCGCCGCGCGCCTGGGCGAAGCGCTTCGGCGAGACCGAGTACTCGGTGAACTGGATGCCCCTCGGCGGCTTCGTCCGCCTGCTGGGCGAGGAGGATCCGACCGACCCGCGTTCGCTCGCCTCGCGACCGGCATGGCAGCGCATCATCGTGCTGGCGTCCGGCTCGATCATCAACCTGCTGCTTCCCATCGTGCTGTTCGCGTTCGCGTTCACCGTCCCGCACGAGGAGTCGATCGGCCGCGCGACGGTCGCGGGCGTGCTGCCGGACTCCCCGGCGCTGGCGGCGGGCCTCAAAGAGGGCGACGTGATTTACACGATCGGCGGGCGCAACTCCAAGAACACCATCGACGCCGGCCGGCTGATCCGGCTCAACGTCGGCCGCGAGACGCCCATCGAGGTGAAGCGCGGCGGCGAGGCGATGACACTGCACGTCACGCCGCGCTGGGCACCGCCCGCCGGGCAGGGCCCGACCGGCATCAGCATCTCGCCGCAGAACGCGTTCACCGAGGTGGTCTCGCAGCCGCCGTGGCAGTCGCTGCCGAACGGCCTACGCGCCACCGTGGAGACGATGATCCTCGCGCGCAACGAGGTGCTCGGCTGGTTCTACGGCGGCGCAGGGCCGCAGGTCGCCGGTCCGGTCGCGATCGCGCAGACCACCGGCGAGGTGGCGAAGCAGGGCGGGCTCGCCTCGTTGCTGGAGCTCTCCGCGCTGCTCTCGATCAACCTCGGCATCCTGAACCTGCTGCCGTTGCCCATGCTCGACGGCGGACGCGTCTTCTTCATCCTGATCGAGGTGGTGCGCCGCGGCCGCCGCATCGCTCCGGAGAAGGAGGCGATGGTGCACCTCGTCGGCTTCGTGCTCTTCATCGCGCTCGCGGTGGCCGTGACGTTCTCCGACGTCAGCCGCATCGTGAGCGGGGAATCGTTCCGGTAGAGGGGATGGGGCGCTGCCACTCGGGGGGTTACGCCGCTGACCGTCTCCGCATACCATTGACGTATGCAGTTTGTATTCGACGAGCGTAAGACCGCTCAGGCCTCCGCCTACCTGCTATCACTTCAGGGCGGCGAGATGCCGTACATGAAGTTGATCAAGCTGCTGTACCTCGCCGACCGTCAATCGCTGGTGGAGAGCGGCTATCCGATCACCGGCGATCGGCTGGTGTCGATGGACTTTGGTCCGGTGCTCAGCCGCGTGCTGACGTTCATCCAGTACGGCACCTCCGCTGCCTGGCGCCAGTACATCGCGGGGCCGGTGAACTATGACGTCCAATTGGCGTCGCCCGCCGACACGGACCAGCTTTCGCCGTACGAGATCGAGGTGCTCGACTCCGTGAATGAGCGGTTCGGCAACCTCGACCAGTGGCAGCTGGTGAAATACGTCCACACACTTCCGGAGTGGGAAGACCCCGAAGGAAGCATGCTTCCGATCGATGTTCGAGTGATTCTCCGAGAAGCCGGGAAATCCGATGACGAGATTCGGAAGGTGTCCTCGCAGGTGGAGGCCATCCACTCCTTCAGAAGCATGTACGCAGCTTCGGAGTGATCCCAGGCGAGACCATCATCGGCCTCGACATGGGCGGGCACCTCTGGATTGTTCTGAGCCAGCCCACGTCGGACGCGACAATTGTTGTGGTCAGCCTCACCTCACACAACAAGGATTCATGTGGCGATCACTGTGTGATCGTGACACCGAATGAGCACCCGTGGCCGGATCACGACTCATGTGTCTTCTATCGCAGGACCGACTTCAATCCCATACAACCGCTGGACGTCGCCAAAGCGCGCGGGATGCTCCGTCAGTCTGATCCGCTCTCCCCAGCGTTGCTGCTGCGGATCCAAGAAGGTGCGCTGGCATCGCGATTCACAAACCGCCTCGTGCGGGATGCGATTCGCGCGACGCTCGGGCGGTAAGCCCCCCCCCGCCCCCTAGCGCCCCTCCCCCGCCGCGTGCGATCCTGCGTGGCGCACGAGGAGTGACACGCCGATGACCGAGCTCCACCTGATCGACCAGCAGCCGAGGAACAAGACCCGCGCCGTACGCGTCGGGCCGGTGACGATTGGCGGAGGCGCGCCGATCGCGGTGCAGTCGATGGCGGCGACGCGCACGCAGGACATCGAAGCCACCGTGCGCCAGGTCAACCTCATCGCGGCGGCCGGCGCCGACCTCGTGCGCATCGCGGTCGACTCCCGCAAGGACGTGGAAGCGCTGGCCGAGGTGCGCGGGCGCACGACGGCGCCGCTCTCGGTCGACCTGCAGGAGAACTACCGGCTCGCCAGCCTGGTCGCGCCGCACGTCGACAAGATTCGCTACAACCCCGGCCACCTCTGGCACCACGAGCGGCAACTGCCGATCCGCGACAAGGTGGCGTTCCTCGCGGAGACCGCCGAGGCGCACGACTGCGCGATCCGCATCGGCGTGAACTGCGGCTCGGTGGACCCGATCAAGACCGCCGAGTTCGGCCACGACGACGTCGGCGCAATGGTCGCGAGCGCGCTGGAGCACTGCGCGATCCTCGATGACCTCGGGTTCACGCGCTACGTCGTCTCAATGAAGGACTCCGACTGGCGCAAGGTCGTGGAGGGCAACCGCCGGTTCGCCACGCAGCGCCCCGACGTCCCGCTGCACCTCGGTGTCACCGAGGCGGGCATGCCGCCCGACGGCATCATCAAGACGCGCATCGCCTTCGAACAGTTGATCGCGCAAGGCATCGGCGACACCATCCGCGTCTCGCTCACCGTGCCGTTCGACGACAAAGGGCTGGAGATCAGCGCGGGTCGCGAGATCCTCGCGGATATAGCGGCGGGTCGGTTCCGCTCGGTGCCGCCGAACTTCGGCGAGGGGCTGAACATCATCTCGTGCCCCTCCTGCTCGCGCGTGGAGAACGAGGCGTTCATCGAGCTCGCGCAGCAGGTGAAGGTCATGTCCGAGTTCGCGAAGGCGCACGCGATCACCATCGCGGTGATGGGCTGCCGCGTGAACGGCCCCGGCGAGACGGACGACGCCGACATCGGGCTGTGGTGCGGGCCGCTGGCGGTGAACCTCAAGCGCGGAGAAGAGTCGTTGGGCCACTACCCGTACGACCAGGTGCTCGGCAAGTTGCGCACCGAACTTGAGACGATCATCGAGAATCGGCGCGCCGCCAAGTAATGGTCGAGTCACCCTCGACCGCTACGCCCGCGCCGCTCGCGCCTCCCCTGTTCGCGCTCAGCACGATGTGGGCGATGCAGCCGCGCTTCGAGCACGACCTGCGCGCCTTCCTCGAACGTGCCGCCGAGCTCGGCTACGGCGCGGTGGAAATCAACCACTCGATGGACGCGCAGATGGCGGGCGTGATCCTCGCCAGCCGCGTGCTGCCGGTGACCAGCGTGCACGCCCCCGCGCCGCTCGAACGCCACCCCACCGCCGGCTGGAACCGCGAGATGAACCTCGCCTCCACCGACGAGGCAGAGCGCGCGCTCGCGGTGCAGTACACGTTGCGCTCCGTCGACCTCGCCAGCGAGGCAGGCGCGCACTCGGTGATCGTCCACCTCGGTGGCATCGGGAGCCGGCTGCTACCCGCCGAGCGCCGGCTGCGCGAGCTCTACCCACGCCGCGACCTCGCACCGGACGAGTGGCGCGCCGCAGCCGACGAGGCGGTACGCGACCGCGCCGCCCGCGCGCCGGAATGGGTGGAGGCCGCGCGCCGCACGCTCGCCGAACTGGTCGCGTACGCGGAGCCTCGAGGTATCGCGCTCGGCATCGAGACGCGCCTGCACTACCACGAGATCCCGCTGCCGAATGAACTCGCGACGCTGCTCGCGCCGTACCCGGCGCACGTCGCGGGCTACTGGCACGACGTCGGCCACGCCGAGGTGCAGCATCGCCTCGGCCTCACGGAGCGCGCGGCATGGTTCGATGTGCTGGGCGAGCGGCTGCTGGGCACCCACGCCCACGATGTGCGCGCGCTCACCGACCACCGCGCGCCGGGCAACGGCGACGTGGACTTCGAGTGGCTCGCGGCGCGGCTGCCCTCGAGCGCGGCGCGCACCCTCGAGATCGACCAGCACGAGCCCGACGAGGCAGTTGCCCACGCGCTCGAGGTGCTGCGGGCGGCGGGGGTATAGGACCAGAGCCCTCACCCCCGGCCCCTCACCCTTTACGGGGGAGGGCTGGGGTGGGGGTCTCAGCGGATCGGAACGGGAACCTACGTGCGCAGCACCTCGGCACCGTAGGACTTGTGCGGGAACTCCACGTCGTGGCGCTCCTGGCAGCGGCTACAGACGTGGTGAGCGCACGCCACACAGGCAAGCGCGGTCTGGGAATTGCAGTGGCGGCATCGGCCGGCGTAGGGGGCTTCTCGATATGGCATGGCGCTATCCTACTCCCGAAACGGCCGGGGCCACCGCGCGGCCTCGCATCACGTACACGAGGCTACCCGCGTTTGCCCGCCTCCCGCGCCGAACCTAGACTCACCGCATGAAGATGTCCCGCTACTTCCTCCACACCCTCCGCGAGGCACCCTCGGACGCCGAGGCTGCCGGCCACCAGTTGCTGCTGCGCTCCGGTTCCATCGACCAGCTGATGGCGGGCGTCTACACCTACCTGCCGCTCGGCTGGCGCGTGAAGCGCAAGGTAGAGCAGGCGGTGCGTGAGGAGATGGATCGTGCGGGCGGCATTGAGCTGCATATGCCGGCGCTGCAGCCGCTGGACATCTGGGAGCAGAGCGGGCGAGCCGACTCGATGGGCAGCGTGCTGTTCCGACTGCGCGATCAGCGCGAGCGCGCGATGGCCCTCGGCCCGACGCATGAGGAGGTGGTCACCAGCCTCTTCGCCTCGCACGCGCGTTCATACCGCGACCTGCCGATGACGCTGTACCAAATCCAGACGAAGTTCCGCGACGAGGCCCGCCCCCGTGGTGGGCTGGTGCGCGTCCGCGAATTCACGATGAAGGACGCCTACTCCTTCGACATGGACGACGCGGGCCTCGACGTCTCGTACGACGCGATGTTCGTCGCGTATCGCCGCATCTTCGACCGCTGCGGCGTGCCGACGATCGCGGTCGAGGCCGACTCGGGCGCGATCGGCGGCAAGGACTCGCGCGAATTCATGTTCCTCACCGAGATCGGTGAGGACGTGATCGTGCGCTGCGACCGCTGCGACTATGCCGCGAACACAGAGAAGGCCGACTTCCGCCGCGTCCCCGCTCCCATCAAGGTACCGCTTCCCACCGAAGAAGTCGCCACCCCCGGCACCTCGACGATCGAGGCGCTGGCTGCGCTGCTTGGCGTGCCCGCCTCGAAGACCGCGAAGGCCGTGCTGTACATGGCCACCGACCCGCACGACGCATCCGCGCCCGCGCAGCCGGTGTTCGTCGTCGTGCGTGGCGAGATGCAAGTGAACGAGATCAAGGTGCGCAACCATCTGCACGGCGTGGAGCTGCGCCCGATGACGGACGTCGAGGCACGCGCCTACGGCATCGTGCCCGGATACACCTCGCCGATCGGCATCGACGCCCGCGTGCGCGTGATCGCGGACCGCGCCGTCGCGGAGACGCCGAACCTCGTCGCGGGCGCGAACCGCGATGGGATGCACCTGCGCAACGTGAACCACGGTCGCGACTGGTCGGCCGCCGAAGGCGACGTCATCGACTGCGCGCTTGCGGAAGTCGGCTACGGCTGCCCGCGTTGTGATGGCACGCTGGGCGCCGCGCGCGGCATCGAGATGGGGCACGTCTTCCGCCTGGGCCGCATCTACTCGGAGGCCTTCAACGTCACCGTGCTGGATGAGGCCGGAAAGCAGCGCGTGCCGATCATGGGGTGCTACGGCATTGGCGTGGACCGCATCATCGCCGCCGCCGTCGAGCAGCATCACGACGAGCGCGGCATCATCTGGCCCGCGACGATCGCACCGTTCGATGTACACCTCGTCGGCCTCGGACTCGGGCGCGACGCCGCATTGGCCGCCGACGCCGAGGCGCTGTACGCCGAACTCGAGGCGGCCGGCCTCGACGTGCTGTTCGATGACCGCGATGAGTCGCCCGGAGTGAAGTTCAACGACGCCGACCTGATCGGTCTCCCGCTGCGCGTCACCGTCTCCAGCCGCAACCAGACCGCGGGCGTCGTCGAGGTGCAACGCCGCGACGCTGGCGAGGCGGAGAAGATCGCGCGGGCAGATGTGGTCGCGCACCTCGTGGCTGCGCACCGCGCCTCGATCGGCACGCTACTCGGGCGCTGACACACGGCTGACAGCTTGCCGCGCGAGTGCTTGAATCGCCCCATCGATGTGGAAGCAGCGCGCATAATTGCGGCTGTAATTCCTGCCCACTGATACGCGCCCCAGGTTCGCGATCGGTTCCTGCGGTACGTCGAGGTCGGGCGCTCGCGCTTGCCGTGGGGAACCCCGCCCAATGACGACTACGCTGCTGTTCGCCCGCCTGCGACCGCCGATGGACGTCGGCGCGTTTATGCGCGGCCTCGCTACGTTGTGCGACGTCTCCAGTGTTGAATTGGTAGGTGTCGACGGCAACTGGATCCGGCTGGCCGTGCAGCACGACGACTCGGATCCAACGGACCATCCAGTCCACCGCCAACCGTCACTGGATCGCCGAGTCAACGCGCTGGACGGGGTGACCCAAGTCTGGGTGCACTAGGTGTACTGAGCACAGAGGTTGGTGACAGAGCGGGGTGAATGAAAGGGACCTCCGGGAGAAGGTGTGGCTACCACAGCAGCACCAGATTCCAAGAGGTCCTTTGTGCACGGTAACGCGAAGCTCACACCAGCGGGACGACGCGTCC